>NZ_JAFBDH010000001.1 GCF_016908115.1 Peptoniphilus gorbachii
CATGCAGATTCAACAATAATAGATGACTTTTTAAAGATTGTTGAAGAAGAAATAAATGATGAGACTTTGGTCAAAGATTTGAAAAAGTTAGAAAACCAATTAAACAGAATCATTAGTCAAGAAAGAAAGTTAGTTGATCTTCATTTGGAAGATAGTATAGACGAAGAAGTTTATGCTAAAAAGTATAAAAAACTAACAAAACAAAAAGAAGAATTACTTGATGAAAAGAAAACATTGGAACTAACGATAAAAGATGAAGACTCTATTAAAGAAAGATTAAAGCAATTTAAAAAGGTCTTAGAAAATAAAGAAATTATAGAGGAATTTAACAGAACAGTATTTGAAAGCATAGTTGATAAAGTCGTGGTTGGAAGAATTGACAAAGACGGAACAGTCCATCCATATGACTTAACATTCTATTTCAAAACAGGGGTTAAAGATAGTCAAGATTCAAATAATTTTAAAGATAAAAGAAAAAATGCCAAAGACAATGATATTGATAAATTGTGCTCCTGCAAGAATGACGAGGATAAAAAATTATGTTCCCAAGCAAAAGACAACGCATGTGGAGACGGTGGTATTATTGTCAAGAAAATAGAATAACAAGTTATAAAACTGTCGAAATAGGTGGCTTTTAGGATTTTAAAAGAAATCAGTTCTATAATAAATTAAAAATCGTGTTGGTAGAAAAATCGTCTACTTCTACCAACACGATTTTACAAAGAGCTTTTACTTACATCTCTTTTTCTCCTGTAAAACTATTGTATCTTGATACTTTAAGGAGTTTCAATCATTCAATCTGTTAATCGTTATTTTTTGGATCTAAACTTAATAAAATAGCATTAATGGCGACGATGACTGTTGATACAGACATTAGAATTGCTCCTAATGCTGGGCTTAATGTGATACCAATAGGAGCCAAAATTCCTGCAGCTAGAGGGATAGCTATAAAGTTATAACCGGCTCCCCAAAAGAGATTTTGTTTCATTTTACGAGTTGTTTTGTGTGCTAATTCAATGAATGATTCAATATCTCCTGGATCAGATTGAGTCAAGATGACATCAGCTGAATCCAACGCCACTTGAGTTCCTGCACCGACCGCTATTCCAACATCTGCCAAGGCAAGAGAAGGGGCATCATTGACACCGTCACCTACCATGATAACTTTTTTTCCTTCTTCTTTAAGTGCTTTTACCAATTCATACTTGTCTTGTGGAGATTGATTTGATCTATATTCAATCCCTAAATCTTCTGCCGCGCCTTGAGCCGCTTTTTCATTATCACCTGTTGCCATAATTGGCTCTATATTGTTCTTTTTAAGAACATTAATTAACTCTTTGCTCGTTGGTTTTAATTCATCCCCTAAAGCTACAGCACCAATAGCATCATCGTTTTCTACTAAGACACTAAGAGTTGCTCCTTTTGGAATATCAATATCCAAATTACGTCCGTATGCTTTTTGGCTGATTAATTGGTAATTATGGCCCTTGGCTTTGCCTTCTACGCCAGCACCGGAAATCACATCAATCGAATCAAAAGATACTGGACTTATACCTTGCTGCTTAGCGAAACTAATAATTGATTGAGCAATCGGGTGGCTAGATCCTCCTTCAATACCTGCCAGTAAGGCAATGATTTCCTCTTTCTTATATTTGTTATTAAAAAGTTCAACGTCTAATACTTTAAACTCACCAGTTGTTAAAGTACCCGTTTTATCTAAAATCATCACATCTGCATCTTGAGCTATTTCTAAGGCTTGGCGGTCTTTTACTAGTAAGCCACGGCTAGCTCCTAAGCTTGTGCTACGGGCGGTTACCAATGGAATAGCCAGACCCAAAGCGTGAGGACAAGCTATAACTAATGTTGTGATAGCAAATTTTACTGCCGTTGGGATGTCCGCTATAAGCGTCCATACTACAAAAGCTATTAGTGCGACAATGACCGCAATATAGAAGAGCCATCCTGCAACCTTTTGAGCAATATTTTCTGCTCTGGAAGGCTGACTTTGAGCTTGGCTGATTAAATTCTGAACTTGAGAGATGAAGGATTGATCACCTGTCTCATTCACTTTAATATAAAGAACCCCTTCTCCATTTGTTGAGCCTCCGATTACTTCATCGCCAGGACCTTTTTTCACTGCTTTTGATTCTCCAGTCAAAAGAGCTTCATTTACACGTGATTCGCCACGCTCGATAGTTCCGTCTGCTGGCACATTTTCTCCAGCTTGAACTCGAATTAAATCACCTACCTTTAAGTCAGCAACTGGTCGTGTTTCTATTGAATCGTCATCTAATACTACATGAGCATCTTTTGGTACTAGCTTAGCCAGTTCTTCTTGTGCATCTCCTGCTTCTCCAATAGCTTTCATCTCAATCCAGTGACCTAATAACATGATTAATAGTAATGAAGCAAATTCAAAGAAAAAGTCCATAATTTGTTCACCTGTTACGTAGCTTGCTATTACAGTATAAATACTATATAAATATGAAACACTTAAACCTAAAGAAACGAGAGCCATCATTCCAGGTTCTTTTTGTTTAAATTCGTCAACTGCCCCTTGATAGAATGGACGTCCACCATAAATAATTAATATAGTAGATAAAATAGCTACTACAATATCAGAATATGGAAAAGTAAACTGGAATGGTAGGTCAAACCCAGCCATAGGGGATAAGAGCATAATAATGATTCCTAGTGGCAATGATTTTAAGAAAAGTTCCTTAAAGTTTCCGTGATGATGGTGGTCATGCCCACTGTGCCCGCTGTGATCATGACCACTGTGCCCGCTGTGATCATGACCACTGTGCCCGCTGTGATCATGCCCAGCATGATGGTCGTGATGTTGATCCTTATGGTCTCCATGTTCTTCCGTGCTTATGTGCTCATGTTTTGAATGATCCATGTCGCCATGATTATGGTGACTGTGGGATAAATGTTTGTTGTTATTGTCCATTTTAAATTCCTCCTTATTCTTCATGATGATGTAAATGACATTCGCATTGTCCTTCTGGACAATTGCAATCCACTTCTTCTACTGCGAAAGATTTTTTCATCTCTAATATTTTTTCTAGTCGATCTATATCATCGAAGCTTAAAACATGATCTTCAATGATGCTTCCTATTACATTTCCGACTTTCTTATTGCAAATACGGTTAAAAATATCTTCTGCATAATCTCTTACGGCTTCTTTCTCTTCAATATTGGCAGTGTAAATAAACTTTCTACCTTCTTGCTCTGTATTTAGTACGCCTTTTCCAACTAATCGACCTAAGATCGTTTTGATAGTGGATTGTGTCCAGTCCATTTTTTCTTGCAATACGGAAATCACTTTTTTACTAGTTACTCGATCATTTGCCCAAACTACACGCATGACTTCCCATTCTGCATCTGTGATATAAGTATTATATACTATTGCATCCATTTTCTTTCCCTCCTTTCCGTTTACAATTGTAGATTTAATACTTAAAATAAGTTTACTCTTGTAAACTTATCTTGTCAAGTCTTTTTAATAAATGTAAGCAACGCTTATAGCTTTTTATCTCTCCACTTCTATCCCATAATAATTTTCATAGTTTTTCCTATACTGAACAAGGTCAGAAAATTGTTCTTTATTTAAAGAATACTCTTGCATAAAGGCTCATTGAATTAGGGATTTTAGAAAACTGATTTAGAGAGTCTTTAGGTGGCAAGTAGAAAGGCTATGAGTTTAATGCTCATATCCATTTTTGCGGGTCTGTAAATAATTTTGTGTATCAACCTAAATCCTGATAGATTGTCTGTTGAGAATATTAATACATCTTCTAGTCCTCTTTCTCTTAGACCATTTAATACTAAAAGCCAGTATTTGCTTGATTCGTTTTCTCCAACCCATAGTCCTAGTATTTCTTTAAATCCTTCTAGGTTGTAGCCTAGGGCAATGTAGACTGCTTTTTTGACTACTATATTGTTTTCTCTTACGTGGTAGTGTATAGCGTCTAAAAAGAACATTGGATAGATTTTTTTCTAGTGGTCTATTTGCCACTCTTCTATGGTTGGTAGTATTTTGTTGGTTATTTTACTTACCATCGTTTCTGATATGCCAAATCCATAAATATCTTTGATGTGACTTGATATGTCTCTTGTTGTCATTCCTTTGCCATACATTGATATTATCTGATTTTCTATGTTTGATATGTCTTTTTCATATTTTCTTAATGCTTGTGGCTCGAAGGTACCTTCTCTATCTCTTGGTATGTTTAAATCTATATTTCCATATGATGATCTAACTGTTTTTTACTTGTACCGTTTCTTGTATTTAAGAATAGTGGTTTTTCTACATATTCATAGTCTAAATGCTCATCTAATTCTGCTTTTAAAAGTTTTTTCATTGTATCGCCTAGAAGGTCTTTTAGAGCTTCTTGAATATCTTGTGCGCTTTGAGGCTGATATTCTTCAATTAACATTTTTGCTTCTTTTTGTTTATGGTCTTTTTTTGGCATAAAAATTCCTCCTGATTAGTTTTTACTTACCCTAATCAGGAGGTTTCTATACACAAAATTTTACACAGTCTCCGCCATGGTCATTTTTTTCTTTATTTATATTCTCTTTTGTTCATTGAACAACAATCTAATCTTTCATTTCCAAAAGATTTTTTATTTTCTTTTGCTAGATTTTCCAAGAATTTTTTCCACCTATTTTTTATTGATTCAAAGATTTTCATATTTTACCTCCTCGGGTAATTATTTGTAAATTTTCTACAATAATAAATAATAATTATACCAAAAAAAATTATTTTTTCAATTTTTTATATCCCTTTTTTCTATCCCATAATTAAAGACATGTGGAGACTGTAGTATTAATGTCAAGAAATTTAGTTGATAGGCTATAATTCTGTTGAAATAGTTGGCTTTTAGGATCTTTATAAAAAATCTTAAAGGACTAATTTTTTGCTTTAAATTTTATTTGGAGGGAAGAGTACATTTATAAATTATTGTAGAGTCTCCATACATTGTGGATATTTTAGGTGGAGTGTACAGAGAGAATTCAAATTTGCAGATATAAATGAGTTGAGCTAGTAAGAAAAAACAATAAGAATTATGTTAAGAGAAGAAAGAAAAACACATTGACTACTTTCTATATGATTTGTATAATTTTATATGAAAAGATGAAGGAGGTTTACATGAAGAATAAATATATAGAGATATCAAAAAAACTAAAAGTTTTGAGCGATCCAAAACGATTAGAAATTATAGATATGTTATCTTGCAATGAGCTTTGTGCTTGTGAGATATTAGAGAAATTCGATATAACACAACCAACACTGTCTAATGATATGAAAAGATTAGAGGATGCAAATCTAGTTATCAGCAGAAGAGAAGGAAAAAACATATATTACATTGCCAATAAGAAGATTCTGAAGGAGATGCAATCCGACTTAAAGGAAATATTTGATAGCGGAGAGGAATGTATTTGTCACACTTGGAATAAATAATTTTTCTGCACTACGCATAGAAACATTTGAATGTATCTATGCTAAAATAGATAGAAGAACTATGGAAAAAAATAAGAATAGAGGTAGGAGAACTATGGAAAAAAATAAGAATGAAGGAATTAATGTATTTCAAAAATATCTGAGCTTATGGGTATTATTTTGCATGATTGTAGGAGTGCTTATAGGAAAATATATACCTATAATCCCATCTGCCTTAGGTAAAATGCAAATTGCAGGTATATCTGTGCCTATAGCAATATTAATTTGGATTATGATTTATCCAATGATGATGAAAGTAGATTTTCAAAGTATAAAAAGAGTTAGAGAAAATCCAAAAGGCTTATTTGTAACATGGGCTGTTAATTGGCTAATAAAACCATTTACTATGTTTGGAATATCTTATTTGTTTTTCTTTATTATATTTAAAAATATAATTCCTAATGATTTGGCCAATGATTATTTAGCGGGGGCTGTTTTGCTGGGAGCTGCGCCATGCACTGCTATGGTTTTTGTGTGGTCGACTCTCACAAAGGGGGACCCTGCTTACACTGTGGTTCAAGTAGCCACAAATGATTTAATTATTTTACTTGCTTTTGTACCTATCGTGAAGTTTTTATTAGGTGTATCTAATGTTGTAGTACCATATAGCACATTATTTGCTAGTGTGTTTTTATTTGTTGCTATTCCATTATTAGGAGGTGTCATCACAAGGAAAATTGTAATTGATAAAAGAGGAAAGGATTATTTTGAAAAAGAATTTTTAAGTAAATTTGACGGAATGACAATAGTTGGACTACTATTGACCCTAATAATTATATTTTCTTCACAAGCAAATGTAATTTTAGAAAACCCATTTCATATTTTATTGATAGCTATTCCACTTACCATTCAAACACTACTAATTTTTACTATAGCCTATGGCTTAAGCAAAAAAGTAGCTTTACCCTTTGAAATAGCTGCACCAGCAGGCATGATTGGAGCTTCAAATTTCTTTGAATTATCTGTAGCTGTTGCAATAGCAATATTTGGGATAGATTCACCAGTTGCATTAGCTTGTACTGTAGGTGTTCTGACTGAAGTACCAGTTATGTTGTTCTTAGTAAATATTGCTAATAATACAAAGCACTGGTTTTTAGTAAATAAGGAATCTAAAGTTTACGGAGGTTAGAGATGTGGAGTTTTATTCAAGATCAAATTCTAGGAATGAAATGGCTCAATGAATTGATAGGGGAAGTATTAACAAATCTTGGCCTTGTTATGACTTCAAAACTTGGAGGAAGCTTACAATTTTTCATCTATGATGTTATAAAAATTACAATATTACTTTGCGTGTTGATTTTTATAATTTCTTATATTCAAAGCTATTTCCCACCTGAAAGAAGTAAAAAAATTCTGGGACGTTTTGATGGATTAGGGGCAAATATCATATCTGCTTTACTAGGCACCGTAACACCTTTTTGTTCATGCTCTTCAATCCCAATATTCATGGGCTTTACAAGTGCCGGCTTGCCTATTGGAGTGAGTTTTTCATTTTTAATATCGTCTCCAATGGTTGATTTGGGTAGCCTTGTTTTACTTATGAGTATCTTTGGAGCCAAAATAGCTCTAGCATATGTAGTCTTCGGACTAATTATTGCTGTAATCGGTGGTAGCCTCATCGAAAAAATGCATATGGAAAGATATGTAGAAGATTTTATAAAAAATGCAAGTCAAGTTGATATTAGCTCTCCAAGCTTAACATTAAAAGACAGGGTTGATTTTTCTAAAACTCAAGTTAGTGACACTTTCAAAAAAGTTTTCCCTTATATTTTAGTAGGTGTGGGCATAGGGTCATTGATACACAATTTGATTCCTCAAACTTGGGTAGAAAATATCTTAGGAAGCAAGAATCCATTTGGAGTAGTTTTGGCAACTATAGTCGGAGTACCAATGTATGCTGATATTTTTGGAACGATACCAATAGCAGAAGCCCTATTGTCAAAAGGTGCTCAACTAGGAACTGTCTTATCTTTTATGATGGCAGTAACAACACTAAGCCTACCATCACTGATTATGTTAAAAAAAGCAGTTAAACCAAAGCTTTTATTTCTATTCATAGGAATTTGTATTTTTGGGATAATTGCTGTAGGATATTTATTTAACATTTTTAGACCTATTTTAATTTAATGGGCAACTAAAATGAAAGTATTAAGTAGAAAGTAAAAAATATATGCTCTTGTGAAAACAACAGGTGTGGATTAAGGAGGAAAAAATGAGATTATTTGGTAAAAAAGAAAAAAGAGATAAAGATTGTACTTGTGGAGGCAATTGCCAACCTGTTAATAAGAAGGAAGTTAAAGAAACAAGTTGCTGTGATGTAAATTTCTCGCCAGAGAATATAGAAAAAGCAGGAGAAAAGAAAAAAGAGAAGGGCATAAAGATACTAGGCTCTGGTTGCTCAAAATGTCTTGCTTTAGAAAAATCAGCAAGGGAAGCCCTCGCTGAACTTAATGTTGAAGAAAATATAGACCATATTACAGACTTTTCTCAAATCGCAAGTTATGGAGTTATGTCTACTCCGGCATTAGTTGTAAAGGGCAAAGTTGTATCCTATGGCAAAGTTTTAAACAAGGATGAAGTGAAAGAATTATTAGAAGAGAATGGTATAAATTAAAATGAGAAAAGCAAAAGTTGCATTTATATGTGTGCATAATAGCTGTAGGAGCCAAATTGCAGAAGCCTTAGGGAAAAAATATGCTTCAGATGTCTTTGAATCCTATTCAGCTGGAACCCAAATAAAAGATAAAATAAATCAAGATGCTGTCAGATTAATGAAAGATATATACAATATTGATATGGAGAAAACTCAATATTCAAAGCTGATTTCTGACCTGCCAGATATTGATATATCAATTACTATGGGATGTGATGTAGTTTGTCCGATTGTAGAAAATCAATATACAGAGGACTGGAATTTAGAAGATCCAACAGGTCAAGATGATGAGTTTTTTAGGGGAATTATATCTAAAATAGAAAAAAATATTAAGGATTTAAGCCTTAGAATTAAGAAAAAAGAAATTAGTTTGAATGAAAAATAGAAGTTGATTTTTGAATAAAGCAATAATTATTTTTAATAGCTATAATTCCTATCTGCTAGAGACTTATAATTAAGCAATTAGTGGACATATTCCCACATACACGGATTTTGAAAATTTGTTAGTTTTATAAGTAACGGCCACTCAAGTCAAGTTGAAGTCCTAACCCTATTGGTACGAGATTCGCACAGAGAATCGAAGTAGCGATAGAGGTAAGTCTCATGCCAAGAATATCCAAGAAAAGCGACTAATAAGGGAGCTTTGATTGGCAAGATTCGACGGCTGAGGCTATTGTGTTGATGTCAAGAAAATAGAATAAATCCTAAAAAAAAGCAGGTGAACTATGACTTATGGAAAACAAGGATATATTCTGATAACAGAAGCTAATAATTTATTATCGATTTATTCATTAATAAATTAGAAAAGAATGTTACAGCTTATTTAAGTTATAAGTAATGTACATTACATTGAAAAAGGCATTTATATTATAGGAGAACATATGAAATTAATTAGACCAAATAGGAAGTATATCCAAAGCTATATAGAAGCAATTGAAGAAGATGAAATTTTCAGACCTCATGTAGAAAGGATTTTTAACAACCCTGAGACAATTATAGAACGTTCTTATAATTTTGAACATGGTATAAATTTGCCGATAAATTATGTTAGAGCCACTACATTTTGGTTGATAGATAATGAAAAATTTATTGGTGAAATTAGTATTAGGCATGAATTAAATTCTTTTTTAAATAACTATGGTGGTAACATAGGATATGAAATTAGACAGTCTGAATGTATGAAGGGCTATGGATCAAAAATGCTCTCTATGGCACTTATGTATTGCAAAGAGACTTTGAACCTTCGCAAGGTTTTAATTACATGTGATGATGACAATATCGGATCAATAAAAGTTATAGAAAATAATGGTGGAATTTTGGAAAATAAAGTGAAAAATAGATTATCAAGAGGGAATGTTACAACAAGAAGATATTGGATTAATATATAGGAAAAAATATTAATTTAATTTGCACAATATTTAAACTAATAAGTATTTTGTAATGGTGTAAGAAATAACCTACATTTAAAGATTCTCAAAGGAGCTTATATCTTATACCAACTAAGAAGATTAGTATAAAAAAAGGGAAAATACAATGGTAAATTGTAAGATTTTAACAAGTAAAGAAGAACTTGGGTCGATTGTCAAAAAAGTTTTCTATGAAGCTAAAGATAAGGAAGCTTATAAGACGATAACTATAAAAATTAATGAAGAATTAAAAAACTAGACTCCACAAATTTTGCTTTTGAACTCTATATAAATCCAAACTTTGAAAAGACTCTTCTCATTGAGAAATCATCAGAAGAAGGTCTAGTAAACTTTTATGACAAAACCCTTTATAAAAAGGGAACTATGAATGGACTGTTTGCGTCTATTGGTACAAATGATGAAAAAGCCTTTTTCCCAGCTTTAAATATTTATCATGAAAATGGAAAGGTTCTTGTCCAATATGAATTTTCAGAAGGCAGTTTAAAGAACCTTGACTCCACATTCAAGGGAGGGGTACTATATTCTTATAGGACTTATTGCGTGGTAGATAGATATGACTCGCAATATACTGTCAGTGGATTTTTGATTTTTCCATTCAATTTTTTAAATTAAATATAAAATTTAGGAGGAATTATGAAAACAATTAGAGTAACTGGAATTGGAAGTGTGTCTGTTAAGCCGGACACCACTAGTCTAAGAATAACTTTTGGAGGAATTTACAAAGACTACGAAGAAACTGTGAGACAGTCTGCAGAAAAAACTAAGATTTTAAGAGAAGCCATAGAAAAGTCTGGGCTCCCTGGCGAAGCTCTAAAGACCAAGGATTTTTCAATAGAGTCAGAATACGAAAGCTACAGAGATTACAATAATGATTACAAGAAAAGATTTCTTGGATACAAATTTTACCATAGGACACAGATTCAGTTTCCAAAGGACAATAAAATGCTAGGCCGTATTCTCTACGAACTGTTCCTATGTTCTGTTAAGGTTGAATTTTCAATTGACTACACTGTTAAGGACAAAGACGCAGTGAAGAAAGAAGTTATTAAACGTGCGGTGGAAAATTCCAGAGAAAAGGCAGGGATTATGGCAATAGCTGCAGGAGTTAGCTTGGGAGAAGTGCAATCAATAGATTATTCTTGGGGAGAAATAGATATAAGAACATCTCCAGTTGATAAGTTAGAAGTGAGAAAATCATATGCCTTGGAACCATCCTATGACATTGATATAGAACCAGATGACATAGACTTAACAGATACAGTGACAATGGTATGGGAAATAAAACAGTAGGTGAATAAGCTTCGCTTAAAGATTTAAAATAGCAAAACTTTTAAATAAACTAAAGAAATTATAAGAGTTATGAAATCCAAAAGTTGATGTTAAAATAAAGTTCTAGTATCAGGCTTATCTAAAGAAATGCTAGTGTATAGGAAGCATTACCTGGTAAAAAATAGGGCGAAGACTATAGTACTTATGACTAAGATCCATGGTATAGCGACAAATTAGAATTGTATGGAGAGTGAAAGAAATGAATATCAAAGAAGAATTATTGGCATTGCAGGATATTTCATACGCTGATTTTCAAGCGAAATTGATACCAAATATTCCGAGATACCTATTTATAGGGGTCAGAGTTCCAGAGCTCAGAAAGCTTGCTAAAAAAGTTATTGAGGATCCGGAAACATCTAAATTTCTAAAGGATCTACCTCATAAATACTATGATGAAAATATGCTTCACGGACTCATCATCTCTGAAATTAAAAACTATGATGCCTGCCTTGTGGCAGTTGATGAATTTCTGCCTTATGTAGATAATTGGGCTGTTTGCGATATTATGTCTCCCAAGATTTTCAAGAAGAATAAAGAAGCACTTTTGGAAAAAATTAAAGAATGGACCGCATCTGAAAAGACCTATACTTGCCGCTTTGGAATTGAGATGCTGATGTCTCATTTTCTTGATGATGATTTTAAGGCTGAGTATTTGGAAATAGCTCTTTCTGTTAAAAGTGAAGACTATTATGTTCAAATGATGGTTGCCTGGTTCTTTGCAACAGCATTGGCAAAAGAGTGGGATGCGACCATAAAATATATTGAAGATCATCGCCTAGATAGGTGGACTCACAATAAAGCAATACAAAAAGCGCGTGATAGTAGGCGCATTACACCGAAAGAAAAAGAATATTTAAAGTCCCTTAAAGTATGACGGATTTCAACTGATAGTGAACTTTGACTTGCATATCGTATGGTTCTATTGATTGCAAAAATTTGGAGTTAGATGAGAATAACTTTTAATTAACTTAGCAGTAGAAATAAGAATGTGAGGCCTTATGATAAAATGAAAAAAGCAATAAAATTAATAATAACAATTATTTCAATAATTGCCATGTATTTTGCATTTGATTACTTTTCTGTTACAAGTCCAAAGCGTGTAAAATTTCATCAATTAGATGAATTTAGACAAGAAGTATTGGAGAACTATAATGTTTCTGAGATAGATATGTATTTTTCTAGGCCAAGTCTTTTTATAGAAATCAACTCAGAAGAGAAACTAACTAATGAAATTAGAAATGAGATTATTGAAAAATTAAAACCAATAATTAACAAAACAAATATGGATATAATTTCAGAGAAATATTGGGGCAAAGATACATCACTTTTCTACGTACGTATTTACTTTAATGAAATAAAAGAGAATACAAAAATAAAATATTTAGAAATAGAACTTTCTCAAAGCAAAGATTATAAAGATTGGAATTAGTCAAATATTGGTACTTGGTATAGATTTTTTAGATTTAGTCGGAATTTTAAATATGTGGAGAAAAAAAGGGAATTCAAAAAGTTAGTAAACTACAATTTGCTCTTTGAGAAATTATAAAAATATTTGTTTGCATACGAAATTTTAATAGAGGTGTTTAATGATTTTACTAATGATAATACTTTTAGTAGTGGGAGTCGCTTTTACTACATTTGGTTATTTTATTTATTTTAAAGAAAAATATAATTTGATTAATGGCTTTGAATCGGATTATAAATCTGGAAGAAAATCAGAAACCTATGCTAAAAAGGTTGGTTTAGTAGAGTTTATGATTGGAATCATCCTTGTTGTAGTTGGGTTTTGCATGTTCATAATTAAATAATAACTCCTAATTTTGTTTATCTGTTATTTTTAAGGATGCATCTCCTTATTCCAATGAAAGAAAGGAACAGGCAAACAGAATTAGTTTTTACATACTTAGTGAGCAGTCTATTAATTTAGAGCCTATTGCATTGACGGCAAATAAACATAATAAAGGCTAATGGCTTTTAGGATTTTAGAAAATCTTAGAAGTCATTATTTTTGTGCAAAATAATTTGTGAAGAAATTTAAACATTATATTTTTTAAATATATTCCTCTCTAGTAAAAATTTTAAATCTAATAGAAGCTAAGGTGATATAATACCAATGATAATTAGTATCAAGGGGAGGAGTAAATGCTTAAGAGTTTTTTTGAGAATTTTAGAAAGCCCAAAGACAATTTTGGCGGCAGATTTATGTTAAAAAGCATGAATAGAGGTCACGAGAAACTAGCAAGCTGGGGAAGGTCTTACATAAATATTGATAAAAATCATACTATCCTAGATTTGGGCTGCGGTGGTGGACGGAACATAGAATATTTTTTAACTAAAGCTGATAAGGTTTATGGTCTTGATCACTCAGAGACAAGCGTAAAAATGGCAAGTGAAATAAATAAAAAAGCTATAGACACTGGAAGATGTCAAATATTGGTAGGAGATGTAAAGAACCTTCCCTTTGAAGACGAAACCATAGATATTGTCACAGCTTTTGAAACTATTTACTTTTGGAATGACATAGAAGAATGCTTTAAAGAAATTTATCGCGTCTTAAAAGAAGGCGGACAGTTTTTAATATGCAACGAAGTTTCCTCTAAAGAAAGAAGAGATGTAAAAAAAATATTGAAGATAATAAATTTTGAAGTTTACAAAGCTGAGGACTTGACAAAAATGCTAAGAGGATTGGGCTTTACTTGCCAATATTATTTAGACAGTAAAAAACAAATGGTAGTTATTGCTAAAAAATAAGATAAAGAAAGGCAAAGGATAAAAATAAAATATCACAGTATTTATTTCAATTTATTTAAGTATCCTATTAAAAATTCTCGCTGGAAAAACACGAAGATGACTATGTCCTAGAAATAATGAAAAAGTAAAATAATTTATCGAAAATTACTAGTAAATCAAACTTATAATTGATTTTATCTAAGAGAAAGAAGGTGTTTAGCTGTGACTTTATATAAGAGTATATTGATAGGTCTCTTGGGTTCATTCTTGATGTTTTTAGGAGACATGACCCTATATTATGATTCTGATGATTACGATGGCAAGGATACTATAAATAAAATTATTGGCATAATGAAAAATGTTAGCATAAAAAGATTATACCTTGGTGGTCTTTTAGGTCCAATATGTGCCTTTATATATTGCATTGGATTTTATCATATTGTTTTGGCAACACAAGAAAAGTATTTAAATCTCGCTTGGTTTGTATTTTTAATAAATATTTTTGGCATGATATTAGGGGGAACTTATCACATTCAATGTGCCTACTTAGGTCTTTTATCAAGGCACGAAAATAAGGGAGCGCTTGATGAATTTTTAAAATTTTTAAAATTTCAAGCAAAAATAGTTTTTGGAATTATGGCTATAGCAAACATAGCCCTAGCATTGTTAATTTTATTTGGGTTAACAGTATTTCCAAAATGGCAAGCCTTATTTACACCTATATTTCTTTTGATTCTCACTCCTCTTGCTGAGAGATTGCCAAAGGGACTACATATGATCATTCGAGGAGGCTGGTTTAACTTAATATATTTTATTTACTATTTTTCTTTATTTATTAGTTTTAGTTAAAAATTTTAGGAGAAAACTTATGAAACCTTTATATTTTTTTAATGACAAAACAAAACCTGATTATAGAAACTGGCTTCCTAAAAGATTGTTGAAGGCTAAGATTATTGAAAGTCTAGTATGTCTTATTTTATTCATCTTATTTGGCGCAAGTGATCTTATTCTTCAAGGAAGGCAAAGGATCATCTGGGGAATTATCCTAGGGATAGGATGCCTTATACTCCTATTAATAACTGTCTGGGTTAGCTTCTTATATAGGAGTTTTGATTACAATGGAAAAAGAAAGCTTGCCAAAATAATTATAGAAAAGACTGCCGACTATGTAAAAATTCCAGATGGAGGCATAGGACTTGACGTTGGCTGCGGCAGTGGAGCTCTTACAATAGCCTGTGCGAAGAAAAATCCAAAAGCGAATATGGTTGGCTGTGACATATGGAGTGGTTCATATAAAAGTGAATTTTCTAAAGAACTCTGTGAAAATAATGCAAAATTAGAGGGAATAGAAAATGTGAGCTTTGAAGAAGGAAATGCAGCGAATCTTCCTTTTGAAGATGAAAGTTTTGATGTAGTAACAAGCAACTATGTTTATCACAATATAAGAGGAAAAAATAAACAAAGACTTTTACTAGAAACATTTCGTGTACTTAAAAAAGGTGGAGTTTTTGTTATTCATGATTTGATGAGTAAGTCAAGATATGGTGATATGAATAAATTTATGGAAAAGCTTAAAAAAGATGGCTACGAAGATGTGCAATTAATTGATACAACAAAGGGTCTTTTTATGGATCATAAAGAAGCTTTATTGTTAGGACTTTACGGCTCAACTCTTATTATTGGGAGAAAATAAAATAGTATAGAAATTAGTATAAAAATTTTAGAAAATTAATGAGGTATGCAAGATGAAATACAAAGGTTTTTATTACTTATTATTTAAAGGCCCAATGAAGAAAGTTCTTATAGAAAAGTATGATAAAGCATATGCATCAGAAATTATTAAAAAGAGCAAAAAAATTTATCGAAAATTAATAGAAGAGGCAGATGATATCGGCAATGACAATCCCATGGCATACAATGAGATGTTCGCCCTTGTATTTGTTGCTCCATATATAGCAAGTGAGAAAAAAATTCCACCGGAGACCATTCAGGAAATGATGCGTCGCTCTCTTTATTCTGTAAAATGGTTTTTTTCCTTGACTAATCTCAATACTAAGATGGGGAAAAAAGCCAATAAGAAAAATATTCTTAAGTATTACAAGTGGTATACAGAGGAAAAAGAAAAGCTCTATCCAACGTCCTTTAAGGTTGATTTTGAAGGTCAACCTTATGAGGGTGCTTGTTATTATAGGATTACACGTTGTCCCATTTGTGCTTACACAAATAAGCTGGGGGTAGATGAATTAATGCCTCTATTTTGTGAACTTGATGAGCTTATGATAAGTCTTCAACATGGAGTACTTCACAGAAAAAATACCATAGCAAAAGGAGCAGATTGTTGCGATTATTTTATCACAGGTGATAAAGAATGAAATCAAAAGAATTTAAAATGCCTGCTTTTGGAGTTGGACCATTATATGTCATAATTTGTTTAATACTTACAATAGGAGGGATATGCCTTCGTCTCAAAGGATACCTATATCAAGGAGAACTAAGTAAAGGGAAAATAATTTTTATTATGGTGGGAACTCTCTTAATATTATTTGGCATATATTTATGGGTGCAAGCAGTTATAGTTGAGAAAATAAATAAAAAAGTTAAAGAGAAGAAGTTAATAAAAAGTGGAGTTTATAGCATAGTAAGAAATCCTGTTTATTCAGCCTTTATATTTATATTCACAGGCATTTTACTTCTTACAGCAAACTTATATTTATTAATACTGCCTTTTGTATTTTGGTTTTTCTTAACAATATTAATGAAAAACACAGAAGAAAAATGGTTAAAAAATGAATTTGGAAAAGAATATGAAATATATTTAAAGGAAGTGAATAGAGTAATACCTTGGTTTAGAAGAAAAAGTAATTAATTTTAAATAGCAGCTACATATGTAGCTGTTATTTTTTGCAATTTTTTGGAATGATTAATCGTAAGGAATAATATAGGATGGGTCTCTGAGAATTTTTTTAAGTTCTTCAAAAAGAAAAGGCAAAAATTCTGTGTAGGCTTTTCCTCCAGCGGGATAAAAAATATTTCCTATTTTAGTTAAGGATTGTAAACCTGATTGGCTTAATTCAACTATTAAACTTATTAAAACAGGGATAAAGGGCAATAGGGCTAAGACTAAAAAGTGAACAAAGTGGGCTCTTGCTTTTTCTTTATCTTTTTTCCAAAAGTAAAATAAAGTGAAGAAGAGCAAGTACCAAAAGTGAAAAAATCCTCCTATTAAGCCTATAATTGAAAGCAGAATAAAGAAAATTCGAAAAGGCCACTGATAAGCTGGACCTTGAAAAAACATAGCCAAGGCAGAGTTAAGGGGACTGATTAAAAATAGAAAAATTCCTATTTTAACCAGCCTAAAATATTTTATTTGAGAAAATTTTATTTTATTCATAGATAGCTCCTTGGATTATTAAAAACTTGGGTCAAGCCCAAGTTATTCAATATAGACCTTGATTCATCAAAGGCAAGTGAATGTAGTGTAGAAACTATGACAGTAGCACTTTAAAAGTTCTTGAATCAGAGTCTTATTGTAAACAATAACTATGATTTTAGTAATAGGAATGTTTTATTTGGAAAATTAAAGATAAGACTATTGACATTACCCTGAGTCAAGAAGAGTTAATATCACAATTCAAAAATATTGACTAAATACATATGAAACTAGCTAATATCAGCAAAGGATGTAAAAAACAAAGCCCTAAATTATTGTTACTCTTTAATAAATTTTCCTCCTAATATGCTGAATAAAATATTTATATTTATGAAATAAAAGAAGTTTATTTTATTTCATCTCATCTCCTAAATTTCTAAGCTTATCCACTTGTTCTTCTCGTCCAAGAATAATTAGTATATCTCCAATTTTAAAAGTGTAATCCACTGGAGGATTAAAAAGAAGTTTCCCATCATCAATCTTTTTTATTGCAAGAACAGTGAGACCAGTTTTTCTTGGAATTTCTGCTTCGACTAATGTTTTATTTTCTAAATAAGAACCTTTTTTAACAATTACTTCTTCTAAATCAAGTTCTACGTCGCCCATTCTCGTAACAACATCTAAAAAAGAAATTATATTTGGTTTTATCATAAGTGATGCCATTCTATTGCCTGATATTTCTACAGCAGACAAAGTTTTATTTGCTCCAACTTTTAATAATTTTTCACTTCCAGATTTAGTGATGGCATTTGCTATAATATAAATTTTTTCATTTAGATTTCTTGCTGTAAGAACAGTTACAATATTATCTACTTCTGTATCAAGAGCTGCAATAAGACCTTTAGCTTTTTCAACTCCAGCATGTTTTAATACATTTTCTTCAGTGGAATGACCTTCCACAACTAAAATATTGTGATGGCTATAGTCATCAAGGTCCTCACGATTGTCAGTTATGACAACAAAATTTAAATTATCATCTAAAAATTTATTTATAATTACTTCTGCTAATTCTCCAGAGCCACATATTATATAGTGATCATTTAAAGCTGAAATTTTTCTCTCCATTTTGTTTCCCTTCCATAAATCAGAAACTTTGCCTTCAACAAACATAGCTACAATTGTTGTAAAGGCATATCCAACTATACCTACACCTAAAAAAATCATACATATTGAAAATATTTCAGACCAATTACTTGTTGTGCCAACTTCTCCAAAACCAACGGTGGATATAGTTATGACAGTCATATATAAAGCATCAACAAAGCCTACATCTAATAAAATCATATATCCCACAGTGCCTATAATAAGCAAAAGTGAAAATGCATATAAAATAAATTTAAGTTTTCTTCTTTCCTCCATAAGCCTCTCCTTATAAGAGAGATTATAGCATACTTTAATAGAAAAAACTATTAGTTTGAATTTTATTAGTTATTATTTTAGTGGAAATTTTATTTAAAATATGAAATTGTAAAGTTTAAAAATTTATTTCTCTCTTTCTCCATTTTAATATTTCATAAATTGGGAAAGTATATAATAAAGAACTTTATTTTAGGAAGGGGTCTTATATGGCGAAAAATTATACTAAAGACTTGATACGAAAAGAATTTATTAAGCTTTTAAATAAAAAGAAGTTACATAATATTACTGTTACTGAATTGGCTAAAGAGTGTAACATCGAAAGAAAAACTTTTTATTATCACTATGAAAATTTGACTGAGTTGGTAAAGGAAATCTTTGACGAAGAACTTGATAGAGTAATTGAAGAATTTAATGAGACTTTATCCTGGGAAGAAAGTTTTATTTTAGTAGCTAAATTTATATTAGACAATAAAAAAGTTGTAAAGCACATGTATGAATCTGATTATAAAATTGACTTAGAAAAATATATTTTTTCTATAGCTGGTGAGATAATGAGAAAATATGTCATTCGAGCTGCCAAGAATACTAAGGCGCAAGAAGCTGATATAAAACTTATTGCTTATTTTTATCAATGTGCTCTCAGTTCATCTTTAATCCAATGGGTGGCCACTGACATGAAGACAGATCCTAAGGTAGTTACGCGTAGATTAGGAGAGTTAATGGACGGGAATATATTAGAGTCTTTAAAACGCAGTGAAAATTTAGAAAAACTTACCCAATCTTTTGAAATTGAGTAAAAATAACCCAGAAATTCTCTTTTGGTAGATGATACTTTATCAAAATAATGGTATAATGAATATAGAAGGAAGATAAAGAACTATATAAGGAGGATGTTATGGAACTTAAAACTCATGATAAAAGACTTAAATTAACTAATGGAGATTTTCAAAGATTAGTTAAGGCGAGAAAACCAGAAGGTATTGAAGAAAAATCTGCATATCTAGTTGGAACAGGAATTGCAGCACTTACTGCAGCTTGCTTTTTAATTAGAGATGCTCACATGGAAGGTAAAAAAATTACTTTCTTAGAACAATTAGATATTCCTGGTGGTTCACTTGACGGTGAATACATGGATACTAGAGGATATGTTGCTCGTGGTGGTAGAGAAACTGGGGCTCACTTCGAATGTCTATGGGATATTTGGAGTTCTATCCCAAGCTTAGAAGACCCAGAAATGAGTGTTTTAGATGATTATTTTTATACAAACTATGATGATCCAAACTATAGTAATTGCCGTATAACTCATAAACAAGGTGAACGTTATGATAATGGTAAATTTAATCTTACACAAGATCAAGTTAAAGAAATAGCTGAACTTACTATGACTCAAGATGAAATTCTTGAAGACAAAGCTATTGAAGATGTGTTCTCAGATGGACTTTTAAATTCTGACTTCTGGACACTTTGGAGATCGATGTTTGCCTTTGAAAATTGGCACTCTGCTCTAGAAATGAAATTATATTTAAATCGTTTCATTCACCATGTTGGCGGACTTACAAATTTATCTGCTCTAAGATTTACAAGATACGATCAATACAATTCAATTGTAAAGCCAATGGTTAAATATCTTGAAAACCATGGATGTAAATTCCAATACAATATTAAAGTAACAGATGTAGATTTTGATATTTCTGAAAACAGAAAGGTTGCTACAAAAATAATAGCTGAAGATAAGGATGGCAATGACAAATCAATTGACTTAACAGAAAATGATTTATTATTTATTACAAATGGATCCATGACAGAAAATTCTTCTTATGGTGATGACAATACTCCAGCAGAACTTTCAGAAGAACAAAGTGGTTGCTGGGAAATGTGGAAAAACATTGCTAAAAAATCTGATGATTTTGGTAACCCTGAAGTATTCTGTTCTGATGTAGAGAAAAGTAATTGGGAATCATGTACAGTAACTTGCCATGATGATTCTGTTCCAAAATATATTGAAAAAATCACAAAGAGAAGCCCTTATGGTGGAAAAACTGTAACTGGAGGTATAGTAACTTGTGTTGATTCAAGTTGGTTAATGTCTTGGACAATAAATAGACAAGGACAATATCCAGAACAACCTGAAAATGATGTATGTGTTTGGGTTTATGGTTTATTTACAGATGTTGAAGGCGACTACATTAAAAAGAAAATGAGAGATTGTACAGGTAAAGAAATTACAAAAGAATGGTTATATCATATTGGAGTTCCTGTAAATGAAATTGATGCACTTGCAGAAACTTGTACAGCTGTACCAGTTATGATGCCTTACATTACAGCTCAATTTATGCCTAGAAAATTTGGCGATAGACCTCTAGTTGTGCCAAAGGGTGGAGTAAACTTTGCCTTCTTAGGACAATTTGCAGAAACTCTTGACGATCCAGGTAGAGATACAGTATTTACAACAGAATATTCTGGAAGAACAGCTATGGAAGCAGTTTATGTACTTTGTGGCGTAGAAAAAGCTGTTCCTGAAGTTTTTGCATCAAGATATGATTTAAGATACCTTCTAAACGGAATGGTAGCACTATCAGATGGCAAAAAACCTGAACTTCCACTTAGCCCACTACAAAAAATTAAACTTGCTAAGCGTATTAAGGGTACAGATATTGAAGAAATGTTAAAAGAATTTAATATTATTTAATTTATTATTAGATTTTTAAAGATAAATTTGGGACGGTTACAATCGTCCCTTTTTTAATATTATATAGTGGAAAATCCTATTAAAAAATCTTAAAAGCTTATTTATGTGCAAAATAATATATAATTAAATTAATAAGGTAAGATGGGTAATTAAATTAATAAATAAAATTATGAAATAGGAGGTTAATATGGACTTAAAAGATTATTCTGATAAAGACCAAGAAGAAATTAAAAAGGGAGCACCTGTGGCAGAAATTGATGATAAAGAGGCAGCTGAAAAAATTTTAGCCTTAGTTCCAGATGAATGGATAAAGAAAATTCCTTTTTTTGTTAGAAAACATTCAACAACTAAGACAATCGAAAGAATTGCTAAGGAACATCCAGATCTTTATGCTGTGGCAAAAAAATCTGGAGAATTGACTGAAAAGGAAAGAGAAGAACTTAGAGAAATTATCACAGATATTTTTCGACAAAAAATGGAAAAGCATAATATAGAATAATTTATTTCATGCAAACATTATAAAAATATTTTTGTAATGTTGCTTTTTATTTTATAGCTAATAATATAATTGGAGATAAGAAATGATACTTTAAGCAAAAGAAAAAGGCGCAGAAATATTAGCAGAAATGGCTACAAAAATCTGGGGAAATGACAAAATATCTGAATTAACTGAAGAATTTATGGAAATTGCCAAGGATGAAAATAGCACTTGTTTTATAAAATTTATTGATGAAAAAGCCCTTGCCTTTTCCAATGTAGCTTTAAGACATGATTATGTTGCGGGGAAGAGATATCTCCTGTTGGCTATCTTGAAGATATTTATTTGAAAGAAAATTATTGAAAAAAAGGTTATGCGAGAGAGCTTGTAGAGGTTTGTGAAAAGTGGGCTAGAGAAAAAAATTGCAAAGAATTTGCTAGTGACTGTCTTTTAGAAAATACAGATAGCCTAAAATTTCATCTTGCAATTGGTTTTATCGAAGTAAATAGGATTATTTGTTTTAAAAAAATTTAATCTAATATTATTTTAGCAAGGACTATCCTTGCTTTTTTATTTTATAAAAAATAGTAAAATTGTAAAATTTTGTAATATACTTATATTATGGTAAAATATATGGGTTAATAAATTATTTAGAGATTAAGGAGAATTTATGAATAAAAAAACTTTTAGCATAATACTTGCTTATGTAGGTGTACTTACTGGAGCTGGGCTCGCCAGCGGACAAGAAATTATGCAATATTTTATATCCTTTGGAAAATCAGGACTTTTTGGATTAATAGGCATTGGACTCTTGCACATTTTTGTAGGTGGAATAATTTTACAAATGGGCAGTCACTTTATAGCAGAAAGTCACATTGATGTATTGGAAGAAGTTTCAAAAAAATCTGTAACAAAACTTATGGACTTTTCTTTGATATTAAACTGCTTTTTAATGGGATTTGTAATGATAGCAGGAGCAGGTTCAAACCTAAATCAACAATTTGGACTTGCACCATGGGTAGGGTCTCTCATTTGCACAATTTTAATTATTGTAATAGGAATGCTTGATTTTGACAAAGTAACTAGAGTTATTGGTGCCTTTACACCACTTGTTTTGATTTTTACATTAATTGGTGCTGTTTATACAATTGTAAAAGCAAATCCAGATTTTTTAGCTTTAGATGCTTTAGGCAAAACTCTAGACTCCTCTCTTCCAAATATTTTTATTTCCACAATAAATTATTTTGGACTTTGTATGATATCAAGTATATCCATGGCATTTGTCCTTGGAGGAAGTAAAACAGACTCATCAGAAGCAAGATTTGGAGGCATGTTTGGTGGGGGACTTGTTGCAATATTAACTGGTCTTGTTGGTATTACACTTTTTCTTGCACTTCCAGATGTAAAAGATGCAGACATTCCTATGCAAATAGTTTTAAATAATGTGCATCCTTATCTTGGACTTGCCATGTCTTTTATAATTTTTGGCATGATATTTAATACAGCAATTTCTCTATTTTATTCAGCAGCAAAAAGACTTTCAAACACAGGCTCTAAGTTTAAGAGAAATTTAGTTTTATTTACTCTTCTTGGCTTTGGACTATCCTTTTTAGGCTTTAAAAAATTAATGGCAATCTTATATCCAATTCTTGGATTTTTAGGTCTTGCTTTAATAATAATTTTAATAGTTGCCTGGGTTAAAGAGAGAGATGCAATTAAGTCGGAAAATAAAAAGAGAGACAAGATAAGTGATCTCACTAGAAAAAAATTAGATGATGACGAAGACTTTACTAGAAAAGACAAAGAAAAGCTTGAAAAACTTGCAGAAGCATCGATTATTGATAATAAAAAAATTAAAGAAGCAGTAAAAGAAGAAGTAGAAGAAGAGTTAGAAGAAGAAAATAAGAACTAAAAATAAGACTGGTTGATAAAATTATCTGCCAGTCTTTTTTAACATCTTAATTAAATTATCTTCTCTTTTTCATAGATCCTAGAATACCTCTTGCAATTTCACGACCAATACTTCTTGTAATTGTTCCTAGCATTGAGTCAATACCTTTATCAATATAGGATTTTTGTTTGCGAGAAGACTTTCTTTCTTTTTCCAATTCCTTTTCACGGTTTTCCATTTCTTTACGCTTTTCTTCTTCTATCTTTTCTCTTTCTTCTGCAATTTTTTCATTTTCAATTCTTTTAATCAAAACTTCATAAGCAGATTCTCTATCCACAGAGTTTTTATATTTTGAATAAAGATTTGAAGATTCTACTAAATTTCTGTATTCAGAATCATTTAAAGTAGCAAAAGAAGAATGTGGTGGAAGAATAAGAGCTTTATCTGCAAGAGTTGGTGCACCACTTTCATCGGCAAAGGAAACTATTGCTTCTCCAGTTCTAAGATTTATAATTTCTTCTTTTAAATCCATTGAGTCATCTTGTCTAAAAGTATTGGCAACAGCATTTATTGCCTTTAATTCCTTTGGAGAATAGGCTCTAAGTTGATGAACAATTCTATTAGATAGTTGTGAAGAAACTTCTTCAGGCACATCAAGTGGATTTTGCGTAATAAAGAAGACGCCAACGCCTTTACTTCTTACAAGTCTTACAACTTGAATTATTTTATCCTTTAAAATACTTGGTGTATTGTTAAAAAGTAAATGAGCTTCGTCAAAGAAAAACACAAGCTTAGGTTTTTCTAAATCGCCAACTTCTGGGAAATTTTCATAAATTTCTGATAAAAGATAAAGAAGTAGCATTGAATATAAAAGTGGTTTGGAAATTAATTTACTAGCATTTAAAATATTTACAATACCCCTGCCAGATGCATCAGTTCTCACTAAATCATTGATATCAATGGCAGGCTCGCCAAAAAATAAATCTCCACCAGCATCTTCAATAAATAATAATTTTCTTGAAATTGCAGAAAGACTTTGGCTTGCAACATTACCATAATTTTTGCTGATTTCATCTCTATTGTCATTTACAAAATTTATAACTTGCTTTAAATCTTTTAAGTCAATTAATAAAAGACCTTCACTGTCAGCAACTTTAAAAATAATATTTAAAACTCCCATTTGTGTGTCGTTTAAGTCTAATATTTTAGAGAGCATTAGTGGTCCCATTTCAGAAACTGTAACTCTAAGAGGAATTCCCTTTTCTCCATAGACATCCCACATGTTTACTGGATAATTTTTAAATTCAAAATTAGAGATGCCTAATTCATTAAGTCTTTCTTGTAACTTGTCATTTATTTCTCCAGGCTTAGAAATATTTGCAAGGTCGCCCTTGACATCAGCGAGAATAGTTGGCACTCCAGCATCAGATAGCCCTTCAGTTAAAACCTTAAGCGTTACAGTTTTACCAGTACCAGTGGCACCGCTTATTAGTCCATGTCGATTCACTTTATTTAAAAGAATACTATTTTCAGATTTTCCCTTTCCAATTAAAATTTTGTCCATGAGAACCCCCTTTATTATGAAAGTTATTAGCTATCTTTATTATAGCAAAGATTACAAAAGTTCACATAAAATAAATTTGAAAAATGTTATAATAAATTAAAAGATTAAGAGGGATTTTATGGAATATATAAAAAAAATTTATGGAGTAAATATAGAAGACCTACCAGGGGATTCATATCTTAGAGAAATTCCCTTTCTAAAAAATTTTAAAGGCATGGAAATAGATAGTCCTGTAACTTTTTTTGTGGGCGAAAATGGAACAGGTAAGTCAACACTTCTTGAAGCCTTGGCAGTAAGACTTGGATTTAATGCAGAGGGCGGTTCAAAAAATTTTAATTTTGCCACAAGAGAAACTCATTCACCCCTTGGAGAGATTCTAGAAATTGGAAGAGGACCAGGCAAGGAGAGGGATGGATTTTTCCTCAGAGCAGAATCCTTTTACAATCTTGCATCAGAAGTTGATAACTTAGCAGGAGGTGGATCCTCAGATTTTTATGATTTTTATGATTCATACGGCGGCAAGTCTCTTCATTTTCAATCCCATGGAGAGAGTTTTAGGTCTTTGATCTTAAATAGATTTAGGGGCAGTGGAATATACCTACTAGACGAACCAGAGTCAGCCCTTTCACCAACATCAGTAATGTCCCTCTTGTGCATAATCCATGAACTTGAAAAAGAAGATTCACAATTCTTTATAGCAACTCACTCGCCAATACTCCTTGCTTATCCTCATGCGAAAATTTTTGAATTTTCTGAAAGTGGCATAGAGGAGAAGACCTATAAAGAAACAGAAGCCTATAGCATCACAAAAACATTTTTAGATAATCCAGAAAAAATGATAGACTTATTGTTTAGATAATAGGAAGCAAGTTAAATAATAAGAATATTTTCAAGCATTTTTAATATTATAAAACAATAAAAGTATATTAATTATTATTGCTGTTGACATTTTTTATAAAGGGAGGAATTTATTATGATGATTAAAACTATTTTTGTGAGTGTAATTTCCAGTTTTATTTTTTATTTTTCTAGTTTAATATACCAATTAATAAGCTTAAAAGTATTTCCAAATTTTACTATTGAAGATACTAATTATTTACTTTTTTTTAGTTTTATAAAAGCTTTGTCTTTTATATTGTTGCTTTTATTATTTTTTAAAATCAAAAATATTAGTTTTTTAAAGAATAAAAACAATGATTACTTACTTAGCAATATTAATAATATGTTTAAATACGGAAGCATAATCTTTTTTATTCTTTTTATAATTTTCCTTGTAATTATAAAATGCAATATGAATTTTTTTGATAGTATGATTTACTCAAATGATGCTATAAATATTAATAATTTTGATAACTATACCATGAAAATTTTAATTATTGTTCTTTTAAATGTTATTCTTGAAGAATTTTATTTTAGATTTACTTTAGTGAAAGTATTAGAAGAAAAATACAGTGAGAAAGTTATCGCATTAATTAGTGCATTTTCTTTTGGATTTATTCATTCTGTAGATATTCTTTCAATAATAAGTGCTACAATAATTGGATATTTTTTAGCTGTAACCTTTTTAAAAACAAAGAGATTAGTCTATTCAATTTTTCTTCACTATATAATTAATGTGGACTCAATTATAACTTTGCCAATAATAAAATTATTTGATCCACAAGAAAAATTGGGCGAAAATTGGATGTTTTTATCTTTTTTAATTATGTTTACAATTTTTTTTGCGATGTACATATTAACAAAAATAGTAGAAAAAAGTTCTATTACAAGGAAGCAAAATGTATGATTATAAAATCTTAGAAACTAGGGAAATTATAAAGTAAGAAAGGACTATGTTATTAACTTATTATAGAGGCAAAAATAAACCTAAGTAGAGGATTACTGGCACTCATGTTTATTATTTTACTAGAAAATGGAAGTAAGACAAAAAACACAGCTGTACATTAAATTTTTAGAAATTTTTTTACAAAGTCAAAGAAATGTTTATTTTTTGTTTATGAAAAATATTTTTTATTTACCCTAAAGTAAGCTTGTGGTAATATTTTTGTGGTATCTTTACATTTAGTTAAATATTTTTAAATATTATATGTTTTAGTAAATTTAAGATAAAGTAGTAGGCAATTTATTTTAATTTTTTATTTCATTTAATATTTCTTATGAGATTTTCTCATTAAAAATTTTTGTAAGATACTAACTTAAAATATGGAGGAAAATATGAAAAAAGTTGTAGCGACTACTATGGCGACTTTATTATTTGGGCTTTCATTTCCGGCTAAGTCCTTTGCTTTACCAAATAATACAGAAGAATTAGAGTCCAAGATTGTTGAAGATTTTAATGTAAAAAAATACAGTGAAAAAATTATTGATAAAGATCCCAATTTAAACTTGGCAGAAGAAAACAAGGGACAGAATCCCAATCAAAGTCAAAGCCTTGCAGAAAGAATTGGAAAAAATAAATTAATTTCAGTTGAAATTTCTCTTTGGCAAGGAGACCCAATCAATTGGAAAGATGGGGTTAAGTTAGAAACTTCTGTAAATGATCCTGAGCTTAGAAGAGCCTTTGATGAGGCGAAATTTGAAGGCGACGGAAGAAATTCTAATAACCAGAGAACTTCAGGTGAGGAAGGAAAGATAAAAGTAACTTTTTCTGATAATTCATTTATTGAAGTTTTAGAACATAAGCTTTATGTTTTCCCACATGTAACTGCTTCAACTTATGCAAACACACCAAAGGATGCAGTAACAACAACTTTCTTCTTAGGAGAAGGAAGTAAAGTTAAAAGCGGTTTAAATGAACAAGTGGGTAATGGAGAACATCCTATTCCATTACAAACATATAAGATAAAACCAGGTACAAATATTCATGACTTCCAGCTGCCAACTAATAAGAATATTTTTGATAATATTTCTGCCATGCCAGCTGATGATTCTTACTCTGATCTTAAATGGGAACCAGAAAACTATATTGTTAGTGAAAATAATAAGTTCTTTACTGCAAGGGCGATCAAGTCATTTAAAATAAGTTTTGAGTTTAATGGTTATGATTCTGATAAGGGTAATAGTGATATAAATTCTTTACCTAAAGAATTAAAAGATAAATTGCCAAGTAAGATTAAGGTTAAAAAAGGAGAAGCTTATGAACCAACTAAACCAGAAAACTTCGTTGAGACTATAAAAGATAATGCTGGTGAAGTTATTAAGGTTTATGAGTGGACTTTTGCTGGTTGGAATCCAACAAAATTTTTAAAAGTAGAAAAAGATGAAAAAGTTTCTGGCACTTGGAAGAGAAAACAAGCAGCATCTCTTAAACCTACAGTTGATAAAGTGACTGAAGGGGATAAAGTTATTAAGGGTCAAGGTGTTGCTGGTTCAGCTATAAAAATAAAGCTTAGAGATAAAATAGTTGAAGTTAATGTTTCTAATAACGGAAAATGGGAAGCTAAATTAGAAAAGGAAGTAAAGAAGGGCGATAATATTTATTTTACTCAAGTTGAAAAGGGTAAAAAAGAGTCTATTCAAATAGATTTAACTGTTGCTAAAAAGAAAAATAACAAACCAACACCAAAACCAAACCCTAATCCTAATCCTAATCCAAAACCTACGCCAAACCCACTTCCAACGCCAAGACCTGATTATAGATTACAAAATTTAAAGAGAAATAACTTTGACAGGACTAGAGCATATAAAGTAAATACTTATGTAGCGAAGAAAATATTGGTAAAAAATAAAAAAGATATGCCAGTAAAATATGTTATAAACTTAAATAATACTCAGTATGATTTTGTTAAGGATGGCGTAACTCAAAAGAGAATGCTTGATGTAATGCCAACAATAAAAAATGACAGACTAATGCTGCCACTTAGAAGTCTTGCTGAAATGATTGGCGCAAAAGTTGAATGGGATCCTACTACTAGAATTGCAACTTTTATAAATAATTCTTTAGTTGCAAAAATTCAAATTGATGGCGATGAAATTGTCTTGTCTAATGGAAAAGTTATAAAAATGGATTCAAAACCTTTAAATATTAATGGAAGAATTTTAGTTTCTGTTTCTAATGTAGGAAAGGTATTTGGACTTACAAATGGAAATACAAAGGACGGCATTGACCAAGATATTGAATGGGATGATGCCAATAAGACAGTTACAATTAATTTAAAAAAATAAATTTTGGTAAAAAGAAAATTAAAGTGAAAAGAACTTGGCAAAAAACCAAGTTCTTTTTGTATTTAAAATGGTGATGATAAAAAATTTAAATAGCTTCTAGTGCTTGTTTGATGTCTTCTATAATATCTTCTGCATCTTCAATGCCAACACTTAATCTTATTAAATCGGAACTAATGCCAGCATGCAAAAGTTCTTCGTCATTCATTTGTCTGTGAGTTGTTGAAGCAGGGTGAAGGACACAAGTTCTTGCGTCAGCAACATGTGTTACAACGGCTGCAAGTTTTAAAGAATCCATGAATTTTGTTGCAGCATTTCTTCCGCCTTTTACTCCAAAGGCAATTACTCCACAGGATCCATCTGGTAGATATTTTTGTGCTAGTTCATGTTGTGAATCCTTTTCTAGGGCAGAAAAGCTTACCCAAGAAATTTTGTCATTATTTTCTAAATATTTTGCAACTGCAAGGGCATTTTCATAATGTCTAGGCATTCTCAAATGTAGGGTTTCAAGTCCAAGTCCTAAATAAAATGAATTTTGAGGTGAAGGAATACTTCCTAGGTCTCTCATTAAAGTTGTAGTCATTTTTGTGATGTAAGCACCCTTGCCAAAAGTTTCAGTGTAAACTACGCCATGATAAGTTTCATCTGGTTCAGTTAGTCCAGGAAATTTGTCTTTGTGTTTAGACCAGTCAAAGTTTCCAGAGTCAATAACAGCTCCCCCAACAGAATTTGCCAATCCATTCATGTACTTTGTTGTTGAGTGAGTTACAATGTCTGCACCCCATTCAATTGGTCTTAAAAATATTGGTGTAGGGAAGGTATTATCAACTACAAGTGGTACTCCATGATCGTGAGCAGCTTTAGCAAAAGTTTCAATATCTAAAACTTTTAGTGATGGATTAGAAAGAGTTTCTCCAAATACAACTTTTGTGTTTTCTTTAAATTCTTTGTTTAAATCTTCTAGTGAAATTGCTGGGTCTACAAAAGTTGATTCAATTCCAAGGTCATTCATTGTGTGAGCAATTAAGTTATAAGTTCCTCCGTAAATTGCAGATGAAGAGATTACATGATCTCCTGCTTTTAAAATATTTAAAAGTGCATAGAAGTTAGCAGCTTGACCTGATGATGTTAAAATTCCTGCAACGCCACCTTCTAGTGCTGCAATTTTTTTAGCAACTGCATCATTTGTTGGGTTTGCAAGTCTAGTGTAGAAGTAACCTGCTTCCTTTAAGTCAAAAAGATTACCCATTTGTTCAGATGAATCGTATTTAAAAGTTGTTGATTGAATAATTGGCAAAACTCTTGGTTCACCATTTTTTGGTTCATAACCAGCTTGTACACATAATGTTCCTAAATTTTTCTTTGTCATTTTGTCCTCCATAAATTATAAATAAATTTGTCGGCAGCTCAAAGGATTAAAAATAAATTCTGATAAGCTAAAGCTTTTATAAAATAAAAAAAGCTCTCGTCCATAAAGGACGAAAGCTATGCTTCGTGTTACCACCTTTTTTCATTATTTTATCACTAAAATAACCTCATAGAGTACCAACATACTCCGAACGCTATAACAGGCGTACCTGTCGCAGTCTAAACAAAAGTCTCGGTGCGATGACTCCAAGGCCATGTTCCAAAGTAACTCTTTTGATTTCTTTCACCAAATGAAATCTCTCTGTGAAAAGTTTTACAATGTACTCTCCTCTTCAAAGTCTATGATGGAATTATAAATTGATAAAAATCTTTTGTCAAGTAAAAATATAATATTTATTTTTTATTTATTCATATTTTAAAAATTTATTAGACAAAATTGTAAATAGACTTGTTTCAAGTAAAGAAAATACAAGCATTTTAATGCCCTCAAATTTATTTATTACTTCAAAATGATTTGTAGTTATAGCAAGTTTACTTGAAGCTATAATATTTTGAAATAGTGGAAATATATTCTGTGCCACAAGACCAAAACCAAAAATTGAAATTAATACTGAAATAAGAACTATTAAGCCAAGAGATTTTAATTTTAAGCTTAAAAAATTCATTAAAGCTATAAGTGGTATAGAGGATAAAATACTTATGCCAATATAGTAAAAGTATATGCCTAATTTTTCCACAGTAAATCCACAGATAAATTTTCCAATTAATATAAATAAACTTATAAAATAAATTTGAGTCAGGCTTATTATTATAAAGGCGATAATGGATTTTGCTATTATAAAATTAATATTTTTTAGGGGACTAGTCCTAATTAATTTTAAGCCAGCCTTATGTTCTACTGACCATAGGCTTGAGACTATAATTGAAATAAGAGGTATTATAAAAAACATAAAGTAAAACAGTGATGTCTGAGTCCAAAGACTTTGCCATTGATTTTTTAAAACTTCTCGATTTAACAAATAATTTATGACACCAAAAATATTTGCCAGTAGGGGAATTATTAATACCGTTGTTAAGAGTGAAAATAATTTTAATTTTTTTAATTCGATTTTTAACATTTAGACCTCCTAAACTTCTTTAGATAGAGTAAATTTATTAATTTTTAAAATATAAATAAGGGCAAGGAAAATATATAATAAACTGATTAATAAACTTAGATAATTTATATTATTTAGAGTTTGCCTAAAAATATCTCCTTCTTTTACATAATTTATATTTAAGATAGTGGCGAAAAGTCCAAAGGGATTTATTTGCGATAAAACTTTTGATGTGAGCATAGTAATTATTCCAGACATTGCTCCAACAATTGAAAAGAAAAGGGAGAAGTAAATCTTTTTACTTTTAATTTCAATTATTGTGAAGATCAATAGCATTGAAATGTTAATTGATAGAGTTGTTAAAAAGTAAATTATTATTCTTTTTATTATCTCCACATCTAACTCAAAGTTTATATTTTTACTTGCTAAAAATATTATTATCAACCATTCAATAATCTGGATTAATAAAATTTTTAAGGACAAAGTTTTAATTTTATTTAATAATATTTTTTGAACTTTTAAGCCAAGACTTATTTGCATTTGCCACATATTATTCTTCTCTTCAATCTCAATTACTTTTTTTACTAGGGATGATAGGGCTATGGGATTAAAAAATAGGGAGATTGCTAAATAAGAATCTAATATCCTTGCAAGCGGATATTTATTAACTTGAAAGTCTTTTGTCTTAAAGGCTATTAGGATAGAAAATAAATGTATGGCAAATAAAATTAAAATTGTGAAATTTAATTTTAAGCCCTTATTCTTTTTTATTTCTAAATTTTTCATGATTTCACCTAACACTTGTCTCTTGAATAAATAATTTTTCAAGACTTTCTTTTCTTTTTTCTACTCTATAAATATCAACTGTATTTACGAGGATTTTTATTATTTTTGCAACTTCTTGCTCACTTTTATTTCCTAAAACTAAATATTCATCAAGAATATTTTCTTGAGGGAGATCAAGTATTTTTGAAGCCCAAATATTATTTGAAGTCTTTAAAATAATTACAGGTGGATGGAGCTCCCTGTATTCTTTTAAAGAACCACTGTAAGTCAAAACTCCATTTTTTAAAATACCTATGTGACTTGAAATTTTTTCAATCTCATCTAGGATATGAGAGGAGATTAAAATACTTGTATTTGAATTTTTTACAATATTTTTAAATAAATCTCTCATTTCTTCAATGCCATAGGGATCAAGTCCATTAATAGGTTCATCTAAGATTAAAAATTTTGGATTACCAATAAGAGCTATGGCTATACCCAGTCTCTGCTTCATGCCAAGAGAAAAATTTCTAACTTTTTTGTCTTTATGCTTTTTTAATCCCACTTTATTTAAAACATCCTCTATGTTTTCTTTTTTTATATTTTTCATATCACAAATAAGGTCTAAATTGTCATAGGCAGTGAGATGGTCATAAAAGGATGGATTTTCAATTAAGGAACCTAAATTTTTATTTGTTTCTTTTTGATTTTTTGCATTAATTTCCTTTCCATATAAACTTATGCTGCCAGAATCTTTTTTAACAAGACCTAGAATTGATTTCATAAGAGTGGACTTTCCAGCACCATTGGGACCTATAAGTCCAAAAATACTCCCTTCTTCAATTTCTAAATTAATATTTTTTAATACTAAATTTTTATCATAGGATTTGCTAAGATTTTCAATTTTTAAAATATTCGTCATGATATTCTCCCTTCTTAATTTCTAAAATTCATTATAAATATGGACAATAACAGAGAGATTTTATGTAGATTACTTTTACATAACATTTTAAAAATTCAAATTTTTATGTGATAAAATTATCTTAAAGGAGAAAGAAATGAATGAATATTTTTAGAGATGCAAGACTTTTATTAGTTGACGATGAAGCTTATTTGATAAATAGCATGTATAAATTCTTAAAAAACAAGGGCTATGACAATGTTATGACAGCAAAAAATATTAAAGAAGCAAGCTTTAAACTTAATAATAATAAGGTTGATTTAATGATATTAGATATAATGCTTCCTGATGGTAGTGGTTTTGAATTATTGAAAGAACTTAGAAAGAAGTCTAACTTACCTGTAATTATTTTATCAGCCTTAAGCGGAATTGATGACAAAAAGGAAGGATTCGACTTAGAAGTTGATGATTATATTGTGAAACCTTTTTTGCCTGAAGATTTGTTATGGAGAATTGAGGCAGTCTTAAGAAGGACCTATCAAAATAAAAACGATAAAATTACCTTATTAGGTGGGATTGTCTTTGATAGGGAAAGGGCAATTTTAATAAAGAATAAGGAAGAAATACAATTAACGGCAAAACAATATAAAATATTAGATTATCTTGCTCTTAATATTAATAAAATTGTCTCAATAGATCAAATTCTTGATAAGTGTTGGGAGGAGAGTTTTGGCTACGAAAACACGCTTATTACACATATTTATAGGTTAAGGGACAAACTTGAAAAAGATCCATCAAATCCTAAAATACTTATAACAGTAAAGGGCTTAGGCTATAAACTTCTTGGAGAGAATAAAGAATGCTAAATTATTTTTTAAAAAAATTAAAGAAATTTACCTTATTTTTTTTAATTTTATTAATTTTAATGATTTCAAGCTTAATTGGAATTTTTTATACTAGTTTTAAGTACTCCAAAAAATATATAACTCCAAATAAGGCGTATGAATTTTTAGAAGAGAATAAGTCTGATGACATTTATTTTACTAAGGAAAATATGGACTTTTTAGGGGAAAAGAATATATGGGCTATAAGAATTGATAAAAATGGAGAAGTGATTGAAAGCTTTAACAAGCCTCATGAAGTTAAAAATAAATTTGAAATAAGTGATATTGTAAGATTTACTAGATATTACTTAAATGATTATCCTGTCTTTACATATGTGGTAAAAGATGGAATTTTAGTCTTAGCTTATCCAAAGAATTCTTTAGATAAGTTTCCTTCTAATTACTATAATTTTGCTTTGTTAAAAGTAGATTTTATTATCTTTTTAATAAGTATTTTCTTATTTCTTCTAATAGTCTTTATATATTATCTTTATGAAGTTAAAAGTATTTTTAAAAAATTAAACCCTCTTCAAATAGCTATTAATAATGTTTTTGATGAAGACTATGAAAAACTTCAAGAAAAAGGAGAGTTAAAAGAAATTTCTAAAACTATTAATGAGGCAAATAAAAAATTTATCAGCATTAAAAAAAGTCAATCTAGCTGGCTTAGAGGCATTAGTCACGATATTAGAACTCCTCTCACAAAGATTTCCTGGGGGATGGAAGGCCTTAAAACAAGAGAAAACTTAGATGAAATCGAAAAAATTGAAAATCAAATTATAAAGATAAGTAAAATTATAGAGGACTTAAATTTGACCAATAGTCTTGAAAACCTAAGTGATAAGCATTTTGAATATGGGGATCCAATTTCTGTTGTAAGAAAATTAATTGTAAATAGTTTAAATGAAAATCCAAGTAGAAATCTTATTTTTGAAAATAGTGTAAATAGAGAAATAAAAATTAAAATGGACGACCATTTATTTTATAGGATGCTGGAAAATATTTTAAATAATAGCATTAAATATGGTAAGGGAAAAATTTATATAAATTATGAAAATTTAGATAATAACTTAATTATATCCATTAAAAATGAGGGAAGTCCTATTGAAGAAAGTGTTATAAATAGATTAAGTGAAGAAAATCTATCTGATGTTTATACCCATGGAATGGGCTTATTTGTGTCAAAACAAATTTGCAAACTTCATAAGGGGAAAATGGAAGTTAAAAATCTATCTCCAGGTGTAATAGTTTCCTTTAATTTTGATACAAAATAAAAAGCACAAGAATCTGCTACTTATGTCCATACTATTGACGATTTGTTAAAGTATGTAATATAATAATCAATATGCTAAAAATAGCGATTTATATAGAAAGGTGATTAAATGTCAGGACATTCTAAATGGAATAATATTAAAAATAAAAAAGGTAAAGAAGATGCAAAGAAAGGCAAGATTTTTACTAAACTTGCTAGACAAATAACTGTTGCTGCTAAAGAAGGTGGACTTGATCCAGATTATAATCCATCTCTTAAGGTTGCCATAGATAAGGCTAAGGCTGAAAATATGCCTAACGACAATATTGATAGGGCAATTGCAAAAGCTGGCGGCGGAGATAATGACGATAATTTTGAAGAAATTGTATACGAAGGTTATGGTCCAGGTGGAGTTGCTGTTATGGTAAGTTGCTTGACAGACAATAGAAATAGAACTGCACCAGATGTAAGACATTTATTTGACAAGTATGCTGGAAACCTTGGACAACCTGGTTGCGTATCTTTTATGTTTGACAAAAAGGGTTCTCTTGGAGTTTTAAAAGAAGGACTTGATGAGGATGAATTTACTTTAACTGCAATTGATGCTGGTGCTGAAGATGTAATTGACAGGGGAGAGGCCTTTGAAATTATTACAGCTCCTGAAGATTATATTGAAGTTAGAAAAGCTTTAGAAGATCAAGGACATTCTTTTATTGAATCTGAAATAACTTACATTCCTCAAACTACAACTGAACTTACGGATGAAGAAGATATTAAAAATATGGATAAGTTAATTGATGCCTTAGATGATAATGATGATGTAACTGATGTCTACACTTCATGGGAGAGAGATTAATGGAAATTAATAGAATTATTGACCATACTCTTTTAAAGCCTGAGGCAAGTGAAGAGCAAATTGAAAAAATTGTTAAGGAAGCAATTGAATATAATTTCTTTTCAGTTTGTGTAAATCCAACTTGGGTAAAAAAATGCTCTGAAATGTTAAAGAATAGTGGAGTAAAAGTTTGTACTGTAATTGGTTTTCCTCTTGGAGCAAATACAAAAGAAACTAAAGCCTTTGAAACTAAAAATGCTATCGAAAATGGCGCAGATGAAATTGATATGGTTATTAACATTGGCTACATGAAATCAAAAAAATTTCATGAAGTTGAAGATGAAATTGCTGAGCTTGCAAAAATTTGCCACGACAAGGGTGCTATTTTAAAAGTAATTTTAGAAAACTGTCTTTTAACTAAGGATGAAATCAAAAAAGCTTGCCAACTTGCTGATAAAGCAGGAGCTGATTTTGTAAAAACTTCTACTGGTTTTTCTACTTCTGGAGCTGATGCAGAAGATGTTAAATTAATGAAAGAATCAATTTCAGACAGAATGAAAGTTAAAGCAAGCGGTGGAATTAGAGATTATAAAAAAGCAATGGAAATGGTAAATAATGGAGCAGATAGACTTGGAGTTTCAGCTGGTCTTGCAATTTATAAGGAGAGCAAATCATTATGAGAATTAATCCCGTTGCCTTTACAATTTTTGGAATAGAAGTAAAATGGTACGGAATTTTAATAGCCCTTGGGGTCTTTTTAGCTATTTTTTTCACAGAAAAAATGGCAGAGAAGAAAAATTATACTGAGGGTCTTTATAAAGATATTTCTACAGATGTCTCTCTCTTTGCAGTTTTAATCGGTGTTCTTGGAGCAAGGCTTTATTATGTCATTTTTGAGTGGGAATATTATAGTCAGCACTTAGATGAAATTTTTGCCATAAGAAATGGCGGTCTTGCCATTTATGGAGGCATTATAGCTGGCGGATTAACTATTTATTTTTTCTGTAGGAAGAAAAAAGTAAACTTTTGGACTCTCCTTGACTGCATAGCACCAGGACTTGCCCTTGCGCAAGCTATTGGCAGATGGGGAAATTATATTAATGGAGAAGCTCATGGTGGTCCTACAAATGTCCCTTGGGCAATTCTTGTAAACGGAGAAAGAGTTCATCCAACATTTTTTTACGAATCAATTGTAAATTTTTCTATATTTTTGTTTTTGTATTTTTATCTTTCAAAAAAGCAAAAATTTGATGGAGAGCTTATTTCTTTTTACATGATAGTGTATGGAATTGCAAGATTTTTTATTGAAGGAATGAGAACTGATTCCCTTTATATTGGTGCTTTTAGGGTATCTCAACTTGTGAGCCTTGGCATTATAATTTTTGGTATGGCAATAAGACTAATTGCTAAAAGTAGACAAAAGAATATAAAATAATTTGGACTAGGTAACTAGTCTAATTTTTTAGGTGATATTTTGAATAAAATCAATTACAATTTGGAAATGGAAAAAGTTTTAAAAAAAATTAATAAAGAAGAAAAACCTAGACTACTTTTGCATTCTTGTTGTGGTCCTTGTTCTTCTGCAATTTTGGAAAGAATAAGTGATTATTTTGATCTTGATATATTTTATTACAACCCAAATATTGATAGCGAAAATGAATTTTACAGAAGATCAGATGAACAAATTAAACTTGTTGAAGACTTGGAGCTTGATGATAAAATTGATGTGAAAGTTATAAAATACAAGCACGAAGAATTTTTATCTTATATTAAAGGTTTCGAAAAATATGAAGAAGGCGGAGCAAGATGTTTTAGGTGTTATAGACAAAGATTAGAAAAAACAGCAAGGTATGCACAAGAAAATAATTATGATTACTTTACTACAACACTTTCAATTTCACCACACAAGGATTCACAAATTTTAAATAGACTAGGAAAATTTCTTGCAGAAAAATACAAGGTTAACTATTTATTTTCAGATTTTAAAAAGAAAAATGGCTTTAAAAGATCAGTTGAACTAACTGATAAATTTAATATGTATAGGCAAAGCTATTGTGGCTGCGAATTTAGCAGAGGTGAAGATTGAAAAACATAAAAAATATTTTCATTATTACTGTAATTTTTATTTTGACATTGGGACTTTATCTTTCCTATACTATGAATTTTGATTTTAGCAATCATGAAAATAAAATAGGAGAAGCTAAAAAATTAAAAACTGAAGAAATAAAAAAGGATGACAAGTCAGAAGTAAAAATCCTTGCCATGGGGGATATGATTTTTCATCAACCCATAGTTAAAAATTATAGAAGTAATGACTCTTATGACTTTACTCCAATTTTTAATAACATATCTTCTGATATAAATGAAGCAGACCTTGCTATTGCAAACTTTGAAGGTTCTGTAAATTCAAATAGAAAATTATCCGGTTTTCCTCTTTTTAATTTTCCAAAGGAAACAATTTATTCCTTAAAAAACATTGGATTCGACCTTCTTTCAACGGCAAATAATCACGCCCTTGATACAGGACTTGATGGTATAGCTGAAACTATTAGTCACATAAATGAAAGCGGCATGAAAAACTTTGGCACTCTTGCAGAAGATGGCGACAAGGGAATAATTGTTGAAAAAAATGGAATAAAAATTGGACTGATTTCCTTTACAGACACTTTAAATGGCATGGACTCCTTGATGAGAGGTAAAGAGTATTCAGTAAATACCTTTGCTCAAGATGTGAAGTCCGACATTCAAAATTTAAAGGACAATTCAGATATTGTAATTGTTTATCCTCATTGGGGAAATGAATACCAATTAGTCCCAAATGATAGGCAGATTTATTTAAAGACCATGTTGCAAGAAGCTGGTGCCGATATTATTCTTGGATCTCATCCTCATGTACTTCAAAAATATGAAGTTGAAGATAAAAATAATAAAAAATATTTTACAATTTTTTCCATGGGAAATGCCCTTTCAAACCAAAGAGTTGAAAATTTAAAAAAATCTGGCGTTGATACAGGTGCGCTAATAAAATTAGTCATTGAAAAAGACAATATTAGTGGTGAAACAAAACTTAAAGAATATGGAGTTTATCCAACTTATGTCAATAGATATAGGGCTAATGGAAAATTAAATTATGATTTAGTAAAGTTAGGAGACCTAATGCCAGGTGGTAAGCTTGATGATGTAACTACAAAGGAATTGAAAGCTAAAGCAGATAAAAAATATAAGGAAGCTTTAAAAGTTTTGAAGGGTGAAATATGAAATTAGATGAAGTTCCAGGAACTAATTATAAAATTTTTCAAGATGATAATGAGTTTAAATACACAAGTGATGCATTGATTTTATCTTCCTTTGTAAAAAGTGGTAAAAAAGCATTGGATCTTGGTTGTGGTAATGGAATTTTATCTCTAAGAATTTGCAATAGATTTGATGAAGTTCATGCAGTAGATAAAAATAAAAATGTTTTGGAATCCTTTAAAAAATCTATTACTTTTAACAAGTTAGAAGATAAAATATATTTGTTAGAAGAAAATATTTTTGATTTGAAAAAATTTTTTCCAACAAATTATTTTGATGCACTTGTTTTTAATCCACCTTATTACGATTATGAAAATATAAAATTTAACACCATAGAAGCTAAACATTTTTTTGAAATAGAAAAAAGCCTTTACCTAGTAAATTATCTTCTCAAAAATTCTGGAAGTCTTTATATAATTTATCCAACTTATAGACTAGCAGAATTAATTTTTAAAATAAATAATGCAGGGTTAAGGGTAAAAAATATAATAAATATTCATGGGAATATAAATAAAGAGGCAAAATCATCTATTATTATTGCAAAGAAGCAGGCGAATTTTGGCAATGATTTTAGAGATTTTTACATAAGAGATGGACTAGATTATACAGACGAGATGAAAAAAGTTTATAGAAACGAGGTGATACTGTGATTTATTTTTGCCCAACACCTATTGGGAATTTAGGCGACATAACCCTAAGGACAATTGAAATTTTAAAGTCAGTGGATATAATTTTTGCTGAAGATAAAAGAGTTACAGTAAAACTTTTAAATCACTATGAAATAAAGGCGGAGCTTAGAACTTATCACAAGTTTAATGAAACTGAAATGTCTGAGAAAATTATTGAAAATATAAAGGACAAGGACATTGCCCTTGTAACTGATGCTGGAATGCCTGGAATATCTGACCCTGGTGCTATTCTAGTAAGAAAATTAATTGAAGAAAATATAGATTTTAGAGTTTTACCTGGTCCCAATGCAGCTCTTACAGCCTTAGTTTTATCTGGTCTTGACACAGATCACTTCCTCTTCTATGGCTTTACATCAAATAAATCTTCTGCAAGAAAAAAGGAATTTGAATCTTTAAAAGATTTAAAATTTACTCTTATTTTTTACGAAGCACCTCATAGGATTAAAGACTTTTTAAGAGACCTATATGAAGTTTTTGGCGAGAGAAAAATTTCTATTTCCAGAGAAATTACAAAGGTATTTGAAGAAACTATTAGATCTACTAATTCTAAAATAGTAGAAAAAGAAATTACAGAAAAGGGTGAATTTGTAATTTGTTTAGAAGGAAAGACTGAGGAAGAGACCTACGACATAAGAAAACTTTTGGAAGAAGAATTAAAAAAGGGAATGAAAAAATCTCAAGCTGTAAAAGAAATTTCAAAAAAATATAATATTCCAAAGAATGATGTTTACAAGGAGAGTTTGGATTTATGATAAATTTAAATGAACTTGAAGGACAAATTAAAAATATAAATCTAAATTTAAAGGACAAGTATGATTTTGTTTTTAAATTAAATAATGAGGATTTTAGAAATAAAATTAATAGTGAAGTTGGAAAAATTATAAAATTAAAGAAATTTAATAAGAATGAAATTTCAAAATATAAAAGAACAGTTGGGGTTGATGGCTCAAACAATAGGTCTGGTGGAGCCTTTCCACACTTTATAGAAATTTTTCAAGGCCTTGCCAAGTCAACTGATGGTAAGGAAGTTTACAAAACTAAGGTATATACACCAACTTTAAATTCTCTTTTTGATGAACAAAATTTATCACAAAAACTTTTGGCTACAATAGAAATTGAAACTGCCCTAGAGTACATTGATAGATACGATTTTGATTACTTGATGATGGACGGTGGATTTATTAGATATAAAATAAACTGCCTTGATTTATTTAAAGAACTTCGTGATAAATGTGAAATGAAAAATATAATTTTATTTGGTGTAATAAAGGACATAAAGACAAATGTCATATCAAGAAGTCTTGAAATTGACGAGTCTATTTACGACAGAGAAATTTTATTTAACAGATTAAAAACTGGAGAAGCTATTTTAATAAAAAATGAAATCAATAAAAAATTTATTAAAGATGGAATGGGCGAGGGATTTTCTTCTGCCTTTATGAGAACTTCCAAGTTTCCAGGAGCAGTTGGAGTGGATATTTTAGATACACAAGAGGAATATCTTGAAGAAATTTGTAATTTAATTTATTCACTTACGCCTTTGTCATCAAGAGGAGTGCCTCTTTGGCTTGATATTGTTGATAAGGATGTAAAAATTACAGATGATATTTTAAAAATGCTTTTAGAAGAGTATTTAGATAGAGATGTTTATGAAAGATTTTTTATTTCTGAAAGAGATAAAAGAACTTTATAGGAGGAAAAATGAAAGTACTTGGAGTTACTACTACAAGAGAAGTATATATTGGTTCAAAGGAGAAAAACTTTCGAAACAATGAATTTTTAATAGTTGAAGATCCAGTTCAAGGAGATATTATTGGAGAAGTTGTAGATTCAAAGACTTTTAACAGATTTATTCCTCTTGATATTGGGGGAGATTTTATTGACAGCGATGTATTATCTTCTCTTGGATCTATGGGTTATGATGTTGGCGATGAAACAGTTTATGTGGCAAAGCTAAGATTTTTTGAGGAGCTACTTTATCCACCTCTTACTGGAAGTGATTTGAGAGCGCCAGATTTTAAGGAAATTAAAAATTTATTAATAGACACTAAGCCAAATAATTCTTTGATTCTTGGCTCTATAAAAAATACAGATAATATTGCTGAGGGCATGGATGATATTTATAAAAATCTCTTCAGTACTTTTGAAAACAATGAATACTTAAAGCAAAGGGAGCTTCCTTACTTATTTGACTACAAATCCATGCATCAATATCCTCACATAGGAGTTTTTGGTGGATCTGGTTCTGGAAAGTCCTTTGGACTAAGAGTTGTATTAGAGGAATTAATGGAAATGGGAGTGCCTGCAATAGTAATGGACCCCCATTATGAAATGGATTTTTCTAATAATTCTGAAATTTCTGATAAAAATTATTCTGATAAGTTTAAGTGTCTTGAAATTGGTATGCATACAGGAATAAAATTTCAAGAACTACAAAAAAGAGATTTAAAAAATCTTTTAAATGCAGCATCACCTCTAACAGATTCTATGAAAAATGTTATAGATGTAATGTTAGCCAAGGGTTCGAGTTTTGAGTCTTTTAAAAATAAACTAGATATGCTTTTAGAAGGGCAAGAAATTGGTTCAAGAGATAAAATAATAGCTGAAATTGCTGCAGAGCCAGACATAAATAAAAAAAATAGGCTAGAAGATGTTCTTGATATTTACGAAAGATATGACAAAACTTGCAATTCAATGAGTGTGCGTGGAGTTTTGTGGAGGCTTATAAATCTTCAAAACGAAGGAATTTTCTCTCATAATATTGACGAACTTTTAGATTTATTAAAGAGAAGAAAATTAGTAGTCCTTCAAGGTTCAACGAGAATGATAAATGTATTTTCAACTTATCTTTTGGCAAAATTATATTATCTAAGAAAAGAATATAGAGATGAGCTTTACAGAAATAATTCAAAGGTAGATTATTTTCCTCCTTTCGTAATAATTACAGACGAAGCCCATAATTTTGCACCAAAGGGATTTGACACTCCATCAAAAAGTATTTTGCGTGAAATTTCTCAAGAGGGAAGAAAGTACGGAGTATTTTTAATTCTTGCAACGCAAAGACCAACGCTTTTAGATGAGACAATTACTGCTCAGCTAAACACAAAATTAATTTTTAGAACTGTAAGGGCATCTGACATTGATACTATAAAAGAGGAAACAGACCTTTCAATAGATGAGACAAAGAGACTTCCTTATTTAAGTTCAGGCGATGTATTTATATCATCAGCAAAAAAAGGAAGAACATCTTTTGTTAGAATTAGGGCAGCTAATACAGTTTCACCACACACAGAAAATCCTTTTGATGAACTTGAAGGCCATGAAAATGAAGAATTTGAAAAGTTTTTTATAGACATAAAGGATTTACTTCCAATAGATGCGTCAAACTTAAATACCGTTCTTATAAATTACAATAAAAAATCTGGAGAAAATTTATCCTACGACGACTTAAAAAATAACTTAGAAGAATTATGTCAAAGAGATTTTATAGAAAAAGAAGATAATTTTTTGACAGTAATGTATAAAATAAAATAAATAAAAACTGACTCTATAAAAAAATTAGAGTCAGTTTTTATTTTTCAGTCTTTTTTAAAAGATATTCATCATACAAGTCTTGAAGAGATAAATTTTTATTGATTAGTTTTATCTTATTTCCACGACTTAAGGTTTTTATAAAATATTCCTTTTTCAGGGCGTCAGATTTATCTATACATTTTTCAGAAAATATCATTTTAACAGGAAGTCTTGATGCAGTATATTTTGATGCTATACCTTTATTATGAGATTTTAATCTTTTCTCTAAGTTATTGGTGTAACCGGTGTAAAGACTCCCGTCACTGCACTTTAAAATATATACAAAGCTAGACATTTGAACTTTCTCCAAGATAATCTTTTACAGTGAAATTTATAATTTCAAATTCAAAGCCGCGTCCCTGCAAATATTTTTTTGCAGAATTTATTTTTTTAAGGTCACTTTCGTCTTTATCTAATTTGTTACTGATAAGATCTATTGCATTAAGGTATTCTTTTTCATAGTCGTAATCTTTCATAATTTTTTCTATTATTTCATTTTTAATTCCCTTAGATCTTAACATATAAATAATTTTAATTTTTCCATATTTTTTTATATTCATTGCATCATTTAAGTATCGCCTTGCATAATCTTCGTCATTTAAATATTTTTTTTCATTTAAAATTGGGAGAACAGTGTCAATAATTTCGCCACTAATTTTATTTTTATATAAGTAGTCAATAAGCTGCTTTTCTGTTTTATTTCTTTGCAAAAATTTATAAGAAAGCAAAAGGGCATTTGATTTTTCATCTTCAAATTTTAATTTTTCAATAATTTCATCATCAACTTCTTGACCCTTATAAAGTCCAAATTCAATAAGTGTCTCTTCAGAAATTTCGATTTCTTCAGAATTATCAAAGAGGATATGAAATTTTTTCTTTTCAAAACTTATTTTTGATATAATCATTTTATCACCAAATTAATTTTATCATAAAATTAAAAAAATCCCCAATTCGACTAAATTAACTAATTGTGGAAAAATAAAAACAAAAAGTATATAATTATATAGAGTTTAAGACAAAAGAGGTGCAATATGTTTGAATTAATCTCGCAAGTGTTGAGATATGTTTTTATAATCTTAATTTATCTTTTTATTTTTAGTATTTTAAGACTAATGTATCTTGATGTTAAAAGCATGACAAATAGAGGAGACTCTCTTGACGATGCTTATTTAAAAGTAGTAAATAGACTTGATTCATTGAACTTCAAAATGCAGGAGTATTATGTCATAGATGGAGACATAAGTCTGGGTAGAAGTTCAAGAAACGACATAGTTATAAAAGATAAATTTGTTAGTAAAAACCATTTAAAAATTCACGATGATAATGAAGCTTATTATATTGAGGATTTAGGTTCTGCCAATGGAACTTTTTTAAATGGTGCAAAAATTAATCCTAATGAGTTAATTGAACTTCAAAACAATGACAAAATTGGCGTTGGCTTTATTCAATTTATTTTTGTAGATAAAAGGTGAAAAAGTGTTAGATAATATTTTAAAACAACGAAAACCTAGAAATCTTCTCTTGATTTTTGAAATTCTAAGTATTTTATTGTTATTTTCTTACAACAATAACAATGTTGATAGATACATAGTGATTTTATTTTTAGGTTTGATTTTAATTGTATATATTTCAAATTTAGTTCTTGGAAAAGTATCTTCAGGAGATAATTATATATTTTTAATAGTATCAATGCTTTTAAGCCTTGGAATTATAACCATATATAGGTTATCGCCTAAACTAGGGCTTAGACAACTGATTTGGGTTTTGGCAGGCATATTGGTTTTCTATTTAACTTATTTTGTAATTAGAGCAATGAGAAGACTTGAATATATGACAGGTCTTTATCTCGGGCTTTCAATTTTATTTTTCTTACTAACTATTATTCTTGCTCCAGATAAATATGGCGCAAAGAACTGGATAGAAATTTCTGAAGGAATTACAATCCAATTGTCTGAATTTACTAAAATTTTAGTTATATTTTTAATTGCTTCTTTTTATACAACTTTCCAAACAAGACTAAAAAAATTAAATTATAAGTACACTTCATATTACTTGATGGGAGTAATATATATTTTTGTGGGCTTTTTATTTATTCAACGAGACTTGGGAACTGCTGCTATATTTGTTGCTATTTACACACTTATTCAATACATTTATGATGAAGATAGAAAATCTATTGCAGTAAATATTGGCTTAATGTTATTTGGTTCTGTAGTAGGATATTTCCTATTCTCTCATGTGAGAAATAGAGTTGATATATGGCTTAATCCATGGACAGCAGATAAAGTTGTAAATAGTGCAAGGCAAATTGTACAATCACTTTTTGGAATAAGCGAAGGAGGATTCTTTGGTCAAGGAATTGGTCTTGGTTATCCAAAACAAATTACCCTTGCTCATTCTGATGTTATTTTTTCTGCAATTTGTGAAGAAATGGGAATACTAACTGGAATAGGAATAATTATGCTCTACATGCTTTTAGTTTATAGGGCTATAAAGATTGCATTAAATCAAGAATATTTATTTTATAGAATTCTTGCCCTTGCAGTTGCAATTTTATTTACGGTACAAGCTTTCTTAAATATTGGTGGAGTTATAAAACTAATACCAATGACTGGACTTACTCTTCCATTTATTTCTTATGGAGGAAGTTCAATGATTTCTAGTTTTGTATCATTGGGAATACTTCAAGTTACCAGTGAAGATTTATCATACAAATACGATAGAGGTACAGACAATGAATAGTAAAGATAATAAGAGAATTTTAGTTTTACTTGTTTTTTTAATAATGCTACTTGTTGCTCCAATAATTTATTTGACCTATTTCACAGTTTTTAAAGCTGGAGATATAATTAATCATCCAGCAAATAGGAGAAGTGAACTTAGAGAAAATTCTGTAAAGAGAGGAACTTTTTACGATAGAAATCACGAGGTTCTTGCTTATTCAAATGGTGAAAAATATAATTACCACAGAATTTATAATCAGCCTGTTATTTACTCTCACATAATAGGATATTCTGACAAAATTGTAGATAAATATGGTCTTGAAAAAGAATTAAATAATTATCTTGTTGGAAAAGAAGGCTCAAAAATTTTAAAAACTTTTAAATCCATAATAAATAAGAATTACGATCCCTACACTGGAGATGATGTAACTTTAACAACAGATACAGATCTTCAAGAAAAAACTAGATCTGTTTTGTCTTCTAAATCAAATAAAGGCTCTGTAGTAATTATGAATCCAAAAACTGGAGAAATTTTATCAATGGTTTCTCTTCCTGATTTTAATTCACAAAACATTGCAAAAGACATGCAGAGTATTAATGAGGCAAACAATGGAGCTTTATTTAATTCATCAACAAAGGGAAAATTTGCTCCTGGATCAGTTTTTAAAATAGTTACAACAACGGCTATTCTTGAATCTGGGATTTCACAAAAATATACAGACGAAGGTGTGGAAAAAATTGACAATGGTCGTGAATTTAAAAACGCTGGTAATAAAACTTATGGAAGAGTTGACCTTAAAAAGGCCTTTACAAACTCATTAAATACTTATTTTGTTAGAAAATCTGTAGACATGGGCATAGACATTATGTCTCAAGTTTCGGAAAAATATATGATAAATAAAAAAGTTGATTTTGAACTTCCACTAGAAACTTCAACATGGGATTATAAGAGAAGCGGTTTTGATAAAACTGCTCTTGGAGCTGCAGGAATTGGTCACGATACACTTCTTGTTACACCACTTGAAATGTGCATGGTGGCATCGACTATAGCAAATGATGGTGTAATGATGCAACCACATATTGTTAAAAGAATCGATTCTTCTGACGGAAAAAATGTTGTAAGAAATAGTCCAACTGTTTTAAGTGAAGTTACATCAGAAGAAAATGCAAAGCTAATTACAAAATACATGGTCAATGTTGTAAATAATGGCACTGGTACAGAAGCTTATATTCGCGGTATTAAAGTTGCAGGAAAAACTGGAACTGCACAATTAGATTTAAAAGAAGGAACAAATAATGCTTGGTTCATTGGTTTTGCTCCAGCAGATGATCCGAAAGTTGCAATCGCTGTTGTCATTCCTAATGTAAAGGATTATGGTTCCGAGGCTGCTGCTCCGATTGCTGGTGAACTTTTAAAGTACGCTGTAAATAATTTACAACTTGAAGAAGAGTGATTCCATGTTTAATAATAATTTTGTAACAGCCTTTGTTGCTGCAGCAGGAATGGGCAAAAGAATGAAAATGGGAATTAACAAACAGTTTCTTTCCATTGATGGGAAGCCAATTCTTGCTCATACTATTAAAAAGATTGAAAAATCAAAATATGTAGACTTTTTAGTTTTAATCGTCAAAAAAAGTGATATGCCTTATGTAAATGATATAATTGATAAATATAAAATCAATTTGAATTATAAAATAGTCTATGGTGGAAAAGAGAGGCAGGATTCTATAAATAACGGTATTTTAAATATGCCAAAGGAAACAGATATTGTACTCACTCACGACGGTGCAAGACCTTTTGTTTCTGTAGATAAAATTGATGAAGCTATAGAAAATGTAATGGAAACTGGTGCAACGGTTTTGGCTAATCCAGTTAAAGATACTATAAAAGTTTCCATGGATGGAGAAATAGTAGATTATACTCCTAATAGAAACAGACTTTGGCAAGTTCAAACACCTCAGGTTTTTAAAAAAGAAATTTTAATGAGGGCCTATGAACAAGCTTATTCTGAAGGCTATTATGGGACTGATGATTGTTCTTTAGTTGAGAAGACCGGAGTTAAAGTTAAATTAATTTATAACTCTTATGACAATATAAAAATTACGACAAGAGAAGATTTATCTATTGCAAATATACTTGTGAAGAAGGTGAATACATGAGAATAGGAATTGGATATGATGTCCATAAACTTGTGAGTGATAGAAAATTATTTATTGGTGGGATAGAAATTCCTTATGAAAAAGGTCTTTTAGGTCACTCTGATGCAGATGTACTTATTCATGCAATTATGGATTCAATTTTAGGAGCCCTTGCCCTTCGTGACATTGGCTATCATTTTCCAGATAATGACAATGAGTATAAGGATATTGATTCAAAAATTCTTCTTAAAAGAGTTTATGAAATTATGAAATCCAAAAACTACAAAATTGGAAATATTGACTCAGTTATTGCTTGCCAAGAGCCAAAAATGGCAGCTTATATTGATGATATGAGAAAAGTAATTGCAGAAATTTTAAATACAGATATAGAAAATATTTCTATAAAGGCAACTACAACGGAAAAGCTTGGCTTTGTTGGAAGAGGAGAGGGTATATCCTCAGAATCGATATGTTTACTTGAAAGGGATGATTAAATAGATGAAATTTTTTATTGACACTGCAAATATCGAAGAAATTCGAGAGATTAATTCTTGGGGTGTTCTTTCTGGCGTTACAACTAATCCGACTCTAATAGCAAAAAGTGGTGGAGTTTTTGAAGATGTAATAAAAGAAATAACAGAAATTGTAGATGGAGATATTTCAGCAGAAGTTATTTCAACTGATTTAGATGGAATGCTTAAAGAAGCAAGAGAGCTTGCTAAGATTTCAAAAAATATTGTAATAAAAATTCCCATGATTGAAGAGGGACTTAAAGCTGTAAGTATTTTAAGCAAAGAAGGCATAAGAACCAATGTTACTTTAGTTTTTTCACTATCACAAGCTGTTCTTGCAGCAAATGCAGGAGCTACTTTTGTTAGTCCTTTCATGGGAAGACTTGACGATATAGGTATGTCAGGAATACAATTAGTTGAGGAAATTTCAAAAGTATTTAAAAATTATAATTATGAATCTAAAATTATCGCAGCAAGCATAAGACATATCACTCATGTTGAGCTTGTTGCAAAAAGTGGCGCTGATATTGCCACTATTCCATACAAAATTTTTAAAGAAATGGTTAAACATAACTTGACAGATAGTGGACTAAAGAAATTTTTAGAAGATTTTAAAAGTGTAAAGACAAAGGAGAAATAAGATGGACAGAAATTTAGCATTAAACTTAGCAAGAGTAACAGAAGCAGCTGCACTTTCAGCAGGTAAATGGCTTGGAAAGGGCGACAAAAATGCAGCAGATGGCGCAGCAGTAGATGCCATGAGAAGAATGTTTGACACAGTTGACATTGATGGAACTGTTGTAATTGGTGAAGGAGAAATTGATGAAGCTCCTATGCTTTATATTGGGGAAAAAATTGGAACAAAAAATGGCGAAGAAGAAGTAGATATTGCCGTTGACCCAATTGACGGAACAAATTCTATTGCCAATGGCATGGATAATTCTATTGCAGTTTTAGCAGTTGCTCCAAAGGGATGCCTTTTAAATGCACCTGACATTTATATGGATAAAATTGCTTGTGGACCTAAGGCTAAGGGACTTATAAAATTAGATGATACTGCAACTGAAAATATAAAAAGAGTTGCAAAAGCACTTAATAAAAATATTGAAGATATTGTTGTAGCAGTTCTTGATAGACCTAGACATGAAGACTTAATTAAAGAAATTATTTCTATTGGTGCCAGAGTTAAAAAAGTTTCTGATGGCGATGTAGTTACAGCTATTGAAACTTGCTACGAAGATTCTGGAGTCGATCTTGTTATTGGTCGTGGTGGTGCTCCTGAAGGCGTAATTGCTGCAGCAGCTCTAAAGTGTTTAGGTGGAGATTTCCAAGGAAGACTTCATCCTACAGATGAAAAACAAGAACAAAGATGTAGAGACCTAGATTCTGACTTGAAAAAAGTTTATTCAATTGAAGATTTAGTAAAAGGCAACGAAGTTATCTTCTCAGTAACAGGAATTACTTCAGGAGAAATTCTTGAAGGTGTAAAATATTATGGAGATAATAAGGCAAAAACTGATACTCTAGTTTTAAGACTTCCAAGTGGAACTCAAAGATTTATTAAATCAATCCATTCTCTTGATTTAAAACCAGATTACGCTAAATAAATTTAAAATGAGTAACGACAATGAATTAAAAAATAAATCAATTGAAGATTTAAGGAGAATTTCAAAATCATTAGGTTTAAAAGATGCAGAAAATTATGAAATAGATGATTTGAAACACTATATAACAAGAGGAGAACTTCCAATAAAAAATTTAGAGGATAGGTCTTTAGATAAATTAAAGGTATCTGAACTTCGAGAAATTGCCAAGGAATGTGGAATAGAAAAATCCTACTCTTTAAAAAAAGAAGAATTAATTGAAAAAATTAATTCATCAAAAGAAAAGGAAAAAATAGAAAAATTAGATCTTTCTGAAAATGCTCAAGAAACATTAAAAAATTTAGAAGACAAGGATTATGTTAAGGGGATATTAGAGCTTCATCCAGACGGTTATGGATTTTTAAGACGAATTAATTATCTACCAAGTGAAGAAGATATTTATGTATCTCCATCACAAATAAGAAAATTTAGGCTTAGAAACGGAGACGAAATCCTTGGAATTAAATCTCCTCCTAAGGATGGAGAAAATTTTAATGCTTTATTATTTATTAAATCTGTAAATGGTAGGCATCCGTCAAAAATAATAAATAGACCTTATTTTGATAATTTGACTCCAATTTATCCAAAAAAGAAAATAAAATTAGAAACTAAGGATGAGGATGTTGCTATGAGAGTAATTGATTTGCTTTCACCAGTAGGTTTAGGTCAAAGGGGACTAATTGTTTCCCAACCTAAATCAGGAAAGACTACTCTTTTAAAAAAGATTTCTAAATCATTAAATACAAACTATCCTGACTTACATTTAATCGTACTTCTTGTAGACGAAAGGCCAGAAGAAGTTACAGATATGAAAAGATCTGTCAAGGGAGAAGTAGTCTACTCAACTTTTGATGAGAATCCTAAAAATCATACTAGAGTTGCTGAAATGGTAATAGATAGGGCGAAAAGATTAGTGGAAAATAAAAAAGATGTAGTTATACTTTTAGATTCTTTGACAAGACTTTCTCGAGCTTATAATTTAATTACACCTACAAGTGGTAAAACTCTTTCAGGTGGACTTGATCCATTGTCTCTTCACAAACCAAAAAGATTTTTTGGTGCGGCAAGAAATATTGAAGAGGGTGGTAGCTTAACTATCCTTGCCACTGCTCTTGTAGATACGGGTTCAAGAATGGACGATGTGATTTTTGAAGAATTCAAGGGTACTGGCAACATGGAGCTTCACCTAAACAGAAGCCTTTCAGAAAAGAGAATTTTCCCAGCAATTGATATTTTAAAATCAGGAACTAGGAAAGAAGAGTTCTTGTTAAATAAAGAAGAACTTGCCTTTAATTATGAATTTAGAAACAATTTAAATGAAGATAATATTGAAGATGTGACAGAAAATTTTATAGATAAACTTTCTAAAACTAAAAATAATAAGGAATTTTTAGAAAAATAATTATCTTTCTTGCTTCAAATGTTGATTTATAGCCTTATATATTGTATAATAATTAAGGTAATAAATATATTTGTATTACAATTAAATTTGTGTTATAATATAAAAATTGAGTTATAAAAAAGTTTAAGGGGGCTAAACAATGAAAAAAGGAATTCATCCAGATTATAAAGAAGCTACAGTAACTTGTGCTTGTGGCAATACTTTTAAAACAGGATCTGTTAAAGAAGATTTAAAAGTTGAAATTTGTTCAGCTTGTCATCCTTTCTTTACAGGAAAGCAAAAACTCTCTGATCATGGCGGAAGAATTGAAAAATTCAATAGCAGATACAAGAGAAATAAATGACAATGAGGTTAGCCTAGCTAACCTTTTTTATTACTTAAATTTATGAAGATAAAAGAAGCCCTAATAGAGGGAAGAGATTTTTTAAAAAACTTAGAATACACAGATCCAATTTATGAAACCAGAAAAATTTTAGCAGAAATTTTAAATAAAGATTTATCTTATTTAGTTTCTCATGACAATGAAAAATTAGAGGAAGCTATTAAAAATAAATATTTCGATATTTTAAAAAAGAGGCAAGAGGGTATTCCTCTACAATATATTTTGGGAAGAGAAGATTTTTACGGAAGGACTTTTGCTGTATTAGAAGGAGTTTTAATTCCTAGACAGGATACAGAAATTTCTGTTGAAGTGATTTTAAAAATCTTAAAAGAAAATAATATAAATAAAATGTTAGAAATTGGCTGCGGAACAGGAATAGTAAGTATCACAGTGGATCTTGAAAGCAAAAGAAAAATGGATATCACTGCTCTTGATATTAGTCCTTATGCAATTAAAAACACCACTATAAATAAAAAAAATTTGAAGTCAAACATTAAAATTTTGAAAAGTGATTTATTTGAAAAGGTGAGTGGAAAATTTGATTTAATTTATTCAAATCCACCTTATATAAAATCCAGTGAAATAGAAAATTTACAGTTAGAAGTGAAAGATCATGAACCAAGGCTTGCATTAGATGGTGGAATTGATGGACTTTATTTTTATAGAGAAATCATTAAAGAGGCTCCAAATTATTTAAATAATAATGGATTTTTAGTATTTGAAATAGGTTACGATGAGGCAGAAGATATTTCACTAATAATGGAAAAAAATTTTGATACTAAAATTTATAAAGACCTTAATAATCTGGATAGAGTAATAGTTGGACAATTAAAGATATAGGAGTAATTATGTACGAAAAACTTTCGGTTTTTGAAGATAGATTAAAAGAGCTTGAAAAAGATTTGAGCAATGTAGAAATTATTAATGATTCAAAGTTATACCAACAAAAGGCTATTGAACATGCTGAAATTGAGCCAATTGTTGCAAAATACAGAGAATATAAAGAAACTCTAAATTCTTTAAATGAAAATAAAGAGTTAATTAAAGAAAAATTAGATGATGAATTTAAAGACTTAGTTAGAGAAGAAATTAATGAAGGAACAAAAAATCTTGAATCTTTAGAAAATGATTTGAAGATTTTGCTTATTCCTAAAGACAAAAATGACAGTAAAAATGTAATGGTAGAAATTCGTGCAGGTGCCGGTGGTGATGAGGCAGCACTTTTTGCAGGAGTACTATATAGACAATATGTAAGATATGCTGAAAGAAAAGGATTTAAAGTAGAAACTATTTCTTCAAATGAAATTGGAATTGGCGGATTTAAAGAAATTGTATTTATGATTATAGGTAATGGAGCTTACTCAAGACTTAAATATGAATCTGGAGTTCACAGAGTTCAAAGGGTTCCAGAAACAGAAAGTGGAGGTAGAATTCACACATCTACGGCAACAGTTGCAGTTTTACCTGAAGCAGAAGATGTGGATATTGAAATTGATCCAACTGAAATAAAATTTGATGTTTTCCGTGCTTCAGGAAATGGTGGACAATGTGTAAATACAACTGATTCAGCAGTTAGACTTACTCACATTCCTACTGGAATTGTTATTTCTTGTCAAGATGAGAAATCACAACTTAGAAACAAAGAAAAAGCAATGAAATTACTTAGGTCAAAATTATATGATTTAAAACTTCAAGAGCAAAATGAAAAAGAATCTATGGAAAGATCTTCACAAATTGGTACAGGAGATAGGTCTGAAAGAATTAGGACTTATAATTACCCTCAAGGAAGAGTAACTGACCACAGAATTAATTTCACATCTCACAGAATTGACGCTATTAATGACGGAGATTTAGATGAAATAATTGATGCTTTGATAACAGATGATCAAACACAAAAAATTGAAAATATTGATTAAAAAATAAAAATTATATAATAGATTAATTTAGTGCATATGTTTGCTTTTTCATAAATGATAGTCTATAATATTAAATGTAGTTTTATTATTAAATATTATGGGGGTAATATTATGAATCAAATGACAAGTGACAATTTAAGATCAGCATTCGGTGGAGAATCTCAAGCTCGTACTAGATACAATATCTGGGGAGATGTAGCTGAAAAAGATGGCTTTAAAAATGTAAAGAGACTTTTTGATGCAACTTCTGATGCTGAAAAAATTCACGCAACACTTCACTTTAAGGCTCTTAAAGATGTATCTGGAGATTTTGCAGTAACTTCAATGGCAGGTTTTGGAATTAATAGTACATCTGATAACCTTGAAGCTGCAAAAAATGGTGAAATATTTGAATCAACTCAAATGTATCCATCATTTATCGCAGTTGCAGAAATGCAAGGAGAAAAAGAAGCTGTTAGAGCTATGAAATTTGCTTCAGCTGCAGAAAAAGTTCATGCTGAAAGATACCAAGAAGCAAAAGAAGCAGTTGACGCTGGGAAAGATCTTGATGTCGAAAAAATATATGTATGCCCAACTTGCGGATACATTACTTTTGAAGAAGAAGATAAATGTCCAATTTGTGGATGCCCAGGAAATAAATTCATGGAATATTAATTTATCTAAAAAAATCTCTCTTTATTAAGTAAAGAGAGATTTTTCATATAATGAGTCGGTTTTTACCGACTTTTTTGTTTTAAAATTAATTATAGTATAATCATTTTAGATTTAAATAAAAATCAAATATAAAGAAACAAATTATTGATAAATTCAGTTTACTATGTTATACTTTTATGCGGTAAGTAATACACACATTTTTTGATATTAAAGGAGTTGCCAATTTGGTCCCTTTAATAGATGATGAAAATGGAGGAAAAAAACACGGAGGTGGCTTAAATGTCAGTAATTTCAATGAAAAACTTATTAGAAGCCGGTGTTCATTTCGGACACCAAACTAGAAGATGGAACCCTAAGATGAAGAGATTTATATTTACCGAAAGAAATGGTATTTATATAATCGACCTTCAAAAAACTGTTAAAAAAATTGAAGAAGCTTATGATTTTGTAAGAGAAATTGCAGCAAATAATGGCGAAATTCTTTTTGTTGGTACTAAAAAACAAGCTCAAGATGCTATTGAAAAAGAAGCAGTAAAATGTGGAATGCCATACATCAATCAAAGATGGTTAGGTGGTCTTTTAACTAACTTCAAAACAATTAACAAGAGAATTGAAAGACTTTACAAACTTTTTGAAATGGAAGAAAATGGTACTTTTGATGTTCTTCCTAAAAAAGAAGTTGCTCAATTACTTCACGAAAGAGAAAAGCTTGAAAAATTCCTTGGTGGAATTAAAGAAATGAAGGGTATGCCTAAGGCTTTATTCGTAGTAGACCCTAAAAAAGAAAGAATCGCAGTTAAAGAAGCTCATATTTTAGGAATTCCTGTTATCGGTATAGTTGATACAAATTGCGATCCTGATGAACTTGATATTCCTATTCCAGGAAATGATGATGCAATTAGAGCAGTAAAACTTATTACTGAAACTATTGCAAATGCAGTTATTGAAGGAAAACAAGGCAGCCAAATTGAAGATAGCGATAATAACGATTATGATGAATCCGCTCAAGAAGTTTCTGAAGTAGTAATTGAAACTGTTGAGGATGAAAATTCAGCTATAGAAGAGTAAAGATATTTCGAGAGTTCTAAAGTAATCCTTTAAAACTCTCTTTTTTTAAAAATAAATAAGGAGTGAATTAAAATGGCAATTACAGCAGCATTAGTTAAAGAATTAAGAGAAAAATCTGGAGCAGGTATGATGGACTGCAAAAAGGCTTTAACAGAAACAAATGGTGATATGGATAAGGCAATAGATTTTCTAAGGGAAAAGGGTCTTGCATCTGTAGCAAAGAAATCTTCAAGAATTGCATCTGAAGGTTTAGTTGATTCTTACATTCACGGTGGAAGAATTGGTGTTCTTGTTGAAGTTAACTCTGAAACAGATTTTGTTGCAAAAAATGAAGAATTTAAATCTTTTGTAAGAGATATTGCAATGCAAGTTGCAGCAGTTGCTCCAAAATATGTAAGCCGTGAAGAAGTTCCAGCTGAAGAAGTAGAACATGAAAGAAAAGTTCTTACTGAACAAGCTAGAGGTGAAAATAAGCCAGAACACATTATTGAAAAAATGGTTGAAGGTAGACTTGAAAAATTCTATGAAGAAATTTGTCTACTTGATCAAAATTTTATTAAAGATCCAGATAAAAAAATTCAAGATATTTTAAATGATTTAATTGCAAAAATTGGTGAAAATATTAAAATCAGAAGATTTGTTAGATTTGAAGTTGGCGAAGGTCTTGAAAAGAGAGAAGAAGACTTTGCTGAAGAAGTAGCTAAACAAATAGGTTAACAAATTGGAGGAGTAAATGCCAAAATATAAGAGAATTGTTTTAAAACTCAGCGGAGAAGCCTTAGCAGGTTCAAATTCTGTGGGTATTGATATTAATTATGTCAATTTAATTGCGAAGCAAGTAAAGAAAATTTATGAATTAGGTGTTGAGACTGGTATTGTTGTTGGTGGCGGAAACTTTTGGAGAGGACGTGACGAAAACAATATTGATCGTGCTACATCTGATTATATGGGTATGTTAGGTACTGTGATGAACGCTTTGGCATTGCAGGACTCTTTAGAAAAATTAGGCGTTATTACTCGTGTACAAACTGCTATTGATATGAAGCAAGTAGCGGAACCTTATATTAGAAGACGTGCTATTAGGCATTTAGAAAAGGGACGCGTTGTTATATTTTCAGCTGGTGTTGGAAATCCTTATTTCTCAACTGATACTGCTGCTGCACTTAGGGCTGCAGAAATAGATGCTGATGTTATTTTACTTGCAAAAAAAGGCACTGATGGAATTTATGATTCTGATCCAAATATAAATTCAGATGCTAAAAAATATGACAATCTAAGTTATAGAGAAATCTTAAATAAAAATTTAAAAATAATGGATGGTACAGCAACTACATTATGCATGGATAACAATATTCCTTTAAGAGTATTTGGAATAGATGAAGAAGATGCAATGTATAAGGTTGTCTGTGGCGAAGATATTGGTACAATTGTAAAATAGGAGGATATTATGATATCTGATCTAAAAAATAACACTGAGTCTAGAATGAAAAAAACTGTAGAATCACTTACTGAATCATTACAGGCTATAAGAGCAGGACGTGCTAATACTACTTTACTTGATAAGATTCATGTTGATTATTATGGACAAAAAACTCCAGTTAATCAGGTTGCTAGTCTTTCTGCTCCAGAGCCAAGGCTTTTAACAATTCAACCTTGGGATGCAAATTTAATTCCTGAGATTGAAAAAGCAATCTTAAAATCTGATTTAGGAATAACTCCTTCAAACGATGGAAAGATTATTAGGCTTGTTATTCCTCAACTTACAGAAGAACGCAGAAGAGATCTTACAAAACTAGTAGGCAAATATGCTGAAGAAGCAAAAGTTTCTATTAGAAATGTAAGAAGAGACGCTATGGAAGAGATTAAGAAAGCTGAAAAATCTAAAGAGATTTCTGAAGATGACAAATCAACTTATGAAGAAGATATTCAAAAATTAACAGACAAGTTTATTAAAGAAGTCGACAAAGTAGCAGAAAACAAAGAAAAAGAACTTATGGAAATTTAATTTTTGGCCTTAGATTATTCTAAGGCTCTTTTTTTAAGGAGTTTTATGAATTATTATAACGAATTGGATTTAGAAAATATCCCAAATCATGTTGGGATAATAATGGATGGAAATGGAAGATGGGCAAAAAATAGAAATATGCCAAGAACCTTTGGGCACAAGGAAGGTACTAAAAGGGTTATTGAAATTGTTGAAGCTGCCTATAAAATTAACATTAAATCTTTGACTCTTTATGCTTTTTCTACAGAAAATTGGAAAAGACCAGAAGAAGAAATTTCAAAGCTTATGGATTTATTAGCCTTTTACATAAAAAGCCAATTGGAAAAAATCAAAAAAAATAATGTGAGAATTAAAGTTCTAGGAGATTATAGTATCTTTCCTGATAAAATTGTGAAACTAATTGATGATGCGTTGCAGGAAACAAAATCAAATGATAAAATGATATTAAATATTGGGCTAAATTATGGCGGTCAAAGTGAAATTGTTAGAGCTACTAAAAATATATGTAAAGATGTAATTGATGGAAAAATTGACATAAATGATATTGATACAGAAAGCTATAAAGAATATTTATACACTAAAGGTCAAGATGATCTTGATTTATTAATTAGACCAAGTGGAGAACTTAGAGTTTCTAATTTTTTACTTTATCAATTAGCCTATAGCGAATTTTATTTTTCAAATATTTTGTGGCCTGATTTTCATGAAAATGAATTTTACAAGGCTATATATGATTTTCAAAGACGCAATAGAAGGTATGGAGGACTTTAATTTTGACAGATTTACAAAAGAGAGTTACCACTGGAATAGTTGGTATTTTTTTAATAATTTTAATTTTTTATTTGGGACTAAATGCAATTAAAATTTCAATTTTTATTTTAACTCTTGAGGCTGTAAGAGAAATGTACAATGCCCTTTATAATAAGGGAATAAAATTATTTTTGCCAGTTTTATTTTTTGGTGCAATAATAACTTTTTTATGTACTTTTTTTGATAAAAATTTAATTTACTCTTTTGTTTTATTTTTTGTTGTTAATTCATGCCTTTTTGTACACTTAGATGAATATAACTTAAATAATTATGCTTGCACGACTTTTACTTATTTCTATGTTATTTTTTTACTTAATTTGCTAGGCAGTATTGATGATATATATCTAATTATTGCTTCTTTTATTATTTCTTTTTCAACTGATACTTTTGCTTATTTTGTGGGTTCTACCTTTGGAAAACATAAATTAATTGAAAGGGTAAGTCCAAATAAATCTGTTGAAGGTGCAATAGGTGGAACATTTTTTGCTCTAATTATTACGACTATTTATTTTGTAATGCTCAATAGATATAATCCAATATACAACATTAATGGACTTGTTATATTAATTATATTTTTATCATCAGTATCTGGTCAATTTGGAGATTTATTTGCATCTAAGATAAAAAGGTATACTGAAATAAAGGATTACGCACAAATTCTTCCAGGACATGGTGGAATATTAGATAGATTTGATAGTTTGATTTTTATTAGTCCCTTTATTTACATTTTATATAATCTTATTTAAGGAGGATAAATGATTACTTTAATAAGTTCTCTTGTAATTTTTCTATTAGTTGTAATGCTTCATGAATTTGGACATTTTACTGTAGCAAAATTGTCAGGGATAAAAGTAAATGAATTTTCTATAGGTATGGGTCCAAAACTTTTTCAAAAGAAAAAAGGAGAAACCTCTTATAGTTTAAGAGCCCTTCCTATTGGTGGTTATGTTGCCATGGAAGGAGAAGAAGAAAATTCTCATGATCCTAGGTCTTTTAATAATGCTACCATTTTAAAGAGAATGGCAGTTGTTATTGCTGGTGCTTTTATGAATTTCATATTAGCATTTTTTGCTTTTACAATAATTTTTTCTATAATTGGCTATGGTTCAAATGAAATTGACAAGGTAATTAAGGATTCTCCAGCAGAAATCTCAGGTTTAAAATCAGGCGATATAATAATAGAAATAGATAAAGTAAAAACCAAAGATATTTATGAAATTAATTCTCTTATTAAAAATAGAGAGGGTAAAGAAATTAATTTGAAAATAAATAGAGATGGCAAAAATTTAGACTTTAATTTAAAACCAAAGTATTCAGATGAAAATAAAATGTATTTAATTGGCATTACATCTAAATTAAAGCATTCTCTTTTTAAATCATTTCAACTTGGTGCAAAAAGGACTCTTGACATTTCTATTATGATTTTAAAAAGTTTAAAAATGATTGTTGATGGTTCTTTTAAAATGGAATATCTTTCAGGACCAGTTGGAGTTGTACAAATGATTGGTTCTGAATCTTCAAAGGGCTTTCTAAACTTTCTTCAAATTTTAGCCTTAATTTCTGTTAACCTAGGAGTATTTAATCTACTTCCAATTCCAGCTCTAGATGGAGGAAAATTTTTATTCTTGTTAATTGAAGCTGTAAAAGGAAATCCTATTAATCCAAAAATTGAACAAAAATTAACTATAATTGGGATGAGTATTTTACTAAGTTTAATGATTTATGTAACTATATTTAATGACATTGGAAGGTTGTTTAGTAAATGATAAATAGAAAAGAAACGAAAAAAATTTATGTTGGTAGTGTGCCTGTTGGAGGAGATTCTTTTATTTCTATCCAATCAATGACTAACACAAATACAAAGGATATAAAATCTACTGTTTCTCAAATAAAAAAATTAGAGAAGGCAGGTTGCGATATTATAAGAATGGCAGTAAATGATTTAGAAGATGCAGCTGCACTTAAAGAGATAAAAAAAGAAATCAAAATTCCAATTATATCTGATATTCAATTTGATTATAAATTAGCTCTTGCTGCTGCTGAAAATGAAAGTGATGCCATAAGATTAAATCCTGGAAATATTGGTGAATCTTGGAAAATAAAAGAAGTTACAGAAGCTTGTAAGTTTTATAATATTCCCATAAGAGTTGGTGTAAATTCAGGTTCAATAAAAGAAGAATTTTTAGATAAATTTAAAGGTGTCAATGCTTTTTCAATATGTTTTAGTGCCATGGAAGAAGTAGAAATTCTTGAAAAAAATAACTTTTTTGATATTGCAGTTTCTTTAAAAGCCTCCAACGTAAATTTGACTATAGAAAGCTATAGAAAATTTTCTGAAATGTCAAATTATCCACTACATCTTGGTGTAACGGAAGCAGGAACTCCAAAAAAGGGAATTATTAAATCGGCAATTGGAATAGGAACACTATTAGCTGAAGGAATAGGAGATACAATAAGAGTTTCTTTAACATCAGATCCAATTGATGAAGTTATTGCTGGAAAAGATATTCTAAAGGCTCTATACCTAAGAAGAAAGGGAATAGATTTAATTTCTTGCCCTACTTGTGCTAGAACAAAAGTTGATTTAATTGAAATTGTTAAAACAGTTGAAGACAGATTATATGAAATGAATAAGAATCTAAAAGTAGCCATAATGGGCTGTGCAGTAAATGGACCAGGTGAAGCCAGAGAAGCAGATATTGGCATAGCTTGTGGTAATGGTAACGGACTTATTTTTAAGAAAGGCGAAATTATAAAAAAAGTACCAGAAAATGAGCTTTTAAATGAACTTTTAAAAGAAATAGAAAAAATCGGGTGAAGCTTTGATTTTATTAAAAGATATTTTAAAAAAATTAAATATTACTTCTTTAGATATTTCAGATGATATTTGTATTGACTCCATTAAAAGAAATAAAAATAATAGAGAAGTTTTTTTTGTAATATTATCTGAAAAAGATCTTGAAGAAATTTTAAAGAAAAAAATAAAAGAGATTTTTTCAAAAAATTTAAAAGAATACAAAATTTACATTGATTTTAAATCATCTTCTCTTTATAAAAGTGAAGATGATTTGATTTGTGCAGAAATTTTAAAATATAATCCATCATCAAAAATTTGGATAGAAGATATTGAAATAAAAAAAGATAAAAATTTAATTGACATTAAACTTCCAACTGAAGAGGCTTATTACACTCTTACAAAAAATGGATTTGGAAAGTATTTAGAAAATGAGCTTAAAATTTTTGATTTCTATAAAATTAAATTTAACTTTGTAAAAGAATTAGTTGAAGAGGAAAATATAGAAACTTTTATATCTCAAATTGACGAAGCAGAGGAAGTTATCTCTTCAAAACATGAATTAGAATTAAAGACAAAAGTTGAAAATAAGGTAAAGGAAAATAAATCTAAAAAAATAAATAGCTATGGAAAAAAAGATATTGATAATGTTCAAAGGCTTATTGATGTAAATGTTAATTCTCAAAAAGTCACTGTAGAAGTGGATATATTTAATGTTGAGTCTCGTGAATTAAAAACAGGGAATTTCTTAGTTGCGATGTCTGTCACAGATTATACATCTTCAACTCTTGCAAAAATATTTCTAAAGCCAGAAAAAGTTGAAGAATTTTTAGATAATTTTAAAAAGGGAGATCATGTTTTAATTACTGGAAATGTAAATTATGATAACTTTTCAAGATGTGACACTATTATGATAAGATACATTGAAAAAAGAGATAAAATTATTAGAATGGATTTTTCAAACGAAAAGAGAGTTGAATTTAGAATACACTCAAAAATGTGCCAAATGTCTGGAGTAACTTCCTTTACTGATTTTGCAAAAAGAGCAAAGTTATGGGGTCATGATGCACTTGCTATATCTGATACTAATGATGTTCAGGGCTTTCCTGAAGCTATGGAGGCAGGAGAAACAACTGGACTAAAGATTTTATATGGCACTGACATAAATTTTGTAGATGATAGTGAAAAAATAGTAACAAATTATGATTCAAATAAAAATTATGATACCTATGTAGTCTTCGATATTGAAACTACTGGTCTATCTTCAAGAAATGATAAAATTACAGAAATTGGCGCCGTAAAAATTGTTGATGGGACAATTGTAGATAGATTTTCACAACTTATTAATCCTGAAAAAGAAATTCCACAAGTTGTAGTTGAGCTTACTGGTATTAGCAATGCTAAGGTAGAAAATGAACCAACTATAGAAGAAGTAATTCCAAAGTTTTACGATTTTTCAAGGGATTCTGTTTTAGTAGCTCACAATGCAAAATTTGATATTTCCTTTATAAGAAGAGAATATGCTAATAATAATTTAGAATTTAGTCACCCAATTTTAGATACACTAGTTTTGGCAAGAGCTATTATGACTGATATGAAGAGATTTAATTTGGGAACTCTATGTAAAAATCTAGGTGTTTCTCTTGTCGGTGCACATAGGGCAGTAAATGATGCTGAAGCTACAGCAGCTATGTTTATTAAATTAATCGAAAGATTCAAGAGAGAAAAAGAATTTAATTTTGATAACTTAAATAAAGAAATAATGAACATAGATTCTAAACGTTTATTCGAAAACTCCTTGCTAGTATTAGTAAGAAATGAAGTAGGGCTAAAAAATCTCTACAAATTAATTTCAGATTCCCACATGAAATATTATAATTTTAATCCAAAAGTCCCAAGAACTTTATTGGATAAGTATAGAGAAGGAATTTTAGTAGGATCTGGAAATGCTAGTTCTCCTCTTTTTGATGCAGTTTATAGAATGTGTCCAGATGATGAACTTTTAGAAATTGCAAAGTATTATGACTTTTTGGAAATTCAACCTGCAAGCGACAATGTAATGGCAATAGAAGATGGAAAATTTAGTGTAAATGACATAAGAGAAATAAATAAAAAGATTCTATGGCTTGGAGAAAAACTTGAAATTCCAGTTATTGCAGATACAGATACCTATTATTTGGAAGAGTCAGAAGATGTTCTGAGAAGAATTGTCTTAAACGGTAAGCCTGGAAGACCTGATCCAAGAGCTAGTAGAAAGCAAAAATTCTATTTTAAAACTACAGAAGAAATGCTAGAAGAATTTTCATATCTAGGAGAAGAAAAAGCTTATGAAGTGGTTGTTTCAAATACAAATAAATTGAAAAATGAAATAGATAGTATTAAACCAATACCAGATGGGAAATTTCCACCAGTAATAGAAGGTTCTGATGAAAGTCTTAGAGAAATAACATACAAAAAAGCTCATGATATTTATGGCGAAAATCTACCTCCTATAGTTGAAGAAAGATTGGAAAAGGAACTTAAATCTATAATTTCAAATGGATATTCTGTTCTTTATATAATTGCACAAAAACTTGTAAAGAAATCTAATGATGATGGATTTTTAGTAGGATCCAGAGGATCTGTTGGTTCATCTTTTGTTGCAACTATGTCTGGTATAACAGAAGTAAATCCTCTTCCACCACATTATATTTGTCCAAAGTGTAAATACTCTGAATTTACAAAGGACCTAAAATATGGTAGTGGTGTCGATATGCCAGATAAAATTTGCCCTAATTGTGGAAGTCCAATGAAAAAGGATGGTCACAATATACCTTTTGAAGTATTTTTGGGATTCTATGGAGATAAAGAGCCAGATATTGATTTAAACTTTGCAGGAGAATATCAACCACAAGCCCATAAATATACAGAAGAATTATTTGGTGAGGGTTATGTATTTAGAGCAGGAACTATTGGCAAAATAGCTGAAAAAACTGCTTATGGATATGTAAAAAAATATTTTGATGGAAAAAATATTTCTCCAATCGAAATAGATAGGTTAGCAAAAGCAATAACAGATGGTAAAAGAACAAGTGGACAACATCCAGGCGGCGTTATGATTGTTCCAAAAAGCAAAAGTATTTTTGACTTTACCCCAATTCAATATCCAGCAGATGACCCTACTTCAGGAGTAATAACTACGCATTTTGATTATAATTTTATTCATGGAAAAATTTTAAAACTTGATATACTTGGTCACGATGGTCCAACTATTATAAAAATGCTAGAAGATTTTACAGGACTTGATTCAAATAAAATTAGACTTGACGATGAGAAAACTTTATCTATTTTTAATAGTGCAGAAATTTTTAATATGGATGAGGAAATTTTTTCTTGCAATACAGGAACTCTTGGCATACCAGAATTTGGTACATCTTTTGTCATATCAATGCTTATGGAAACTAAACCAAAGAACTTTGCAGATTTAGTTAGAATTTCCGGGCTTTCACATGGCACTGATGTATGGATATCAAATGCACAAGAGCTTGTAGATTCAGGAAGGGCAGAACTTAAAGATGTAATTGCAACTAGAGAAGACATAATGGTTTATTTAATAAATGCAGGGGCTGAGAATAAAATGGCCTTTGATACCATGGAAAAGGTTAGAAAGGGAAAGGGACTTACTGAAGAACAAGAAAAAATAATGAACAACTTAGATCTTCCAGAATGGTATATTGATTCTTGTAAAAAAATTAAGTATATGTTCCCTAAAGCTCACGCTGTTGCATATGTAATGCTTTCTTTTAGGATTGCATACTATAAATTAAATTACCCTTTGGCTTTTTATGCTACATTTTTTACTATTAAATTAAATGATTTTAATGGAGAAAATATTATTGAGGGACCAAGTTTTTTAAAGAATAGATTAAAAATATTAAAGGAAGTTCAAAATCCAACTGCAAAAGATAAAGGCGAAATAAGAGTATCTGAAGTAGCACTTGAAATGTATGCAAGAGGTTTTGAATTTTTGCCAGCTGATTTATATAAGTCAAAGGCATCGAAATTTACTATAGAAGATGGCAAGGTTAGAATGCCTCTTAGAGCAATACCAGGTCTTGGAGAAAACTGTGCAAATAGTATTGAAGAAGAGGCTTTAAAAACAAAGTTCTTATCAGTAGAAGATTTTTCAAAAAGGACTAGAGCAGGAAATTCTGTTATTACAATTTTACAAAAAAATGGAATGTTAATTGATTTAGATGAGACAAATCAAATTTCCTTATTTAATTTTTAAGCTATAGCATTGAATAATTTTAGTTATATGTTGTAATTCTGCTATTTTATGTTATAATTTAATAAGAAAGATATTTTAGTGAAAAGAGTGGGTTAGCCCACTCTTTGTTTTTTAGTAGTGAGGTGTTAAGTGAATAATAAAGAATTGAGAAGAGAAATTTACCCACTAGCTGAAAAGGTAGCGGAAGAACTTGGCTACGAAGTTGTAGATATAGAATTTCAAAATGGATCAAAACATGATCTGCTATCTATTTTTATTTACAAAAAAGATGGTATTGATCTTGATGACTGTACTGAAATGAGTAGAAATCTAGAAAAGGAATTAGATAACATTGAGATTTTAAAGAATCCTTATTATTTGGAGATTTCTTCGCCAGGACTTGACAGACCTTTAAAAACAAAAGATGATTATAGAAGAAATATTGGAAATGAAGTAGATGTTAAACTTTATGCTCCAATTGATGGTAAAAAAGAATTTAGTTTTGTTTTAGACAGATACGATGATGAATTTGTTTATTGTAAAGTTGATGATGAGGAATTAAAAATTCCTATAAAGTCAATTGCATCTATGAAACAAACTATTAAGTTTTAAATGGAGGATTAAATGAACCAAGAGTTTATAGACGCTTTAAGTGAAATTGAAAAAGAAAAAGGGATTTCAAGAGAAATCATATTTGAAGCGTTGGAATCAGCTTTAGTTTCTAGTTATAGAAAAAACTATGGTACATCTCAAAATGTTATTGTAAATATGAATAGAGAAACTGGAGAAATCAAACTTTTTGCATCAAAAAATATTGTAGAAAATGTTGAAGATGATCAACTTGAAATTTCTCTAGATGAAGCAAAAAAAATTGACCCAAGTTATGAAGTCGGAGATATATATAATTTAGAAATTCATCCTAAAAATTTTGGAAGAATTGCTGCTCAAACTGCTAAACAAGTTGTTATCCAAAGAATAAAAGATGCTGAAAGAGATATTGTTTTCGACGAGTATGTTGAAAGGGAAAAGGAAATTATCACTGGAGTAGTTCAAAGAAAATCTTACAATAATGTCTATGTTGATTTAGGAACTACTGAAGCTGTTTTACCTTATAGCGAACAAATTAATGGCGAAAAATATGAACATGGTGATAGATACAAATTGTTGATACTATCTGTTGAAAAATCGACAAAAGGTCCACAAATAATACTTTCAAGATCACATCCTGATTTAATAAAAAGACTTTTTGAATTAGAAGTCCCAGAAGTAAGTGAAGGAATTGTTGAAATATATTCTATTTCAAGAGAAGCAGGGTCAAGAACAAAAATAGCAGTATTTTCAAGAGACCCTGAAGTAGATCCACTTGGAGCTTGCGTTGGTTATAAGGGTCAAAGAGTTAATGCTATTGTTGATGAAATCCACAATGAAAAAATTGATATTGTAATTTATGAAAAAGAAATTGATAAATTTATTGCAAACTCTTTAAGCCCATCAAAAGTTGAAAAAGTTTTTGTAAATGAAGCTGAAAAATCTGCATTAGCAATAGTGCCAGATTATCAATTATCACTAGCAATTGGTAAGGAAGGACAAAATGTTAGACTTGCAGCTAAACTAACTGGATGGAAAATCGATATTAAATCTCAGGAACAGTTTGAAGAATATCTTGAAGACAGAGGTATTACTGAAGAAGAATTGGCTGAAGAATTTGAAAATGCTAAAAAAGAAATACCTGAAGAAATAGAAAATTCTGAGGAATCAATTGAAATTAATGATTCAAATGTTGAAGTTAATGATGAAGATTTAATAGTAGAGGATTCTTCAGATGAAATTAAAGATACTGAAGAGATAGAAAAAAAGGAAAATTGAAAAATTCTTAATTTAACGGAGTGAAAAATGACTAAAATTAGGAAAATACCTATGCGTACATGCATAGGTTGTAGGGAACAAAGGGCAAAAAAAGATTTGATCAGAGTTGTCAAAAACAAAGAAAATGAGATCTTTATAGATAAAACGGGTAAGGCAAATGGAAGAGGAGCTTATTTATGCAATGACAAAAGTTGTTTAGAAAAAGCGATAAAGTCAAAGGCTCTAAACAGAGCATTTACAACAGAAATTAGTGAGGAAGTTTATGATAAGCTAATGAATTCTGTAGATTAAGCTTCTTTTGAGGAGGTGTTCAATTTGTCAAAGATAAGAGTGCACGCATTGGCAAAGGAAATTGGTATTACAAGTAAAGAATTAATTTTAAAATTAAATGAAATAGAGATACCTGTAAAAAATCACATGTCAACGCTAGAAAGTGCTGATGAAGAAAAAGTAAGAAAATTATACAAAAAAAACTCTTCTGAGAATGAATCTCCTGTAAAGAATGATAATTCTAAAAATAGTAGAGATAAAAAAAATAAAAAACAAGATGCCAATAATAATGGTAATAAAGAAAAACAAAATAAAGACAGCGTTAAAAAAAATAGAGATAACAAAGTAAATACTAATAAAAAGTCATTTGACAATGGTAAAGTAGAAAACCACAAACACAATAAAAGTTTTAAAAATAAAAAAGAAGAGTTTTTTGGAGAAGAAGATTTTAAAAACAATAGAAAAAAGAAATCCAAAAATAAAGATGATAAAAAGGAAATTAACAACTCCTACAATAGAGATTTAACAAAGAAAAAACCCAAGAAAAAAGTTAAATCAAGACATAAAACAGAGGAAGAAAATAAAGGGGATGATCCTATAACAGTGATTGCACCAATTACAGTTAAAGATTTTGCAGATCAACTTGGAGTATCTGTGTCAACAGTAATTACAAAATTAATAGGTCTTGGAGTAATGGCCAACCAAAATCAAAGTATTGATGAGGATACTTGCATTTTATTGGCAGATGAATTAGGAATTGGAATTGAAATTGAAGAACAAAAACTTGATAATTCCATTGAAGAAGAATATGGCCTATTAAAGAAAGACAAGGAAAGAGACTTAAAAACAAGACCACCAGTTGTAACAGTTATGGGTCACGTTGACCATGGTAAGACATCTCTTCTTGATTCAATAAAGAAAACTCATGTTACACAATCTGAAGCTGGGGGAATCACTCAACATATAGGTGCTTACACAGTAAATTTATCAGGAAAGAAAATAACTTTTTTAGATACTCCTGGTCACGAAGCTTTTACTTCAATGAGACTTAGAGGAGCTCAAACTACAGATATAGCAGTGCTTGTTGTTGCTGCAGATGATGGTGTAATGCCTCAAACTATAGAAGCTATTTCTCACGCAAGATCAGCTGAAGTCCCAATTATCGTAGCCATTACAAAAATTGATAAACCAGAAGCCAATCCTGAAAGAGTAAAGCAAGAGCTTATGAATGAAAATTTAGTAGCTGAAGAGTGGGACGGAGACACTATTGTTGTAGGCGTTTCTTCTAAAACTGGAGAAGGAATAGATGAACTTCTTGAAATGATTCTTTTAGTAGCAGAAATGAGAGAACTAAAGGCAAACCCTAACAGACGTGCTATCGGTACAATTATTGAAGCAAATCTTGACAAGGCAAAGGGACCTATGGCTACTATTCTTATTAAAAATGGTACTTTAAGATTTGGAGACTCAATAGTATCCGGAGTATGTTCTGGTAGAATTAGAGCAATGGAAGATGATAAGGGCAAAAAAGTTAAAAAAGCTGGTCCATCGATGCCAGTTGTAGTTCTTGGCCTTAACGAAGTTCCTAATGCAGGAGATACTATTTATGCAGTAAATGACGACAAAACTGCCAAGGCAATTGCTGATAAAAATTCAGAAATTTCAAGAGAAAAAAGGCTTAGTCAAACAACAAAGATTAGTCTTGATAATTTATTTGAAAAAATTTCTGAAGAAGATGTAAAAGAATTAAATATTGTTGTTAAAGCTGATGTTAAAGGATCTGTTGAAGCTTTAAATCAATCACTTTTAAAACTTTCTACAAATGAAGTTAAAATTTCAATAATTCACTCTGGTGTTGGCGGAATTAACGAATCTGACGTAACACTTGCCTCTGCATCTAATGCAATTGTAATAGGATTTAATGTAAGACCAAATATTAATGCTATAGAACTTGCTAAAGCTGAAGATGTTGAAATTAGAACTTATAGAGTAATTTACGAAATAATAAATGACATTGAACAAGCTGCTAAAGGTATGCTTGACCCAGATATTGTTGAAGAAATTCTTGGTAGATGTGAAATTAGACAAACATTTAAACTTCCTAACAACCAAATGGTTGCAGGTGTATATGTTTTAAATGGTAAGATTTTAAGAAATTCTAAAGTAAAAGTTTTGAGAGATGATGTCGTAATTCACGAAGGAGATATTGCATCACTTAAGAGATTTAAAGATGATGCAAAAGAACTTGCTAGCGGCTTTGAAGGTGGTCTTGTAATCGATGGCTTCAATGACATCAAAGAGGGAGACCTTCTTGAATCATTTATATTAAAGGAAGTTAAGAGAGCATAATGAATAATAAGAGAATTAATAGAATTTCTGAAGAAGTAAAAAGAACTATTTCAAATATTATCCAAAATGAATTAAAGGATCCGAGAATTCCATCTATAACAAGTATTTCACATGTAGATGTTACTAATGATTTATCTTTTGCCAAGGTATATGTTTCTGTACTTGGAAATGACTTTGATAGAGATGAAGCTGTTGAAGGTTTAAATTCCGCAAAGGGATTTATAAAAAAAGAGTTATCAAAAAAAGTTAAACTTAGAGCCATGCCTGAACTTATCTTTATTAAAGATGATTCTATAGAAAAGGCACTTGAACTTGATAAATTAATTGATGAGGTAAATCGTGGAAATGAATAATTTAATAGAACTTTCCTCAACTTTTAAAAAATTAATTGATGAAAGTGAAATTATAGCAGTTGCTTCTCATTTAAATCCAGATGGAGATAACTTAGGCTCAGTTACAGCGATGGTTGGTATGTTAAATAAACTTGGAAAAGATGTAGTCTTTATTTTAGATGACAAAATTCCAAAATCTTTTAAATTTTTGCCAAACTTGTCCTTTGCAAAGGCTCCTAATGAATTACAAAATGATTTTGATTTATTTATTGCCTTAGATTCATCTGATGAAAATAGAATGGGCGATAATATAAAAAAAGTCTTTGAAGCATCAAAGAAAACTGTAAATATTGATCATCATTTTAGCAACACAAATTACGCTGATTTAAATATAGTTGACTTTAAATCTCCAGCAACTTGTGAAGTCCTTGCAAGGATTTTTGAAACTTTGAATTTAGAACTAAGTAAAGAAATTGCAACTTCACTATTTACTGGACTTTCAACTGATACAGGCTCCTTTAAATATAGCTCTGTATCTTCAAGTACATTTTTAACTGCATCAAATTTATTTAAATACGATGTTGATATTGATGAAGTTACAGTGAATGTCTATCAAAGTAGAAGTAGAGAAAAGACAGATTTATTAATTAGAGCAATGAATTCAATAGAATACTTTCATGACAATAAAATTGCCCTTGTTTTTGTTACAAAAGATGACATGGAAAAATCAAAGGCAGAAAAATCTGATGCAGATGGAATTGTTGAATTTGTAAGAGATATTGACACAGTTGAACTTGCAATTTTATTAAAAGAAAAAGATGACTGCATAAGACTTTCCCTTAGATCTAAGTCAAATATTGACTGCACAAAGATTGCTTCAAAATTTAATGGCGGAGGTCATGTTAGAGCATCTGGAGGAACAATAAATCATACTGATTTAATTAAAGCTAAAGAAGACATTATTAAAGTAGCTGAAGAACAATTATGATGGACGGACTTTTAATTTTTGACAAAGAAAAGGGAATTACTTCTCACGATTTAGTTTATAAAGTTAGGAAAAAATTAGGAATAAAAAAAGTAGGTCACACTGGCACACTTGACCCAATGGCAACAGGTGTGCTAGTGATTTCCATAGGAAAGGGCACTAAGACAAGTGATTATATTTTATCAAGTGATAAGGTATATGAGGCAAAAATAAAACTTGGAGTCCTAACTGATAGCTATGATATAACTGGAAAAATTTTGGAGGAAGAAGATGTATGTTTTACTGATGAAGATATTAAAGATACTTTAATTAAATTCACTGGTAAAATTTCTCAAAGACCTCCAATTTATTCTGCCCTAAAAGTTAATGGAAAAAAACTTTATGAATATGCAAGAGAAGGTAAAGATGTCGAAATAAAAAAAAGAGATGTTGAAATTTATAAAATTGAACTTTTAGATTTTAATGGAAAAGACGAATTTACAATTTTAACTAAGGTATCAAAGGGAACATATATTAGATCTCTTGCAAATGACCTTGGAAGATCTCTTGGAACTTTTGGAACCCTAACTGAGCTTAGACGAATTAGGACTGGGTCTTTTAAAATTGAAGACGCCATAAAAGTTTCTGATTTTGAAAAATTAAGCCTAGATGAAATAAAAGAAAAAATTTTACCTATGGATTTAGCACTCATGAATTTTAAAAGAATTGATATTCCAAAAAGTTTTTGTGAAAAATTTATTATGGGACAATTTTATAAGTTAAAAGAAAAATTAAATGATGAAAATTATAGAGTTTACTCAGAAAATAAATTTTTGGGAATTGGTGAATTAAAGAAAAAAGATGGAGAGTTTTTTCTCAAAATGAAGAAGAATTTAATAGGTGATTTATGAAAATAATTGAAATTGACTTAAATTATAAAGCTAAAGAAGAATCAGTTATAGCCCTTGGAAATTTTGACGGCGTCCACAGAGGACATATTGAATTAATAAAAAAAGCTATTGAAAATGCAAAAAAATTGAATATTAAGTCAAGTCTTTTGCTTTTTAATGAGCACACAGATAATCTTGTAAAAGTTGGGAAAAAAGATATTATAACAACTAATAAGACAAAATTTGAAATTTTAGAAAATTTAGGCGTAGATATAATTTACCTGATAAATTTTACAAAAGAATTTATGTCCTACAGTCCTATTAAATTTTTAGATGATTTTTTAGCAAAAAATTTAAAAATAAAAGGAGTAGTAGTGGGTTATGATTACACCTACGGATATAAAAAATCTGGAAATATTGAATTTTTAAGAGAAAATAAAAGTTTATTTGAAACTGTTGAAATAATTGAGCAAATTTCTTATAAAGGCGAAAAAATTTCTTCTTCATTGATTAGAAAATTAATTGAAAATGGTAAAATAAAGGAAGCAAATTTTTTACTTTCAAGACCTTATAAACTTATTGGAGAAATTATTCATGCAAAAGGCTTGGGCAAGAAAATGGGCTATCCAACGGCAAATTTAAGACTAATTGATAATTTTGTTATACCAAAATTTGGAGTATACGACACCGACATTATAATTAAGGGTAAAAAATATAAGGCATCTACAAATATTGGGACTAATCCTACTGTTGAACATGATGGAATTAAAATAGAAGCACATATTTTAGATTTTTATGAGGATATTTATGGTGAAATTGTAGAGCTTGAACTATTAGATTTTGTTAGACCTGAATTAAAGTTTAATAGTGTAGAAGAATTGTTTGAACAAATTGCAAAAGATGTTTTAGTTACAAGAAATAGATAACTTTACATTTATTGCATTTCGTGGTAATATATAAAAGGTTAAATAGCTATTCTCAGTTGGACGCTCCTCGACGCCTACTTTGATTAGCTCTATTAAAAATTTAGGAGGAAAATATGTTAGAACCAAATATTAAAAAGATTATTATTGACGAATTTAAAACTCATGAAGGTGACACAGGTTCACCAGAAGTACAAATTGCAATTCTTACTAGAAGAATTAACGATTTAAATGAACACTTGAGAATTCACAAGAAAGACCACCACTCAAGAAGAGGACTTCTTAAAATGGTTGGTAAAAGAAGAAACTTATTAAGATATTTAAAAAATAGTGATATAGAAAGATATCGTACACTTATTAAAAAACTACAAATAAGAGGATAATAGGAGCGGTAATTCCGCTCTTTCTTATTAGAAGGAGGAAATAATGGAAAAAACTTATACTATGGATCTTGCAGGCTCACAGTTAAAAGTTACAATTGGAAAAGTTGCAGAACAAGCTAATGGAGCTTGTTTAGTTCAATATGGAGACACTGTCGTTCTTGTTACTGCAACATCTTCATCTAAACCAAGAGAGGGAATCGACTTCTTTCCTCTAAGTGTTGATTATGAAGAAAAGATGTATGCTGTTGGGAAAATTCCTGGTGGATTTATTAAAAGAGAAGGAAGACCAAGTGAAAAAGCTACACTTTCTGCTAGATTAATAGACAGACCTCTAAGACCTCTTTTTCCTGAAGGATATAGAAATGATGTTCATATTGTAGCTACTGTTTTAAGTGTTGACCAAGATCATTCGCCAGAAATTGTAGCTATGATTGGTTCTTCTATTGCTCTTTCTATTTCTGACATTCCTTTTGATGGACCTACTGGTTCCGTTGAAGTTGGCTTTATTGATGGTAAATATATTATAAATCCTAATGAAGAAGAGAGAAATAACTCTAGAATAAATCTTTCACTTGCTGGAACTGAATCTGCTATTATGATGGTAGAAGCAGGTGCACAAGAAGTAAGCGAAGCTGAAATGTTAGAAGCAATTTTAGAAGGACATGAAGTTATAAAAGAAATTTGTAAGTTTACTAACGAAATTACTTCAGAAATTGGAAAAGAAAAAGCTGAATATGAAGTATTTAAGGCTGATGAAGAAATTGTTTCTCAAGTTAAAGAATATGGCAAAGATTTATTAGTTGATGCAATTAGACAAAAAGATAAAATTGTAAGAGTTGAAAAAACTGAAGCAGCAAAAGAAGACATTAGAGAACATTTTAAAGACTTAATGGAAGAAAATGCAAAAGACGTTGAGGCTGCTTTAGAAGAAATAGAAGTAACTGAAGTTAGACGTGGAATTCTTGAAGATGAAAGAAGACCTGACGATAGAAAATTAACTGAAATTAGACCTCTTTCTTCAGAAGTTGGAGTTCTACCAAGAACTCATGGTTCGGGACTATTCACTAGAGGACAAACTCAAGTACTTTCTATTGCAACATTAGGAGCAATTTCTGAAGAACAAGTTATTGATGGACTTGGAGATGACAAGCCAAAAAGATATATTCACCACTATAATTTCCCTGGATTTTGTGTTGGAGATACTAAACCATCAAGATCACCAGGAAGGCGTGAAATTGGCCATGGTGCTTTAGCTGAAAGAGCTCTTATTCCAGTAATACCTGATAGCGAAACTTTCCCATACACAATAAGAGTTGTATCTGAAGTATTATCATCTAATGGATCTTCTTCTCAAGCATCAATTTGTGGATCTACGTTAGCACTAATGGATGCTGGTGTTCCAATTAAGGCTCCAGTAGCTGGTATTGCCATGGGTCTTATTGAAGAAAATGGTGTAATTAAAATTTTAACTGACATTCAAGGTCTTGAAGATCACTTTGGAGATATGGACTTTAAGGTAGCAGGTACTAGAGAAGGTATCACTGCTATACAAATGGATATAAAAGTTGAAGGAATTAAAAAAGAAATTCTTGAAGTTGCCCTTGAAAGAGCAAAAGTTGCAAGATTTGAAATACTTGATCATCTAGAAACTACTATTGAAAAACCAAGAGCTGAACTCTCTAAATACGCTCCAATAATTCACATGATTTCTATTGATTCAGAAAGAATTGGTGAAGTTATAGGTGCCGGTGGAAAGATAATTAATAAAATTATTGAACAAACTGGCGTTAAAATAGATATTGATGATGACGGAAGAATTTCTATACTTTCTGATAATGATGCAAAAGCAAAAGAAGCAATTTCTATAATAGAAGATATAGTAAAAGAAATTGAAATAGGAGAAGTTTATACTGGAAAGGTTAAGAAAATAGTAAAATTTGGAGCCTTTGTAGAAATTAAAAAGGGAACTGAAGGACTTCTTCATATTTCAGAAATTGCTCACGAAAGAACTAATAATGTTGAAGATGTTCTAAAAGTTGGCGACACAGTTGAAGTTAAGGTAATTGATATTGCTGAAGACACTGGTAAAATTTCACTTTCAAGAAAAGCTCTTATAAAGAGAGAAGACAACAAGAAAGAGCAAGATAAATAAATAAAAATTTAGTCGCATTAAGATTTATTTTAATGCGATTTTTTAAAGGGGAAATTATGAAATTAAAAATTATAAATAAAAGCAAGCATCCACTTCCTAAATATGAGACAGCTGGTTCATCAGGAATGGATCTTAGAGCTAATCTCGATGAAGATTTAGTTTTAAAATCACTTGATAGAGTTTTAGTTCCAACTGGATTATTTCTTGAGTTTGACAAAGGCTATGAAGCACAAGTTAGAGCTAGATCGGGACTTGCACTAAAAAAAGGTTTAGGTCTTCCTAATGGAATTGGAACAATTGATTCTGATTATAGAGGTGAATTAAAAATAATTCTAATAAATATGAGTAATGATGAAGTTGTAATAAAAGATGGCGACAGAATTGCACAGATTGTATTTATGAAAATTGAAACTCCGGAAATTGTTGAAGTTGAAGAGATAAGTAATACTGAAAGAAGCGATGGAGGCTTTGGTCATACTGGTGTTTAAGAGCACAAATTGTTATAATATTATTGAGGTGCAAGCTCTTGATAAAAAATAAAAAAAACAATAAAAAAAATTCAAATAAAAAGAATATTCAAAAAAGAAAAAAGTCAGCTTCTGAAATTTCTTCTGGAAAAGAAATTATGGGTCTTTTCTTAATTGTAATTGGAATAGTATTTTTCATTTCACTTTATAGTCAGAAAATGGGATTAATTGGCACATTAATTTATAAATTATTTTCAGTTGTTGCAGGATCTGCAAACTTTTTAATTCCACTTCTACTTATTTTTTGGGGAATTCTTTATAATATACAAGCAACAAAATATCACATGAGACGATATATAATATGTTCTCTTGTAATATTTTTGTGTATTTTAGTTTTTCTCGATGGCTCTAAGGAAATGGATATGACCTTAATCGAAAGGATTATTAAGTCAACTGAGTACTTGGATATTACGAGAAGCGGTGGCATAATTGGAGCTATTTTTGGTTTTTTCTCATATAAACTTTTGGGCTCTCTTGGAACATATTTGGTACTTGGATTAATTATAGTAGCTTCAATTTATTTTATGCTTAAAGTTAATATTGACCAGATAATTATGTTTTCTGAAGATATAGGTGAATATTTTGAAGATAAAAAGAAAGACTTTGAAATAAAAAAATCTGAGAGAAAATTAAAACAAGAAGAAAAAGAAAAGAAAAAAATTCAAAGAGAAAATTTAAAGAAAGAAAAAATTGAACTAAAAAAATCGGAAGAAGAAAAAGCAGTTGAAGTTGAAAACTTTGGAGAAAATTTAGTTATAAAGGATTATTCTGACGAAAATATTAAAGAAGAGTCTAAAGAAATTATTAATGACGAAAATAAAAATATAGAAGAAAATAATGTTAGTGATTCTTCATTAATTGATAGTGAAGAAAATGTTGTAGATACAATTAGAGATGACATTGAAAATAAAAATAAAGAAGAATATATTTACACTTATCCAGACATTGCTCTTTTAGATAGACTTAAATCTAAGGGCGGATTTTCTAAAGATGAAGTAATAGAAAAAGGCAGAATAATAGAAAATACTATGAGAAATTTTGGTATCGAATCTAAAGTTGTTGCCATAAATCGTGGACCTGTTATTACATCTTATGAATTAAAGCCTGCACCTGGAATTAAATTATCTAGAATTGTTGGACTTAGTGATAATATTTCAATGGCTTTAGCTAGCTCTGATCTACGTATCGAAGCTCCAATTCCTGGAAAAACTGTTGTTGGAATCGAAGTTCCTAATAAAGAAAAGGATGCAGTTGGACTAAAAGAATTAATAGATTCTAATGAGTTTAAAACCATTAATTCCGATATACCATTAACTCTTGGTAAAGATGTTGAAGGAAATATTTTAATTTCTGGTATGGAAGATATGCCTCATCTACTAATTGCAGGAGCAACTGGATCTGGTAAATCTGTTTGCATTAATTCAATCATTACAAGTATTATTTATAAATCATCTCCTAAGGATGTAAAACTTATGCTGATTGATCCAAAAGTTGTGGAACTAAGTGTCTATAATGGCATACCTCATCTTTTGATTGATGTAGTTACTAATCCAAAAAAGGCTGCTTTTGCATTAAATTGGGCTGTTGATGAAATGGAAAAAAGGTACCTTGCCTTTGCAGAAAATCATGTTAGGGATCTTAAAGGCTACAACAAAAAAATGGTAGAAGAGGGAAGAGAAGACGAAAAACTTCCTAAGATTTTGATTATTGTAGACGAACTTGCAGACCTTATGATGGTAGCATCAAAGGAAATTGAAGAATATATAGCTAGACTTGCACAAAAGGCAAGGGCTGCTGGAATGCATTTGATTTTAGCAACACAGAGACCTTCTGTTGATGTCATTACTGGAACTATAAAGGCAAACATACCTTCAAGAATTGCCTTTGCTGTAGCGTCTTCTGTGGACTCTAGAACAATTCTTGATATGGGTGGTGCAGAAAAACTTCTTGGAAAAGGAGATATGTTATTCTATCCAAGTAAATATCCAAAACCAAAGAGAATTCAAGGAGCTTTCATAGGCGATAATGAAGTTGAAAGAGTAGTTGACTTTGTTAAAAATAATAATGAAACAAAAAATCATGTTGAATCAAAAATTGAACAGGCAATAAAAGATAAAAAGGTTAAAATAGATAACGAAAAAGATCCACTTTTTAAGGATGCAGTTGAACTTGTTATAAATGATGAACAAGCTTCAATTTCTTACATCCAAAGAAAGTTAAAAGTAGGTTATTCAAGAGCTGGAAGAATTGTAGATCAAATGGAAGAGATGGGTATTATTGGACCTCATGAAGGTTCTAAGCCTAGAAAACTTTTAAAAACTAAGGAAGAAATAGATATAATTTTAGGTGATGAAGATGAATAATGTGCATATAGTTACTCTGGGCTGCTCAAAAAATGAAGTAGACTCATCTATGATGTACTCACTTTTAAATAAAGATAAATATAAAATGGTAGATGATGCAAGTGAGGCAGATATTCTAATTGTAAACACTTGTGGATTTATTGATGCTGCTAAGGAAGAGTCAATTGACACTATATTAGAATCAGTTGAATATAAAAACAAAGGAAAATGTAAAAAAGTTTTACTTTCAGGATGCCTTGCACAAAGATATCCTGAGGAACTTTTAAAAGAAATTCCTGAAATTGATGGAATAATAGGTACTGGAAATATTAATTATATAAATGAGCTCTTAGACAGAAGTATGGCTGGGGATTTATTTGTAAAGACTGATAATTTAAATTCAGCTTACATTGAAGGAATAAAAAAAGAAACAGTTAATAAAACTGAATTTGTAAAAATTTCTGAAGGCTGTAATAACAACTGCTCTTATTGCATTATTCCATCGCTTCGTGGCAAAAATAGATCAAGGAAAATTGAAGATATATATTCTGAAGTTGAATATCTTGTAAAAAATGGTGCGAGAGAAATTATTTTAATTGCACAAAACACCACTGATTATGGAATTGATTTGTACTCAAAATATTCTTTGGCAAAGTTAATTAAAGAAATTTCAAAAATAGAAGATTTAAAGTGGATTCGCGTTTTATATTTATATCCAGATCATTTTACAGATGAATTAATAGAAGAATTTAGAACTAACGATAAATTAGTAAAATATGTGGATATGCCTCTTCAACACATATCTGACAATGTTTTAAAGAGTATGAACAGAAAAACTAGCAAAAGTCATATTATAAAAACTCTTAAAAATTTACGAAAAGCCATTCCAGAAATTGTTATTAGAACAACTTTTATTGTTGGTTTTCCTGGAGAAAATGAAGAAGATTTTAAAGATCTTGTAGACTTTATAGAAGATATTAAATTTGATAAGCTTGGAGTTTTTGAATACTCAAGAGAAGATGGAACAAAAGCATCTATTTTAGATAATCAAATTCCCTATGAAGTGAAAAAAAGAAGAAAGGATGAAATTATGGAAATCCAAAGTGAAATTTCTAGCGAAATCCTTTCAAAAAATTTAGGTAAAACTTTAGAAGTATTACTTGAGGAAAAAATTGACGAAAATAATTATGTAGGAAGAACTTATATGGATGCTCCAGAAATTGATGGAGTAACATATATTGAATCTTCTAAAAATTTAGAAGTTGGAGATTTTGTTAAAGTTAAAGTTATTGATACTTTAGATTATGATTTAGTAGGTGAAGCTATATGAACACTCCAAATAAATTGACTCTTATGCGAACTCTCATGGTTCCTATTTTTGTATTATGTATGTATATGGATTTTAATAATTCGAGAATAGTTGCAACTATAATATTTGCAATTGCTTCTTTTACTGATTTTTTAGATGGTTATCTTGCAAGAAGGGATAATTTAGTGACAAATTTTGGAAAATTTGCCGACCCCCTTGCAGATAAAATTTTAGTATGCTCAGCTATGATTATGCTAGTTAGCTCTGGGGAAATGCCAGCATGGGGTGTTATAATAATTATTGCTAGAGAATTTACTATTACTGGATTTAGAATTATTGCTGCTTCTGAAAATATTACAATTGCAGCCAGTCCTCTAGGAAAGTTTAAAACAGTTACACAGCTTATTTCTAATATTTTACTTTTAACTGGGTTATCAAATCTTAGACCTATTGGCATGGGAATATTTTATTTAGCTGTTGTATTTACTGTAATTTCAGGTGCAGATTATTTAATAAAAAATAAAAAAGTTCTTGATTTAGAAAATATTTAAGGAGAAATATGAAAGCTAGCATTTTGACAGTTGGGAAAGAAATTTTAATAGGTTCAATTACAAATACTAATTCAAAATATATTTCTGAAAAATTAACAGATATTGGAATTGAGGTAAATAGACAGGTTTCTGTAGATGATGACTTAGAGGAAATTGTAAAGGAATTAGATTATTCTACAAAAGCTTCTGATTTAATTATTATTAGTGGTGGGCTAGGACCCACTAATGATGACATAACAAGAGATGCTGTTGCTAAGTTTTTAAACAGAAAAATTTATATTGATGAAGCTGAAAAGGGAAAGATGATTGACAGGTTCACAAGGCTTGGCAGGAACATGACTCCAAATAATTTAAAACAAGTTATGTTAATAGAAGGTTCAGAAAAAATAGAGAACATGTGGGGAGTAGCTCTTGGTGAGTCAATTGAATTTGATGGTAAGAGAATAATTCTTCTTCCAGGTCCACCAAATGAGATGGAACCAATGCTTGATTATTATTTTGCCAATAAATCATTTACTAATGAAAATATAATGGTAAAATCCATAGACATTATTGGTCTTGGTGAATCAGTAATAGAAGATAGAATTAGAAAAATGACCTTTGAAGATGATTCTGTTAGTATAAATACTTTCGCGCATGGAACATATACTGAAGTAAAAATAATAGGCAAGAGTTCAAAAAAAGATGAACTGGAATTTTCTATAGAAAAAGTTGTTAAGTCCTTATATGCTGAATTTAACACTCATGTCTATTCAGAAAATAATGATGATGTTGCTGATGAAATTGTTAGAATTCTAAAAAATAATAACTTAAAAATTTCCTTTGCAGAATCCATTACTGGTGGCATGCTTAGCTCTTCAATAACAGATATTAGTGGAGCGTCAAAGGTTATGGAAACTTCCTTTGTAACTTATTCTAACGATTCAAAAAATAAAAATTTGAAGGTTTCTAAGAATACTTTAGATGAATTTGGAGCTATTAGTGAAAACACAGCATATGAGATGGCAAAGGGCATTAAGGAAAAATCCAATGCTAACATTGGCGTTTCTACAACTGGAGAAGCAGGTCCTAATTCATCTGAAACTGAAGTAGGAAATGTCTACACTTGCATTTATTTTACAGATGAGAATTATTATACTAAGCATTATTTCTTTAGTGGAGATAGGAATAAAATAAGAAGAAGCACTGTCAACAGAGTATTGTCTCAAATACTTTTTGTACTTAGAAAAAATTTTAAGGAGTAATTATGAAAGATAGTAAATTAAGCAAAGAAAAACAAGAAGCTCTTCACAATGTTTTGTCAAAAATTGAAAAGCAATATGGTGAAGGATCAGTAATGGTATTAGGAGACGATGTTAAGCTTGATATTGATTCAATTCCTACTGGCTCACTTGCACTTGATATTGCTCTTGGAATTGGTGGAATACCTAAGGGTAGAATTATTGAAATTTATGGTCCTGAATCTTCAGGAAAGACTACACTAGCACTTCATATGTTAGCAGAAGCTCAAAAGATAGGTGGAACTGGTGCCTTTGTAGATGCAGAACATGCTCTTGATCCAGGTTATGCAAAAAACCTTGGAGTAGATATAGAAAATCTGATTATTTCTCAACCAGATACAGGAGAACAAGCTCTTGAAATAACTGAAGCTTTAGTTAGATCTAATGCTGTTGACTTAATTATTATTGATTCAGTTGCAGCACTTGTTCCAAAAGCAGAAATAGATGGAGAAATGGGAGCAGCTCAAATTGGTCTTCAAGCAAGACTTATGTCACAAGCTCTTAGAAAACTTACTGGTGCTATAAATAAGTCTAAGTGTACAGTTGTATTTATTAATCAACTTAGAGAAAAAGTTGGCATCATGTTTGGTAACCCTGAAACAACAACTGGTGGTAGAGCACTTAAATTTTATTCTTCAGTAAGACTAGATATTAGAAGGTCAGAAATCATTAAAAAGGGCGATGAAATGATTGGAAACAGAGTTAGGGTAAAAGTTGTTAAGAACAAGATTGCTCCTCCATTTAAACAAGCTGAATTTGACATAATGTATGGAAAGGGAATTTCTAGTGTTGGTAATATTCTTGATGTAGCAGCAGAAGCCGACATTGTTAAAAAAGCAGGCTCTTGGTATTCTTATGATGAAGAAAAACTTGGTCAAGGTAGAGAAAATGCAAAAGAATTTTTAGAAGGAAATCCTGAACTATTAAAGGAAATTGAACATAAAGTAAGACTTCACTATAATTTAATACCGGAAAATGAAGTGGACGCAGAAGATAAAGATACAAAATCTGATAATTTTTTAGAAGAAGATAAATAGGTTGTGATTTTTTGAAATTACTCTATTTAACAGATACCCACATCAGAGGCACAAACCCAAAAAATAGAATTGATGACTACCAACAGACTTTGAAGGAAAAATTAATAGAAGTTTCAAATATTATAAAGGAAGAAAATATTGATTATGTACTACATGGTGGAGACCTCTTTGACAGACCAGATGTTTCTGTAAGTATAGTCTCTGATTTTGCAAAAATTTTTCAAAGTTTTGGAGTTCCCATATATATAATTAGTGGCAATCATGATATTTTTGGTCACAATCCTGATACTCTTGATAGAACAATGCTTGGCCTCTTATGTAATTTAGGTGTCATGAATTTAGTCAATTATAAAAAAATTATTTTAGAAAAAGATATTAGAGTTGAGCTTACTGGTGCTCCCTATGTATATTCTATGGACGAAGCTTCAAACAGGGAAAATTATATTGTAGATGAAGTGGATAATACTTGTAAGTATTCTATTCATATGACTCACGGTTTTTTAATTGATAAACCATTTTTAAAAGAAGTTCCTCATACCTTAATAGATGATATAAGAAGTACAAAGGCAGATATTACTTTAGCAGGTCACTATCATTTTGGTTTTAAGACAGTTAAACTAGACGAAAAATATTTTGTAAACCCTGGAGCATTAATTAGAATCTCAAATTCAAAAGCTGAAATAAGTAGAAAGCCAAAGGTAAATATAATAACTTTAGATGATGAAATAAAAATTGAAGATAGATTTTTAAAGTGTGCTAAATCAGGTGAAGAAGTCTTAGATAGGTCTGAAATGGAAAGGCATCAATTTAAGGGCATTAAGCTTGCTGAATTTAAAGAAAGTATTGATGCAACAAGTAACTATAAAAGTTTAGATATTTTTGAATTACTATTAAAAATATCTAAAAGTGAAAATATTTCTGAAGATGTAAAAAAGGAAGCTTTAAGAAGAGTTGAAGAAGCTCAAATAAATGGAGTTAGATACTCATGATTTATATAAAAAAAGTTGAACTTCATAACTTTCAGTCTCATGAATACACTGAGATGGAATTTGACCGAGGACTTAATGTGATCCTTGGCAATTCTGATGTAGGAAAAACTGCAATTTTGAGAGCTATAAAGTGGGCTCTTTACAATGAACCTAAGGGCGATTATTTTATTAGACAAGGAGAGAAAGATGTCTCTTGTAAAGTGACATTTTCCAATGGAGTTATTGTTGAAAGATTAAAAACTCCATCAAAAAATTCATATTTCCTTGTAGATGCTTCAGGAAACGAAATGAGATTTGAGGGATTTGGAATAGATGTGCCAAAGGAAATTACTGATGTAACTAATATGTATAAGGTTCCTCTGGATAATTCCAACAACAAAACTATTTTAAATATAGCAGAGCAATTAGATGGTCCTTTTTTATTAAATGAGCAAGCGTCACTTAGGGCTTCTGCAATTGGAAGATTAATTGGCGTAAATTATGTAGATGACGCTCTTAGAACTGTTGTTAGAGATAACAAGAGAACTAATCAAGAAATTGTTGAATTAATAAAAAATAGGGACGACCTCAAAGAGCAATTAGATGGATTTTCCTATATAAAAGAATATAAAGAAAAGTATGACAAAATTACTAATATAAGAAATAAAATAAAAAAATCACAGGATAAACTAGAATTATGCTCTAAACTAAAAGAAAATTTTTATAAAAATAAATGTGAGCTAGAAGAAATTTCTGCTTTACTTGAAAAATTTAAAAATTTAAATACAGTTGAAATAATAATCCCAAATTTAGAGAGTTTTATTTTAAAGAAAGATAATTTTGAAAATTATTTGAACAAAATTATAAAAACTAATAATGAGATAAATTTAATTATTAATAATTTAGAGAAACTAAAACATCTAGATGAAATATCATTAAAAGCTTCACAAATTAGTGAATATAAAAATAATTTATCTATTTATGAAAATTTAGATAATAAATACAAGAAAAACTTAAAAGAACTTTCAGACGTTAAGGATGATTTAAAAAATTATAAAAACAATGTAGAAATTCAAAACATTGCTGAAAAATTACAAGGTAATTTAACATTTTATTCAAAAGTTTCCCAATACAAAGATAATTTAAGTAAAATTAATTCAAAGCTTTCTTTAGGTAATGATTACATAAAAAACTTTTTTAATAACGATAAAATTGATTTTATTTCAAAAACTATTGAAGATAAAACTAAAATTTTAAAAGAAATATCTTATGTTGAGGATAAATTTAGAAATATTTCTAATGAAATTTCTGTTATAAATGATAAATTAAAAAATATAGATGAAGATATTAAGGGCTACACTGTATCTTATGAAAAGACTATTCTTGACATGAGAGTATGTCCTTTTTGCTACAGTAAAATCGATAATGAGTCAATTGAACACATTAAGTACCACTTGAGGAATGATTAAATGAATTACGAAGAAAATTTAAAGAATTTAAAGGATCAACTAGACAGATTAAAAAACATGAAATATAAATCTGAAGCTAGACTTGAACAGCTAAACTCACAAAAAAAAGAAATTCTTACTGAAATTGAAAAACTTGGCATAAAACCAGAAGACCTTGAAAACGAAATTTCCAATTTAAAAATTGAAATTGAAAAACTTTTTGACGAAGCTAATAATTTAATGCCTAGGTTGTGATTTTTTGGATTTAAAAGAACTTGATATAAAATTAAATAAACTAAATAACAAAATATTAAGCGATGAAGGTAAAATTGAGATATTATCAGATCAATTAGAAAAAACCGAAAAAGTTTTAAAGGATAAGGAAAAATACATTGATGTTTTAACAAAGGTCGCACTTTTATTTCAAAAAACTTCTGAATTTGCAAGAGAACAATCAAAGAGACAAATTGAAGATACTGTCACAAAATGTCTTCAATTTATTTTTGAAACTGATATTGAATTTATAATTGAGCTTTCAGAATCAAGATCTGTACCAATTGCTGAATTTTTTGTACAAAGCAATTATCCTGAGGGATACAGCGTAAAAACCAAGCCTGAGATTGCTAGAGGTGGGGGAGTTGTTGATATTATTTCATTGGCACTTAGAATTGCCTTCTTACAACTAAATCAGCCAAAACTTTCTGGACCACTTATTCTTGACGAACCTGGAAAACATGTAAGCAATGATTATGTTTTTAATTTGGGCGAATTTCTTAAAAAGTCATCAAATTTATTTGACAGACAAATAATTATGGTAACTCATAATCCTCATCTTTCTCAAATTTGCGATAAAGCCTTTCAGGTTGTAAATAAAAAAGGTGTTAGTCAAGTAAGTGTATACAATCAGTAATTTTTTCTTGACTTTAGCAAACAAAATTGTTACTATATTAATGAAAATATAGATTGTTTTTATATTATACTATTGTTTAAAGTCAGGAGGATACAATGATTTACGACTCAAAAATAAAGAGCAAGGATGTAGATGGATTATTTGAAGCCATATTACTTTTAGAAAATTTAGAAGAATGCTACAGATTCTTTGAAGATATTTGCACAGTTAAAGAGTTGCAAGCAATTGCACAAAGATTACAAGTTGTAAAACTACTTGTTAAGAATAAAACATATCACGAAATTGAAAGCGAAACAGGAGCTTCAACTGCTACAATATCAAGAATCAACAGATCTTTAAATTATGGAGCTGATGGCTATAAATTAGTTTTAACAAGATTGAATATAATAGATGAAGATGAAGAAAAAGAATAAGGTTGACCTTATTCTTTTTTAAATGTTTACATTTATTGTTTTATAATTTGTATAATTTACTAGCCCTGGTTTATTTGCTGGATGTCTTTTAACATTAGCTTTAAAGGTATAATCAACGGGAATATTTTGGGATTTTGAAAGAGAACTGTATTTTGCAGCGACTTTAGCAGCTCTAAGAAGTGCATTGTTTGTAAAATCTCTGTTATCATTTTTTAAAATCACATGAGAACCTGGAGCATCCTTAACATGAAACCAAAGGTCATTTTTTTTGGCTTTTTTGTGAGTTAAATAATCATTTTGTCTATTATTTTTTCCTACAAAAATATCAAAACCTTCTTCAGTTTTTATTTTAATGTAATTTTCGTCAGAATCTTTTTTCTTTTTTATTTTTTTCTTTTTCTTTTTTAAATATCCTTCTTTTTCCAATTCTTCATAAATATCATCAATTTCATTAGGAGATTCAGCTAAATCGATGTTAAGTAAAATTGATTCTAAATAAGAAATTTCTGATTTCCCAATTTCAATTTGTTCAGTCAAAAATATTGCTGCGTTCTTTAATTTAGAATACTTTTTATAATACTTTGAAGCATTTGATGGTCCATCTAATGTAGGATCCAATGGAATTTTTATTTCTTCCATTTCATTATAAAAATTTTCAACAGTAACTGAATTAGCACCCTTTTCAATTTTATAAAAATTTGAGGATATTAAATCGGCATAAATCTTAAATTTTTCACGATTTAAAGCTGTATTTAATTCATTTGCCTGGTTTGAAAGCTTTCTTTTTATTTTATCAATATGTTTTCTAACTGATTTTTTCAATTCCTTGGACTTTGATCCCAAACTATCTCGTAAAAACTTTGAATTATAATATTCTTCAAGAAGGGAAGAGATAGATTTGACTTTTACTTTTTCATCTTCTCCAAGTTCATTTAAATTTATGGAATAAAAGTCCTTAAATAATCCATCTCTATAAATTTTTATTGGTTCAAATTTATTTTCTCTTATATTTTTAAAAATTTCTAAAAAATTTTCCTCAAGATCATTAATTTCACTTTCATTTAATGAAGATACATTCTTCTTAAAGTCAATATTAGTTCTATACTCAATTTCTCTACACATTTGTGGACTGATGCCAGTAAATTCTTTTAAAAAGAAAGATTTTAAATTCACATTTTTCTCAGAATTTTTTATGATTTCAGATAATGAATTTAATTCACATGGATTTAATCCCTGCGATATATCCTCTTCATTATAAATTAAACCAGGAAGAATTTCTCTAACACTTGATAAGTTAAAGTTAATTCTTTTAAGGGAATCAATAATTTTTTTGTTATCCTCATCAATTAAAATAACATTTGAATGCTTTCCCATAAGCTCAATTATAAGGGACTTCTTACTGTATTCACCAAGTTCATCTAAAGACTTAACCATTATTTTAATTATTCTATCCATCTTATATTGACTAACTTCTAAAATTTGATTATTTTCCAAATGCTTTCTTAAAAGCATACAAAAGGCTGGAGGATTTTGTAGAGTCTCAAAGTTTTCATCACTAAAATAAATTCTAGGACTTCCAGATATGGATATAAAGAGTTTTTCCTTTTGACCTCGAGCTCTAATATTAATTAAAAGATCATTTTTATTTTGGTATATTTTATCAATTCTACCTTCTTTTATTCGATTATTTATCTCATAAACTAAATTTTTTACAACTGTTCCGTCTAAAGACATTTTATCACCTGAAAATAATTATAACATATTTTATAAATTATAATATTTCTCAATTACTAGAACATATGTACAGAACAAATGTATTATTTTATTAGATTAAATATGTTGTTTAATTAAAGAAAATTTATTTAATTTAAAAGGGACTATATCTATAAAATTTGCAATAAAAGTTTGATGGATTTTCATAATAATTAAATTTAAATACAAATTGTAATAATATTACTTAAAAAACTAATTTTATATATAATAGTAAGAAAAAATAAAAAATTATTAAAATTTTAGACATATAAAAGTATTAGGAGAAATTAAAAAGCTCATAGAACTGATTTAGAGAGATCATAATTTAATAAAAAAAGATGCTTTATTAAACTCTTCAGAATAATTAGGAAAAATTATAATAAATAAAAGGAACAAGAAATTTAAAACATAATTCTATTTAAAAGAGATATTAAAAATAGATGTAAGCTTGTTATTTAATTCAATATGAAGTTAAATGTAAAAAAAAGAAAAACAATACACAAAAATAGTCACAAAATTATTATTTTGTGACTATTTTTTTCTCTTAAGTTTTAAATTTTTCTCTACCCTAAATATTAATATTAAAAATAATGATAAAAATTAATGTTATATATATTTAAAATAATAGAATTTATTATGAATTTTTCCCTTTTATATAAATTATTTAAAATTTATTAAAAAATAGAAATCGATTCATTTTTCTTTTGATCTTTATCATCAAGAGATTTAGTTTGATCAAAAGATTTGTTATTTTCTTTATTTATTTCCTTTTGCTTATCATCTTCTCCATAATTATATTTTTTTCCCTTAGTTTTAAATTGTCCTGATATATATACTGAATTATCTTTCCAATCAACACTAAGTCCTAGAGTTTCAGATATAAATCTTATAGGCACATAAGTTCTACCATCATATAGTATAGCTGGAGAATCTAGCTCGATAATTGATTCGTTTCCAGCCTTATTAACTTTTGCTTTAGTTGAATTAATATCAAGTTCTACTAAAACATCTATGGCACCTATTAGAACTCCTCTAGTGTTATTTTCATTTCTTTCATAAAAATTAATTTGAGCTCCCAAATTTTCAGAAATATATCTAATTGGAACCATAACCCTATTAGTTTTCTTATCAAAATAAGCTCTTCCCATTTCTTGCGGTATTGTTTGAACAGCATCATTTATAAAAATATCAATATTTTTATCAGAAGCATCCTTTGGTAATTTTCCAGCTGCAAAAACAGATGTACTTAAAACCATAGTCATTAATCCAAGAACTGCAATTTTTTTTAATTTCTTCATAATTTCTCCTTTAATATAAGTGTTTTAAAATTTTAGTCCTCTTCTCTTACTTTTGAAAGAGGATTAGATTCTACTAATTTTTTTAGTGATTTTTTATTTACATGAGTGTAAATTTCTGTAGTATTAACAGATTCATGTCCCAATATTTCTTGTAAAGACCTTATATCTGCATTTCCATATTGATAAAGTAGTGTTGCCGCAGTATGTCTAAGTTTGTGAACAGAATATTTATTTGTATCAAGTCCAGAATTTTTCATATGCTTTTCTATCATGTGTTGAATTGATCTGTTGCTCATTCTTTGCTCTCTCATAGATAGAAATAGGGCGTCATCTTTTATTTGAGGACGAAGTTTTAAATATTCATTTATAGCATAAACAGAAGCCTCATTTAGATAGATAGTTCTTTCTTTATTACCCTTTCCTATTACCTTTAGAGTGTTATCATCCTTCAAATGAGAAATATTTATAGCAGAAAGCTCAGAAAGCCTCATACCGCAGTTTAAAAATAAAGTTACAATAGCATAATCTCTTTTTTTATAAAGTGCTTTTATTTTTGATTTCTCTATAGTTTTTAAAAGATTTAAACTTTGGTCAAGAGTTAGATAAACTGGTAAAGTCTTTTCAATTTTAGGCATATCTATATCTATAATTGGGTTTTTCTTAATTACCTCTATTTTAGCATATAAATAATTGTAAAAACTTCTAACTGATGAAATTTTTCTAAATTTTGATCTATTAGAAATTTTTCTTTCCCTTTCTAAAAAAGCATTATAGGCATATATATCTTGTTTTGTTACACTTTCTAATACCTCAGGGCTTATATCTTCGATAGCAATATCGTTAAAATCAATAGATTCATCAACTAAGTTTTTTCTTTTTTTTATAAATCTTACAAAAACTCTTAAATCATAGTAATATTCTTTGACTGTATTATCAGAAGAACCCTTTGTTGATTTCATATAATCTAAGAAATCATCAACTAAATTTGAACTTATCAATCTATCACCTCTCATAAAAATAAAAACCTGACAAAAGTCAGGTTTTTAATTATTTAGCGTATTCAACTGCTCTAGTTTCTCTTATGACATTAACTTTAATTTGTCCAGGGAAATCTAATTCAGCTTCTATTCTCTTAACAACATCTCTTGCAGTAATAGTAATTTCTGCTTCAGATATTTTTTCAGGTTTTACTATTATACGAATTTCACGCCCAGCTTGAACTGCATAAGACTTTTCAATTCCCTCAAATTCATTAGCGATTTCTTCAAGTTTTTCAAGTCTTTGAATATATGATTCAACTGTTTCGCGTCTTGCACCAGGTCTTGCAGCAGAAATAGCATCTGCAGCTTGAACTAAAACTGATTCTACACAATTTGGCTCAACATCCCCATGATGAGACTGGATTGCATTTATTACAAATTCAGATTCGTGATACTTTCTAGCAATTTCAACTCCAATATCAACATGTGGAGCATCAAGATTTCTATCTACAGATTTTCCTATATCGTGTAGTAGTCCACCTCTCTTTGCAAGTTTAACGTCTGCTCCAATTTCACCAGCTAATATTCCTGCAATTTCAGCCACTTCAACTGAATGTTTAAGGTTGTTTTGTCCATAACTTGTTCTATATTTAAGTCTTCCCAAATATTTAATAATTTCTGGATGAAGTCCATGAACACCAGCATCATAAGCTGCTTGTTCACCAGATTCTTTGATTATAGTTTCAACTTCAGCTCTAGCCTTTTCTACAGTTTCTTCAATCTTAGTTGGATGAATTCTGCCGTCATTTACAAGTTTTTCTAAAGCTACTCTTGCTATCTCTCTTCTTATTGGATCAAAACAAGATAATACTACAGCTTCAGGAGTATCATCAATAATTAAATCTACTCCAGTGATTGATTCAATAGCTCTAATATTTCTACCTTCTCTACCTATAATTCTCCCCTTCATTTCATCATTTGGAAGATTTACAACAGCAACAGTAGACTCTGCAACTTGATCTGCAGCACATCTTTGGATAGCTTGTGCAATTACATTTCTAGCATATTTTCCGGATTCTTCTTTGATTCTATTTTCATTTTCTTTGATAATAAGTGCTGATTCATTAGTGATTTCTTTTTTTAATTCATTTAAAAGAATTTCCTTACCTTCATCTTTAGTAAGACCGGCAACTTTTTGCAGCTCTTCTTCTCTCTTTTTAATAAGTTCTTCAGCTTGATCTTCTTTTTCTCTAAGACCTTCTAATTTCTTAGTAAGTTTTTCGTCTTTATGTTCAACTTGAGCAGACTTCTTGTCTAAAAGCTTTTCCTTAGATAAAACACGGTCTTCCATTTCTTTAATTTCAGCCCTTCTAATCTTAGCTTCATTTTCTTGCTCAGATCTTAGTTTTTGAATTTCTTCTTTAGCTTCAACAAGTAAAACTTTCTTTTGAGTTTGAGCTTGGTTCTCGGCATCGTAAATCATCTTTTTTGATAATTCCTCAGCATTTTTAAGTTTACCTTCAGAAATATATCTTCTAACAGCATAGCCAATTGCCACACCAATAATACCCATAATAATAGTTAAAGTATTAAAATCCATTCATACACACCTCCTATTTAGTTTTCATGTTTCAAATTTTACAATCATTTTCAGGCATAAGCCTTAAAATAATTGTATATCTTTTAAAAGCATAAGTCAAACATTAAAGTAAGTGTTTCAATGCCATCTAATTACTTTTATTAATAGGTATAGCTAATTTATAACCTGATTTTATATCGTAGGATGTAATACTATTTAGTTTTTCAATATCCATTATAAATTTCATTTTATTCTTATATTCATAATTTTCTGAAATTGACCATAGGGTGTCACCCTTTTTTACAGTATACACTACGATTCTTAATTCTTTATCCTCTATTAATTTAGTATCATCAAAATTTTTTATTATTAAGCCAGAGTTAAAAATAAATATTAAAAATAAAAATAAGAAAACTTTTGGCTTATTAATAATAATTCTTTTCATAAAATCACCTCATATAAATTTGTTCGAAAATAGTTTAAACACCTGTAGTAAACAAGCGTATCAAATATTAGTTCTAAACATATGTTACAACTAAGGTTCTATTATGTCAAGTAAATAATACACTTATTTAAACTTTCGTTTGAAATACTTGTTTTAATGTGCTATTATTAATATAGAAAAATTTGGAGGTAACCTATGTACGAAGATCTAAACCAAAGAGAGCTTGAAATTTTATTTTTTATTAAAAGATTTATTGAATCTAAGTCTTACCCACCCACTGTCCGTGAAATCTGTTCTGGATGTAATATTAAATCTACATCAACAGTTTATTACGCACTTGAAAAATTGGAAACTACCAATTATATTAGAAAAGACGCTTCCAAAACTAGAGCCCTTGAAATTGTTCCCCAAGATGACGACATACTAATGCTGAAAAAAAAGACCGTAGATGTTCCAATTCTTGGTAGAGTTACAGCAGGTGCTCCTATTTTAGCCGTACAAAATATCGAAGATACTATGCCACTTCCTGTTGATTTTGTCTCAAATAAAGAACTTTTCATCCTAAAAGTTAAGGGAGAAAGTATGATCAATGCAGGAATTTGTGACGGAGACTATGTAATTATTGAAAAGGCAAATTCTGCCAGAAATGGTGAAAAAGTTTTAGCTTTAATTGACGAAGAAGCTACTATAAAAACTTTTTATAAAGAAAAGGACAGATATAGACTTCAACCTGAAAATGATAATATGGACCCTTTTTACTTTGACAAAGTCGATATATTGGGAAAAATTGTTGGACTTTACAGAAAAATGAACTAAAAAATAACCTTACTGCTTATAAACAGTAAGGTTATTTTAGTTAAACTAAATTTTAATAAGGAATTAAGAATTCTTTTATAAGGGATATATATATCCCTTATTTTTTCATAAAAAACTAAATTCAATTTCAAACTTTTATCTATTTGTCTTTTAAATTTTTGGTTATTTCCAAAAAAAGACAATTTAAACCTCTTAAATGTTAATTAGATTTTCTTTATCAAGGGCATTTAAGAGATGTATTAGGGCAAACTTAATGTGATAGTAAGAGAGACCTCCTTGGAAGTATACATAATAAGGCTCTCTCATTGGTCCATCTGCTGAAAGCTCTATAGATGAGCCCTCTATAAAATCCCCTGCTGCCATTATTACCTTGTCATCATATCCTGGCATGTCCCACGGCATAGGAGTGAATTCTGAGTCAACTGGAGAAGAAAATTGAATGTATTTGCAAAATGTCTCTAAAATTTCTGGTTTTTTTAGTTCAATTGCCGTAACAATATCACTTCTTGGTTCGTCGCTTGATGGAATTGTTTTAAATCCCAATTCTTCAAAACATTTTGAGAAAAGCATAGATCCTTTTATTGCATCTTCAACAATTTTTGGTGACATAAAAAGCCCTTGTAGGATTTGTCTTGTCATGCCAAAAGTAAGTCCACAGTCCTTTCCTATTCCTGGCGCTGTAAGAATATTTGCAGCTCTATTAATTAGTTCAGACTTGCCTACAATATAGCCTCCAGTGTAAGATATTCCGCCTCCTGGATTTTTTATAAGTGAACCTGCCATAATATCAATTCCAAGCTCACTTGGCTCTATTAGTTCTGTGAATTCACCATAACAGTTGTCCACAAAAATTTTTATATTTTGATTTATCCTCTTAACTTCATCAATAGCTGCCTTTAGTTCAGAAATTGTAAAGGCCCTTCTATTTGAATATCCAGTTGACCTTTGCATTATTACAAGAGAAGTATTTTCTCTAATATAATTTTTTATGCTTTTTACATCAATTTTGCTGTCAATTAGGGGAACTTCAGAATAATCATATCCAGAATTAATTAATGAATCAGGATTATCTCCCCTTAATCCAATAACTTTTTGAAGTGTGTCATAGGGAGTTGAAGTAACAGATAAAAAGTGATCTCCTGGCTTTAAAACAGACTTAATTGCCAGTGTAATGGCATGAGTTCCTGATACAATATTTGACCTTACAAGACTATCTTCTGTTTTAAAAATTCTGGTGTAGATGCTTTCTACCTTGTCTCTTCCAATATCTCCATAGCCATATCCTGTAGTCCAGTTAAAATCAGTTGACTTTAGCCCTTCTTCTTGCATGGCTTTTAAAATCTTAACTTGATTATACTGTGCAATGTCACTAAATTCCTGGAATCTATCTTTTAAAGTTTCTTCATTTTTATTTACAAAATCAATTATTTTTTTATCAATATTATATTCTTCTTCAAATAATTTATCATATATTGTCATCTTTTCTCCTAAACTAATCTACTGTCAATATAATTTTCTATATCAGATAATATTCTATCTGATTCTCTGTCAAACCACTTTATTCTATCATCTCTTCTAAACCAAGTAAGCTGTCTCTTTGCATAGTGCCTTGAATTTTTCTTTATTAAATCTACCATTTCATCAAAATCTATATCGCCATCTAAATATGAAATTACTTCTTTATATCCAATGGCTTTAAGTGATTGAGAGTTTTTGTCTAGTCCTTCATCTAAAAGATTTTTCACTTCATCAACTAGACCTAAATCAACCATTTTATCTACTCTTTGGTTTATTTTTTCATAGAGTTTTGCCCTATCCATATTAAGTCCAAGGTAGATTAAATTGTAATCTTTATTTTCCTCACGAAAATTGTCGCCCTTTTTATTGCCACTTTTTAAAATTTCTAAGGCTCTTATAATTCTCTGCCCATTATTTTTGTGAATTTTTTCTGCAAGTCTTTTATCTTTTTCTTTAAGTTTTTCATAAAGAAATTCACTTCCCTCTTTTTCTAAAATCTCTCTAAGCTCATCTCTATACTCATAATCTGGCTTAGTCTCAGTAAAATCTAAGTTATAGACAAGAGAATTGATGTAAAGGCCCGTTCCTCCAACTAAAAAAGGAAGTCTATCTCTATTATTTATGTCTTTAATAATTTTTTTTGCAGAATTTTTAAAATCAGCTACAGTAAAATTATCTGAAGGTTCAACTATATCAATCATGTAATGAGGAATGCTTGTTTCTGTTAAGTCAATTTTTGCAGTGCCAATATTTAATTTTTTATAAATTTGCATGGAGTCACAAGAAATTATCTCGCCTTTATATTTTTTTGCAAGTTCAAGGGAAAGTTCTGTCTTTCCAATTCCAGTTGGTCCTGTTATTATTATTAAATTTTCCATTTATTCCCTCAAAAATAATTTTGATATAGTGTGCTTTGATACTTCAACAACAGTTGGTCTTCCATGAGGACAAGTATATGGATTTTCACAATTTTTTAAATCTCTAATAAGTGATTCTATTTCAATATCAGAAAGGTCGTCTCCAGCCTTAACAGATGCCTTGCAGGCTTTTTTCATTATTTTATATAAATCAGCCTCATAATTTGATGAAATCTCTTTGTCGAGAGAATCAATAATGTCTCTTATAAAATTGACATAAGTTGGCATGCCAAAAATCATAGGCACTTCTCTTAAAACTACAGAATTGTCTCCAAAGTCTTCAATTTTAAAGCCAAGCCTTGTAAATAAGTCTAAATAATTTAAAATTTTGTCATATTCATTTTGGTTTAGCTCTATTATTTCTGGTTTTAGTAAAATTTGTGAAGTGATTTCACTCTTTAAATACATGTGTAAAAACTTCTCATAGTTTACTCTTTCGTGGGCTGCATGTTGATCTACTATAAAAGTAATGTCCTCTCTTTGATTTTCTAAGAGAATGTAAGTCTTAAAGAGAACGCCTGCGATTCTTGTATTTAAAAGTTTTTCATCTATATGGTTTTTTTCGCTGTTAAATAAAAAGTTGTCATCTTCATATTCTTCAGTGAAAATTTTTTCTTCTTCTGGATTTATATCTTCTTTTAAGCTTTCTTTATATAAAACAGCATCTTCGTTAAAGGTATTCTTTAAAGAATCTTCACTCCTATCATTTTCTATATCCCAAAGGCTCTTTAAGTTTGTATCTCTTTCTTGTACTTCAGGTTCAATAGATTCTTCTTCAAATATGTCAAAGACACTAATATTTTCCTTTTTATCTTCTATTTCAATTTTTCTAATGCTTCTGTTTGGGTAAATTACTTCTTCTACTATTTCAGCTAAAAGAGCACACAATATATTTTCATTGGATATTTTTATTTCATTCTTTTTTGGATGAATATTTACATCAATTAATTTTGGATTAATATCAATGTATAAAACAAAAACAGGATATCTATTTAGTGGAATTAGCGAGTGATAATTTTTTTCTATTGCTCTTGATAGGTTGATGTTTCTTATAAATCTGCCATTTACAAAAATATACTGGCTGTCCCTATTTGATCTGAAAAGTTTATTGTCGGAAAAAAATCCCCTTATTTTATAATTTTCAGATTCAAAAGAACCTTCATTTAATGAAGATGCAATTTCTGAACCTAAAATACTAAAAATTCTGTTAATGGGGTCCTTGTCGCTTCCTGTATTTAAAATAATTTTCCCATCTCTTATTAGAGTGAATTTGATATTATTGTTACTTAGGGCAATTTTTTGCACAATGTCAATTATATTATTTATCTCAGTTAAATCTTTACGCAAAAATTTTTTCCTAACTGGAGTGTTATAAAAGACATCGCTAATGACAAAAGTAGTTCCCCTTGGCATACCAACTTTATTTTTCTTTATTATTTTTCCATTTTCAATTAAGAGAGAATTTCCAGAAAGGTCTTCTTCTCTCTTGGTCATAAGTTTTATTTTTGAAATATTTGAAATACTTGCAAGAGCTTCCCCACGAAATCCTAAAGTTCTAATTTTTTCCAGGTCTTCAATTTTTTCTAGCTTTGATGTGGAGTGGCGAAGAAAGGCAACTTCAAGGTCCTCTTCAGAAAAACCTAATCCATTGTCTGAAACTTTAATAAAATCGGTACTTTCCCCTCTTATTTCTATAAGAATATCATCTGCACCAGCATCTATAGAATTTTCCACTAATTCCTTTACTATTGAGGCTGAATTTTCAATTATTTCTCCTGCAGCTATTTTTGAAATAGTTGCTTCATCTAAAAGTCTAATCATTATAACTCCTTAGATTTATTTACAATTTCATTTAATAAATTAAAAGCTTCCATGGGACTTATTTCAAGAATATTAATTTCCTTTAATTTTTCTATAAAACTTAAAATCTCAGGATTATTCTTATCTTCTCTAATATATTCCTTATTTAAATCAATGCTAATATCTTCATTTTCTTTTTCGATTACATATAAAACTTCTTTAGCTCTATTAATTATAGTATCCTCAATACCTGCAAGCTTAGCAACATCAATGCCATAGGAATTATTAGTAAAACCCCTTATAATTTTTCTTAGGAAAATTATTTCATCATCTTGTCTATCAACTGCAATAGTTAAATTTTCCACTGAATCATATTTTTTTTCAAGATGGACAAGTTCGTGGTAATGGGTTGCGAAAAGGGTTTTTGCTTTTATATTTTCTGCGATGTATTCGATAATCGCATTAGCTATGGCTAGACCGTCGAAAGTACTAGTTCCCCTACCTACTTCATCTAAAATAAGTAAGGATTTTGGTGTTGCATTCTCAATTATATCTGCAACCTCTTGCATTTCAACCATAAAAGTAGATTGCCCTTTGGAAAGATTGTCACTTGCACCAATTCTCGTAAAGATTCTATCAACAAGAGAAATATTTGCACTATCACATGGCACAAATGATCCTATATGAGCCATAATTGTTATTAAAGCAACTTGTCTCATATAGGTTGACTTACCTGCCATATTTGGACCAGTAATTAAGTGTATCATATGGTTTTTAGTATCAATGAAAGTGTCATTAGGTACAAAAAAGTCATCCTTCATATAAGTTTCAACTATTGGATGTCTTCCGTTTTTTATATCAATAAAACTTTCTTCATTAAATTTCGGTCTTACATAATTATTTAAATTAGCCACTTTTGCAAGTGATAATAATGAATCTAAATTTGAAAGTTTATCGGCTAAGATTTGGATTCTATATATTTCACCTGCAATAAAATCCTTTAAAGAACTATATATTTCAGCTTGTAAAGTTAAAGCTCTTTCCTTAGATCCAAGTAACTTTCCCTCCATGTCTTTTAGTTCAATAGAAAAAAATCTTTCTGATCCCACTAAAGTTTGTTTTCTGATGTAATCATCTGGCACCTCATCTAAAAAAGATTTAGTAACCTCAATAAAATATCCAAGAATTTTATTATGTTTAACCTTTAATTTTTTTATACCAGTTCTTTCTCTCTCTTTTTCTTCAAAATCTAATAGCCAATTTTTCCCTTCAGTGGCAATTTCAAAGAGTTCATCTAAGTCTTCTGAATAACCTTTTTTTATTATTCTATTTTCTTCTATTACAACAGGAGGATTTTCGATTAAAAGGGTTTCTATTTTTTCATAAATATCACTTAAATCTATAATTTCCCTTGCCATAGAATTTAAATAATCATTTTTATAATTTTCTAAAATTTCTTTTATTTTCTTTGCATTTATAATAGTATTCTTAATAGAATAAATTTCGCGAGGATTTATACTTCCATTAGATATTTTTACAACAAGCCTTTCAATGTCATAGACTTCCTTTAAGAGTTTTTCCAATTTGTCTTGTAATAGTAAATCTTTTGTGAATGCTTCGATTAAATTTTGTCTCTCATAAATTTTACTTAAATTTACCAGTGGACTTTCTACCCATTTTTTTAGCTTACGAGAACCCATAGAAGTGCTGCACTTGTCTAAAACATCTAAAAGAGATCCCTTTTTAGTAAAAGTGTTTAAGCCCTTAACAACTTCTAGTGTCCTCTTTGAGTTTTCGTCAAGTATTAAATAATCAAAATTATTATAAAGTTTAATATTATTTATATGCTTTAAATTTATTTTTTGTGTAATTACTAAATATTGTAAAATCTTTTTTAAAGACGTGTAATCAGAAATATTATTTGTTGACAAGAAATTTTTTAAATTATTTTTAAAATTTTCACTAAAATATTCTCCAAGATCTCTTAATAAATTAATTTCTTTTAAATTATCAGAAATATAAGGATTTAGAAAGATATTATCTTTTTTTAGTTTATCCTTAAAAATAGAAGTGATTTCATCATTTAGCAAAACTTCATTTGGACTAATTCTATCAATTTCATCTTTCAGGAAATTATATAATTCGTTCTTTGATATAAAAGTTTTTTCTGTAAAATAAAATTCTCCTGTTGAATAATCAGAATAAGTTAAATTTAAAGAATAGCCGTGAATAAAAATTGAAAGAAGATAATTATTTAAGTCACTCTTTAAATATTCTGTGTCTGTAAAAGTTCCTGGAGTAATAATTTGTGTTACTTCTCTTTTTACAATACCCTTGGCTAACTTTGGATCCTCCATTTGGTCACAAATAGCTACTTTGTAGCCTTTATTAATTAGTTTTGAAATATAACTTGATGCTACATGATAAGGCACCCCACACATAGGGGCTTTTTCCTCTAGACCAGCATCTCTTTTTGTAAGAGTTATTTCAAGTTCTCTTGAAGCAAGTAGTGCATCATCAAAAAACATTTCATAAAAATCGCCAAGCCTAAAAAATAAAATTGCGTCTGGATTCTCATCCTTTACAGCAAGATATTGCTGCATCATAGGAGTTAATTTTTCACGATTCAATTTTTTCACCCACTAGAGAAAAACTATTTGCATCTTTAACTTTAACTTTTAAAATTTTTCCAATATCACTTTTATTTCCCTTAAAATTTATTAATTTAAATTCATCAGTTCTTCCACTTACATTGGATTCATCTTTTTTTGAAAAATCTTCAACAAGAACATCTACATCTCTTCCTATGAAAGCTTTATTTTTCCTTTCTTGAATTGGATATAAAATATCTAATAGTCTCTCAAATCTCTCATGTTTTACTTTATCAGGAACTTGATCCATCCTTGCAGCAGGAGTGTTTTCCCTCATGGAATATATAAAAGTAAAAGCTGTATCGTATTCAACTTTTTTAACTAAATCTAAAGTGTCTAAAAAATCTTCTTCACTTTCACCAGGAAAACCAACCATAATGTCAGTAGAAAGTGCAATATTTGGATTTACGTTTTTTACCTTGTCAATTTTTCTTAGATAATCTTCCTTTGTATATTTTCTATTCATCATTTTTAAAACTCTTGATGAACCAGCTTGAACTGGGAGGTGAAGGAAATTGCAAAGTTTATCTAAGTTTTTAAAAGAATAAATTAATTCATCAGAAATATCCTTTGGATGAGATGTCATAAATCTTATTCTCTCAATTCCATTAATAGCATTAATTTCTTCAAGAAGATTAGCTAAAGAAAACTTGTCATCAAAAGTTTTTCCATAAGAATTTACATTTTGACCAAGAAGAGTTACTTCCTTTGTTCCATTTTTTGCAAGTTCTTCAATTTCTCTAATTATTTCATGGGGCCTTCTGCTAGTTTCTCTTCCTCTTGTATAAGGAACAATGCAATAGGAACAAAAATTATTGCAGCCATACATTATATTCACATAAGATTTAAAATTATAGAGTCTATTTGCACCTAAAGCATCGTCTATGCTAAGTGGATTATCTTCTATGTCCATGGCAAGTTTTTTGCCATCATAAGAAGATTTTAAAAGTTCTGGCAATTTCCAAATGTTATTTGTTCCAAAAATAATATCAACATTGGGGAATTTTTCTATTACATAATTTCTTGATTCTTCTCTTTGCATCATGCAGCCACAAACAGCAACTTTTATATTTTTTTTCTTAGATTTTAAGTTTTTCAAATTTCCAAGTTGACCATAGACCTTGTCCTCTGCTGAATGTCTTACAGAGCAAGTATTTAGAATTATTAAGTCTGCATCTTCCACTTCATTTACAAAATCATAGCCCATTTTTTCAAGGAGCCAAGTTATTTTTTCAGAGTCGTGCTCATTCATTTGACAACCATGAGTAATTACAAGGGCTTTTTTTTCATCTATATTTTCTTTTATATTTCTAATGTACTCATTTACATTATTATTTATATCATTAATTAGTTCTTTATTTTCCATTTACATCCTCATTTCATATCTTTATATTATAACTGAAAATTAGGCTACTTATCAAGAAAAGAGTATGCATACACATACTCTTAAGACATAATACTATTTAAATATCTAGCAACATAAACTCCGCAGGCAGATGCTTGAGAAAGCGAATGAGTTGCACCGCCACCATCACCAACAACGAAAAGACCATCAACTGAAGTTTCAAAGTTTGAATCAGTTTCAACTCTTGAATTATAAAATTTAACTTCAACGCCATATAAAAGTGTATCGTCATTTGCAGTTCCTGGTGCAATTTTATCTAAGGCATAAATCATCTCTATTATAGAGTCAAGTTGTCTTTTTGGAATTACAAGGGACAAATCTCCCGGTGTTGCCTTTAGAGTTGGCTCAGTAAAACATTTAAGCATTCTTCTCTTATCAGATCTTCTTCCTTTTACTAAATCTCCAAATCTTTGCAAGAGAACGCCACCGCCAAGCATATTGCTAAGTTTTGCTATTGACTCCCCATATTCATTAGAATCTTTAAAGGGTTCTGTAAAAGTATTGCTAACTAAAAGAGCAAAGTTTGTGTTATCAGATTGAAGCTTAGGATCAGCATAAGAATGTCCATTAACTGTTATAATGCCATTAGTATTTTCAGCTACTACTTGTCCATAAGGATTCATACAAAAAGTCCTTACAAGGTCATTGTAGCCCTTAGTTTGGTAAACTATCTTTGACTCATAAACTGCATCTGTTATGTGTTTAAATACATCTGCAGGAAGTTCAACTCTAACTCCAATATCTACCTGGTTTGAAAATAAATTTATATTAAATTTTTTGCAAACTTCTGAAATCCATTTAGAACCACTTCTTCCTGAAGCAAGGACTAATTTGTCACAATAAAAAGTTTCGCCCTTGTCAGTAGTAAGTTTAAAGTCTTCATTCTTTTCAACATCAACAATAGTTGTGTTAAAAATTATTTCAACCTTATCCTTAGTCCACTCATAAATTTTTTCTAAGATTTTTACATTTCTATCTGTTCCAAAATGTCTAACCTTGGCATCAAGCAAATGAAGATCGTGTTTTAAAGCAAGAGTTTTTAAATTTGAAGCACTTGTTTCATAAAGCTTTGAATTCCCACCGTCAAATCTACATAAAACAGAGTCAACATACTCCATTAATTCAATTGATTCTTCTTTTCCTAGATAGTCATGCATTTGACCGCCAAAATTAGTAGTAATATTATATTTTCCATCAGATAAAGTGCCTGCTCCACCATAACCATTCATAATATTGCATGGTTTACAGCCAATACAACTTTCAACTCGTCCTGTTTTTATTGGACATTGTCTTTTATAAATTGTATTGCCCTTGTCTATTACCAATACTTTTAAATCTGAATTTAATTTTTTAAACTCGTAAGAAGCAAAGACGCCACTTGCACCTGAACCAACTATTATTACATTATATTTATTCAAATTATTTCTCCTCACTAAATAAACTTATAAAATCATTGAATCTATTTGGGAAATTATCAGTAATTTCAAGTTCCTCACCACTAATTGGGTGAATAAATTTAAGTTTATAAGCGTGTAAAAGTTGCTTATTAATTTTAAATTTGTTTTTTATGCCGTAGGTCTCATCACCTACTACTGGATGATTCACATAAGACAAATGTACCCTTATTTGATGAGTTCTACCAGTATGTAAAGTAACATCTAAAAGGGTAAATTTATCAAAATTTTTTAAAACATGAAAACTTGTACAAGCCATTTTTGAATTTTCTTGAATTACTTTCATTTTTATTCTATTGTTTGGATCTCTACCAATGGGTGCATTAACATCAAAGTCCTCAAATATATTTCCATGGACGATAGCCAAATAATGTTTTTCAATATCTCGATTTTTAAACATTTCTACCAATCTATAATAGGCTTCATCTTTTTTTGCAATAATCATAAGACCAGAAGTATCCTTATCAAGCCTATGTACTATGCCAGGTCTATCCTCATCTATTGGGTTAGAAAGATTTTTAAATTTATAAAGTAGACCATTAACGAGAGTACCACTTTTATTTCCTGCACCAGGATGAACTACTAGTTCCTGAGGCTTCGATATTATTGCAAGATATTCATCTTCATAAACTACATCAAAATCTATATTCTCAGGAATGAGTTTTTCTTCATCTTCATAGGAAACTGTAATAATATCCTTTTCTTTTAAGCTATATCCTGCCTTTACGATTTTTCCATTTATTAAAATATTTCCAGATTCAATATGTTTTTTTATTTGCGATCTATTTATTTCTAGTTTTTGATCTAAAAACTTATCAAGTCTAGTATCAGCATCAAGAATATTTACTACAAAAGTATTGTTATACATATATCACCTTTTATTATCGTGAAGAACTATTCCAATAGAAATTAAAATTGTTCCTATTACAATAAACATATCGGCAAAATTAAAAATTGCAAAATCATGACCAAAGAACCTCATACTAATAAAGTCAACAACATAGTGAAGTCTAATTCTATCTATGAAGTTTCCAATAGTCCCTCCAATTAATAAACTGAAACTAACTAAATAAATAAAGGGAACCTTATTATAGTTTTTAACTAAAAATATAATTAAAACTAATAAAACTATAACAGTTATAATTGCAAATAGATATCTAAATCCTTGTAAAATTCCAAAAGCTGCACCTCTATTCTCTATATAATAGAGCCTCAAAAAATTATCAATTAATACAATTGGATTTTCATTTGCAATATTTGCAACCACCAAATATTTTGTAAACTGATCTATAATTATTAAAATAATGCTAAAAATAGCAACAAACATAATAACTCCTTATTTATTTAATCTCACTATAATAACAAAATTGCCTTTTTTAGTGCTTCCTTCTACATCAAAAATTCTAAATCTTCCATATTTTCTAAGGGAAACCAAATCTCCCTTTTCAAGTTCAAAATGGGATCTAGTTTCTTTGGCAAAATTTACTTTTACAAGTCCTACATCTATCATCTTTTTAACCTTTGATCTTGAAAGATTAAAAACCTTGGAAATTAAATTATCTAATCTAAAAGAAGAAACAATAATTTTTTTGTATTCATATTCTTTCTTTGGTAAATCTGTAATATTATATTCACGACTAAGAATTATATTGTACTTAGAAATTTTTGTGAGATTTATTTCTATAAAATTTGCAATTTCTCTTTTAACAAAAAAATAAGTGTATTTTTCTCCAATTAAAATATCACCTATTTTTTTTCTGTCTATACTAAGACCTAAAATAGATCCAAGTACATCGCCATGTTTAATTTTTTCATTAGATTCAAATTTGAATAAGACAATATCATCTGCATCATTTTCATATTTATAACTAGGAAAAATATATATGATTGAAGACTCACTGTCATCATATCCCCCATGAACTTCATAGGAAATATCATCTTTAAATCTATTTAAAATGGAAACAGATAAATTAATCTCATGAGGATTTAAAAAATCTGTTGACTCAGTAATGTGACTTTTCATTACAGATTCAATCTTGTCAATAACTTTCCTTATTGCAGTCCTTTCCTCAGGTCTATTAATATGATTAATTAAATCTATCCTATTTAAATTTACCAAGGAAACATTCCATTGTTTTTAAGTTGCTCTTTTAATCCATCAATTTCTACATTGTTTGGTGCTAAAATAAAAATATCTTTGTTAACTTTTTGCATTTTTCCGTCAAGTGCATAAAGAGCTCCACTTACAAAATCAAAAATTTGCCTTTTAACATCAACATCAAGTTGTTCAAAATTAAGAACTACAGCTTTAAAATCTCTTAAATCATCTACTATTAGTGGTGATTCATCATAAGAAAGTGGTTCGTGAACTGTAATTACCATATTACTAGCTGATACTCTTGGTTTAGCTTTAGTATGAGTAACAGTCTTTTGATTATAAGTAGGTTCTACAACCTCTGTTTCCTTTACATCATTTTCGAATTCTTCATCGAAATCTTCATATTCATATTCATCTGCAAAACCAAAGATTTTCTTTAGTTTGTCCATAGTTTTTTCTGCCATAATATCCTCCTAATTATAATTTCTATTTCCAAATAATTTAGAACCAACTCTTATCATATTAGAGCCTTCTTCTATTGCCAATTTAAAATCATGGCTCATACCCATTGATAAATATTTCATCTCAACTCTTTCATAATTTTTGGATGCAATATTTTCAAACATAATATTCATCTTTTCAAATAACTTTCTTAGCAAAGTTTCATCAGTACTATTTGGAGCAATAGCCATTAGACCTTTTATATTAATATTTTCATAATCTAAAAGCTCATAAATAAAATCTTCAGTATCTTCATATTTTATTCCTGATTTAGTATCTTCATTTCCAATATTTATTTGAACAAGACAATTTACTTTCATATCATCATTAGATGCCCTTTTATTAATTTCCTTAGCTAATTTAATTCTATCAAGTGATTGAATTAATTCAACTTTGTCATAAATATATTTTACTTTATTAGTCTGTAAATTGCCAATTAAATGAAAATTTATTTTATTATTTTTTAGTTTTTCTTCAATTTCACTATCTTCAATTTTTGAGAGAAGTTCTTGAACCTTGTTTTCTCCAAAATCTATAAGACCAAGTTTATTAAAATTTTTAATCATTTCAACTGGATGGGTCTTTGATACAGCTATGAGTTTTACATCCCTTTTAAAATGAGAATTACTCTTAGCAATTTCAATATCTTCGTAAAGTCTCTTTAAATTGTCTTCCAAGTTCAAAATATCACCTCAGTTTAATATCCTAGACTCATCAACAGTTTTCGGATTTATTACTATTGCGTCATTTACAGTTACTGTCTTATAGCTTTTATCACCAACACTTATAACAGATTGTTTATTTCCTTTATTAATAAATACATTATCATTGGATTGATTGATAATATCTACAGGAACAAATTTGACCAAGCCTTTAATTTCTTGAACATAAACTCCAACTAAGTTATCCCTCTCTATGAGAGTTGATTTTGGAATCTCGAATCCTTTAGTTTTATTTACTATAATTTTTCCATCATGAATTCTATTAGAATACATATTTTCAAAATATCTGTCTAAGCTAACAATTATAACTGCATGATTATTATCTTTATTAATCTTTTCAACTATGCCATAAATGTCTTCAATTTCTGGGATTTGAATTTTAACAGAATCTCCAATATTGTAGTTTGAAATTTGTGAAACATTATTTATAGTGCAGGCAAGCTTCCAATTTAAATTATTAACAATTTTAAAAAGTGGATCACCATTTTTTACCTTAGTTTCCATTTCCAAACTTTTAAAATTGTAATTTTTATTTAAGTATTTATAAGTAAACTTATCTAAGTTATCTTTTTTAAAATAATCTTCATTGCCATCTATTTTATAAGTAACTATACCACTAAATTCTGCTAGATATGAAAAATTATATTTTGAAATTTTTTCTTCTAAGTCTTTTTCTTTAAATGCAAGAGCCTCTTCTGATAATTCAAGATATTCTTTTAGCTCTGCCTCATTAATGTTTTCCTTTGAAGCTTCATCAGAGGAATTTATATCAAAATATACCCCAGGATAATTTTTATTTTTAATTTGTTCTTGAAGATTTTTTGTGAAGCTCAATACATTTTCTTTCTCAACAGGTTCTATACCTCTTTTTATTTTTATAGCTGCCTTAACTTTATTTAGCTCATCTTTTAAAGAAGACACATCTTCCATTAAATTTAAATTTGCAACATCAAATCCAGCTGGAACTTTTTGTCCCTCACTGGCATGAAATACTACAACTCCATCTCCCTTAGAAAAATAAGCTTTCTCATCAAAGAGATTATAAATCTTTGTATCAATGTCTTTTTCAAAAGTGGTTAAAGTTGGAAAAATTGTTTTATAATTATTTACTCTATTTCCTCTTATTAATTTTGCAAAAAACATAATTAAAATTATAAAAATTAAAATAGCAAGAATCCTTCTCTTAAAAAATTTATCTTTTTTAAAAAAACTGTTCAAAAAACCACCTATTCATCAAATAATTATATCACAAACTCCTGCAATATGTTATTATTCGAAGAAGATTTGCTCTATTTCATCTTTATTTTTTCTAGTCATTAAATCATACACAGCTTTATTAGGATCATAACCCTCATATAAAACTTGATAAAGTGCATTTGTTATTGGCATTTCAATGTTTTTTAGTTTAGAAAGTTTATATGAAGATTTAACAGTTTTTATACCTTCAACTACTTGACCTACTTCTTTGCAGGCTTCTTCCATTGATTTACCATTTCCAATTAAAATACCCGCTCTTCTATTTCTTGAGTGCATACTTGTACAAGTTACTATTAAGTCGCCAATTCCGGAAAGTCCGTTGAAAGTGTGAGGATTAGCTCCAAGTGCAATTCCGAGTTTACTCATTTCATAAATTCCACGAGTCATAAGAGCTGCCTTTGAGTTATCTCCATAGCCAAGGCCATCATTCATTCCAGCAGCAAGAGCAATAATATTTTTTAAAGCTCCACCCATTTCTACTCCAATTAAGTCTGGATTAGTGTAAATTCTAAAAATTGAAGTTGAAAATTCATGTTGAATTATTTCTGCAGCTTTCATGTCTAAGGAAGACGCTACAACTGTAGTTGGGATGTCACATCCAACTTCTTCAGCATGAGATGGTCCAGATAGTGCCACAAAAGGATTATCCTTTAAAATTTCTGATGAAATTTCTGAAATCCTATCTAAAGTTTCAACTTCAATACCCTTTGATAAGTTAACTATTATTGTATCTTTTGAAATCTTATCTTTAATTTTTTCTAGAATTCCTCTTGTGCTAGATGTTGGCACTGCAATTACAAATACATCAATATCTTTTAATACGCTATCCAAATCATCAGTTAGATTTATTTCTTTTTCAAATTTTGCTCCTGGAAGATATTTTGTATTTTCTTTATTTTTCTTTATATCATCAATTACAGACTTATTTCTAATGTAGAAATTTACCTTATGACCTTTATTTGACAAAAGCCTAGCAATGGCAGTACCCCAACTACCACCACCACACAGTGTAATATTCATTTCTTACCTCCTACTTTATTTTCATTTCCAGCCATTATTCTCTTTATATTATCTTTATGCCTTATAATTCCTATTAAGGCAATAAAGTTAACTAAAATTATATTATAAGTAGTTAGCTCTGACATAAAAGTGTAGACAATAATAATTGAAATAAAAAATAAAATTGAACCAACAGAAACCATTTTTGTGATAAATGTTCCTAGCACCCATACAATATAGCATATTAAAGTAAGAGGAAAATTAAATAGAGCCAAGGCACCTAAAGTTGTTGCAACTCCTTTTCCCCCTCTAAAATTCATGTAAAAGGGAAAGTCGTGACCAAATACAGCTGCAAGTATTCCCAATGGAACTAAGTTTAGTCCAAAAAGCTTTCCAATAATAAAAGTTACTGCTACTCCCTTTAAAAAATCGATTATAAAGGTAATAACTCCAGCTTTTTTACCGAGAACTCTCATTGCATTTGTTGTGCCAGCATTACCTGATCCATATTTTCTAATATCTTTATCTAAAAATAATTTTCCAATAATATAAGAACCGGAAATAGTCCCAATAAAATAAGATATTACGATTACTAAGATATATTTCATCTTTTAGGACCCTTATCAGCTCTTGGACTAACTCTATTTTTAAGTTCTAAAATTATTGGAGTTCCATCAAAGGAATAAGTATCCCTAATTTGATTTTCAATATATCTAAGATATGAAAAATGGAATAATTCTTTATCATTTACTGACAAGAGAAATTTAGGTGGTCTAACACTTACTTGAGAACCATAATATAATTTTCCTCTCTTACCCTTGTCTGATGGCGGTTGATTCATTAAAACTGCTCTATTTAAAATATCATTTAATACGCCAGTTTGAATTCTATGATTGTAATTATTATTTACAACTTCTATTAAATCCAAAAACTCATTTACTCTTTGACCAGTTTTTGCAGAAATAAAAATTATTGGGGCATATAACACAAAAGGAAGCTCATTTCTTATTTCCTTCTCAAAATTTTTCATTGTCTTTGTATCTTTTTCAAGAGCATCCCATTTATTTACAGCAATAATTATAGCCTTGTTATTGTCATGAGCATAACCAACAATTTTAGAATCTTGTTCAGTTACCCCTTCAAGCGCATCAATCATTAGTACACAGACATTTGATCTTTCAATTGCTGTAAGAGTTCTTATTACAGAATATCTTTCAACGCCTGGAATAATTTTTTTCTTTTTCCTTAAACCAGCAGTATCTACAAAAATATATTCATTATCTTTATATTTTATTAAAGAGTCAATTGAATCTCTAGTAGTACCGGGGATATTAGTAACAATAGATCTATTTTCTCCAGTTAAATAATTAAGTAGAGAAGATTTTCCAACATTAGGCTTACCTATTAAAGTAACTCTAATTTGATCATCATCTTCTATTTCATCAACTGGACTTAAATCACTTACAACTTCGTCAAGTAAATCTCCTACACCAGTACCTTGTTCAGCGCTTATTCCAATAGGTTCGCCTAAGCCCAATTCATAAAAATCAAAAATATTATTCTTTGTTATTTTTGAATCGTATTTATTTACTGCTAAGACAACCTTAGTTTTAGTTTTTCTTAGAAATTGTGAAATTTCTACATCTGTTGGATTTAATCCTTCAGCGCCATCTACTAAAAATATTACAACATCAGATGTTTCTAATGCCATGTCGATTTGTGCCTTAATGCTAGACATAAAAATATCTTCATCTTTTAGATCTAGTCCACCAGTATCTACTAGTAAAAATTTATAATTAAGCCAAGATGCAGGTTGATAAATTCTATCTCTAGTTACACCTGGAGTATCTTCAGTTATTGAAACTTTTCTTCCTACAATTTTGTTAAATAAAGTAGATTTGCCTACATTTGGTCTGCCAATTATTGAAACTATGGGCATTTCCATATAATCACCCCTATCTTAGTAATTATAACAAATTAAATTATTAGATTCAATTTACTATTTACAATTGAGAATAAAAAAACTCCATAGTATAATTAGCTTGGTGATAAAATGGCTAAAGTTTTAAATAATATAAAAGATGCCAAAGATTTAATGAATCTATCATTATTTACAGGGGCATTATTAATTCAAAATGGAGCTGAATCTTATAGAGCTGAAGACACTATTGAAAGAATTTGTAAATCTGTTTCAAATATTTCTAATGTGGCTGCCTATGCCCTACCTTCTGCAATATTTATTTCAATTGAATTTGAAGGGGAAACTCTTAGTAATTTTAGAAAAATAACAATTTCAGATACAAATTTATATAAAATCGACTGTGTAAATTCTTTTTCAAGAGAATTTGTCTCAAGAGATCTTTCAATAAAAGAAGCTTATGATAAACTTTTTGAAATTGATGGATCAGAAGAGAGCCCAAAGAAAGTTTATTTTTCAGGAGGAATTGCCTCTTCCTTTTTTACAGTTTTATTTGGCGGAGACTTAAAGGACTTCGCTGCAAGTTTTATTATTGGAATTTTAATTCCCATAGTTCTTGAAAAACTAAGCTATTTTAAACTTTCTTTTTTTATAAATAATATTATTTGTGCCTTTATTACATCTGTTTTAGCAATTATTTGCGTTCATTTTGGATTTGGATCTAACATTGATAATGTAATTATTGGGGTTATAATGCTACTTGTTCCTGGGGTTGCTATTACAAACTCAGTAAGAGATATTATGAGTGGAGAATTTATAACTGGGGCAATTACTATGATTAAGGCCTTCTTTATTGCCCTTGCCATTGCCTTTGGTGTTGGTGTAGGATTAAAAGTTATGAGGTTTATATTATGAAAATTCTTCAACAATTTTTCTTATCAGCTTTTGCAACTTATGGCTTTACAGTTTTTTTTAAGCTTCCAAAAAATGTAAGAATTATAACATCATGCCTAAGCGGTTTTATATGGATAATATATGAAATTTTCTATGATTTTAGCAGTAACTACATGATTTCTTACTTAATATCTTCTTTTTTAATTGGCATTTTTTCTGAAAGTTTTGCAATTAGGTTTAAAAAACCAGCTACAGTTTTTACGCTGCCCTGTTTAGTTCCACTTGTTCCAGGAGCTGGAATGTATTATATAATGTATTATTTCATAGAATCAAATTATGTTTTTATGCGTGAACAAGTCATTAAAACTACTTTAACAACATCTGCACTTGCTCTAGGTATAGTTTTATCTCAAGGTTTAGTTAGGATAATAAAAGAATCTATAAGAAATATTAAGGCAAATAAAAAAGGTAATGGATAATTTTTTCCATTACCTTAATTTTTTTATATTAAAATAAACTTTGAATTATTTTACTTCCAGCAATAATTGTTCCAATAGATGAGCCAATATTTGCCAGTATTACAACTAAAAGAGCTTTCAAAAATTTATTATGGATCCAAGATTTTATATTAAAAATATCATCAGGGATATTATTCACATCTTCAACTGTAGGTTTTTTTAAACTTGCTTCTACTAGACCAGCAAACCAACCACAAGCTAGCATTGGATTTATAGATGTAAAAGGAGCAGCAACGAAAGCTGTCAAAACACTTAGTGGATGAGGAAGACATAGCGCTGTTAAAAGAGCTGCTAAGATTGAATTGAATAAAAACCATGATTTTATTTGATCCATGCCTGTATTCAAACTTTGCTTAAATCCAAGTCCAATTAAAACTACAATTAAAATTGGAATTAACCAAGGAAGGACCTTACCAGTAAAGGATTTTGGAGGAATTTCATTTAATTCATGAACATTTTGCTCCTTAAAAACTTCTTCTTCAACTCCCGGGGTATGTGCGGCACCAAGAATTGCAATAACTTTTTCACCTGGTGCATTTTTTATATTGAAAGCTAGATACTTATCTCTTTCATGCAATAGAGTTGCTGCTATTTGAGGATAATCCTTTCCCATATCTTCAATTGCTAGTTCAAGATTATCTCTTTCAATTAGTTTTTGTAAGTCTTCTTCTGAAACATCCTCATCATCGTCCATGGCCATTAAAGAAAAAAATAATTTAATTTTTTCAAAAAATCCCATTTTTCTCCAGATTCTCATAAATGTTGTTTGGATACTTCTATCAGCAAGTACTAAATTAATTCCCAATTCTTCAGAAGCTTTCATGCCTTCAATCATTTCTTGACCAGGTTTTGTCTTTAATTTCTTTGCAATATTTCTTTGATATGATGAAAGAATTAAATTTGCAATTAAAAGCGTCACCTTTTTCTGTTTAATTATGTCAATAATATTTGTGTTCTTCCAAGCATCGGGGTTTTTTAAATTTTTATACCTTTGCTCATCAAGTTCAATGCAAATTGAATCAGGCTTTTCCTCTTCAATAGTTTCTCTAACTAATTTGGCACTTTCTTGAGATACATGCGCTGTAGGAATTAAAATTATTTCCTTGCCCTGATAATCTAATCTAATTAATTTATCCTTCATTTCTCTCCTATTATAAGATTTATTCTTTCTCCTCTGTCAAAGTATAAGCATCTCCACTTATTCTATTGTAGTAAGTTACACTTGTTTTATTCTTTTCATTTTCTTCGCTCATAATTGTATCTTCTAAAATATTAAGTTTATTTACACCATTTTCTGATATTATTTTAAAATCCCCTAAATAATTAACAGATGAATTTAAAATATCAATGCAAAGAGCATTTAGCACTTTAAAATTATTATCTTCTTTCTTTTCACTAGGCTTAAGGCCATCTAAAGTACTAGATTTATCTGATCTAAGTATTTTAATATTTTCCTTATCGCCATAGATATTTTCATAAATAGAAAAGAAATCTTCCTCTTCTTTTAAAATATTTTCCTTTTCTTCCTTTAGCTTTGAAATTTTAGAAGTATCATTTAACAAAATGGATTTTAACATATAATTATCACCATTTATTAAATAATCAATTATTCCAAGATTCTCATAGGCCTTTAGATTGTGTTTACTAATATTTCGATTTAAGTCAAAATTATAATAGGAATTTAAGATAAATTGAATCATAGTTAAATTTGATTTTACATCATCTTCCGTCAAGTTATCCTCAATAAAATTTCCCTTTAAAGTCTTATAATTATTAACTTTTCTAATGTCAGTATTATAAAATTCATTAAAGTTATTTTTTCTAAATAAAATTAAAGATTCACTAATTTCCTTATTCATACTATCAATTTCTGAAGTCTTTTCTTTAATTATGTCAAACTTATTTATTTCGCTATTTATTACATCTAATTTTGACTTCTTACTATTATTTTCCTGACTTAAGATTTTTAGTTTTTCGTCAGCCTTATTTTTTTTCTCTATAAGAGAAGAGTTTTCTCTTGATAAATTAAAGTATGATGATCCAATTTCTTTTAAATTGGAAAAACCAAAGAAGGAAAAAACTACACTTAGAACAATAAAGATAAAAGACAATATTATTTTTTTATTTTTGTTCATCTTTATCACTCTTTTCCAAAGCTTTTAAAATGCCTAGATTTTTATAGTATGATGTTATTTTATCTTCAATAAAATTATTCAAATAAATTAGATTTTCAGAATTTAACTTACCTGTTTTATAGCCTTTTCTTTCTATTTCCTTATAAATAAACATAAGATTATTTAGGTCTGCATAAATTTCTGATAAAGATGATTTTTCATTATTTATATAAGAATAAATATTTGAAGTGTAAATTGAAGCATAAAAAACTAAAGTATTTAGTTCCTTAGAGCTTTTATTTAATTTCAAAATTGTTTTGGCAAATCCATCAGATTCTTCAACAAAAGATTTAATATTTAATTCATTATAAATATTTTTGTGCTTATCTAAATTAGACTCACCATAAAGTTCTAAAAAATCATTAACTGATTTTTCATATCCTTCTTTTTCATATATATTAGACTCAAAGTAAGCACTATAGGCTTTTAATCTATCCTTTATTTCTGATATTATGGCTTTATTTTTATTTAAATAATCTTCTCTAATTTTTTTTATTTCATCAGATTTATTTGATTCAAATTGATAGCCATATTTTTCATAAAAATCTTGAGATTTTAAATTAAATTCAATTTCTAGTGCATCAATATCTTCTGTGATGCCCTTTATTTTGTTTTCAATAGAATTTATTTCTTCTCTAATTTTTTTATTTTCAGCTATTAACTCTGATGAATATTTTTTGTTTGCAATAGAATAAATGAAAAAAATTAAAGATAAAATAAAAACAATAAAAGTAAAAATATAAAATACTTTATACCAGTTTTTATTATGCATTTCTCACCTACATTTTTTCGAGAAAAATAGCACCCTTATTTGTTTTTTTAAACTTGTGATCTATTTCTTTTAAAATAAAATAGGAAATAAGTAGGGAAAATATTCCCATAATAAGTGATTTTAATTCTATATTTCCCATAGAAGTATGACTCATAACAATATATGAAATTGTAATTGTAGCCATAAATAAAATCAAAGGAAGACCGTAAACTAAGAATTTATAAGATAAAACAGACATATCCCTTGTCTTTATTTTTACACGATCTCCAACATTGGCAGAGACTGAATTTGGAAACTCAAAAAGTTCTGTCTCAGATTCTGCACATTTCGCACTACAAGATTCGCAACTTTCTCCACAAGCACTTTCCCTTGTAAATTCAACAAAAATTTTATTATTATTTTTTGCTCTAACAATTCCAATATTTTCCATAATATCACCTTAATCTTCTTTTTAATTATTCTTCTTTTTCCTTTTCTAAAACTTTAATATGAACTTCTTCTAATTGTTTTTCTGATAAAGAAGTTGGTGCACCAGTTAATAGACAAGTTGCAGCTTGAGTCTTTGGAAAAGCAATTACATCTCTAATGCTCTTAGCATCTGTAAATAGCATTACAAGTCTATCTAAGCCATAAGCAAGTCCTCCATGTGGTGGTGCTCCATATTTAAAAGCTTCTAATAGGAATCCAAATTTTTCTTTAGCTTCTTCTTCTGAAAGTCCCAAAGCTTCAAACATTTTTTCTTGGATTTCTGGATCATTAATTCTAATACTTCCTCCACCCATTTCATCTCCATTTATTACAATGTCATAAGCCTTTGCTCTTGCATTTTCCTTATCGGTAGTAAGTTTATCTACATCTTTGTCTAATGGACTTGTGAAAGGATGGTGCATTGCAACATATCTTTCTTCTTCTTCGTCATATTCAAATAGAGGGAATTCTGTTATCCATGTAAGTTTATAATCATTAGGATCAATTAAATCCATATCTCTTGCAATTTTATTACGAAGATTTCCAAGTCCGCTGTAAACAACAGAGTTTTTATCAGCTAAAATCAATATTAAATCGCCTTTTTTTGCATCAAAACCTTTAATAATTTCATTCATTTTTTCTTCAGATAAGAATTTTGCAATTGGAGAATCTATCTCTTCATCAACTCTAATCCAAGATAGGCCCATTGCCTTAAAATCTTTGACAAAGGATTCTAATTTTTTAACTTGTTTCTTTGAATAAAATTCACTTCCACCATTAACATTAATTCCTCTGACACTTTTGCCCTTTTCTGTGTTTGATTCAAATACTTTAAATCCACAGTCCTTGACAAGATGAGATATGTCGTGAAGTTCCATGCCAAATCTTAAATCCGGCTTGTCTACTCCAAATCTATCCATGGCTTCAGAATATTTCATTCTCTTTATTGGAAGTTCAATGTCTTTATTTAAAATTTCTTTAAATAATCTTTGTAAAAATCTTTCATTAATTTCCATTACATCTTCTTCAGTTACAAAGCTAAGTTCCATGTCAATTTGCGTGAACTCAGGTTGTCTATTTGCCCTTAAATCTTCGTCTCTAAAGCATTTTGTAATTTGGATATATCTATCTAGTCCTGCAACCATTAAAAGTTGTTTCATTAGTTGTGGAGATTGAGGAAGGGCATAAAACTCTCCAGGATTAACTCTACTTGGAACTAAATAGTCTCTTGCTCCTTCAGGAGTTGGCTTAGTTAACATTGGTGTTTCAACTTCAATAAATCCATTTTCATAGAAGAAGTCACGAGTAATTTTGTAAATCTTAGAACGAATCATGAGATTTTTTTGCATACTTGGCTTTCTAAGGTCTAAAGTTCTATATTTTAATCTCATATTTTCAGAAACATTGTCATTATCCTTTACATAAATTGGTGGAACTTCAGATTCACTTAAAATTTTAAGTTCGCTGGCAAGGACTTCAACTCTTCCTGTTTCAAGTTCTTCATTTATTGATGATCTCATCCTAACTTTTCCCTTTACAGCAATTACAAATTCCCCACGAAGATGTGATGCCTTTTCTAAAAGCTCATCTGAAGATGTGTCATCAAAAACAATTTGTGCAATTCCACTTCTATCTCTAAGGTCAACGAAAATTATTGAGCCAAGGGATCTTTGTTTTGCAACCCAGCCCATTAAGGTAACTTCCTTTGAAATCATTTCTTCTGAAATCTCATTACAATAGTTAGATCTCTTGAGATTTCCCATTTTTTCAGCCATATTTCCTCCTAAAAATTAAACTCCAAGCCTCAAATGGTTTGGAGCTTATTCGTTAAAATATAAATAAACGATTAGCAATTTATATTATTTATTTCCATAAAATTCTATTTTAATTATAAAACAAGGTCTCTTAAAATTCAACTTTAACAGATTCTACTATCAATTCTTTGAGAAAATCCGCAAATATCTTTAACTTTATTTTCTCTTAATAGTTTTTCCTTTACAAATTTTGCACCCTTATCCATTCCCTGGCAGCCTGCAAGTAAAAGTACATCCCCATTATTTAATAAGTCAATGGAACTATTTATAGCTTCTTCTAAAGTATTATAGATTTTACAATCAATATTATTTTCACTTAAAATCTTCTTAAAAATATTTAATTCATCTTCTGTAACTTTATCCTTTTCCTTAACAATTTCTTTTGATAAAGTTGCAGATATAGATTTTGGTTTTAAAACTTTGATCCACTTAACTAATCTTTCTGTAATTTCTCTATTGACTTCCACTCCCCTATGTCCTCTTATGGCATATAAGATATTTAAATCCTTATAATCCATCATTCTTAGAGTTTCCATTGTTGCGTCGATGTTTTTTTCATTTGCAAAATGATCGTCTAAAATTTTAAAATCTTCATCGAAGATAAGTTCAAATCTTCTTTCAACACCCTTGAAATTTTTTAAAGCTTTTGTAATTATATCTTTTTTTACATCTAAACATAGTGCCACAATAATAGCAACTACAGAATTCATAACTGAAGAATAACCAACTGATCCAAGTTCAACTTTAAAGCTTGATTTCTTTATTGTAAAATCTTTTAATTTTACATCTCTATTTATGTTAAATAAAAATTTTCCCTTACCAGTAGTTAAATCTAAATCAGAAATTCCAAAATCTGCCCCATCATTTTCAAGAGAAAAAGATAAAACTTTGGCCTTAGTTTTTTCTTTTAAAGAATAAATCATTTCATCATCAGCATTTAAAATAGCAAGAGCATCTTTTTTAGCATGCCTAATTAGTCTTGATTTATAGTGAAAATATTTTTCAAAGCTTCCATGTTGATCAATATGTTCTCTGCCAAGATTATTAAAGGTTACTATATCAAAATCAATATTTTTATCTCTAAATAGTTCTTGTGCTGAAGATGATACTTCCATAGTAACGTCAGTTATATTTTTATCAAGCATATCTCTAAAATATGACTGAAGAGTGAGTGACTCTGGTGTTGTAAGTATTGATGGAATTTTTACATCTTTATATCTAGTGAGGACTGTACCTATCATTCCAGTTTCTCTTTTGTCTTCTTTTAAAATTGAATCCACCATAAAGGCAGTAGTTGTCTTTCCGTTTGTCGCTGTAATTCCAATTACATTCATTTCTTTTGAAGGATTTTTATAAAAATTTGTAGCCATATCTGCAAGGGCAATTCTAGAATTTTTAACTTTTATTTGTTTGATATCAACATCAACAAAATCTTCTACAAGGGCAAATTCTGCTCCAAGTTCTTTTGCCTTTTTTATATATTTATGACCGTCTGTTACATATCCTTTTATTGCAACAAAAATAGCGCCTTCTACTACATCCTTAGTATGGAAGGTGATTTCTTTTACATCTTTATTTTCATCAATTTTAAAATTTGTATGGACAATATTTATATTTTTTAAAATTTCACTTAATTTCAAAATTATCTCCTCTTTAAAAAATCTTCAAGATTTTTAGAATTTATACTTCTCTTAAATTTCCCCTGGAAATCTAATATTTTTGTGCTAGCTCCAAGTCCAAATCCAATAATATTTTCAAGCTCTTCCATCATTACAATATTATAAATTGAAGAAGATCTTTTTTTTGCATAGCCAATATTTTCTGAACTAATTACTGATTTTTTTTGTCTGTAAAGATAATAAGGCTCATAAGTTGAAGCTAGCATTAGACTTTTTGATTCTTCAATTAGACTATTATAATCTTCTTCATTAAAATAAGAATTTTCAAAAAGTTTAGAACCGTTTTTTAGTGCCAAGGTGTGTAGTGTAATATTTTCTGGTGAATATTCAATAGCTTTTTTTATTGAATTTAAAATACTTTCTTTACTTTCACCAGGAAGACCCATTATTAAATCCATGTTTATTACATCAAAACCAATTTCTCTCGCTTTATAAAACCAATAACTAAAATCTTTATTAGACACTCTATTTAATTTACCTATGACTTCTTCGTTAAAGCTTTGTGGATTTAAACTAATTCGATTTACTCCCTTTGACTTTAACATTTCTAAGATTTCTATACTAAGACTATCTATTCTTCCACACTCAACAGTAAATTCTTGTGTTCTTCCAAACTTTTCTAAGACTGCATCAATAATTTTCTCTAAATTTTCTTTTCCTATTGCTGTTGGCGTTCCACCGCCAATATAAATAGAATTTGGAAATTCAGAAAAATCTAAATTGTAATTTTTTATATCATAAATTAAATTTTTAGTGTAAACGTCTATTTTTTCTTTATTTTTAATAGTTGTATCAAAGGAACAATATAGGCATCTGCTTGGACAAAATGGAATATGAACATAGACATTGTAATAATTTAAATTTGAATTTTCTCGAACTTTTTCTTGATTTTTATAAATTCGATATAAAAAATCTCCTTCAGCTTTATTTATCCTATACTTATCAAATAATATTCTAATTGAATCTTCATAAGTATAACTTTTAAAAATTTTTGAAAGTAATTTTAAGGGTCTTACTCCAGTTAAAATACCAAAACTAGAGTCAAAATATTCATAATTACTAAATAAATCAAATAAATATCTCTTTATAATAAAGTGGGGCTTTTCATTTTTTATATCTAGCTTTGTGCTTTTATTAATTTTCTCTCCAAAAATATCAATAAAGAGAAAATCGTTATGAACATCAATTTTTAAGTTCAAGTCTAGTTTTTTATAACTCTTAGGAAGTTTCATCCTAAAAAATTCAAAAATTGATTTTTTTAAACCTTCACTTTCATTTTCTATTACAATCATAGTCTTCTTAAATAAGGATTTGTCATCTTTTCATAGCTCATTTGTGATTCTGGACCATGACCAGATAGCACATAGATATCATCATCTAATTCCTTTAATTTTTTGAGAGATTCCATCATAAGACTATTATCTGATTCAGGAAAGTCAGTTCTCCCAATGGAGCCATTAAATAAAGTATCTCCTGCAAATAAATAATTTTTGAAAAGATAACAAACTGATCCAATAGTGTGCCCTGGACTTGCAATTACCTTAATTTTATCATCTGAAAAAGGAATTTCATCTCCATCATTTACAAAAACATCAACATTTGCGGCTTCAATTTGAAGACCAAAGGCAGACTCTCTAACTTCTTTTGGATTTTCCAAAAAGTTTCTGTCATTTTTATGAAGATATATTGGAGCTTTAAATCTTTTCTTTAAAGCAGCAACTGCTCCAACATGATCAAAATGACCATGAGTTAAAAGAATATACTTTATATTTAAATCATTTTTTTCAATTGCTTCTATAATATTTTCACTTGAAGCACCTGGGTCAACTATAAAAGCGTCTTTATTTTCGTCAAAGAGAATAAAACAATTTTCTTGTAGTTCTCCAACAACTAATTTTATAATTTTATATTCCATAATTCACCTAAAATTCCTTATTTGAATCCAATAAAATTGTAACAGGTCCATCATTAATAAGCTCAACATCCATATCAGCACCATATTCTCCATGAGAAACTTTTACATTTAAATTCTCAAGTTCATCAATAAATTTTTCATATAAAATAATTCCTTCATCGAATTTTGCTGAACGAACATAAGATGGTCTGTTGCCCTTTCTTGCATCTCCATATAAAGTAAATTGACTTACAAGAAGAATTTCTAATCCATAATCTAGAAGTGATTTATTCATGACTCCATTTTCATCATCAAAAATTCTAAGCTTTGTCACTTTTTTTAGAATATAATCTAAATCTTTTTCATCATCACCAACTTCAACTCCAAGGAGCACCATTAGTCCCTTATCTATTTTTGAAATAACTTTCCCGTCAACAGACACACTGGACCTTTTTACTCTTTGAACTACTGCTCGCATTATATCACGCCTTTACTCTATATACCTCGAGAACATTATTTATTCTCTTTAATTTTTCAATTAGTCTTTCTAGTTCATCACTATTTGTGATTTCAACAGTGATGTCTATTACTGCATCTCCATTTTTTATTACTTTGGCATTTAAATAGGAAATACTTAACCTAGAATTATTTACTCTATTGGCAATATCACCGATAACATTTGGCTTATCAAAGGCTCTTATTTCAATTGATGCGCTATAACTAGTTGCATTACTGCTTTGCCATTTTACCTCTACTAGTCTTGAAGGATCCACATTATTTTGCATATTTTTGCAATCTTTTCTGTGAACTGATATACCTCTTCCTATAGTGATATATCCCACAATATCATCACCTGGAACTGGTGTACAGCATTTTGCAATCCTAACATTAACACCATCAACACCTTTAACTTCTATACCCTGATTATTGTATCTTTTTCGAGATTGAACAATTTCTTCTACATCTTTTTCATCTTTTTTGTAAAATTTATTATAAATATCTTCTAATTTTGCTGTAACTTGTGCCGTTGTTATAGTTCCAAAACCAACCGCCGCATACATTTCGTCTAAGTTAAGCATATTTAATTTATGTCTAACTTCTTCAAGCCAGTCATCTCGCAAAATTTTATGAACTTGATATCCTTGTTTTCTTACTTCTTTTTCAATTGCATCTCTTCCTCTCTCAATGTTCTTTTCTTTGTCCTTAACCTTAAAATATTGAGAGATTTTTTTGCGGGCTTGAGGACTTTTTACAATTTTTAACCAATCAAGAGATGGACTAGTATTAGGATTTGTTATTACATCTACTATATTTCCACTTTGAAGTGTATAATTTAATGGCACAATTCTACCATTTACTTTTGCACCAACACATGTGTTTCCAACTTGAGAGTGAATTCTATAAGCAAAGTCAATTGGAGTTGAACCTTCAGGTAGATTTATAACATCTCCTCTTGGTGTAAATACAAAAACTTCATCGGCAAAGAAATCAATTTTTAAGGTGTCCATAAAATCTCCAGGATCATTTAAATCTTTTTGCCATTCTAAAAGTTGTCTAAGCCAAGTTAAATTTTCATCAAAAGCTGTTTCCTTTGAAACGCCAGCTTTATATTTCCAATGAGCTGCGATACCATATTCAGCAGTTTGATGCATCTCATAAGTTCTAATTTGAACTTCAAAAGTTTCTCCATTATTATCAATTACAGTTGTGTGAAGAGATTGGTACTTATTAGGCTTAGGCATTGCAATGTAATCTTTAAATCTACCTGGAATAGGTTTAAAAAGTGTATGGACAACACCAAGTGCCCCATAACAATCTTTTACTGAATGAGTTAAGATTCTAACTGCAGAAAGGTCATAGATTTCATCAAAAACCTTGCCCTTTTTCTTCATTTTTTTATAAATGGAATAAAAATTCTTTGGTCTTCCCTTTATTTCACACTCAATTCCAACTTTTTTTAAGTTTTCTTCAAGCTCAGCAATGATATGGTTAATAAGATCTTCTCTTTCATTTCTTCTCTTATTTACCATTTCTACAAGTTCATAGTAGCCTTCTTCATCTAAGTATCTAAGAGATAAATCTTCAAGCTCCCACTTGATTCTACTCATACCAAGTCTATCGGCAATTGGAGCATAAATCTCAACAGTTTCTGTTGCCTTTTCGATTTTTTTAGCATCAGTCATGTATTCAAGTGTTCTCATATTATGAAGTCTATCAGCAAGCTTTACTATTATTACTCTAATATCCTTTGCCATGGCAAGAACCATTTTTCTAATATTTTCAGCTTGCTTTTCTTCTTTATTTTTATAATTTAATTTTTTTAATTTAGTAACTCCATCAACTAAATCAGCAATTTCTTGACCAAATTCATTTTTAATATCCTCTAAAGTTACATCAGTATCTTCAACAACATCGTGAAGAAGACCAGCAACAATAGTAGCAGTATCCATATTCATATCAGCCAGTATTAAACTTACATTTAGTGGATGAATTATATAATCTTCTCCAGAATTTCTCTTTTGTTCTTTATGGTGTTCTTCAGCCAATTTATATGCTCGATTTATCATATCAAAATCTGCATTTTCATTATAGGATTTTACTTTTTTAATTAAATCATCTATTAACATTTTTATCACCTGTAATTCTATAATTTTTAATTTTTAATTGAATTGATATATTTCCATTGAATTTATTTAACTCTAAATTAAAAATTATATCTATAAAAATATTTGATGGTCTACCTTGAAGTAGCTCCATTATTTCTTCCCTTTCATAATATTTTGCAAGATTATTTAAAAATATTTCTGAATCCTCAAATAAAGTTGCTGTGTAACTTATATTATCTTGAGATAAAGTCATTTTTAAAAAATTTTTATTTTTTCCCAAGATATTTAATGAATTTATTTTTAAATTTTTAGCACCAAACTTTGGAGCAGAATTTCCATTGCCAAAAGGCGCAAGATTTTCAATTTCTTTAAGTAAATTCATGCTAATGTATTTTAATTTTAAATTTCCATCTATATAAATTTTTCTAATTAAATCTTCTTCTGTCAAGTTTTCCTTTTCATCAACATCTTTAATAAAATCTTCTAAATTTTCAAGAGGGAGTGCAAGTCCACAAGCCATTTTATGGCCACCAAAAGATGTTAAATATTCTTTACACTTAGAGAATTCTTTAAACATGTTATATTCTTCTATACTTCTACCGGAGCCTTTAATTAAATCTCTAGAGTCACTTAATACAAGTGTTGGTCTATAATATTTTTCCTTGATCTTTCCTGCAACAATACCAAGAATTGATTCATTAAGCCCTTCTACATAAACTATTAGAACCTTGTGTTTATCTAAAAGATTTTCGCTATTAATTTTCTCATCTATGACATTAAAAGCCTTTATTGTTAATTCTTTTCTTTCATAATTTAGCTCTCTTAATTTTTTAGCTTTTTCAAGTGCCACATTATAATCTTTTTCCAGCAAAAGATCTAAGACATACTTAGCTGATTCAAGCCTACCACTAGAATTTATTGTAGGTCCAAGAATAAAACCGAGATGATATACATCTATATCATTTTTCTTTACATCTGAAGCTTCTATAAGTGCATTTAGTCCAAGGTGTTTAGTCTCTCTTAAATATTTTAAGCCATAAGAGACTATTATTCTATTTTCATTTATAAGTGGCATTACATCACAGACAGTGGCAAGAGCAGCAAAGGACAAAAAGTTTTCGTAAAACTCTTCTTTATCAACACCCTTAATTAAAAATAAATACTCAATTAATTTGAAGGCAACTACTGCTCCACAAATATCTTCAAAAGGATAAGAACAGGAAGATTGTTTTGGATCAATAACAGCATTGGCATCTGGTATTAACTCTTTTTCTATGTTATTTTCAACTATCTTTGGAACTTCATGATGATCAGTTATAACAATATCTATTCCCTTTGACTTTGCATAAAGAACAGCATCACTTGCAGCAATACCATTGTCACAAGTGATAATTAAATTTACACCATCATCATATGCTTTATCAATCAAATTATTATTAATGCCGTAGCCATCTTCTACTCTATGAGGAATATCATAGGATACATTTGCTCCAATTCTATTAAGACCAGTATATAGAATATAAGTGGAAGTAACTCCATCAACATCGTAATCACCAATAATTCTAATTTTATTTTTCTTTGCGAGGTGACTTAAAATTAAATTAGAAGCCTTAACCATATCCTTCAAAAGTATAGGTGAATTTAAATTTGAAAGCTTTGGTTCCAAAAAGCTCTTTATTTCTTCTTCAGTATTTATTTCTCTATTAAGTAAAATTTTATATATAACATTATTAATGCCCAGTTTTTTATATTCAATTCCTGGGTCACTTTTATTTTTTATAAACCATCTTTCCATATAATCACCACTTCATATAAATTTAATTATATCAAAAATTACCATTAAGGTAAAACTATTATAAAATTAGTAAAGAATAAAAAAAGAACCCCTAAGGGTTCATAAAAAATTATAATTATTCTTCATTTGCAAGAACTGAAATTGCACATTCAATTCTTTTCTTTTCCATGGCACAGCCAACTTTATATGGTTTATTTATGTCATTATTGCTGTAATAAGCATTAGCATGACATCCGCCTGAGCAATAATATCTTGCCCAGCATGATGGACAGTCTTCATTAGTGTAGACATTAGAATTTTTAAACTTGTCTCTAAGATTAGTATTTAAAATTCCATCATCTACATTTCCAAGTAAAAATTCTTCTTCACCAACAAATTGATGACAAGGATAAATTTCTCCTTGTGGTGTAATTGCAACATATTCAGATCCAGCACCACAGCCAACAGTTCTTTTAACTATGCAAGGACCTTGTGATAAATCAATGATAAAGTGGAAGAAAGAAAAGTCTTTGTCTTTTTTTCTTATGTCAATGTAGTCTTTACTCATCTTTTCGTATTCACTTAAAATTTTATCTAAATGTTCTTCTCTTATAGCATAAGGCTCTCTTTCATCAGTTACAACTGGTTCAATAGAAGTCTTTTTAAAACCATGAGAATAAAAATCCTTTAAATCTTCTGAAAAATCTAAATTTTCATTTGTAAAAGTCCCTCTAATGAAATAATCTTTGTCCCCTCTTTTATCGATAAGTTCCTTAAATTTTGGAACTATTACATCATAGGATCCTTTACCATTTATTGTAGGACGCATTTCATCGTTTATTTCTCTTCTTCCATCAATTGAAAGAACTACGTTGTCCATGTTTTCATTAATAAAATCTTCAATTTCTTTATTTAAAAGCATTCCATTTGTTGTAATTGTAAATCTAAAGTGCTTGTTATATTTTTTTTCTTCTTCTCTTCCATAGGCAACTAATTTTTTTACAAGATCAAAATTCATTAGGGGCTCGCCACCAAAGAAATCAACTTCAAGATTTTTTCTATTGCCAGAATTTTTTAATATAAAATCTAAGGCTTTCTTTCCAGTTTCAAAGGACATCAAACTTCTGTCGCCCTTAAAATCACCTTGGGAAGCAAAACAATATTTACATCTCAAATTACAATCGTGAGCAACATGAAGACATAGAGCCTTAACAACATTTTCTGGATTATATTTTGGAAGTTTAAAATGTTCATCTTCAGAAAATAATAAACCTTCTTTAGTTAAATATTCTATTTCATCATAAGCTTCTCTTGCATCTTCTATATTATAAAGTTTTGAAAATTTATCAATAATTTCTTCTTTTGATAATTTTTCATAATCATCAATCATTTCATAAACAATTTTTTCAACAACATGAACTGACCCGCTAGCAATATCAAGGACTATATATCTGTCGTTTAAATAAAATTTGTGAATTCTTTCTACCATCTTTACTCCTTTACCTATCCCTTAACAAAATAAAAGCAAGGTTACCCTTGCCTTAGTTTTCAGAATTTTCGCATTTTTGATTTCCAACTGTGCAGCTAGTTTTGCAAGCTGATTGACAAGATGTTTGACATTCTCCACATCCGCCTTTTTCATATGTTTTCTTAAGATTTTTCTTTGTAAGTGTTTTTATATGTTTCATAATGTCTCCTATTCTTCTTCTGTATCTTTAAGTTCAGTATTCTTTTTATAAGTACCGTTAATACCCCACTTCATAATTTCAATTTTTGAATTGTCAGATGAAGTTTCAATAACTAAGTAATCTTCCTTTACTAGAACAATTTTACCAATTATTCCACCAATTGTTATTATTTTGTCGCCAACTTTTAAATTTTCGCGCATTTCATTTATTTCATTTGCCTTTTTCTTTTGTGGTCTTATCATGAAAAAATAAAAAATAACAAACATTACTATTAAAGGAATAAAATTTAACATTGCATTTTGATTCATTATTAACCCCTTTCTTGTATATTATAGATAATTATATTATACATTTAATTATATAACTTAACAAGAAATTATTTATAACCAAATTTTTTGTAAAAGTCATTTTTATATTCTAAGAAGTAATCACCTTTTATAGAATCTCTTATATTTTTCATTGTTTGTAATAAGAAGTAGAGATTATGAATTGTTGCAAGTCTCATTCCAAGTATTTCATCAACATTAAATAAATGTCTTATATAGGCCTTAGAAAAATTCTTGCAAGTATAACAATCACAGTCCTCATCAAGCCTAGAAAAATCTTCTTTATAAACTGCATTTTTTATTGCTATTCGTCCTTTATGAGTAAGAACAGTTCCATTTCTTGCAATTCTTGTTGGAAGAACACAATCTGCCATGTCAATTCCTCTTTCAACAGCTTCAAATAAATAATCTGGACTTCCTACTCCCATTAAATACCTTGGTTTGTTTTCTGGCATAAAGTCTGTTGTAAAATCCAAAATATCATTCATTAAATCAAGAGGTTCACCTACAGAAAGACCTCCTATAGAATAACCTTTAAAGTCCATATCAACCATTTCTCTTGCAGAAATTTCTCTTAGGTCTTTATACATTCCACCTTGAATTATTCCAAAAAGAGTTTGATTATCTATATTTTTGTGATGTTCTTTACATCTCTTAGCCCATCTTAGGGTCCTTCTCATAGAATCGTCAATATATTCATGACTTGCTGGATAAGGGGCACATTCATCAAAGGCCATAATTATATCTGAACCAAGAATATTTTGAATATCAATAGATTTTTCTGGTGATATAAACATTTTACTGCCGTCTATATGACTTCTAAAGTGAACTCCTTCTTCAGTTATCTTTCTATTATCTGATAAGGAAAAAACTTGAAATCCACCTGAATCTGTAAGGATTGGCTTATCCCAATTCATAAATTTGTGAAGACCACCAGCTTTTTCTATTATTTCAGTGCCTGGTCTTAAAAACAAATGATAAGTATTGGATAAAATAATTTGCGAGCCTATTTCCTTTAATTCATCAGGGGTCATAGTCTTAACAGTTGCTCTAGTGCCAACAGGCATAAAAATTGGTGTCTCTATTTCTCCATGATTAGTTGTAATTTTGCCAAGTCTAGCTTTTGAATCCTTAGCAGTTTTTAATAGTTCAAATTTAAACATAAAACCTACCTTATAAACATTGCATCGCCAAAGCTGAAAAATCTGTATCTTTCTTTTACAGCTTCTTCATAGGCCGTTAATATAATTTCTCTTGTTGAAAGTGAAGAAACTAACATTAATAGTGTTGATTCTGGTAAGTGAAAATTAGTTATAAGTGCATCTACACACTTAAATTTATATGGGGGATAAATAAAAATATTTGTAAATCCACTTTTTTCACAAACTCTTCCACTTTCATCTGCAATGGATTCAACAGTTCTTACACTTGTAGTTCCCACTGCAATTACTCTACTTCCTCTATCTTTTGCAGTATTAATTTTATCTGCAACTTCCTTAGTCATAATATAAAATTCAGAGTGCATTTCATGCTCATCAATATTTTCAACTTTAACTGGTCTAAAAGTTCCAATACCAACATGAAGTGTTATATAACAAATCTCTACACCCTTGTCCTTTACTTTTTGCAAAAGTTCTTTTGTAAAGTGAAGTCCTGCAGTTGGTGCTGCAGCTGAACCCTCTTCTCTCGCATACACAGTTTGATATCTATTTTTATCTTCTAGCTTCTCAGTAATATATGGCGGAAGTGGCATCTCTCCAAGTTCATCTAATATTTCTTCAAAAATTCCATCATATTCAAATTTTAAAAATCTCGAACCATCATGAGAAATATCAATGACTTCAGCAGATAATTTGTCACTAAAAATTATTTTAGTTCCTATTTGTGCTTTTTTACCAGGTTTAGATAGACATTCCCAGGTATCACTTTTGTGATTTAAAAGAAGAAATTCAATTTTTTCTTCTTTGCCTTCTCTGTGTCCAAAAATTCTTGCAGGCATTACCTTGGTGTCATTTAATACAAGCACATCCCCAGCTTTAAGATAATCAACAATATCATAAAAATGCTTGTGTTCCATCTCTCCAGTTTTTTTGTCAAGTACAAGGAGTCTTGAATGGTCTCTTTTTTCAGAAGGATGTTGCGCTATTAATTCCTTTGGTAAGTCGTAATAAAAATCTTTTGTTTTCATTTTTGCCTTTCTATTATTTTATTTTTTCGATATTTGTTCCTGGAAAATAAAATCCAATAATATCATTATAATTATTTCCTTTTTTTGCCATTTCAACAGCTCCATATTGGCTCATGCCAACGCCATGTCCATAGCCTTTTCCCTTTACAATTATTTTGTTATTATTACATTCTATGTCAAACAATGTAGATTTAATTATTGTATTTCCTAATTTTTGTCTAAAGTCTTTAGCTTTTATAGCTACATCACCCTTAGAAGTATTAAAGACAATATTTTTTACTCTTTTAGAACTATCTGTTAATTCCAAATTTACACCACTTGCATCACATAGATTTAATTTTTTTAAATCACTATCTTTTAAAGTGTAATTCCAAGTATAAGTTGAATATGGGTCTTCCTTTGAAATTAAATATGGTACAAAATTTCCACCCCAAGCTTCTGATGATGATACAGTATAACCTCCTGAAGAAGCACAAAAAATTGTTTCAGCAATTTTTCCGTCGTATTTTATAACTTCTCCTAAAGTTTCCTTTACTGCCTCATCAGTTGATTTTTCTTCCACATCTTTTCCGTAATAAACTTGGGATCTAGTAGTATCATCAAGGTTATATCCCTTTTTGATGAATTTTTTGTAATTATTTATGGCAAAGGATCTTGAGCATAGAGCTTGCGCCTTTAGTGATTCCATTGGAAATTCTGGACTCATTTCCTTAGGCAAAACTCCTCTTAAATAATCATCAATTTCTACATTATTTATAATGTCCATTTTTTTATCATTTACTCTAAAGGAAATTGAACCTCTGTAATTTCTTTTGATATTATCAACATATATTGGAGAATCGGAGCTTATTAAAAAAGCGCCATCTTGTGGAAAATTGGCTAGTTTAAAGTTATTACCCTTAACATATATTTTATCTCCATCAAACATAACATCAAATTCCTTGTTATTTGTATTATTTACAACTTGGTTATCTGAAGTAATAATTTTTAATTTACTTTTAGATTTTATCTTCAAATTTTCCTTTGCACTTAAGGATTTTCCAACCTTTATGTCAATTTTTTCATAACTTTCCTTTGCAAAAATACTAGTTGGCAATAAGATTAAAAATATGGCTAACAATAAAATTTTTTTCATTTCACTCACCCTTATATTCTATACCAAAATGGTCATAAGCTCTTTTGGTAGCAACTCTTCCTCTAGGCGTTCTCATAATAAAACCTATTTGCATTAAATAAGGTTCATAAACATCTTCTACTGTTCCCTTGTCTTCCCCAATAGCAGCAGATATGGCATCAATACCAACAGGTCTTCCATAAAATTTTTCTATCATAGTAAGAATTATTCTCCTGTCAATGGTATCTAGTCCATATTTATCAATCTCTAAAAGATTTAATCCCTTTATTGCCACCTTAGTTGTTATTACGCCCTCTTCTTTGACTTCAGCGTAATCTCTAACTCTTTTTAAAAGTCTATTGGCAATTCTAGGAGTTCCACGAGATCTTCTTGCAATTTCTAATGCCCCTTCTTCTTCTATTGGAATATTTAAAATCTTTGCAGATCTCATAATAATTTCTACTAAAGATTTTGTGTCATATAAATCCAACTTTAACATTACACCAAATCTATCTCTTAGAGGAGATGTAAGCATACCTGCTCTTGTAGTAGCTCCTATAAGAGTAAAGGGTGCAAGGTCAAGTCTAATTGATCTTGCTGAAGGTCCCTTTCCTATTATTATATCAAGGGCATGATCTTCCATTGCAGGATAAAGTATTTCCTCTACAGATTTATTTAGTCTGTGAATTTCATCTATAAATAGTACATCATCATTATTCAAATTTGTTAGTATGCTGGCAAGATCTCCTTGTTTTTCTATTGCCGGACCTGATGTAACTTTTAAGTTTACACCCATTTCATTAGCAATAATACCAGCTAAAGTGGTTTTGCCAAGACCTGGTGGTCCACTTAACAAAGTGTGATCAAGTGGTTCCGATCTATTTTTTGCAGCTTCGATAAAAATTTTTAAATTATCTACAACTTTTTCTTGTCCAATATATTCACTTAACCACTTTGGTCTAAGGCTAATTTCCTTTGTATCCCCATCAATATAAGATGGTTCCACTAATCTATTTTCATTCATAATATCAACCCATTAATTTTAAGGCTTCTCTTATTCTCTCAGAAATATCAAGTGAAGCATCAACTTTTTCCAGTGATTTTTTTGCGTCATATACATTATAACCCAAGGAGATTAGTGCCTCAACAGCTGGATCATCATTTTCATCAAATAAAGGAGTTTCTTCTTTTGTAAAATCTAAATCTAAATTTAATTTTTCAACTTTATCCTTCAATTCAAGAATAATTCTCTGTGCAGTTTTTTTACCAACTCCTGGCAGTTTTGTTAGTGGCTTTTCATCCTTTGATAAAATGTATTTTGCAATATTAGAAACATCATCTCCATCTAAGATTCCCATAGCAAGCTTAGGACCAATACCTGTAACACTTGTAAGTAAATCAAAGGCATTTCTTGTTTCGCTGTCCTTAAACCCATACAAGATTGCAGCATCTTCTCTAAGAATAAGTCTAATATTTATAAAAACTTCTTCATTTTTATAAAAAGTGTGAAGCTCTCTTGAAACCATATTAATTATGTAACCAATTCCATTAGTTTCAAGAACTAAATAACCTCTATCTGTAGAGTGAACTCTTCCCTTTAAAAATTCTATCATTATATCAACCTAAAACTTTCTTTAAACTTAATTGAACTGCCATGAGTAATTGCAACAGCAAGTGCATCAGCAACATCATCAGGTTTTGGTACTTCTTTTAAATTTAAAATCATCTTAACCATTTCTTGAACTTGATTTTTTGTTGCCCTTCCATATCCCACAAGAGCTTGCTTAACTTGAAGCGGTGTATACTCAAATAAAGAAGCTCCACTTTTTTTTGCAGACAAAACTTCAACTCCACGAGCCTCTGCAACAGTTATTGCAGTCTTTACATTTTTGTTAAAAAATAATTCTTCAAAGGCAATGTCCTGTGGCTTATATTTATCTATTAAGTCATTCATTTCTGAATAAATAGTATTTAATCTATCTGGAAGAGGGACTTTTGCCATTGTAGTTATTGCACCATAATCCAAAACTTTATATGAATTACCATTTAACTCCAAAAAACCATATCCAACTATTGCTATTCCAGGGTCTATGCCCATTATTACCAATTAATCACCACTTTAAAAAGGATAGTTTAAAACTATCCTTACTTATATCTTTTTAAAACTCTATCGTTAACTCCATCCCAAAAACCATTTCTGAAAATCCTAAATCCATCTATGTATAAAAATTTGAAAATTTTATTGTTAAGAGTATCAATTTCTTGTTCAGTCAAATAGGAATCTACTTCCTTGATTTTTACATCATCGTCTTCACTTTTAAAAATAAGTTGCAAATCAAGGTGATCGTTAATGTTATTTATTTTGTCGTTAAGTATTTTTTTCCTAACATCTGAAAGTGTGCTTTTTATAAAAATCCTAATTTGCCTATCTTTTCTAATATCTTTAAAAATTAACTTCTTGAAAGATAAAATTTCTTCATTTTTAAATTCATACTGAAAAAGCTTTTTCCTGTTATAAAGTTCATCAATTGTTAAATATTTTAATGTTATTATTTCAAGTAAGTTAATGTGTTTCTTGGAATTAAAACCAAGTCTATAACCTTCCAAATATAAATAAAGCTCCAACCTATTGATGTCATCATGAATTAAACTAGAAAGGTTTCTCGCAATAAGTTCAATTCCTTCCTTTTGCTTATAAATTTTAATTATATCTTTTCTCAAATTTTCAAGAGTCACATACCTTGGATAAATATTTTCAATTGACTCATAAACATTGTATAAATTCAAAAGAATATTTATGCTATCTAGGTCACCCTTGAATAAGAAATTTGCAATTAGGTATTTTTTTATATCTTTAAAGGCAAGGCTTTTAAAATTTTCTTGATTTAATTTTTGTGCCAAATCCATAAAAAAATCCTCCGGTTTCGTATAAAAATATTATACTATATATTCCGAAGGATTTGTATCCAATTTGTAAATTTATTAAATTTTATAATAATTTTATTTTATTTTCTTTACAAAAGTTCAAACTTTTTTCGTCCCAAACGCCTACTTGTACTTCTCCTATATGGCTTTTTTCAAGGAAAAACATACAAATTCTTGATTGACCAATTCCTCCACCAATTGTATAAGGAAGTTTAGCATTTAAAACATCTTGGTGATATTTAAGTTTAAATCTATCAGTAGTATTTGCAATTTCACATTGACTCTTTAAAGAATCTTCATCAACACGAATACCCATACTAGAAACTTCTAGTGAATTTCCCAAAACTTCGTCCCAAAATAAAATATCTCCATTTAAATTCCAATCATCATAATCAGGACTTCTATGATCATGAGGTTCACCTGAATTTAAGTTTGCCCCAATACCCATAATAAAAACAGCACCCTTATCTTTACAAATTAATTTTTCTCTTTCCTTTGCAGTTTTACCTGGATATAGATCTTCAAGTTCTTGTGAAGTTATAAAAAATATTTCATCAGGTAATTTTTGTGAAAGAATATAAGGATAAGTTTGATTGATATATTCTTCAGTTCTCTTAAAAACTGAAAAAATTTCTTTTACAGCTAAAAATAAATATTCTTTATTCCTGTCACTTTTATCAATTATCTTTTCCCAATCCCATTGGTCAACATAAGAAGAGTGAATTTCATCAAGTTCTTCTTCGGCTCTTATTGCATTCATATCGGCATAAATACCTTCGTACTTATTGAAATTATATTCTTTAAGAGCATTTCTTTTCCATTTTGCAAGAGATTGTACTATTTCAACATTAATACCATATTGTCTTAAATCAAAGTCAACTGCTTTTTCTCCATTTAAGTTGTCATTAAGACCAGTCTCTGGTCTAACAAATAGAGGCGCAGAAACTCTTTGCAAATTTAAAGTATTGGCCAAGTCTCTTTGAAAATAATCTTTAACTGACTTAATAGCTATCTGTGTTTCTCTAAGGTCTAATTTTGTAGCACTTGAATTGTTTCTCATCTTTTCCTCCATAATTTTAAAAATTCTTCCACCCTTAGAGTGAAAGAATTTTAATTCTTATATAAATTGTATATCATATTCTCCATTGTATTCAAGTATTGATTCAATAACAAGAATAGAAATATTTGTTGATAAATTTAAAGCAAAATTCAAATCATTGTCAAAACTGTGATTAGAATTTTTATACTCATCAATTACTTTTATTAGATAATTCTTTATCTTTTTCTCCAGTTTTATATCAGAGTCTTCAAAAAAGTTTATATCTTTTGAAAAAATAACTTCAACGAAATTTTCTTCTGAAAACTTATTTTCTCTAGCGTATAGAGCTAAGTCTTGTTCATATCTAACATGCTTTTTTAAATTTTCAAAAAAAGTCATTCTATAAGCGTGAGGATAACATACAAAATCACAAAGATAATGCATTATTATGCCAAGCTTTTTGCTAATATAATTAATGAATAATTTGCTTTCGTTACCTTCAGAATAGGAGTATCTGGAAAAATAAATAAGCCTACTTATCTCTCTTGAAATATAATCTCCTGATTCATCAAAATAATGTCTTTTTGTCTTATAATAAGGCAAAACATCTGGAGCAACAGAACCCCATAACATCTTTTCCATATTTAGATTTACATTATATTTATCTTTTATTCTATCATGAACAATTTTTGCCACGATTTTATGTGTATCTGGTAAAATTTTAAACACATCCTAAAAATTAAAGTTTATTACAACTTTATTTTATACTCAATAAGTGGAATTGTCAATTTTTAGTTAGTTTTATCTAGTTCTTTAGTTATTACATCCCAAATATTTTGAGTTTCAAATCCAAGTCTCCAAGATCCAACACCTGCAAGATTGTATTTATTTACAAGAGAAACTTTTTTTTCTAAAGAATTTGCATCTTCAATCCAAATTTTATAAGTTGAACCATTTTCTTCATATTCTACATAATTTTGTTGTGATTCTTTATCCCATGTTGGTTTTAATCCCTTTGATGCAATAATATTTGCAACTTCTCCCATGGAAATAGTCTTTGATGTAACTTTGTCATTTGATTCTTTCCATAGTCTTGTGTAAAGTGGAACACCTAAAATCATTTTTCTATTTGCTACATTTCTAAATAGAACATTAATACTTCCCTCTACCCATTTATATTGGGCAACGGAACCCGCTTCATCAGATGATCCCCAATGTTGATCGTAAGCCATTACAACCACATAATCACAAATTTCGGCTAAAGCTTTTCTATCATAAGGCTCCTTAGTTACATCTGAAGAAATTTGTGGTGTAACATCAACTGTGATAATAAAATCATCGCCAGCTTTTTCTCTAAATTCACTTACAAAGGCCGTTATATTATCTCTATCTTCAACTTTTGTGTGTTCGAAGTCTATATTTATTCCCTTCATATTGTATTTTCTACAAAGTTCCAAAGTTTTATCAATAATTTTTTTACGTGTATCTTCCTTTGATAGAGCTTCATGAGTAATATTTGGATCAAAGGAATTATCTAAATAAGCCCAAACCTTTATACCAAGTTCATTATACTTTTTAATATAATTTTGGTTTCCTCTATCAATCATGTCTCCATTGCCATTTCTAATAGAAAACCATGTTGGAATTATTACATCAAGTCCCTTTATATCTTTTATTTGATTAACTTTTTCATCAGAATGCTCTGCATAAGTGTAATCCCAAGTTAAATTAATAGGGTCTTTTGAAGTATTTTTTGTTCTAGCTCCTAAATTAACTTTTTCAAAATTTTTATCTACATCGTCTTTTAATACAAATCCTGCGTAACCTTCTGGCATCCTGACTTTATAATATTTACCTTTTTCACCGTAAACATATAATTTTTCGCCTTCTGGCAGTTTCTTTATAATAGGACTTCTTCTTGAACTATCTTCTCTTAATAAGGTTTCCTTAGTAGCTTTTGTTAAATCATATTCCTTATCTCTATAGTCCAAAAGTAAAAGTCTTATGTCCTTATTGTATCTCAAGCTAACATTGTAATCGTATATAAAAGCTTCAATTGGAAGCATAATCTTGCCATTTTTTTCAATAACAGGAGCTCTCAAATCAATTGTTCCACTGTTAAACTTTGCTTTATACTCATTTAACATCAATATTTTACTTGCGTATTTATTTTCTATTTTAACTTCCCCAGTTTCCTTGTCATAAGAAATATTTTCATCAAGATATTTTTTTATATAATCAAGGGATAGATAAATCATTCCATCTTCAATAGAAAAATCCTCTTTATCAATATCTTTATCTTCTGTTATAAAATTAAACTTGTCATATTTAGTTGAAATTTTAGTAGTTCCTCTATTTTCAACAAATAAAAATGCGCCTGCCGCCAAAATAAAAATCAAAAAAATTCCTAAAAAAATCTTTTTCATATAATCACCTCTCTAATTTATTTGCTCAAAATAAAAGATACTAAAAATAGGACTTTAAAGTCCCACTCTTAGTAATTTGTTTTTTCTTTAACTTTAGCAGCCTTACCTTGTCTATCTCTTAGATAGTAAAGTTTAGCACGTCTTACGCTACCTTTTCTTGTAACAACAAGATCAGCAATTCTAGGTGAGTTCAAAAGGAAAGTTCTTTCAACTCCAATACCATAAGAAATTCTTCTAACTGTAAAAGTCTTTCTTGAACTTTTACCTTGAATTTTTATAACAGTTCCATCAAAAACTTGAATCCTTTGTCTTTCGCCTTCAATAATCTTGTAGTGAACACTTACAGTATCTCCAACATTAAATTTAGGTAAATTTTCATTTAATTGTTCATCTTCAATAGCTTTAATATAATCCATTGTCTTTACCTCCTTCCAGTAAATCTTTTAATATATCTTTTTCTTCATCATTTAAGATTTTATTTTTTAATAAATCTGGTCTTTTCTGTAAAGTACTTTTAATAGACTCTCTAAGTCTATATTTTCTAATTTTTTCATGATCTCCACTTAAAAGAATTTCAGGAACTTCAAGTCCTCTAAATTCTTTAGGTCTAGTATATTGTGGATGTTCTAAAAGTCCATTATAATGTGATTCGTCTTGAAAAGACTCATTACTAGCAAGAACACCATCAAGTAACCTTGATACACCATCTATAATTACCATAGATGCCAACTCTCCACCAGTTAAAACATAATCACCAATAGAAATTTCTTCATCTACATAATTTTCAATGACTCTATTGTCAATACCTTCGTAATGACCATTTAAAAGTATTATGTGTTCTTCATTTTTAAGTTCTTTTAGCTTATCCTGAGTTAAAACCTTGCCCTGTGGGGACATATAATAAACCTTAGAATTTTCTTTCTTTACAGATTCAATTGCCTCTACTATTGGTTTTATTTGCATTAGCATACCTGGTCCACCGCCATAAGGATAATCATCAACTTGTAAATATTTATTGATTGCAAAATCTCTTATATCTACAGTTTCAAGATCTAATTTTCCTTGGCCGATAGCCCTTCCAACAATAGAAAAGTCTCTAATGTGATTTATGAATTCGGGAAATAATGTTAAAACACTTATTTTCACAAAATCATTCCTTCTATTAATTTAATAGTTATTGTAGAATCTATTTTTTTAATAAATTCTTTAACTGCAGGTATTTGATAAATACTTTTATCATCACTTTCAATTATAAAAATATCATTAGCAGGATATTCCAATACATCTTTTAATGTTCCAATATATTTGTTATCAGTATCATAAACTTTTTTACCAATTATATCTGAAATATAGTACTGATTTTCATCTAAAGCTAACCTATCTTCATCTTTAATATAAATCTCGCTACCTTTTAAATTAATTACGTCATTTATATTTTCAAAGCCTTCAAAAGTAATATAAACAAAATCATTTACTCTTACTTTTTTTATAAAAAATTCAGTTAAATCATCGCCAACATAAAGGCTTTTTAATTTTGAAAATCTTTTGTTATCAAATGTATAAGGTTCAACTTTTAATTCACCTTTTATACCATGAGTATTTATAATCTTACCAATGCAAGTAATTGAATCTTTAATATTCTTCAATTTCTAAATTAACCTTTACATCTTCTTTTAGTGAAACAGCTTTTAAGATTGCTCTAATTGCCTTAGCAATTCTACCTTGTTTTCCAATAACTTTTCCCATATCATTTGATGCAACTTTAAGAGTGATATCAATAGAATCATCATTCTTAGACATAGTAACATCAACTGAAGAAGGATCGTCAACTAAAGATTTAGCAATATATTCAATTAATTCAACCATTTTGGTCCTCCAAACATACTGTTATTCAGTAGCTTCTGATTCACTCGCTTCTGCTGTATTATTTGAGTTCTTTTCAGCACTATATACTGAGTTTTCTCTGAAAAGTCTGTCAACTGTATCAGTTGGTTTTGCACCATTTTTAATCCAGTTGTTAGCTTTATCAGAATCTACAACAACTTTCTTAGGAGTTGTTAATGGGTTGTAATAACCAATCTCCTCGATGAATTTTCCATCTCTAGGACTTCTAGAGTCTGCTACAACTATTCTATAAAAGGGTTTTTTCTTTGTACCCATTCTTCTAAGTCTAATTTTTACTGCCAAATTATTCACCTCCACAAAAAAATTTATATATTAAAATATATAAGCTACTTTAAAAGGAAAAAGGTAATTTAAATTTTCTTTTTCCCATATTTTTAGACATGTTTCCAAATTGTTTCATCATTTTTCTCATGTCTTTAAACTGTTTTAACAGTTTGTTTACATCTGCTGGACTAGTTCCAGAACCCTTTGCAATTCTCTTTCTTCTTGAAGAATCTATTATTTCAGGCTTTTGTCTTTCTTTTTTTGTCATTGAAAGAATCATTGCCTCAACTTTTGCAAATTCATTATCGGGTAAGCTAATACCTTTTAATGCTTTACTATTAACACCAGGAATCATTCCTATTATATCTTCTAGGGGGCCCATATTTTTCATTTGTTGCATTTGATCTAAGAAATCTTCAAAAGTAAAAGTTGACTTTCTAAGTTTCTCTTCAAGTTCCTTTGCTTTCTTATCATCAACAGCTGATTGTGCTTTTTCAATTAAGGATAGCACATCTCCCATACCAAGAATTCTTGATGCCATTCTATCTGGATGAAATACTTCTATATTATCCATCTTTTCACCAGAAGCTATAAATTTTATAGGAACTTCAGTGACTGATCTAATTGATAGAGCAGCACCACCTCTTGCATCACCATCAAGTTTAGTAAGTATTACGCCTGTAAGTTTTAACATATCGTCAAAAGTATCGGCAACATTTACTGCATCTTGACCAGTCATTGCATCAAGAACTAGTAGAACTTCAGAAGGCTCAAGTGCCTCGTGAATATCTTGAAGCTCTTTCATAAGTTTTTCATCAATGTGAAGTCTACCAGCTGTATCGATGATTACAACATCATTTCCATTTTTCTTTGCATGCTCAAGAGCAGCTTTAGAAATATCAACTGGTGAAATTTTATCTCCCATTGTAAAAACAGGAGTGTCAACAGACTTTCCAACAACTTGAAGCTGTTTTATCGCTGCTGGTCTATAAACATCACAAGCAACTAAAAGAGGTCTTTTTCCATCTTTTTTTAATCTATTAGCAAGTTTACCACTTGTAGTAGTTTTACCTGCACCCTGAAGACCACACATCATAATAACAGTTGGTTTTTTTGAGAAGTCAATTTTAACTTCACTGGTTCCCATTAAATTTGTGAGCTCTTCGTTAACAATTTTAATAACTTGTTGGCCTGGAGTTAAAGATTCTAAAACTTCTTTTCCCAAAGCTCTTTCTTTTACTGTTTTTACAAAGTCTTTTACAACTTTAAAGTTTACATCAGCCTCAAGAAGTGCAAGTTTTACTTCACGCATGGCGGCATCAATATCTTTTTCTGATAATTTACCTTTGCCTGTTAATCTTTGCAAAGTATTTTGCAATTTATCGGATAAACTTTCGAATACCAAAAATCCACCTCCTAGTCAAAAAGTATTTTTCTAAGTTCTTTAATTTTCAAATTATTTTGATTTAAAAATTCTTTTTCCATACTTTCTAAAATAGTTTCAATTTTTTTTCTTTTTATTACTTTATTTTCTTCTTCTTTTTTCGAATTTTTTATTAATTCTAGTTTTTCTTCAAATTCTTCTAAATTATTTTCTGCCCTTTTTAAGTTGTCAAAGACTGCTTGCTTTGAGATATTAAGTTCTGATGAAATCTCATTTATTGTGCAGTCATATACGTAATACATATAGGCGGCTTTTTTTTGTTTTTCTGTAAGAAGATTTCCATAAAAATCAAGTAAACTGTTCATCCTAAAAAATTTTTCATTCATTTTATCACCATTTTTCTAGCGAGGTCAACCTTTTTACTTGACCTTTATTATTGTAGCTAATACTTTCCCTTATGTCAATAAATTTTTTTAATTTTTTCAATAATTTTTAAAAAAATGTGGTGATTTTCAAATCTTATCTAACAGTCCAAAATTTAACTCTTTTTTTCTTAATCTATTTATATTTTTACAAGTAAAGTTTTAAATTTTATCATTAAAAAAGTAGGATTTCTCCTACTTTAAGATTCTATAAAATTTTATCCAAATATGGTTTCTAAGAAAGTATCAATATTAAAATCTTGAAGATCTTCTATTCCTTCACCAACGCCGATAAGTTTTATTGGTATACCAAGTTCAGATTGAAGAGCAATTACAACTCCACCCTTAGCAGTTCCATCAAGTTTTGTAAGGGCAATTGCAGAAATATCTGTAACTTCCTTAAAGGTTTTTGCTTGATTAATTGCATTTTGACCAGTTGTTGAATCTAGAACCAATAAATTTTCTCGATTTGCTTCTGGATATTTTTTACTGATAATTCTATTTATCTTTTCAAGTTCTTTCATTAGATTTGACTTGTTGTGAAGTCTTCCTGCAGTGTCAACAATTAAAACATCAGTCTTTCTTGCCTTTGCCGCCTCAATTGCATCAAATACAACTGCTGCTGGATCAGATCCTTCATCATGACTTATTACATCAACATTTGCTCTAGATCCCCATTCTTTTAATTGGTCAATGGCTGCTGCTCTAAAAGTATCTGCTGCACAAACTAACACAGATTTGTTTTCATTTTTAAATCTTTGTGACAGCTTTCCAATAGTTGTAGTTTTTCCTACTCCATTTACTCCAACAACTAAAATAATTACTGGTGGTTCTGAATTAATTTTTGTGTTTAATTCAGGATTCATTAATTTTTTTGCTTCTTCCAATAAAAGAGGTTTAACTTCTTTAGGATCGTTAACTTTTTCTCTTATAATAGTTTCTCTCAAATTATCAATTAATTTCATAGTAGTTTCCATACCAACATCTGCAGAGACTAAAATATCTTCAAGGTCTTCTAGCATTTCATCATCGATTTTTACATAGGCTCCAAGAACTGTGTTGATTTTAATTCCTACTTCTTTTCTAGTTTTGTCAAGACCTTCCTTTAATCTTTGAAATAGAGAAACTTTTTTTGGCTCTTCTTCTTTTTCTTCTGCTTTTTTTTCTAAAGCATCTTCTATTACTTCTTTATCTTGAAATTCTTTATTTGTATCTTCTTTTTTTTCTGAAGTCTCTATATCTTCTTCTGAAAGATTTATTTCTTCTTCAACTTCTTCAAGCTTTTCATGAATTTCTTCTTTAACTTCAGATTCTTTTTCTTCTGCTTTTTTTTCAATGGCATCTTCTATTACTTCTTTGTCTTGAAATTCTTTATTTGTATCTTCTTTTTTTTCTGAAGTCTCTATATCTTCTTCTGATAGATTTCCTTTTTCTTCAACTTCTTCAAGCTTTTCATGAATTTCTTCTATATCTTCTTCTTTTTTGTCTTCGGAAAGCTCCTCTTTAGATACTTGAATTTCTTCCTTAACTTCATCTTCTTTTTCTGACTTTTTTCCTAAAGCATCTTCAATTACTTCTTTATCTTGAAATTCTTTATTTGTATCTTCTTTTTTTTCTGAAGTCTTTATATCTTCCTCTGATAGATTTCCTTTTTCTTCAACTTCTTCAAGCTTTTCATGAATATCCTCTACCTCTTTTTCTTTGTTGTCTTCAGAAAGTTCTTCTTTAACTTCTTGAATTTCTTCCTTAACTTCATCTTCTTTTTTCTTAAATTTATCCTTTAACCATTCAAACATTTTTTTCTCCTAATCTTTTAATTTTACAGAGTACAATTTACTAATTCCTTTTTCTTCCATTGTAACACCATACATAGTCTTTGCAATCTCCATTGTAAGTTTTCTATGAGTAATTATTATAAACTGAATTCCATCTAATGTTAGAAGGTAATCAGCATATCTTTTAATATTAGCATCATCAAGAGCTGCATCTATTTCATCTAAGATGCAAAAAGATGCAGGTCTATATTTTAATAGTGCAAATAATAGTGCAACAGCAGTTAGAGACTTTTCTCCACCTGAAAGAAGGGAAAGTGATTGAAGCCTTTTGCCTGGAGGCGAAGCTTTTATTTCTATTCCTGAATTTAGCACATCTCCTTCAATAGAAATTTCAGCACGACCACCATTAAATAAAATTTTAAAAATTTCAGCAAAATTTCTTGAGATTTCATCCATGGCTTCTGTAAATATTTTTTTCATCTCAAGGTCTAGTTTATTTAAAATTGACTTAATTTCTTCCTTTGACTTAATTAAGTCGTCTCTTTGTGAGCTGTAGAAGTCAAGTCTTTCCTTTACAAGTTTGTATTCTTCAATAGAAGAAATATTTACTTCGCCATAGTCCCTTACCTTTTTCTTTAATCTTTTAATCGAACTTTCCTTTATATCTTCAAGCTCCTCATTAATGTAGTCGTGATAATCTTCGATGTCATACTCTTCATTAAGTCTAATACTTTCATTTGAAATTTTACTTTTATTCATGTCGATTTTTAAAGTTATTTTTTCTAATTCTGAATTTATAATAAGGGATTTTTCCTTTAATTCACTTAACCTATCTTTTTTGTCAAAATAAACCTTATTTTTTTCTTCCAAAAGTTCTTTAAAATCAAGAAGGGAAAGTTTTAAATTCTCAATAGAAGATTTAAGCTTTTCTAATTTTATTTTATTTTCATCATTGAAATTTGTCTTTTCATGAATATTATTACTTGCGTTATCTAAAGAGATTTTATTACTTTCTAATTTATTTTCAATAGATTGAATTTCTTTCTTTATTCTTTCACTTTCTCTTTTATTGTATAGGAGTTTTTCTTGGTTTTCTCTTTCTAAAAGTTGAATTTCAATTTTTTCACTTTTCAAAGTTTCAATGGACATTGATAATTCTCTTAGTTTTTCTCCACTATCAACTTCTTTTAAAAGATTTTCCAATATTTTATTTTTGTTTTCTATTTCTAAAGTATTTTTTTCTAAATTTGAAAAGTCAATTTTAATATTTTCTTCTAATTCTTTTCTTTCGCTTTCATATTTATTTAAATAATTTGTATTTAAATCTCTATCATTTTTATTTTTATAGATATTCTTTTCAATATCAGAAATTTTTATATTGTAAGTATTTTGTCTTTCAGTAAAGTCTTTTACAAAATTATCTAATTCAAAAATTTCTCTTTCTATTTTACTTTTATCATCACTAAGTTTACTAATTTCTAAATTTACTTTTTTAAATTTGCTTTGAAGTTCGCTAATTTCGTTTTTACGCAAAATAAAACTGCTGTTGTAATTATTAAGACTTCCACCAGTTATAGCTCCCGATGGATTAAAGACTTCTCCCTTTAAAGTGACAACCTTTAATTTATGTTTCTTTGATAAATGGCTTGCATTTTTAAAGTTATCGGAAATAATAACTCTTCCAAGTAAATTATAAAAAATACCCCTAAAAATATCGTCAAATTCAATTAAATCACAAGCTATGCCAACTATGCCTTCTTCAGCTATATTTATTTTTGCTTTATTTCCATTTACTCTATCTAGTGGCAAAAATGTTGCTCTTCCCATTTTGTTTTCTTCTAGAATTTTTAGCATGTCTGATGTTTCCTTGGTTGAAGATACAATTATGTTTTGAGCCATGGATCCTAAAGCTACTGAAATTGCTCTTTCATATTTTTTTTCTACAGAAAATTTTTCAGCAACTGGTCCAAATAGTGAATCTTTAAAAACATTATGCTTTGAAGAAAAATTCATAAAAGATTTTACAGTTCTGTTATAACCTTCATAATTTGACTCCATATTTTCAAGTATTTTTAATTTTGCTAAAATTTCACTTTGAGAATTTTTCTTTGAAATTAACTGATTTTCAAGATTCTCATTATTTTCATTAAGTTTTACTAGCTTTTCTTCAGTTTTTTTATATTCTGATTTATCTTTTTCAAGGGCTTTATTTAAGCTATCTACTTCCTTTAAATCTTTTTCTATTATCTTTTCAAATTCTAATTCGTTATTCTTGAGATTTTCAATGCTTTTATCTAAGCTATCTTTTCTATTATTTTTTTCCTCAATAATATCCTTTAAGGTTTCTTTTTTAAATTTTATATTTTCAATTTCATTTTTTAATTTATTTTTATTTTCAAATTTTAAATTGCCAATTTCTTCTAAATTTTTAAATTCTTCTTCCAGATTTTCAATAATCTTATTTTTGCCTTCTAGTTTTTTTAGAATTTCATCCTTTGAATCCTTTAAAGCTTCTTCATTCTTTTCTAAATCCTCTAAATTATTATTATTTAAAATTAAATTATCCTTTAAAGACTCATTTTCGAAATCAATTCTCTCAGAATCTTTTTTTAGGGAGTTAATCTTTTCAAACTCAAGGTTAAGCTCTAAATTTAATTTATCGTACTCATCTTTTTGAAAATTTAAATTTTCAATGGACTCATTATTTTTATGAGAAATATTTGAAATTTCATTCTCCAAAAGCTCTAATTCGCTGTATAAATTATTTCTTTCAATAATTATTTTATCAGCATCATTTTTTAAGCTATCTGAACTTTCTTCCAATCTTTTAATTTCTTCTTCTCTTTTATTAATCTCTTTACATGAAAAATTTATATCATTAATTTTTAAAATTTCAAAATCTTTTAGATAGGCACGTGCCTTTTCTGCTTGAGCCTTAAGATTTTCTTCTTGAAGAACTATTTCTGATAAGATATCTTCGATTCTTACTAAATTCTCTTCTGTCTTTAAAAGTTTATTAGTAGATTGGATTTTTTTATATTTATATTTAGAAATTCCAGCAGCTTCTTCAAAAATATTTCTTCTATCCTCTGGCTTTGAACTTAAAACAGACTCAATTTTTCCTTGACCTATTACAGAATAACCATCTTTTCCAATACCTGTATCCATAAAAAGTTCTTTAATATCTTTAAGTCTGCACTTTTTGTTATTTATTAAGAATTCACTTTCAAGAGACCTATACATCCTTCTAGTTACAGAAACTTCATTAAAGGGTAATTTAAGGGATTTATCACTATTGTCAAATACAATTGTAACTTCAGCAAGCCCAAGAGGTCTTTTAGCATCAGTTCCAGAAAAAATTACATCTTCCATTTTATTCCCGCGAAGATTTTTTACTGAAGTTTCGCCTAGCACCCAGGTAATTGCATCAGTAATATTACTCTTACCACTACCATTGGGACCTACAATCGCTGTAGTAGTCTCATCTAATTCAATTTTTGTTCTATTTGCAAAGGATTTAAAGCCTTGCATAGTAATTGATTTTAAAATCATCTGCTCACCTATAATAATCTCTTATGTCAATAACTTCTGTAAATTTCCCTTGAACCTCTACTTCAAAATCGTCTAAATCTTTTTCTTTTAATATTATTTTTGAAATCCCAAGTTCTTTTATAATTTCATTTTTATTTTTTGATTTCTGACCGCTAATATTTGAAATATTTTTTCCTTTAGCATAAATTAAAATCTCTCTATTAATATTTTGAGACTTTTTAAAATAATTTAAAAGACCACTTTTAAAATAAAAAGATTCTACTAATTGTCTGTAAGCAGGATGGAAAGCTCCCGCAACTACATCTCCATCATAATTTATATTCTCCGTTGGCTGAAGTCCAACTCTTATTACATTAATATTCTTCTTATAGTAAATATCAAGGATATCAGCAACAAATTTAATAGAAGATCCTAAATCTAAAGCCTTATAATTTCCATCTACTAAATCTCTGTAAAGCATGGTCTCTTTAATTACAAGAGTTGGATAAATTCTCACACAGTAAGGATTTAGTTTTACAAATTCCCTCGCAGTAAAAATTGATTTTTCTAAATTATCTCCTGGTAGACCCACCATTTGTTGAAGTCCCAGTTTAAATCCATAATCCTTAATTAATTTTGATGAACTATAGACACAAGCTGGATTGTGGCCTCTATTAGATAGATTTAATACTTCTTCGTCTAAGCTTTGTACTCCTAATTCAATTATATCAACACCATATTTTTTTAAATTTTTTAAAATTTCATGGTCTATTGCATCTGGTCTTGTTGAAAGTCTTATATATTTAACTAAACCCTTTTCTTTATATTTATGTGCAACTTTTAAAAATTCTGATTGTTTTTCAATGGGAATTGCTGTAAAACTTCCTCCATAAAAAGCAACTTCAATATTGTCCTTTCTCTTAAAATAAGAAAGATATTCCAAAATAGTATTTTCAACATCACTATTTGAAATATCTGTAGACATTCCCGTAATTTTTCTTTGATTACAAAAAACACAATCATTAGGACAGCCATAGTGAGGAATGAAAATCGGTATAATATTTCTTTTAGACAATTTTTCCGCTCCTTTTAAAGGCATCTTTTGCAGCTTCTTGCTGAGATTCCTTCTTAGTTTTTCCCTTTCCTCTTCCAAGCAAAACATCATCTAAATAAAGTTCTGTAAAAAAAATCTTGTCATTGTCAGGACCCTCTTCTTTAACCAATTTATATTCTGCTTTTTTCCCAGATTTTTGAACTTCCTCTTGAAATTTAGTTTTGAAATCAATATTAAATAACTTGTAGCTATCCTTTTCTAAAAATTCTTGGAATAAATTTAAAATAATTTTTTTGATATTTTCAAAATTTGAATCTAAATAAATTGCACCAAATAAAGCTTCAAGAGCATCAGCAGAAGTTGATTTTCTATTCCTTCCACCACTTTTTATTTCGCCCTTTCCAAATTTTATATACTCTCCAAGATCTAGCTTTTTGGAAATATAAAATAAGACTTTTTCATTTACAGATTCAGCCCTCATTTTAGTTAGAGATCCCTCATTATCTTCTGGAAAATTTTTATAAAAATACTCTCCAATTACAAGACCTAGGACAGCATCTCCAAGATATTCAAGTCTTTCGTTACTATCATAACTCTTCATCTTATTTTCATTTACAAAAGAACTATGAGTAAGAGCCTTTTCCAAGAGATTTTTATTTTTAAAATAATAATTTAATTTTTTTTCAAGAAATTTTAGATTGTCTTTAGACATGAAATCACTGATCCAAGTCTTCTACAAAGTCAATAACATCGCCAATAGTTTTTAATTTTTCAAGATCATCTTCAGAAACTTCAGTCTCAAATTCTTCTTCAATTGTCATTACTAATTCAACAAGTTCAATAGAATCAGCATTTAAATCTTCTTGAAAATTCATATCTTCATCAAGTTCATTTACGTCCATGTTAAATTGTTCCGCAATAATTTCTAGAATTCTTTCTTTCATTTTTCTTCCACCTTATTCTTTATTTTATTAACTATATTAGATTCTACTATATTTATAGCGTATTTTGCAGCATTTTTTATTGCTATACTATCAGAATTTCCATGAGCTTTTATAATATTTCCATCAATACCTAAAAGTATTGTTCCACCAACTTCCTTTGCATCTAAGGCCTTAAATTTAGTCATTAAAAATTTTGCAAAAACATTTTTGCTTTCAGGGTCAAAATCAGATTTTTCAATAATTTGAAAAACATTTTTTACTGCAAAATCAATTACTCCTTCAATTGATTTTAAAAGTATATTTCCATCAAAGCCATCACAGACAAGAAGGTCAACATCATTATTCATTATATCTCTTGCTTCCAAATTTCCTACAAAATTTATAGAGCTATCTTTTAACTTATTATAAGTTTCTTTATAAAGAGAATTTCCCTTTCCTTCTTCAGTGCCTACATTTAAAAGAGATACTCTTGGTGATTCAATTTTATAATATTCCTTTAAGAAAATATCTCCAAGGATAGCAAACTGTAAAAGAAGATCTGGATTAGTATCCATATTAGCTCCAGAATCAATTACCAAAGTATTTGATTTATTCCCAGGAATAAGTGTAGGAAGGACTGCTCTCTTTATCCCCTTAATTCTTCCAACAATAAATAGTCCGCCTGCTAAAAGAGCTCCTGTACTTCCTGCAGAAATTATTGCATCTGCTTTTTTTTCTTTTAATAAAGTCATTGCAACTACAATAGAGGAATTCTTTTTGCGTCTTAAAGCAAAGGCAGGATCTTCATTGTTCTCAATATTATCTTTTGCATCAACTATTTCAACTTTATCCTTATTGTAATCTAGTCCCTCTAGATTTTCTATTATAAAATCTTCTCTACCAACTAAAATAATATCTGTATCAAATTCATTAGAGGCTTCGATTGCTCCTTTAATTATTTCAGATTTATTATCTCCACCATTTATATCAAAAATTAATTTCATTTCGACCTCCAGTAATTATTTTAATATTATATCAAAACATTAAAAAAATCAATGATTTGAGCTTACAAACTCTATTTTTAAACTTATAAAAGTGTAACATAAAATAGAAAAAATTTACATAAAAAAACTCGCTCATTTTTATCGAGCGAGTTTAAATAATTATAAAATTTATATTTTACAAAAATTATTCTTCTTCAGAAAGAGTTACATAACTTGCATATCTTTCTTTAGCATTTTCTTCAGCAACTTCATAAAGTTTTTCTGCTCTTTCAGGGAATAATTTCTTTAATGAAGTGTATCTAACTTCTCCATCTAGAAAGTCTCTGAAAGGTTTTGTAGGTTCTTTAGAATCTAATATGAATGGATTCTTTCCTTCAGCCTTAAGTTCTGGGTTAAATCTGTATAGATGCCAGTAGCCAGTTTCTACTGCTTTCTTTTCTTCTTCAACTGAGAAGCCCATACCAACTCTGATTCCATGGTTTATACATGGTGCGTAGGCAATTACTAGTGATGGTCCATTATAAGCTTCTGCTTCTTTAATTGCTTTATATGCTTGGTTTTTGTCAGCACCAAGAGCGATTTGTGCAACATATACATATCCATAAGTAGTTGCCATTAAACCAAGATCTTTCTTCTTAGTCAATTTACCAGCTGCTGCAAATTGTGCAATTGCTGCTGTTGGAGTTGATTTAGAAGCTTGACCACCAGTATTAGAATATACTTCAGTATCAAGAACAAGTACATTTATATTTTCGCCAGATGCTAGAACATGGTCAAGTCCACCGTAACCTATATCATAAGCCCAGCCGTCTCCACCAATAATCCATTGACTCTTCTTAATTAAGAATCTTTCAAGACCTTTTAGTGTGTCAATAATTTCATCTGCTTTATCGTTTCCAAATTTCTTGTCAAGAACTTTTAAAATTTTAGCACTAGCAGCCTTAGATGTCTTGTAATCTTCTTTACCTTCAATCCAAGCGTTAAATGCTTCATTAGCTTCATTATCAACATTAAGTTCTACGAAGTCTTTCATTAGATTTTCAATTCTATTTCTAGTTTGTTCTTGAGATACAGCCATACCATATCCGTATTCAGCATTATCTTCAAATAATGAGTTAGCCCATGATGGTCCATTTCCGCAATCATCTGTGCAATATGGCATTGATGGTGCAGAACCGCCCCAAATTGAAGAACAACCAGTTGCATTAGCAATACTCATTCTATCTCCAAATAGTTGAGTTACAAGTTTAACATATGGAGTTTCTCCACAACCTGCACAAGCTCCAGAGAATTCAAGATATGGAGTTTGGAATTGAGAATTTTTGAAATTATTTGGCTCAATATTTTCTTCTTTAGATTTAATATGTTCGGAAGCATATTCCCAGTTAGCTGCTTGTACATCAATTTCATTTTCGAATGGTGACATTACAAGTGCTTTTTCTTTAGCTGGACATACTTGAGCACAGTTTCCACAGCCAGTACAATCTAGAGGTGAAATTTGAATTCTATATTCATAATCTTCAAGTCCCTTACCTCTTGCTTGTTTAGTTTCAAAACCTTCTGGTGCGTTGGCTTTTTCTTCTTTGTCTGCTAAGAAAGGTCTAATTACAGCGTGAGGACAAACTAATGAACATTGGTTACATTGGATACAGTTTTCAACTTTCCAGTGAGGAACATTAACTGCAATACCTCTCTTTTCGTAACGGCTTGTTCCAGATGGGAATGTTCCATCAGGCATATCAACAAAAGCAGAAACTGGAAGGTCGTTACCTTCTTGTCTATTCATTGGAATCAAAATGTTATTGATAAAGTCAGGTGCTCCACTAATCTTGAAGTCCTTAGTAGTGTCAGCATTTTTCCAAGAATCTTTTACTTCTACTTTTTTAAGAGCGTTAATTCCTTGATCTACTGCTGCGTAGTTCATGTTTACAATATCGTCGCCCTTAGCGCCGTAATCTTTTACAATTGCTTTTTTAAGAAGTTTAACTGCTTCATCAATTGGGAGTACTTGAGAAAGATTAAAGAATGCAGCTTGCATTACCATATTAGTTCTTCCGCCAAGTCCAACTTCAGCGGCTATTTTTGTAGCGTTAATTGTGTAGAATTCAATTTCATTGTCTGCAATATATTTCTTCATATAACCTGGAAGATGTTCGTCAAGTTCTTCTTCATTCCAAATAGTATTTAGTAAGAACTTTCCACCCTTTTTAAGTCCTCTTAATAGGTCATAAGAATATACATAAGATTGTTTTGAACAAGAAATAAAATCAGTTTCTGTTAATAGATAAGTTGAAGTGATTTTATTTTTACCAAATCTCAAGTGAGACATTGTAACTCCACCAGATTTCTTGGAGTCATAATCGAAGTATCCTTGAGCATACATGTCAGTATTATCACCAATGATTTTAATTGCTGATTTATTAGCACCAACTGTACCGTCAGATCCGAATCCCCAGAATTTACATCTAATTGTACCTTCTGGTTCAGTAGTAATTTCTTTTTTTATTGGTAAAGATTTGTGAGTTACATCATCATTAATACCAATTGTGAAATCATTTTTAGGTTCAGATTCTTTAAGATTGTCAAATACAGAAAGAATATCAGTTGGGTTAGTGTCTTTAGATCCTAATCCATAAATTCCACCAACAATAAGTGGTCTTTTATCTGATTCATAAAATGCATCTCTTACATCTAAGTAAAGTGGTTGTCCTACTGCGCCCTTTTCTTTAGTTCTATCAAGAACTGCAATTCTTTCTACTGTTTCAGGAATTGCTTCCATTAAGTGTTTGATAGAGAAAGGTCTGTATAGGTGAACTTTAATAAGTCCTGTTTTTTCTCCATTTGCATTTAAATAATCAACAACTTCTTCAATTGTTTCTGTTACAGAGCCCATTGCTACAATTATATCAGTTGCATCTTTAGCTCCATAATAGTTAAATAAGTTGTATTCTCTTCCAGTTAATTTAGAAATGTCTTTCATGTAATCTTCAGTAATACCAACGATATCTGTGTAGTATTTATTTGAAGCTTCAATTTCTTGGAAGTAAATATCAGGGTTTTGAGCAGTACCTCTAACTTGTGGTCCATTTGGATTTAATGCTCTTTCTTTAAAAGCTTTAATTGCATCATGATCAACAAGTTTTGCAAGGTCATCGTAATTAAGTACTTCAATTTTTTGAACTTCGTGAGACGTTCTAAATCCGTCAAAAAAGTGAACAAAAGGAACTCTACCTTTAATTGCAGATAAGTGAGCCACGCCAGCTAAGTCCATTGCTTCTTGAACAGAACCTGATGCAAGAAGTGCGAATCCAGAAGCTCTAGAAGCCATAACGTCTTGGTGATCACCAAAGATTGATAGTGCATGAGATGCTAACGCTCTAGCTGCTACGTGGAAAACTCCTGGAAGTAATTCACCAGCTATCTTATACATATTAGGTAGCATAAGTAATAAACCTTGAGATGCTGTGTAAGTTGATGTAAGTGAACCAGCTTGTAGGGCACCGTGAACAGCTCCAGCAGCTCCTCCTTCAGATTGTAACTCCTTAACCAATACTTCTTGTCCAAAAATGTTTTTTCTTCCGTGAGAAGCCCAAGCATCAATGTGCTCAGCCATTGGAGATGATGGAGTTATAGGGTAAATACAAGCAACGTCAGAGAACGCATAAGCGACATGAGCGGCTGCTTCATTACCATCCATTGTTTTAAATGTTTTAGCCATATCTTCCTCCTATTATTAATAATATAAATATAAACTAACCATACTGTTTATATTATAGAACTTAATTTAATAAATTTCAATAATATTGTTAATAAATGGGTTTGAATATTTGAAAATAGCGAAACGCGAAAGACGTTCCATATTATGGAATTATATATTTTTTGTAAATTTCTTATATATCATTTATAAATATAAATAAAAGACCATAAAAATATGATCTTTTATTTATTCTTTAATTTTTTTAACATTCTCTCATTAAGGGCAGTAGCCGGATTATAACCTAATTCCTTTTGCTTATAATTTTTTGTGGCAACCTCAATAATAAGTGCAGTGTGCCTTCCAGGTTTTACAGGAATATCAAACTTAACTACATCAATTCCTAAAATATTCTCATAATTATTGTCTAATCCAAGTCTTTCATATTCTTTGGACTCATCCCAATCTTCTAAGTTTACCACAACTTCTATTGCCTTTTCTTCCATTACAAAACCAATACCGAACATCTTTTGTATGTCAATAATTCCTACTCCTCTTATTTCCATAAAATACTTGGTAATTTCAGGTGATTTTCCTATTAATTTTTTATCCATATTTTTTATTATAACTGAGTCATCAGAAATAAGCCTTGCACCATTGGAAATTAAATCAAGTGCAGTTTCACTCTTTCCTATTCCGCTTCTTCCAGTTATCAAAACGCCAATACCAGAAATATCTAATAAGACCCCATGCATTCTTGTAGTTGGAGCCAGAGCTTCATCAACTAATGAGATTATTTTACTAAAAATTTTAGAAGTAGTATCCGGACTTCTAATAATAGTAACATCATATTTTTCAGCCAAAAATTCCGCTTGAGGAAAAATCATATTATTTCTTGAAAAAACAACAACAGGAATGTTATATTTGAATAATTTTTCTAAGGTTGTAAATTTATCTTCGTCATTTAAGGAATTAATATAGTGCCATTCCTGTGTCCCTATTAGTTGAATTCTATCTTTTACAAATTTTGAATAATAACCACAAAGCTGAAGTCCAGGACGGTTTATATCACTATTTTTAATTTCAATCTCTCTATAATCACTAGATGCATGAATTATTTCAAAATTTAATTCATCAACAATATATTTTAATTTAACTCCCATTATTTACTCTCCTAAAATGTTCATAAAGCGATTCTGCACTTTTTTCATTCATTGATTCAACTTCCATAAGCTCCTTAACGCTTGCCTTTTTTATTTTGTCAATGGATTTAAAGTGTTTCAACAAGTTTTCCTTTCGCTTTGGTCCTATTAGTTTAATATCATCAAGCTCTGACTTAAACATTGTCTTGGACCTAAGATTTCTGTGATAATTAATTGCAAACCTGTGAGCTTCTTCTTGGATCTTGTAAATCATTTTATAAGCTCTTGAATTTAAATCCACATTAAACTCTTCATTGTTATAAATAATGCCACGAGTTCTGTGGAAATCATCCTTGACAAGCCCACAAATTTCTAAATTTAAATTTAATTTATCTAAAATTTCTTTGGCGGCATTTACTTGACCCTTGCCACCATCCATCATTATAAGGTCTGGAAAATTTGAAAAGGAAGAATTTTTATCTTCTTTCTTTTCTTCTACTCCCCTTTTAAATCTTCTCTCAATGACTTCCTTTAAACTGGAATAATCATCTGGTCCTATAACACTTTTAATCCTAAATTTTCTGTAGTCACTCTTTTTTGCATCTCCATCTTCGAATACAACCATGGATCCAACAGACTCTACTCCTGAAATATTTGAAATGTCATAGGCTTCAATTCGCCTTGGTCTTTCTCTTAAGCCAATTAAATCTTTTATATCTTCAAGAGCCAGCTTATTTGATTCAGCTCGCTTCTTATACTTGTCGCCATACTTTTCAATCATGTCAAGGGCATTTCTCTTTACCATTCTAATTAATTCTTTTTTATCGCCCTTTATAGGAACAGTAATGCTAACTTTATTGCCTCTCTTTTCAGTCAGCCAATCTTCTAGCACTTCAATATCCATAGGTTTTTCTTCGATAATAATTTCCTTTGGAATATAAGATGCTCCAATATAAAATTGTTTTAAAAATGAAGAAAAAATTTCCTCGTAGCTATCGTTATAGTAATCCCTTATCATATAATGCTCTCTGCCAATGATTTTACCATTTCTAAAAAAGAAAATTTGAATTAAGACTTCATCAAGTCCCTTGGCAAGGGCGATGATATCTTTATCGTCACGTGCTTCAGGATCACTAATAAGTTGTCTTTCCTTTAAGTATTCTAAATTTTTAATTCTGTCTCTAATATCAGCAGCATTTTCATAGTCAAGATTTCTTGAGTAATCCATCATCTTATCGTGAAGTTTATCTATTAACTTATTGTTAGAACTTGAAAGAAAACTCAAAACCTCATCTACCATAACATTATAATCTTGATCCTTAACATTACCTATGCAGGGTCCAAGGCATTTTCCAATGTAATAATTTAAACAAGGTCTATAATTTTTTTCTTCAACATTTTCTAGATTCAAGTTGCAAGTCCTTAGAGGGTAAAGTCTCTCAAAAGTTTCGATTGATTCATTTACTGCAAAAACATCTGGATAGGGTCCAAAATATTTTGCCCCATCCTTTAAAATCCTTCTTGTCTTCATAACTCTAGGAAATCTCTCATTGACCTTGACCTTGATGTAAGGATACTGCTTGTCGTCACGCAAGAGAATATTATATTTTGGGAGATTGTCCTTGATTAAATTGGACTCAAGAACCAGAGACTCCACTTCATTTTCTACAATAATGTACTCAAAATCGTGAATTTTTGAAACCATGCTGGCAACTTTTTTGGAAGACTTACCATAAGACCCGAAGTATTGTCTCACTCTCTTCCTAAGAGACTTGGCCTTGCCAACATAAATTATCTCATCTAATTCATTTTTCATTATATAAACCCCCGGTTTATCTGGAAGTTGGTCAAGCCTTTCTCTTAAATCTAACAATTATCTACTAACCTCTTTCGTTGCTTCTTTTAAATAATCTAAAATTTCTCCACTAACATATGGACTTAACTTATCAAAAACTTTTCTGTGATAAGAATTTAAAACTTCTATCTGCCTATCTGTAAGTAAATTTACATCAATTGCCGCAAGTTCAAAGGGGCAAAAAGAAATTGTCTTAAATTTATTAAAGACTGAATCATGAGTTTCGCAGTCAAAGACTACTCTCATAATATTTTCAATTCTTATTCCATGCTTATTTTCCTTGTAGACACCAGGTTCATTGGAGACAATCATATTTTCCTCCATCCTAACAGCAGGATCTCTTGGAGAAATTCTATGTGGACCTTCATGAACTGATAGGACAAAGCCAATTCCGTGTCCTGTTCCACACTTGTAGTCCATCCTGTCTTGCCAAAGAGCATATCTGGCAATGCCATCTAAGGCTAAATCATAAGTGCCCTTTAAAAATACTGCGTCCATTAAATTTATGTGACTCTTTAATGTCATTGTGTAGTCGTGAATTTCTTCCTCTGTAAGGTCTCCCATGGCAATAGTTCTTGTGATATCTGTTGTCCCAGAATAGTATTGTCCACCTGAATCCACAAGGTAAAATCCCCTTGGCTCAATTACAGCTTGGTCCTCTTCTTTGGCATGATAGTGCATCATGGCTGCATTTTTTCCATAGGCAGAAATCGTATCAAAGGAATTTGAAATATAAAGTGGATCTTCTGCACGCATAGAGTCAAGCTTCATAGCTGCATCATATTCTCCTATTTTATTTTTTGCATTTTCTTTTAACCAGTAGATGAACTTAAATAAAATTGCTCCATCTCTTATATAAGTATCTTCAAGATTTTTTATTTCAGTTTCATTTTTTATCGCCTTTAAATTTTCTGAAATATTATTGCCAAAAATTGTCTCATTATTTTCGCAAATTCCCTTGTAAATTCTTTCATTAATAGAATTTGGGTCTAGGTAAATTTTTTTGCCTTGATGATTTTTTAGGTAATCATAAAATTCTGAGTAAGCTCTCACTTCAACTAGATCAGAAATTTCTTTTTCAATCTTTTTAATCTTTTCTCTGTCAGTAAATAAAAATACCTTGTCAGCTTCTATAATCATAAAAGAAATTAAAACTGGCGTATCCTTTATGTCCATGCCACGAATGTTAAGAGTCCAGGCAATGTCCACAAGTGAAGAGACTATTGTCATGTCAGCTTTCTTGTCTCTTAAAATTTTTCTGATTTTAGAAACTTTTTCTGTTGCAGACTTTCCTGCATACTTTTCATCAAGTAAAAAAGCATCTTCATTTGGTAGTGGGTACCTATTTTTCCAAAGGTCAGTAATTAAATCAGCATCAACAATTTTTACATTTTTCTCCTTTAATTTCTCTTCCAAAGAAGAAAAACTTTGGTGAGAAAAATATTCTGCATTTAAAGCAAGAGTCATGCCTTCTTTTATATTATCACTAATCCAATCACTGTAGTTTAAAACTCCAACTTGACCTTCTTTTTGAAGTTCAAAGCCAAAATCTTTAATTTCTTTTGCAGCTTGTATAAAATACCTGCCATCAGTCCAAAGATATGCCTCATCTCTAGTTATGACAGCTGTTCCCTGTGAACCAGTAAAGCCTGTTACAAATTCCCTTTCCTTGTAAAAATCTGGAAGGTATTCAGATCCATGGGGGTCTTTTGATGGGATAATATAAAAATCTATATTTTTTTCTCTCATTATATTTCTAATTTCATTTAAAATCACAAAATCACATCCTAAGTCATATATTATCACAAGGATAAATTTGAGCAAAGAAAAAAGTCCGGCGAAATAATTTTCAACCGAACTTTCTTCTGCATTGTATTTTAAAATCCTTTTAAGCTTATTTTTTTAAATCCTATAGAATTTTATTTTAAAATTCTATCCTAACCTTGAATAAGTCTCCGTCGATATCTATGTCAAAGCTTGCTCCGTGAGCTCTCACAAAGGATGAGGCTATTGATAGGCCAAGACCTGAGCCTGATGTTGTCCTTGATTTTTCTCCACGAGTAAATCTTTCCATAAGTTCCTCTGCGGAAATGTTAAGTGGATACTTGGAAATATTTTTAATAGTTAGTCTTACTCCATCTTCGTCAATTAAATCAACATAGACTCTTGAGTTTTCTAATGCGTACTTAGAAATATTTGAGAATAAGTTGTCTAGAACTCTTGAGAATTTTTGTCCATCAATCTTAAGCATTACTTTTTCTTCAGGAAGATTTGAAATAATTTCAATATTTTTTTCTGAAATTTTGTCTTCCCACTCTCCTATGGATTGTTGAACAAGAGAATTAAAGTCAAGTTCTTGCCTATCTAACTCAATATTATTTGATGTCGCCTTTGATACTTCAAATAAGTCTTCAATTAAAACCTTTAACTTGTTGGACTTTTCATTTATTATTTTTGAATACTCCTTAACTTCATCTTTTGTATTATCATCTTTTGATAAGAGATCAGAATAATTAATTATAGATGTCAATGGAGTCTTTAAGTCGTGGCTTACATTTGTAATGAGTTCTGTCTTTAATCTTTCAGATTTTACTGCATCTTCAATGGCAAGGTCTAAGTTCTCTCCAATATTGTTAAAGTTGTCGACTATGCCATCATAAAGTCCACCTTTTTTTTCAATGTTCTTTTTATAATTTCCCTTAACAATTTCACTGGACTCCCTGGAAATTCTTGCAACTTCATTTATATTTTTCATCAATATATAATAAATGAATATGCCAAATAATATCATTGGAATTACTATTCCTTCAAGAGCAGAGGAATATAATGATGCAAAGAAGAGGAATACTATAAACAGCACAAAACAAATTCCAAAATAAACTAGGGTAAATTTAATTTTTGCATCTTTAATATTTTTATTTTCTTCATCTATATTTGAAAATTCTGAAATAGCACCAGTAAAAATTCTATAAATTAATGAATTTTTAAGAAGATAATTTTCTGTATTCTTGTTAAATACGCTCTTTAATAAAATTACCAAATAATTTACTGTTAGTGAAACAATTACAAGACCGATTAGATATAAGAAATAGAAAATATACAAATTGCTGTAAATTTGATTCATGCTTGATATTCCTGCAGCAGAAACTGCAAATATTACAAATAGAATAATCACAAGTTCTATTGGAAACTTGAAAACTTTCCTCAATCTTTCGCTGTCGTCAACTTTTTCCATATTCATAAATAGTCCAAGAAGAAGAGATAAAATTGCAGCAATTAATACACTAATTCCAATTTGAACAAAAACTTGGTCTTTAAATACATCTCTTTCAATATCTTTAAAAACTTCATCATCTAATGATGTGTAATAAGCAAACTTTAGATTTTTAACATTATTATTACTATTTAATTTACTAAAGGTTTCATTTAGAGCCCCTTTAAAAGACTTGTCGATAAAATTATAGTCACTATCCATAAGTCTTTTACTTTTTTGAACTTTATCAATCACTATACTATCATCAATTACCGAACCAGTAATCAAAAAGTCATTATTTCCCATTTCAATTTCTAATGGATCAAATTCATTTTTTTCATATTCATTAGTTAGGTAAAAAGTTTTATATTCAGATTTTATTTCTGGTTGGTCTATCATGCCTTCATCCAAATAAAGTTTTGGGTCAAGTCCCTTTTCTTTTAGGGCATCTTTTTTCTTTTGAGCTTCTATTACTCCTCTATCTGTAACAACATTTCCGTTTTTGTCAAAATATTTTAACTTATAAGACTTTATAGCATAGTTAAATTCTTTATAATTACTATAAAAATCATCATTGTCATTTACTGACATATTTAGAGTGTTATAAATCCTATTTTCTGTCATATTTCTTTTATAAGATGAATCAGGATTCTTAGAAAAGAAAAACGATCCTGCCAAAAGTGATACTAGGGAAATTGCTAAAATTATTAAAGCATAATAGGATAATTTGTAAGAATTTTTTTTCATTATTTTCGCCTCAAATCTTCAAACTTATATCCAAGACCCCACTGGACTTTTAAGTACATTGGCTTCTTTGGATTTACTTCGATTTTCTCTCTAATTCGTCTAATGTGAACTGTCACAGTCTTTGCCTCCATGGCTGGCTCATTCCAGACACTTTCGTAAATTTCTTCAATGGAAAAAACTCTATTGGGATTTCTCATGAGTAGCTCCAAAATTTTAAACTCAATAGATGTTAGGGCAACTGGTTTATCTTCAACATAGGCAATTTTTTGAGATAAATCTAATTTAATGCTTCCTATTTCTATAAAGTTTCTGTCATTTTTTAAATCATAGGCATAAAATCTTCTCAAATTGCTCTTAACACGAGCAATGAGTTCCATTGGATTGAAGGGCTTTTGAACATAATCATCAGCGCCAATGTTGAGTCCAAAAATTTTGTCTGTGTCCTCTGATTTTGCAGATAGGATAATTATTGGGACAAAGGAAACTTCTCTTAACTTAATTATTGCTTCCTCGCCAGAAAGTTTTGGCATCATGAGGTCCATTATAATTAAATCAATTTTTTCATTTTTAAAAATTTCTAGAGCTTCAAGCCCATCTTCAGCATAAAAAATTTCAAAATTTTCATTCTTTAAATAAATTCCAATGGACCTGGCAATTTCCTTGTCGTCCTCGGCAATTAAAATATTGTATTTATCCATTACATCCCTCCTTTGCCATTATAATAGCAAAAAATAATTACAAAATAGTCTACAAAATTCTTACAAATTTCTTAAATTATAAATTTAAAATTTTTCTAGTATTAAAAACCTTGCAAAATAAATTGCAAAAATAGATAAAATTATGCTTAATAAAGCGTAAAAGATTGAAAGCATTAAATTCCCATTCTTTTCCAAATTAAATATTTCAAAGGCAAAAGTTGAGAAAGTTGTAAAGCCTCCGCAAAATCCTACCTTTAAAAATAAAATTAATCTAGGATCCAATTTATTTTTCTCAGCGTAAAAGGCAATTATTGCTAGAAAAAAAGCTCCCACTACATTAATTATAAGGGTGGCAAGGGGAAAATCTCCACCACAATTTATCTTGTTACTTAAAAAATATCTAAGACCAGAACCTAAGGCCCCACCTAGTGCTACAAATAAATACATTTTTTGCTCCTTTCTTTTATTGTATGACAAATGCTTATGTGCTAAAATCATTTTGTTATAATTATATTAAAAAAGGAGTTTATTGTGAAGGAATACAATGTAATGAAACTTGAATACGAAGTTGATGACAAGCCAAATTTTTTAAAGTCCTCCCTACTTGGATTTCAAAATATTTTGACTGCCTTTAGTGGAATTATTGCAGTTCCACTTAGTATTGCTGCTATAGCTGGTACAAATGTTGCCGAGACTTCTGTGCTTATCTCTGCTGCCCTACTTGCCTCTGGTATCTGTTCTTTTATCCAAACTAAGGGAATCTTTAAGGGCAACGCAAAGGTTGGTATTGGTCTTCCAACAATTATGGGAACTGACTTTGGCTTTGTGCCACCTGCCAATGCTGTAATTAATACTATGGGCGGCGGACTTGCAGGTTATTTTGGTGCAACTATAATGGGTGCCTTTTTAGAATTAATTTTAAGCTTTTTTATAAAGCCCCTTCTTAAATTTTTCCCAGAAGTTGTAACAGGTACTGTTATTACCCTAATTGGAATTACAATGATGCCTGTTGCCTTTGACTGGGTTGGCGGAGGTTATGGTGCAGAAAATTATGGTGACCCACTCTTTATTGGGATTGCTGTATTTACCTTCCTACTTATAATTTTTATTAATCACTATGGCAGAGGTTTTGTAACGACAGCATCAGTTTTTATAGCCATGATTATTTCCTACATCATTTGTATTCCACTACATCTTGTAGATTTTTCACAAGTTGCAGCCGCTCCTTGGATAAAAATTCCAGAAATTTTTCCCTTTGGAGTTAAATTTGATTTAAAATTTGTAGTTCCCTTTATTGCAGGCTATCTTGTAACAATAATTGAAACTGTTGGAGTTATGAAAACTTTGGGAACAGTGTGTGAAGTAGACTTATCTGATGCTGACATTGCAAGTGGTGTTAGAGCTGATGCCATTGGCTCTATGCTTTCTCCAGTTTTTGGTTCAGGTGCAGCACAAACCTTCAGCCAAAATGTTGGTCTAATTCCACTTACTAAGTGTGCCTCAAGAAAGGTCGCTCTTTATTCTTCCTTTATCTTAATTATTATGAGTTTATGCCCTAAATTTGCAACACTAGTTTCTATTATGCCTACACCAATTCTTGGTGGAGCTGGAATTCTTATGTTTGGTACAATTATTGGCTCAGGTATGCAAGCTCTTAGCAAGGCAAAATTTTCCACGAAAAATATTATGATAATTGCTGGTGGAATTGGCGTTGGTATAGGAATAACTATGAAACCAGATATTGTTGCAAAACTCCCAAGCTTACTAGCAGCACTTTTCTCATCAGGTATATCTGGTGGAACTATTGTAGCTGTAATATTAAACATTTTACTTGTGGATAAGGATTATTAAAATTAAACTGCTCTTGGAGCAGTTTTTTTATGAAAAAATTTTCTAAATCCATTTACTGTGCTATAATGTTAAAAGAAATTCTCTTTTGAAAGGAAAATAACATGAAGGATTTTTTGACAAGACCAGCTTGGATTGAAATAAATTTAGATAATTTTGAAAATAATATTAAAGAAATAAAAAGTATAATTACTCCGGGAACAGAAATTATGAGCGTAGTTAAAAGTGACGCCTATAGACTTGGTGCCATTCCCCTTTCTTATGTGTCTAGAGAACTTGGCATAAAGTTTTACGGTGTTGCAACTTTAAGTGAGGCATTGAGATTAAAAAAAGAGTTTTCTGACACTTCTATTTTAATACTTGGTTACACACCATCCCATCTCTTTGAAGATGCAGTAAAAAATGAAATCACCCTAACTATTTATACACTTGAAGATGCAAGAAAACTAGATGAAATAGCAGGGTACTTAGGTAAAAAAGCTAAGCTTCACCTTGCAGTTGATAGTGGAATGTCGCGAATAGGTTTTATTCCAGGAGAAAATTCATTAGAAGAAGTTAAAAAAATATTTGAGCTTGGAAATATTTTTGTTGAAGGAATTTTTTCTCACTTTGCTGCCAGTGAATCTGATCCAGAATTTACAAAGAGACAGTTTATAGCTTTTACAAATTTTATAAAAGAAATTGAAGATCACGGCTACAAAATTACATACAAACATATTGCAAATTCTTCTTCTGTCTTATATCACAGAGAATACGACCTTAATATGGTAAGACCTGGCATAATACAGTTTGGATATACAGATAGCGAAAAATTGCCTGAAGAATTTGGACTAAAAGAATTTCTATCTCTTAAAGCACAAATTGCCTCTATTCGTACGGTAAAAAGCGGAGAAACTGTAGGTTATGAAAGGTTTTATAAGTGCCACAAAGACACTAAGGTTGTCACTCTTCCCCTTGGATATGCCGATGCTTTTCCAAGAATTTTGTCAGAAAAAATCGAAGTTTTAATTAATGGAAAGAGATGCAAGCAAATTGGCTTAATCTGCATGGATCAAATGATGGTTGATGCCTCTGGTGTTGATTGTAAAATTGGAGACGAAGTTGTCTTAATAGGAAAACAAGGTCAAGAAGAAATAAAAGTAAGAGATATTTGCCAATACTCCTGCGACTGTGAAACTTCTTTTATAACTCATTTTAATAGAAGACTCCCAAAATATTATTATAGACATGGAGAACTTGTCCATGTGAGCAGTATGGATTAATATTTATAAATTTCATAAAATTTAAACCCCAAAAACTTTAATAGCTTTTGGGGTCATTTATTAAAAAAGAGAGCTCATAGCTCTCTTTTTCTTATTGTGACTTTAGTCAGTTGAGCACGCAACGCGTGCGAAACATAAAACTACCCGCTATGCGGGTAGGCAACAATAGGTTATACCAAAAATCACCTCAGTATTATAATAGAGTTGTTCAGACCTAAAATAATAAGAGGTGATTAATATGGCTCAAAAGGCAAATTCATTATCACACACAAAATGGATGTGTAAATATCATATTGTCTTTACACCAAAGTATAGACGAAAAATAGTATTTAATCAATACCGAGATAGTTTGGGAGAAATATTTAGGATGTTATGTAAATACAAAGGAGTAGAAATAATAGAAGGACATTTAATGCCAGACCATGTGCATATGTTAGTTAGTATTCCTCCAAAAATATCAGTGTCAAGTTTCATGGGATACTTAAAAGGGAAAAGTGCACTAATGATGTTTGACAAGCATGCAAACCTAAAATACAAATTTGGAAATAGACATTTTTGGGCAGAGGGATATTATGTAAGTACAGTAGGATTGAATGAACAAACAATAGCAAAGTATATAAGAGAGCAAGAGCAACACGACATAGCAATGGATAAATTGAGTGTAAAAGAATACGAAGATCCATTCAAAAGAAGATGAATGAAGCCCTTTCAGGGCTGGCTAAAGAGGCAAAAACAATAAGGTTTGAACAAAGTGAAAACCAGCGCCTTGAGACGCTGGTTGGTATCACTCGGGCTTATAGCCCGTAATCAAACCACCCGTTTTACGGGTGGTTATGATTCTTACTCACTTATTTCTTCTTTTTCAGCATTTTCAGTTTCTTCTGAATCTAATTTTTCTTTTACTGCATAATATTCTTTAAATATTACGTCTTCCAATTCTTTTCTTGCTTCAGCATTAATAGGGTGAGCAATGTCTCTGTATTCACCATTAGATAGTCTTCTGCTTGGCATTGCTAAAAATAATGATTCATTTCCTTCTATTATTTTTATATCATGAAGCACAAATTCGTTATTAAAGGTTACAGATACTATTGCTTTAAGCTTTCCTTCAGTTGGTAATTTGCGAAGTCTTACATCAGTTATGTTCATACAAGTATCCCTCTCTTTCTTTACCATATTATAGCACAACTTAGATATATAATAAACGATTTAATTAAATTATTTACTATAATTTATTTAAATAGAAACTTATTATTTTTTTCTTTGTAAAAATTTGTGTTATAATTAAAAAGAATTGGAGGAAATAAATTGTTTGAAATTAATATAGATAATAGTAAGTATAAAAATATATTTTTTATTGGAATTGGTGGAATCAGTATGTCAGCTTTAGCTGAGCTCATGCTTTACAAAGGCTACAATATTTTTGGAAGCGATAGAAATCCATCTATTAACACAGAAAAGCTAGAAAAAAATGGTGCCACAATATATTATGAACACAAGAAAGAGCATATTAACAACATGGACCTTGTGATTTTTACAGATGCAATTTCTTTTGACAACGAAGAATATACAGAAGCAGTCAAAGAAAAAATTGATTTAGTAGATAGAGCTACATTTTTGGGTGCAATAATGAAAAATTACAAAAAATCAATTGCAGTTTCAGGCACTCATGGCAAAACTACTACTACTTCTATGATTACAGAAATTATTAAAGACCTTGATGTAAATCCAACTATTATGCTTGGAGGTCAACTAAAGGATATTGATGGCAATATTAAAATAGGTGAAGAAAAGTTATTTTTGACTGAAGCCTGTGAATATAAGGCAAATATTTTAAAATATTTTCCAACTACAGAAATTATTTTAAATATCGATGAAGATCACTTAGATTATTTTGATAATATAGATCATATAATAAGAACTTTTAAGGGATATGTTGACAACTTAAATGAAGATGATTATGTTATTTTAAATGTTGATGATGAAAATGTAAGAATACTTTTCCCAATTGATAATTGCAAAGTCTTTACTTTTGGCATAAATAATGAAGCTGATTTAATGGCAAAAAATATAGACTTTTCAAATGACGGTTTTCCAACTTATGACTTATATCTTAAAGGTAAAAAAATAAGTCATGTTGAACTTTCAGTCCTTGGAAGCCATAATGTTTTAAATTCTCTTGCTGCAATTGCCGCAACTTATGTTAATAATATTTCTATAGAAAATGCAGTTCTCGCACTTAAATCTTATAAGGGCGTGGAAAGAAGATTAGAAGAAAAAGGCTATTTCAAAGGCACTAAAATTATGGATGACTATGCTCATCACCCAACAGAAATAAAATCATCAATTCACGCAATTAAAAAAGCTTGTGCTGGAAAACTTTACACTGTTTTTCAACCTCACACATTTACCAGAACAAAACTTTTATTAGATGCCTTTGCTAACTCTTTTGACGAATCTGATATAATTATTATCACAGATATTTATGCTGCTCGTGAAAAAGATTATGGTGACATTCACTCAAAAACTTTAAGAGATGCCATTTCAGAACATAGAGATAATGCCTTTTACATTTCTGGCTTTGAAGATATTGTAAAATTTTTAAAAGAAAATGTTAAAAAAGACGATGTAGTTGTAACAATGGGTGCTGGAGATGTATATAAAATAGGCGAAATGATTTTAGATAAATAATAATATAAAAAATTTGGAACTCTTTGAGTTCCTTTTTTTTTGGCAAAAAAAAAGATCTCACAATGGAGATCTTTTAAAAATTTTTAACTAAAATTATTTATGTTATTTTGTGGCTTATTATTAATTTGTGTATTATTAATGTTTTCTGTACTTTTATTGTCATTAGAATTCTTTCCATCATTATTATTTATCTGATTATTTTCATTCTTTGAATTAATTTTATTATTAGAATTAGTTCTTAAATTTTTAGAATTATTATTTTCTGTATTTTTTGAACTTTCATCTTTTTTTGTTTCAATCTTTTTTTCAGTATCCTTATTTTCAAATGAAGAAATTTCTATTTCGCGACTTTCATTAATATAATTAACAACCATGTCTAAGTTTTCAGCAATAAATCTAATTGGAACATAAGTCCTGTCCCCCTTAATAATTGCTGCTTGATCAATTTTTACATCTTTGCCATCAATTTTTATAATTGGGGAATCAATTTTAAGCTCAATATTTTTGCCATTGCTATTGACTCTTACAAGTCTATTTTCTCCATCCCAATTTACCTCTCCACCAAGCGCTTCAACAACAAATCTTAATGGTACTAAAGTTCTATTATTCTTAATAAATGGTTTTGCATCCATCTTTTTAGATTCACCATTAATACTATAGTTAACATCATTAATTTTCATTTTAATTAATCTAGTAGATTCATCATAAAGTGCAATAGTTGAAGTTTTATTTCCAAGTTTTGCTATTATTTTTGGATTTCTACCGTAATCAAGTACATTAATTTTAAAATTGTTTGGGTCCACATTAGCTGTCATATCCTCAAAGGAATAATTTATAACTCTTGGAGAAATTTTAATCTTTCTATTGTTGTATTCACCCTTGGCATTTATATCTAAAGCCATTCCTTTTTTAATGATTTTATTCTTAGTATCAATAGTAAATTTTGAATATTTTGAAGGATCAGCTATATTTATTTCTTTATTAATATTTTCGCCCTTATTTGTTGTTAAAGCTAAATTAAATTTTCCTGGTGTAATTGATAGATAATCTAAGCTCTTTAAAATATTAGCTCCATTAGAATTATCTGCCACTGTATAAGTTCTGTCTTTAATATCAATGGGATTTAAAAATTCATCCCATGCTGATTTTAATTTTAAATTAATTTGCTCTCCAACAATTGTATTTAAATCACTTTCAAATTTTACATCAGAAATAACACCAGTATTAGTAGTTGTGTTAAAAACTCCTAAACCATTTACAACTTTTCTTTCTGCTGCATTTCTTTCAGGATTAGTAACTCTAGTTCTCTTAATATCCCCTAGATTTCTAACTGCCATGGCAGTAGAGCCGCCACCATCTAAATTCATTGCCTTAAATGCACCAAGATCTAGCATAAACTGAGATAACTCATTTAGTGAAAGACCAGCAGATCTTTTTGTTCTACCTTCGCAAGAAACAATGTAAACAGTTTTTCCATCTTTGCTTATTCCCACAGCAGTCCTTGCTCTTATGCCACCAATTGATGTAACATCCTTTGTATATTTTTTTATAGCTCCATTTTCGACAAGAAGTGCATGACCACCAATCATCATTTTCCAATTTCTATTTGGCTCAATATTAGTATTAATTTGAACTTTGTCGCCAACTTTTATGTTTTCACGCACAAATCTTTCAGAACCACCACTTACTTGCAATATTTTCTTTCCCTTAGGAATTTTCATGTCAATATTTTTTCTGTAAACAATTTGTTCTACTACATTGTCTTGTGATAAAAGAACTTCACCAGCAGTTTTATCTCCCCTAGACTTTGAAGACCAGAAGGAATCATACATTTGAATTTTTGATTCATGAGAATATTCTTTAGATGGTTGGTACCAATAAAAAGTTTTATTTAATCCATCAATTGGATAAGATTTTCCATTGGGAGCAGTTATGCTTCCAACAAATTTTGTGCTGTCAATAAAAGCAGTATTATTTTCATCAATTCCAAAGGACCAAATATCAGTCAATACCGCTGGAGATGATTTCATATCTCCATCAATAATAGATGCCCCAAGTGGCACACCTTGAAGTTGCATTGTAAAGAAATCTCCATTTACAAGAGCAACAGCATTAGTTCTATCTGCCATTTGTGACACAGTTGCCTTATTAGTATAAGTTCCTCCACCTGCTACTGTATTAATTTTTATATGTGGATTATTTAAATCAACTGTAACAACATTTGTCTGGGTATTCTTTTTATCTCTAGAAATTTCATATTTGTATCTCACAACACCTGGAGCAATAGGCTCCTTAAATAATAATTTATTGGCTGCAAATACATTAGATGTAACAATCATAAAAAATATAATCATTACAAGGCTAATTCTTTTTTTATTCATTTTATCTACCTCGCTTACATAAAAAGTATAAATGAAGATAAGTATTTTCTCAAAGAATTTTTTAATTTGTAACAAAAACTTAATTATATAGCTAAATTTTAAAATTTTTCTCAAAAAAATATCCTGCCTTAGGCAAGATATTTTTTATTTAAATATTTTATTTTTTTAAAATATCATCAAAAACTTTAGTAAATTCCTTCATGTCATCTAAACTTGTGTCACCCATGTGTCCAACTCTAAAAGTTTTATCAGCCATAGGTCCATAACCATTGGAAATTACAATTCCCTTTTCTATAAAGTCACTATTTAATGTTTTGAAGTCTAAATTTTTTGTATTTTTTACACAAGTTATTGTTGGTGATAAATATTTTTTATCTCCAAAAACTTCAAAATTTTTATTTGCCCAATCTTTAAAATAATTTGACATATCTAAGTGTCTCTTAAATCTATTTTCAAGACCTTCATCATTTATTATATAATCAAGTTGGTATTCTGCAGCAACCATATTTGAAATGGCAGGAGTTGATGGGTACTGATAGTCATGTTCTTTTGAAAAATTATAGAGAAGCAATAAATCTAAATAATGACCTCTATTTTCTACTGTCTTTGCTTTCTCTACAGCTTTTTTTGAAAAAGATGCAAAACTTAGACCTGGTACAAGTCCTAAACATTTTTGTGAAGATGTTATGGCTATGTCTATGCCATATTTATCTTGATCAATTGGAGTTCCTCCGGCAGAACTTACTGTATCAAGAGCCCAAATAATTTCTGGATATTTATCTATAACTTCTTTAAGTTCAGAAAGACTATTTAAAATACCTGAAGATGTTTCGTTGTGTGTTATAGCAACAAAATCATATTCTTTTTTCATCAATAAATCTTCTAATTTATTTGGATCAGTTGCTTCACCTGGCTCTGCCTTTAAAATATCGGTTTCAATTCCATTTTCAAGACCAAGTCTTTGCCAAAGTTCTCCAAAGGAACCTAAAGAACAGACCAATGCCCTCTTCTTTGTACATGACTTAATAGCACCTTCCATAAGTCCAGTGCCTGATGATGTTGAAGTTAAAATATATTCTTTAGTTCCAAAAACTTTTTGCATATTTATAAAAATTGATTTTTGAATTTCTGATGCATCCTTAGTTCTGTGTCCTATAACAGGTTTTTCAAATTGTTTTAAAACTTCACTGCGAACTGACACAGGACCGGGTAAAAATAGTTTCATCCTTATTCCCCCTATCTATGCTAAAATAATAATACAAAATTTAATTATAGTCAAATAAAAAAACTTTGTAAACTTGCAAATAATTATTTTGTTTAGGAGACCTTCACTAGTTTTGTTAAATAAATTATTATTAAATTTATTCAATAAATAAAAAACTCTGCCAAAGACAGAGCCAAAAATTTAATATTTTAATTTTGCAAAAATCATTTTTCCTGCTGAAGTTTGTAGAGCACTTGTAACAATTACGTTAACATTTTCTCCAATAAGATCTTTTCCATTTTCAACGACAATCATAGTACCATCATCTAAATAACCTAGACCTTGATTTTGTTCTTTACCTTCTTTTACAATTAAAATTTTCATTTCTTCACCTGGTAAGTAAAGTGGTTTAACTGCATTTGCAAGTTCATTAATATTTAAAACTTCTAGGTTTTGAACTTTTGCTACTTTATTTAAATTATAATCGTTAGTTACAATTTTACCGCCTAAATCAATGGCAAGTTTTAATAATTTTGAATCAACTTCAGGAATTTCTTCAATTTTTCCCTTATATATAATAACTTCAACATTTTTAAGTTCTTGAATTGCAGCAACAGTATCAAGCCCTCTTCTGCCACGATTTCTTTTTAAAGAGTCAGCAGAATCGGCAATGTGTTGAAGTTCTTCTAATACAAAAACTGGAACTACAAGTGGTCCTTCAATAAAACCAATTTTTACAATATCAAGTATTCTACCATCAATAATTACTGAAGTATCTAATACCTTAGGAATGCCCTCACGATTTTTAACAGTTTCCTTTGTCTTAGTGTTTCTTTTTGCAGACAAAAGAGTTAAATCTCTTATTTTTTCTGAAATGGTGTCCTTATTTGACATTCCTATGTTAAGACCTAAATAACCAAGCATCCCATAAAGTAAAATTGATATTACTGAACCCACATAGGGAATTGGAATCTTGTAAATAGGTTGTGATATTAAAAATGCTATTATGAGACCAATAATTAATCCCACTGCGCCAAGTATTACCTCTGTAAAAGATTTGGTTTGAATTTCTCTCTGCCATAAAGCCAAAAGATCCTCCAAAGTTCTAAAAGTCTTTGGTGAAAGTATAAAAAATATAAGTGCAAATAAAATAACTATAATGACAGAAATAACTGTCACAATTTTTTGGCTTCCAATAGCTTTTACAAATTGCATGTCTGATAATACAGACACGATAAAAATACCGACTAATGCACCTATTAAAGTAAATAGCACCTTAAAAATTTTGGACACAATTTTTCGGTTCTTACTAATAAAAATCCCTCCTTAACCAAAAATGGCATCATTAATTAATTTTGAAATTTCTTCCACATTTTTATCAAAAACAAGAGCCATCTCTGAAACAATGATTTGTCTTGCTTCTGTCAAAATTTTTCTCTCTCCTGTAGAAAGAGATTTTTTTTTGTCTAGATTTTCCAGACACTTTATAACATCAGCAATTTCTGTTAAATCGCCAGATTTTATTTTTTCTAAATTAAATCTATATCTTCTATTCCAATTTTTTGGCATAGTAATTTCCCTATCTGAAGAAAGTGTTTCTAGTAATTTTTCCATAGTTTTCTCATCAGAAATTTTTCTAACACCAACTTCTTCTGCATTTTTAACAGGAACCATAACTTTTAACTCGTTTATAGGTAATCTCATTATGTAGTATTTGTGGACATTTCCGAGAATCTCTCTCTCTTCTATCGCAACTATTTCGCCTGCCCCATGCATAGGATATACAATTTTATCGCCAATATTAAACATATTTTACCTCCTATTATCCCTATTATTAGTATAACAGAGATTTGCAAAAAAGTAAAAACTATTTAATATATCATAGATTATAGTTTTATGCAAAGATTTTTTTGATAAATTTTAATTTACTTAAAATTTTATTTATAGTATAAATTATTAATGTGATAATTAATAAAGTTTTTTGTGAAATTTTAAATATCTTTTATAAATATAAAATGCCCTCTAAAAATACTTAGAGGGCTAATTTACTATTTTATTAAATTTAAAATTAAATTATCTCTTGTTAGTTCTTCTCCAAATATTCATCTTTTCTGCATCTTTAATTAGCTCATCTCTAAATTCAGGTGCAGCAAGATTAATTATTCCTTCAGCTCTTTGCCAAGTTGATTGACCCTTGCAGTTAAATTTTCCATATTCTGTTACAAGCCAATGAGTGTTTGGTCTTGCAGCTGTAATTGCTGAAAATGTTTCAAAATTAGGAACGATTCTTGATTCTTCCTTGCCAGTCTTTTTATTCATAAATTTTGAAGATAGACAAATAAATGACTTTCCACCTTTTGATAAATATGCACCAAGTACGAAGTCAAGTTGTCCACCAGCTCCTGAAATATGTTTTACTCCAGAAGATTCAGAAGATACTTGTCCGAATAAATCGACATTAACAGCATTATTTATAGATACAAAATTATCAAGCTCAGCTATTACTCTTGCATCATTTGTATAAGATGTTGGAGCTGCCATACAAGCAGAGTTATTGTCAATGTAGTCATACATTTCCTTTGAACCTGCAGCAAATCCATAAGCTTGTCTAAATCTGTCAATATTTTTCTTAGCACCAGTAAGTTTACCCTTCTTTGCCATTTCAACAAAGCCGTCAACATACATTTCTGTGTGAACACCTAAATCCTTTAAGTCAGAATCTGCAATAAGTGAGCCTACAGCATTTGGCATTCCACCAATTCCAAGCTGAAGAGTTGCTCCATTAGGTATTTCTTCAACAATTAATTCTGCAACTTTTTTATCTACTTCACCAAAGCTTCCCTTAGGAAGTGTTGCGATATCAGGATTTTCTCCTTCTATAATATAATCAACATCTTTAATATTGATTTCGTGTTCAAAACCGCCAAGTCCAGTTGGCATTTTTTCGTTTACTTCAATTATAACTTTATCTGCTGTTTCTATAACTGCCATTAAGTGAGATGCACTTAGACCAAAGTTAAAGTTGCCATGTTTATCCATAGGAGGAGTTACTATTACTGCAATATCAACTTTACAGTTTTCTCTATACCATCTTGGAAGTTCTGAATATCTTAGTGGTATATAAAAACCACCTGGAGTCTTATTAATTCTATTTCTATCAGGACCACCTGCATGCCAAGAATTCCATACTACTTTTTCTCCATTAGGATCCTTTTTGAATACTTCAGGTTCCCAAAGAAGAACTCCACCTCTTAAATAAATTTCATTTAATTCATCTAGTCTTTCTGCTAGGGCCTTATCAAAAGCTACTGGTGTTTGTACACACCAAGCGTAGTCAATCCACATATTGTCTTTTACCATTTTTGCAGCATCTTTAGCTGAAATTAATTTTTCTTGATACTCTTTAGAATAATCCATAATTCCTCCTTAAATTTTTAAATAATCCTTATAATTAGTATGAGACCTTATAAATTTAATGTAGTTTAAAAAATCTTCCATTACAATTTTAAATTTTTTCTCATTTAGCTCTATAATTACTTTATTTTTACCCCTTAAATCGAAAATATACGCACCCTTTACTTTAACTTTATATAATTTTTCATAAATAGCTGAATAAAGTAGTAATTGATTTTCATAAGACTTTTTCATACTTTCATAGTCTAAGTCACTTGTTTTTAGATCAACAATATAATATTCTCCATTTTTTTCTATAACCTGGTCAATAAAGCCCTTTACTAAAAATCCTTCTAAGTCGAAATAAAATAATAATTCCTTTTCTATTATATTTTCTTCTTCCATTTGAAGATAATTAAGTGAGAGCTTTCTTGCAATATTTAAATTTTTGTCATTAATTTCTTCCTCATAATAATCAAAAATTTCTTCCAAAAATTTATCTATATTACCTTTATTAGTATCTTTATTAGAATGAATTTGTGCGAATAAATGTACTATATTTCCTAGGGTCTTGGGATCAATTTTTTGTTTTTTACCTTGACCCCTTGTATACCTATCTATTCCCATAAAATATTTCTTATAAAAATCTAAGGGACTTCTCTTATAATTTATAAAATCAGTAACTGTATAATATTCTCTAATTCTATTTTCAAAATTAATATCTACATTAAGCTCATCATATTTTTTAAGAGAATTTTCTTTTTTTATTTCATGGGAAAATTCATAATCGCTTATTTTAATTTCTTTATCTAAAAAGTCAAAATAAGATCCACTTTTATATTTATCATAATTTCCAAAAAGAATAAGTTCCTTCTTTGCCCTTGTCATAGCAACATATAAAACTCTCTTTTCCTCTTCACTATCAATAGATTTTATTTTTTCATTAATATTTCTATATCTATAATCAGAAAAACTTGATTTTATAGCAAGACCTAGCTCCTTATCCACTATTATCTTATTATTTTGACCCAGTTTTTTCCCTCTACCCATGTGAGAAATAATAACTGCATGAAATTCCAAACCCTTAGATTTATGAATTGTCAAAAGATTAATTCCTTTTTCTAAATCATCAAATTTTAAACTTAGAATATATTTTTCAAAGCTATTAAAATCATTTGAATTTTCTTCTAAATAATCCCCTGCAATTTTTTTAAATTTGTAAAGATAGTCCCAATCAGTTCCATTAAGGGTATCTAATTCATATAAATAATTCATTATTTCCTGAATCATTTCATCTAAAAGAAGGATTTCAGATTTTTCTTTTAGCTTAATTAAAAGTTCTATAAAATTATTTATTTTTTCATCTTCTATATTTGACTTAAATAAAGAAAAAGTATTATCTATTCCATGATTTAAAATTTTAACTAAACTATTAAAGTTAAATTTTAATATCGATGAATTAAAAAGAGATAGAGTTTTTATAAAATCATCTGGACTATAAATTGTTGCTAAAATATTTTTAACAATTTTTAAAACTTCTATTTCTTCAAGTCTTCTCTCGCCCTTATTAAAAGGAATATTTGTATTGGAAAGAATTCTACTTATTTCATGGATTTGAGCATTACTCCTAGATAAAATTGCGATGTCTTCTTCCTTATATTTTTTTAATAGATCAAAAACAAGATTTCCTAAATCATTATTATCTTCAGTATTATAGAGATAGACACCTCCATTACTATAAAAGTCAAATTCCATTTCTTCATAAGAATCAATAAGATTTTCAAAATTAGAATTTATAAAATTTATAATATTTCCATCACTTCTGTAATTCTTATTCATTAAAAGAGAAATCCCACGATTTTTTATTTTGTTGGCAAAACTAAAATAGCTATTTAAATCTGTCCCCCTAAAAGCATAAATAGATTGTTTTGGATCACCAACAATAAATAAATTTGAATTTTCAAAAACATTAATAATATCATTTTGAATTTCATTAGTATCTTGATACTCATCTACAAGTATGTAAGAATATCTATTTTGAAGTATTTTTTTACATTCATCGTTCTTTAAAATTTTATGGGCATAATTTATAATGTCATCATAATCAAGAACATTAATTTTCTTTTTTTGCCTAGAATAATTATCATCAATTTTTTTTAAAATTTCTATTATAATTTCGTAATAATCTTTATTTTTTATTTCGAAACTCTCTTTTAATTCATGAATTAAATTTAAAATATCTAAGATTTTATCATTATATTTCTTTGACGAACCTAAATTTGACTCTATTAAATTTAGGACTTCTAAATCAATATTTTCATTACTTGAGAAAATGTCAATGTTTTCATCATAAAAAGATTTAAATTTATTTCCACTTACTTTTCTATAGTCTTCTAAAAGTAAAAAGAGCTCTCTAAAGTCTTTGTCACTTTCAGAAAATCTCAAACTCTTATGTAAGATATCCTCAAAGTCTAAATCGTTATTTTTAAAATCAGAATAGAGTTCTATAAAAACCTTCTTTTCTTCAAAAGGATTGGTATTAAAATCAAGTAAGTAATTTTTGAATTTTTCATCTCTAATACTATTTAATGTTAATTTTACAGAATTTTCTAGGATTTCTCCTTCTTTAGCTTCTTCCAAAATTTTAAACTTTGGATTTACACCAAGTATATAGGCGTAATTTTCAACTATTTCTAAGGCAAAAGAATGAATTGTCTTAATATTTAAATCTCTTTCCTCAAAATTAATATTTTCTTCTACTAGCTCCTTTGAAATCCTTTCTAGCATTTCTTCAGCAGCTTTTTTTGTAAAGGTGATTGCCAAAATACTTTTTGGGTTTTCATATTTTTTTACAATATTTATAAATCTTTTTATTAAAACTCTAGTTTTGCCTGTGCCAGCGCTTGCCATTAAAGTAAGGTCTTTATCAATTGTATTAATGGCTTCTAATTGGATTTTACTTAATTTCATAAAAACTCCATAAAAAAATCCCACTAGTGGGATTAATTAAATATTGTTTGAGCAAGAGATATTATGAACTTATTATCAACTTTATAAAAAATTTCAGTTCCATTTCTATCACTGTTTAAAACACCAGCTCTTTTCAACTTTCCAAGATGAGATGAAACAGTTGGTTGAGGAATGTTGAATTTTTCTTGTAGTGAGCTTACGTTACTAGGTCCTTTGTCTATTAAATTTTTAATAATTTGAAGCCTAATAGGATGTGCCATTACTTTTAAAATTTCAGCTGTCTTTTCTAAATTTTCAATTTTACTCTTCACTTCATACCTCCAAATATGTAATACAAACTATTATTAAATTCATATTCTTTAATTATAATATTTTAAAGTCCATCCTTTGTCAATGATTTTTTGTGTAATAATATTTACAGATATATATATTTATTAACTTTAAATATACACTTATAATTTATGCCTTTTAAACACATTAAAACAAAGAAAAACTAAGCTATAAAGATTTTTAAATTATCATATTATTAAATATTTTTTAATCCAAACATATTATCACATATTTGTTATAGTAAAATCTAAAAAAATCTCTTATTCAATATAAAAGGATAAGAGATTTTTAATAATTAATCATTTATTTATTTTTACAGTTTTTGTAGTATCGTCCCAATCAACTTTTGCTCCTAAAATTTCAGAAATTGCTCTTAGGGGTACAAAAGTCCTTGAGTTCTTAATAACTGCTGGAGAATCAATTGCAATTTTCTTTCCATTAGCTTCAATTTCTTTTTCTCCAATTACAAGGCTTGCCTTATTGTCTCCAATGAGAACAGTTTTTGTATCAGCCTTCCAATCAACTTTTTCGCCTAGAGCTTCAGAGATAAACCTTAGGGGAACCATTGTCCTACCATTTTCAATGTAAGCTGAAGTCTCTGGTTTTATTTCCTTATCTGAAATAAGAATTTTTATCTCAGAGTTAGGGGAAGACTTTTCAGACTTTGCCTTATTCTTATTTTCAACTTTAGAATCCTTAGCTTCCATGGTCTTAGCATTAGCCCAGTCAAATTTTAGGTAAGCTTTTTGTTCTCCTGAACCCTTTCCACCACCAGCAATAGCATCCATAGCATCAACCCATACAGCAACAAGAATTTGATCTTCCTTTGGATTTGTTCTTACAAACTCATGCTTCTTTATATATTCACCATTAATAGGACTTTGTTTAGTTTCAACTCTCTTAGAGTCCTTATCGCCATCATAGATAAATAAATTTGTAAGTTCACCTTCCATATTCATAAATTCCATCTTCTTAAGAAAAATATTGTAAATAAATTTACCATCTTTTTCTTCAACTTGTGCAACTTGTTTTAAAGAAGGGTTGCCCATAGACTCCTTATCTGGTTCGCCATACTTAACTAACTTTACTGGTACTTCATAAGAACTTGCAGCAAAAATAGAATTAGGTAATAAAACTAATACTAAAAATAGTGATAAAATAATTTTTTTCATATTACACCTCATTTTTATATAAAGGGACTCTTAATTTAAAAGTCCCTTTAAATTTTTAAGCTTAATTGTGATCAATGTTATAAAGAACTTGTGCAACTTGTGCCCTAGTAAACGGTGACTTAGGAGCAAAGTTGCCATCGCCCATACCACTTACTACTCCAAGTCTTGCCATTTCCTTTACAGAATCCTTAGCCCAGCCTTGAATCTTTTCTTCATCTTTGAAGCCATTAGTATTGCCTTTAGCATTGAGATTCTTGCCTGAGACCTTCAAGAACTTAGTCATCATTACAGCCATTTCTTCTCTTGTTAGTTCTTTATCAGGTGCAAAGTTTCCTTGACCTACGCCTGATACTATTCCAACTTTATTTGCCCATGTGATGTATGGACTGTAATACATTCCTGACTTAACATCTTTAAAGTTTTGATCCTTGTAGTCATTTACATTGACATTTAACATTCTTCCTAGAACACTTACAAATTGTCCTCTTGTTATAGACTTGTTAGGACCAAATTCTGTATTGCTTAGGCCTGCAAAGTATCCCTTGCTTACAACATAATCAATTGCAGTCTTAGCCCAGTGGCCACTTGTATCTGTAAAGTTATTTGATGCATTGTTATTTTGTGCTACTTGTGGTGCTTGCTTTTGTTGATTTTGTTGATTTTGATTTTGTTGGTTTTGGTTATTGTTGTTTCCGCCAACTCTACCTACTTCTCTTGCATTGTTCCAATTAAAGGATAGGATTGCCTTTTGTTCGTTTACGGCAATTTGATCCATTACATCAACTTTAACGCTGACATTTACCTTGTTATATTTGCCATTCATAACCCATGACCATACATTTCCAGATGATTGTTCTGCTAAATATTTATTACCATCATGAATAAATAGATGAGTTAAATTTCCAACAAGTTTTTGTCCATTAAATTCTCTTTCAAGAGGATTAAATTGAACGCTATACCTGAATTGACCGTTTCTTTCCTCTACTCTTGCTGTGTGGTTTATTGCTCCATTTGCCATAGAATATCCATCTTGATAAGCATGAAGAACTTCTACAGGTACTTCATATTGGATTGTTACTGGTCCATTGTTTTTATTACTTTGGTTGTTTTGATTGTTGTTTTGATTGTTTTGGTTATTGTTATAAACTCCCCATGATGAGTTGTTATTCCAACCTTGGTTTTTGTTGCCATAACTTCCCCATGAAGAATTGTTATTTCCCCATCCATAGTTATTGCCCCAGCCTTGGTTGTTATTGCCCCAAGCTTGGTTGTTATTTCCCCAAGAACTATTATTGTTTTGGTTATTCATACTACCCTTATTGTTAATAATTGCATTATTTAGGGCTTGTGTAGCACTTAATATTTCTTCTCTTGATGCGTATGGGTTATTAGCAATTGCACCTGCCCTTGCCATAGCTGCTACTAAGTTGGAGTCAGCTCCCTTACTCATAGATGCACTTGCACTTGCCATTGCAGATCCTAGTGCAGATCTTTCTATAGCTAAGTTTTGGAAGGAATATCCTGGTGTGCTTGGGTTACTTGGATTACTTGGATTGCTTGGATTAGATTGGTTGTCATCTCCCCATCCAGTCCATTCTTTTGCTTTAGACCCTGTTATTTTCAATTTTGCATTTTGTTCAGCTCCACCTAGTTTAGCCATAGCATCTACACTTACACGGCAATAAATTTCTCCATCTTGAGTTTTAAACTTAGGATCTATTTCAAATTTGAATAAAGATGGAAATTCTTTTTCTTCATTTCCTAGTCCCTTATCTCTTTTATTCTCAATTATTGTAGATTCTATTTTTTCAGACTTAAAATCATTTTCTTTGTATGTCCAGAATTGTAATAAATGGCCACGCATACCCATAAAATCAAGACCCTTTAATTTTATTGTCATATAAGTCTTGCCATTTTCTTCTGTGATTTTTGCCTTTTGCACTAGGGCGCCATTACCCATAGATGCATTGTTTTGGTAACCATGCCATAGCATAACAGGCACTTCTAATTCTTCTTTATTTTGATTTTCAATTTTTGAATTAGTAAAAACTTCTACAGCCTCGTTCAAATTCTTTAGTGCTTCATTTATCTTGCTTTGATCTTGTTTTTCATTTTTTGCAACATTTTCTGCGACTTCAATAGCTTTACTAAGTTTTTTAAAATCCTCCTCTGAATGTCTTCCTTTTTTTATGCTTTTAGCATCCTCTATTGCTTGATTTAAGCTATCTTTATTGATTTCTACTATTTTTTCTTCTAATACTTTTTTCCCTATATCATAATTTGGAATACTAAACATATCTTCAATAGGATCATCATTTTTACCGGGACTTAATTTTATTCTTTTTTTACCTTCTTCTACCCTTATAAACCTAGCATTAATTAATCCTATTGTTTTGTCTTCACCATTAATTAATAGAGGCACATCTTTCAGATTTATCTTTGTTATTCTATTTTTATAAGTGTTTTTTTCATTTGTAACGGTAAAATCCTTGCTATCTAATACTTCTACATCTTTTATACTTCCATCAGATGATTTGTATTGGATTGGTTTAGAATCATCAATTTTTACTAATCCAGTCTCTATAAGTTTAGTTCCTTTTTTGTATTGCTCAGCCCAATACACGGTAATATCAGCTTTATTATTTCTTATTTCCAAATCGTATATTGGTATAATGCCTTCTCCTGGATTAAATTCAAGCTTATTATAATTTCCCTGGATTAATTCATCATTGTATTGCTCTCTCGTGTATTTTATCTTGTTATTTTCCTTATCCCATAAAGCATCAAGCATAGCTTGATTTGCCGGCAAACTTATTATTGGCAAAGCTTTATATTTACCACTTTGCAAATCTAACTTTTCCAATTTCATATCTTCCCATCTCATTAGAAGATTGAAATTTTGTAAAGAATTACCCATCGCATCAACCTTTACTTTAAAAAGTTTTTGAGATTCATAATTTGTCGAACCATCTTCATATTTTAATGGTATTTCATAAATTTCTGGAAAAGATAATTCAATACCACCTACATTCTCTGAAAAATATTTCTTTAAGAATTGTGGATTATCTAAAGCTATTTCCTTTGCTGTAAAAACTGTAGGAGCTTTCATATATTGGTCAAAATCATCTACTGAATTATAAGTCCACAATTTCATGAGATGTCCTGTAATAGGTTTTCCTCCTGTATAAGCAGGGTCGCTCAATGTCATTGGCTTAAATTTTATTCTCAACTTAATAGAACCATCTTGCCCAACAATTAGTTCTCCGTTATCTTCTACTGCACCATCTGCCATTGAATATTTTCCTGGCGAATTTGAATATCTTATGGATAAAGGAATGCTGTATGTTCCAGGAAGTAAACCGCTGGGTATTGGCTTAGGCCAGCCTTGAAATATATATATCCTAAACTTGTCATGTGTCCTACTCTGATAATCTACCGGTTGGAGGCTAAGATCTATTAAATATTTCCTTCCATCATGGCTTGATTTATAATCCTGTATTACGTAAAATCCTTTCCCTTGTTCGTCATAACTTCTTTTTTTATTTAATTTCTTAGGTTCACTCCATGAATTAGTGGATTCATCGAAGGATGATAAATACATTTCAACTTGTTCAGGCCAAATGTTATACATACTTCCGTCATCTATTCCAGAACTATTTATACCAAAATTACCATAATAGGAACACCCGACATCTTGATTTAAGTCTAATTCATAGGCATTCCACTGAGGATCATCCGCTTTATTAACAGCTGCTTCTTTTTTATGTTTTTCTCTAAATTCTTTAAAGTTTTGATCATTATCAGATATTTTTTTGCCTGACATATTTAATCTATTTTCATCAAATGGGGGATGAGTTGCCGTTTCATCGGTAGATTCGTCTTTTCCTTCAGCCCATCTTTTATATACTACTGGATGGATTTCAAAGTGAGCTCTCTCATCTCCAGTAATTGGAATTATAGCAGAATGTTCTGCTGCTAATACATTAGACCCATTTGCGAATAAAAATACCAGCAAAAATAAAATAAAATTTATACTTTTTTTCAATTTATTTTCCTTTCTTTTTTTATATAGTTAATAGATGTATAGGTCTATTCGCTATACATCTATTACTATTCACAATAAACATCTTTTGAATTGTAAATTTTCAAGGATTAGTTATTTATAATAATTTATTTTACAAAAAATCTTGCATTTGGATTCATCATAGCTGCACCGATTTTACCTAAAAATCCGGAGTCAGCTAAATTAGTTGTAAATTTAATTTTAAAATATTTATTATATTCTCCGACTTTTTCTTCTTCTAGGTCATCCTTTAATATAGTGAATTTAAAACCTTCAGGCACATTTTTATTTTTATTATGAACAGCTTTTTTTGAACCAAAGGCTTCTACTGCAATTTCTTCTCCATCTATTACAGGTGTAATGCCAGTACAATCTGCTTCATATACCTTACCAAGTATTTCTTTACTAACTGGTTTTGTATATAAAGTTATTTCGTAGCTGTCGCCCTTATCTTCAACTTTTGATAAATCTTTATTGAATGCATCATCAGCCATAGAAAGTTTTGCTTCTTTTCTGTGATAAATTGCAAAATCAGCAACCGTCCTTACGGATCTATCAGAATATTTAAATCCATACAGTTCTGAATCAGAATAGTCTATAGTTTCTTTAATTTGCTCCTTTATGGATTCTAGATTCATTTCTTGAGCAAATGTAAAAGTTGGAACTAACATCATTAATACTAATAGTAATAAACTAATTTTCTTTAAATATTTCATATTATTTATCCTTTCTTTATATTATTTATTTTTTCATAACTAATCCTTATAAGGTTATAAACGTACTTTCCTAATCCCACCCAACCACCCACTAATTTTTATAAATTAATTAATTTTTCAAAGAAGTAATTTGCTGCTGCTTCTAGTTCTTCTTCCGTTGCTACCCTCGATTTTAAACTTGTTTCTATCATTTTTTCTTTTATCGTTTTTGGAACTACTAGTCCTGTAATTCCTCTTAATTTTTCTATCATCTTGGGATCAACTAGGCCTGGGCATATGTATTGTCCCAAGGAGTCCCTATCTTTTAATAGGTCTTCTAAGTTTTTTATCACCTTCCTTCCATGTTCTGAGTCTGGCATTGCTCCCAAGGTCGCAAATAAGCCAAGCTTTTTATTTTCTATAGTCTTTAAGAATTTTAGTGTCTTGGTCTCTAAGGTCCCTCTATCAATCCAGGCACCCAAAAGTATGAAGTCAAATTGTTCTACTTCAGGTGCATCTCTTATGTCTTTTATCGTCATCTGGTGTTCATCTTTTAAGACTTCATAAATTTTTTCTGCCATTCTCTTGGTGTTTCCCGTCTTTGATGAATAAATTATTAGTCCTTTCACTTTTCCTCCTTAGTCTTCTGCAAATACATATTTTTTATTTTCTATATCTATTATTTTTAGTTTTGTGTCGTAGATCTTACTTATATTTTCTCCTGTCAAGACTTGGCTTGCCTTTCCTTGAAATTCGATTTTCCCCTTCATCATTCCTACTATGGTGTCCGAATACTCTAGGGACTGATTGATGTCATGAAGGACCATGATTATTGTCTTTCCTAGATTTATATTCAAATTTTTTATTAGTTTTAAAATTTCTATTTGGTATTTGATATCTAAGTAGGTTGTGGGTTCGTCTAAGAGAAGTATCTCGCTATCTTGTGCAATCGCCATGGCTATCCACGCCCTTTGGACTTGTCCACCTGATAGGGAATTGACTCTCTCTTTTCTTATTTCTTCTAAGCCACAAACTTCTATTGCCTCGTTTATTTTGTTTTTGTCTTCTTTGCTTGGCTTTTGCATAAAGCCAACATAGGGATTTCTTCCATAGGCAACAAGTTCTTCAACTTTAATGTCGCCTGCTATTTGATTTTTTTGTCTAACTATGGCAACTTTTTTTGCAAATTCTTTTCTCTCTATATTTTTTATGTTTTTGCCATCAAGACTTATAAAACCCATTTTTGGTTTTTCCACTCTAGTTATTAGTTTTAAAAGAGTTGACTTGCCGCAACCATTGGCACCTAGGAGGGTTGTGATTTTATTTTTTTCTATTTTTAGATTTAAGTCTTTTATGACCATGCTTTTCCCATAGGAGAAAAATAAGTGATTAATTTCCATAATTTTTCCCTCCTAGCTTTAATAGGCCTATAAAAAATATTCCACCCACTACTGTCATTACTACTGATGGTTTTATTTCGTAAGGGTAGGCTATCACTCTTCCCAAGGTGTCTGATAGGAGGAGGGTTATTGCTCCTAGTATCATGGAATAGGGTATTAGGTTCTTGTGGTTTGATCCAAGAATTATCCTTCCTATGTGTGGCACTACTAGGCCTAAGAATCCTATTACACCAACTATGGCTGTGGATACTGATGCTAGTATTATTCCTATTAAGGCTAGGATAAACCTATCTCGATTTACATTAACTCCCAAGGCTTGTGCTGTTTGGTCTTCCAGTTGAAGTAGGTTTGCTGTCCTTATTGTGAAGAGTGCTATTATTAGAAATAGGATTCCGTAAATTGCCATAATTTTTACATCTGCCCATGTTTTTTGTGCTACATTGCCTTCGATTATTGATTGAACGTTTGTGAGGTTGCCCCCCATCATGGATTTTATTCCTTCGTTTACTCCCATTAGGGTCATGTTGAGTGCCACACCTACGAGGATTAATTTTATTGGGTTGGATCCTCCATTCCAGGCTAGGGAATATATTAAGAGGTAGGCTAGGAGTCCTCCCACAACTGAAAAAAGTGGGCTAAAGGCATATAGACCAGGGAATAATATCATTACAAGGCTTGCTGATAGACTAGCTGCTGATGATATGCCTATTATGCCTGGATCTGTTAGGGGGTTTTGCATTACTGCTTGTAGGAGAACTCCTGATGTTGCAAGAGCCGCCCCAGCTAGTATGGATATTATTATTCTTGGAAACCTAAGGTCATATATTGTCGCTACGTCGGGATCATATTCTATGAACAAGCCTCTTAATAATTTGCCAAAGGTCATTTCTATGGAGCCTGTTTTTGCTGAATAGAGGATGAGTCCTATTAGGACTAGGATTGATATGATGTAAACTAGGATGATTTTATTTTTTTTCATTTGTCTTATCACCTGTATTTCCTACTTCATTTGAATCTTTTCCATAGAAGAGTTTGTCTAAGTCATTTAAGGCTTCCTTGTAGTTGAATTTCGCACTCATGCCAAACTTTTTGTAGTCAAGGTCGTAGACCCTGCCTTTCTTAACTGCCCTAAAGTGTTTCCAAATGTCATTTTCTGCAAAGTCTTTTTTAAACATTGCCATTACTTGATCTGGTAGGGCATGGGCTGTTCTAAGTATCATGTCTGGGTCTTTTTTCAACATATCTTCTGTGTTTATTGTTATGAATTGTTGGTTTGTCCCTTCATATACATTTTCTGCCCCTGCAAGTTTTACAAGGCTTCCTGCATAGGAGTTTTCTGTTGCTACTACATAGGACCCTGGCAAACCCATTAAGATTAATACTCTAGGTGCTTTTTTGTCCTTGTGTTTTTCTTTATAGTCGTCTATGAATTTTTTGTAATCATCAATTAAGTCTTTTGCTTCTTTTTTTCTGTTAAGTAATTTTCCAAGATCCTCTATTGACTTATACATTCCATCTGTGTTGTTTAGGTTCAAAAATCCATAGTCAAGGTCTGCTGCCTTGTATTTTGGAAGTAGGTCTGAAATTAAAGACACTGGTGAGAATACATAGTCTGGATTTATTTGCTTTAATTTTTCTATGTCTGGTGTCATTGCCATTCCTACCTTAGGGACATCCTTATATCGTTCTGGCATTGGATCGATCTTTGAGTCTGGTACTGCAACTAGGTCTATGTTTAATTTTTCCATTATATAAACTGTTGCCATTGATGTTGCTGCTATTCTCAGCTCGCCATTATTTGCTTTCTTACCAGATTTTTGACTCACGCAAGATGTTAATAATAGACTTGCTAGAAGTATGGCTAGAATCTTTTTTATTCTATTCATAGATGTTTCTCCTTTTTTCTTCTAATTCATCTTCTACTTTTTTCTTGTAGTTATATGATAGGAGGGCTAGTATGATAAATCCTCCTGTTAATATTACAAAGAGTCCTATTAAGCCATAAATAAAAGCTAAAGTTATTTTGCCTAATTTTGTCTTTTGTGTTCCTTTTTCATCTTGGTCATCTGAATAATATAATTTTTTAATTATTGGAGAATCCTTTGTCAAAAGTCCATGGTCATAACCCAAGTCACCAGCAGAAAATTTTGAGTTGACAGGTTTTTGCTCTATTACTTCTCCTTGGTTAGGAGCTTGTAAAACTTCTCCAACTTGTTCATCATTGTCTAGTGGTTTTAAGTTGCTTAGGTTAGGTGTATTGTTCTTTGTATTTGTTTTAGGAATGTTTACTTGTGCCTGGGGGGCTTCCGCTGCTACTTCTTGTTTATTAGTATTTCTTGATGAACTATTTTGAAGGGTTGCAAAGTCAGTGTTACCATTAACCAGATCTGATATTGTGTAGTAAAATATTACATCCCTTCCCATGGGCCCTACAAAAAATGTTGCCCTTACGATTACATTTTTGCTTGGTATCTCAAATCTGTAATCTCGTGTTTCTGCTGTCTTTCCTGTAACTTCTGCTGGTACAGAATAGAAACTATTGTCGCCATAATTTTGGACTGCGAAGGTTTCATTTTTTATATAGTTGGCTAGGTTATAACGGACTGACAAAAATATTCTTCCATCATCTGTTGTTTCTACCAAAGCTTGTGGACATACTACATTTTCTGTCATACCCTGTCCTATGCCTGGATTGTTACCTGGGTCTTCTATGACTCCTGTAACTGGATGGATATAGTATGGCGTTGTCTTTGCTATTTCTTGTGAATAGGCATAGGTAACATTTATTAGACTTGTAAAAATGAGAGCCATAAGGCAAAGGCTATTTATTATTTTTTTCATTATCTTTTAGCCCTCCTAAAAACATCATTTCATCTTTCATATCTTTTACTTCTTGCAAATTTTTTCGAATTACAACAAAGGCTATTGCATTTAATCCTATAAATATTAGGAGTATTAAAATAATAATGCCCTTTGATTCTTTTTCTTCGATTTCTTGTCCCTCAATCCCATTCTCTTTATCTTTATTTTGATTGGAGGATGATCCCTTGTTTTCTTGACTTGTAATTTTATTTTGTAGTGATCCTATAGAAGGTGGGCTTGTGTTTTGTGTTGTTGAACTAACTTGTGGTCCTTCTACTGGCATAGGGGATGAGGAATCTGAAGAGCTTGATATTTTTTGATTCTGTGGTTTTTTAACTGTCGCCATAAAGGCCTTTGCTTTTTCTTCCTTTGAACTACTAGTGTTTGTGCTTATATTGCTTAGTGTAGGCAAATTTTTATTATCTAAGGTTTTATTTACTTGCACACGTGCACTAGCACTTTTTACAAGTATGAAGTTTGCTGAATCTTTTGTTTTAAATTCAATGTAGTCTCCATTGACTTTGTAATTTATCTTCTTTTTTTCTCCATTATTTACTTCATAAAGACTTAATTTGTCTTGTCCTTTGAATTTTAAAAGAGGTAATTTTAAATCAAATTCTTTATTTGCGTAAATCTTTTTTCTCTTTGCTTGAATGCTTTCTTCCTTGCCTGTTATTTCATCTAGGGACCCTAAAAACTCAATCTTAAAAACATTCACTTGATCTAACTTATCAAAGTCCTTAGTGTAGTCTTCTGCTTCTTTCCCAGATAACTTATTGCCATAAAAATAAAACTCTTCTTCAAAGGTGTCTGGTCCGTAGTTGACTATCAAGTTTTTATTTTGGACTTCTCCAGCTTCCTTTGAATTAAATTCTGGCTTCTTTGGTCCTTCTTTAAACTTCTTTATTAAAGTTGCTTCACTTTCATTTATTTTTTTTATTTTGTCAAAGTCTAATTTTATTCTCGCCCTTATTGGTTCGTCACCCATGGGCTCTACCTTTGGATCTACATAAACCTTTGTCATTTCATCCATATTAATTAAGTTTGTCTTAAATACTCTTGGCCTTTTGTCCTCTTCCTTAGGTACTTCTAGGTCATAGCAACCTGCTTCTGCCCTGTGATAAATTCCATCTTCCTTTTGGAAATATATATTTACTAAGGACGCTGTTATGGACATATATTCCATCTTGTCTGATCCTATGTATAAATTTGCTTCTTTATTATCTACTTCTATCTCGGCTCTTTGTATAAGGGCCTTGTTGCCCATACTAGGCTTTTCTTCTATGGCATGCCATAACTTAATTGGAATTTCATAGTAGCCATCTTCTAAATTTATTTCTTCTTTCTCTGGTGTGCTTTCATTGTCCGCAAATACAAAATTTGTTAAGAATAGTAAAGATAATAAAAATACTAGAGATATGTAAATTTTTTTATTTTTCATTATAAAGACCCCTTGTTATCAATTTATATTACTCAGGTAATGATATTACTTATCAATAAAATAAACTATAATAAATTCACGGAATTTTTGTTAACTCTGATTTACTTGCAGAAAAAATTTTATAAATATATTATTTTAATTTTTGTAATAAAAATAAACCCTAGTCTTTGACTAGAGTTTAAAATCTTTTTATCTATTTTACGGTGTAAAAATTTAAGTATTTAACTTAAACAAAGGTTAACTATGAATAAAAAATTTGCTTTTTTTTCATGAATTGTTATTCCCATTTGAGATTTAATTTTTAAAATCAAGGATGCTTCTAAAATTATTCCATCTGATGTTGACCAGTAATCAATTAAATTAAGAGGAATCTTAAAAATCCTGTCCTTAGAATTTATTTCTATTTCTTCTCCATCATCAAAATAAAATAGCTTTGTAGCAATTGCTTTTTTAATGTAACCTTGATAAGCCTTCTTTATGGTCTTAGTCGAAAGTTCTATATAGGATTCTTCTCCAATTATTAAATATGCGTGATCATCAAAGCCCATAAGTGCCATTGAATTATCTACAAAGGAGTTTTTGCTATCTTCAGAAATTTTTTTTATTGAAAAATTAATTTCATGCCTTCCCTTTTCTAAATATTGGGAAATATCTTGGACCTTCTCTCTCCCCTGAATATCTTTAGCTAAAATCATACTTTTGTATCTTTTTTCTAGTGCCTCTTGGTAAGGAATAAGTCTCTTTGACAACATTTCAAGGCTGATACTTTTAGCAAGATTATCGTCAATACCCAAAAATTTTTGTATTACAAAAAAATTCTTTTCAAAATTTTCATTATAAAATTCTGAAAGCTCCTGTCCTATTTTTGTCAACTTATACTCATTATCGTCTTTGTATAGAATGCCTGTAAGAATCATTTTATCTAGAATTTTTTTTGAGTTAGGCCGAGAACAACTAAAGAATTGACTTGCTTCTGTGATGGTCTTCCTTCCTTCATGATTTTTTATAAATAATAAATATTCAATTTGTATTTTTGTTATATCCAAATTTATCATTGAATTATGACTCCATTTCTCTCTTTACTTCTACTATTCTGTCACAAATCCTAAGAGAACTATCACGGTGAGATGAAATTATAATATTTTTATTTTTTCTCTCATTATATAGGGACTTTAAAATTATCCCTTCGTTTAATGCATCTATGTTAGCCGTTGGTTCATCAAGTAGATATAGCTTTGATTTTCTTAAAAAGATTCTTGCTAAAGCCAGCCTTTGAGCTTGTCCAGTGGAGATTTCATTATTTTCCTTTACTATCTCTGTGTCCAACTTCTTATCAAGTGTCATTATGAAATCATAAATATTTGCCTTCTTGCAAGCTTCTATTAATTCATCTTCACTTGCATCTTTTTTTGCAATTTTCAAGTTATCTCTAATGCTTCCTCTAAATAAATGGGTTTCTTGACTTAAGTAAGAAATGTTCTCTCTTAAATTTAATGTATTCAAGTCTTTTATGTTTTTTTCATTTAGGCAAATCTTACCACTCTTTGGATCGTAAAATCTCATCATTAATTTTATTAAGGTCGACTTGCCACAACCACTTTTCCCTTTAAGACCTATTATCTCATTTAACTGAGCTTTAAAGTTAAAATCATTAATGAGTTTTGTTTCATCATAAGAAAAATTCACTTTCTCAAGACATATATTTTCATAATCAATTTCTTCTCCCTCGTAATTTATCGGTGTAAGGGGATTTTCTTCTAAAAGTTCCATGACTCTCTTGCCACAAGCAAAGGTCAAGACTAAATTATTTGCAAGAGATGAAAGGGCACTTGTGGGTCCAAAAGAAGAAATGAAAACTCCCAAGGGAAATAATAATCCACTTAGGTCAAGGATTGACTCATTATAAAGCTTGAATGCCACCATTGTAAAAATTAAATCTGCAAGTATTATTGTAAAAGATGTGAGAGCAAAGTTATTAGATGACTTTTCTGTAAGAATCTTGGTAGACCTGTTTAGCTTGTTTGCTTCAAATTCAATCTCTTTATACCTATCATCAAAATACGAAAAATTAATAATTTCTTTTATTCCCTTAAAACTTTCCAGGATTAGAGAATTTAAAGTCGATAAATTCTTCCTCTGCCTTCGCCCAATTTCTCCAGCAGATTTTTCAGTAATAATTGGGATAATTATAGCTAATGTTAAGTGAAAAACTAGAAGTATCCAAGAATAAATTGGATTAAATTTCCACAAGATTACGAAGAAAAATAAGGTGTGAGCAAGAGCTATACAAACAGGAGAAATTGTATGTGCATAAAATACCTCTAGTAGCTCTATATCTGATGTGATTATAGAAATTAATTCTCCCTTGTTTTTTCCATTCATCTTGGCTGGTCCCAAGGATCTTAGTTTTTTGAAGATTTTATCTCTTAATATTGCTAAAATTTTGAAGGCTATATAGTGGTTTAAAAGCTGTTCTAAATACTTAAAAAAAGCCCTTAGTATAGCTAAAGTGAATAAAACTCCAATTACTAATTTTATATTTATATTTTGACCTAATAATAGCTTACTTAGATATAGCAAACCTATTGAGGGCAATAAAGTCGCAAATATGTGTCCACTTGCGCCAAAAAAGATGGCAAATAACATTTGTAACTTCAAAGTACCTACAAGAGATAGGAGTTTTCCTATTAAATTTTTATATTCAATTAATTTTTTCATTTAAACCCCACATTTCTAATTCTCTTTGGTATTTATAAATACCAGAAAATAATTTTCCCTTACTTATTTCTTCAAAACTTCCTTCTTCAGCAACCTTCTTATTGTCAAGATAGTATATATAGTCTGCCTGAAGAACTGTGTTGAGCCTATGAGTAATGAGAATTATGGTCATTTTTTCTTTTAATTTTTGTATAAGATTTAGAATTAGATCTTCGGATTCCTTATCTATATTTGAAATGGACTCATCTAAAATTAAAATCTTTGGTTCTTTCAAAAGAACCCTTCCTATTGCAAGTCTTTGTTTTTGCCCACCTGATAGGTTGTTACCAGCACTTTCTAACTTACTATCTAAGCAACCTATATTTTTAAAGTAGGAATAAAGACCAACTTCTTCCAAAACTTCTATTAACTTATCATCGTCTGCATTTTTATTTGCAATTTTAAGATTATACCTAAGACTTTCCTTAAAAAAGTAAGGATTATTGTCTACTAACATTATGTTTTCGTTTAAAGAATCATTTGAAATTTCACTTAAACCCTTGTAAAGTATTTCTCCATCATATTTTCTTTTAATACCTCCAACTAATTTCGCAAGAGTAGACTTTCCACAACCACTTTCACCTACTATGGCTGTGATTTTGTTAGCCTTAATCTTCATATTTAAGTTTTTTAAAATTTCTTTTTCTCCGTAAGAAAAATTTAAATTTCTTATTTCTATATCCACCTTTTCGTCCTTTATTACATCTTCAAAATCCTCTATACTTTCTATTTCTAAAATTTCAAAAAGAGAATTGGCTGCTGTAATTCCATTCATCGCAACATGAAAAAGTGCTCCTAGCCGTCTCAAGGGCAAGAAAAATTCTTGACTCAAGAGTATAAAAGAAAAGGCTGCAAAGATTGAAAGCTGACCCTTAGAATAATAATAGATGGATAAAATTATTCCCAAAGCTGATCCTGCATAAGAAACTAAATCTAGGACTGTGATATTATTAAGCTGCATCATGAGAAGCTTCATGGTTTTGACCCTAAAGTCCTCTGCCTTTTCATTTAGTAGGTCATTGTAGTCTTCATCTGCATTAAAAACTTCTAAACTTGTTAAGCCATATAGGAAGTCTATAAAAACTTCTGACAGATTTGTATATGATTTCCAATAAGTTTTTACAACTTTTTTTGCAAGTTTTTGCACCATCATTATGGCAATAGGTATTAGTGGTATTAATAAAAGCATTACTATTGCAATTTTAAAATTTAAAAATGAAAGTATGAAAAATAAAATTACAGGACCTATTAAGGCGAATAGAAGTTGTGGCAAGAGAGCAGAGTAAAATAAGTTGAGTTGCTCTATCCCCTCTACACCCAAATTTATAACTTCTGAAATAGAAACTTTGCTGCCATACTCCATCTTAAAAGAAAAAACTTTTTTCATTAGTCTTTCTCTCAGGGTATTTTTAATCCTATAGGAAGCCTTATAAGATATACTTGCTTCTATCTTTATTAAGAAAATATTTAGTCCAATTATTAAGAGCATAAAGAAAATAAATTTGCTCCCACTAAAATTTGAATTAATTATACTTTCTATTGACTTACCTATTAAAAAAATCAGGGCAACATTAGTGGCCATTTGTAAAATTTTTATAAGTAAAAGCTTTAAGATTTGTATCTTCTCACTCTTTAACTCATTGAATAATTTCTTGTTAAACATTTCTACTCCTTGATTGTCTTAATTTTAAAAATAAAGTATATGTAGTGAAAAATTAGCACTAGTAAAAGTGTGATTCTCGCATGCAAATTGTTTACAAAATAAAATGATATAGCTAAAAAGAAAGTGATTGTCATAAGAATCTTTCTCTTCCTCTCTCTTGTCATACCAGTCTTGTTTTTTATTGGCTCAATATTTTCTTTGTAAAGTTTAGTAGAAATAAAATAGTCGTTGAACTTTTTTGATCCTCTTGCAAAGCAATAAGTTGCCAGTAACAAGAAGGGAGTTGCTGGTAATAAAGGCAAATATATCCCGACTATTCCAATCCCCAAAAATATAAATCCAAATATTAAAAATAAAATCTTCAATTATATCCTCCTTAACTTTTGTTTTTTTAATTTTTCAAAATAAATACTAACAAAGAATTTTTTATAAGTAAATAATATTGATATCGGATATCATTTTGTTTCCCTTAAATATATTCACTTTTTTTATGTTCTACGTTGATTTATAGGGACTCGAACTTTGTTAACCGAAGTTAATTTTATATAGAAATCAAGGCAAAAAAATAAGACCCTGGTTGCCCAGAGCCTTTCATCTTATAAACTTTACAATTTTTCTATTTCAATTTTTATGTCGTGACCGTTAAGGTTTTCTACTTCTGCATCAACATCAGAATTTACTAATTCTTTTGCCAAAGTTTCTGTCTTTATAAATTCTTCTTCAGAAGCAAGAGCCTTTTCTACTTCTTCATCAGACTTATAAGTTATCTTAATATTATCTAAGATATCTAAATCTTTTTTCTTTCTAAGTTGTTGAATCTTTGATACAAATTCTCTTACATAACCTTCATTTAGAAGTTCTTCATTAAGCTCAGTGTCTAAAATTACAAAGAGGTTATTTTCCATAACCACATCAAATCCTTCTTTTGCACTGATTTTAACTTCAACATAATCTCTTTTAATTTCAGTTTCTTCTCCACCGATTTCAAGCTTTCCATCGCCATCATCTAATTTAGCAAGAAGTTCTTTTGCATCAGTTTCTCTTAAATATTTTCCAAAATCTTTAACCTTTGATCCTAAAATACTTCCGCAAACTCTAAAGTTTGGTTTAAGTTCAAATTCCATATATTCAGAAAGATTTTCTTCGAAGTCAACTTCTTTAACATTAAGTTCTTCCTTCATTAAATCAGTTAAATCGCCAATAATTTCTTTGTATTTGCCATCGATAATAACTTTTGAAAGTGGTTGTCTAACTTTAATTTTAGCTTCTTCTCTTGATGCTCTTCCTAATGTTACAAGATCCCTAACTAAATCCATTTTTTCTTCAACTTTATCATTAATCATATTTTCGTCATAAGTTGGATAATCTGTTAAGTGAACAGATTCTTCATCAGTTAGTGACTTAAATAATTCTTCTGAAATAAATGGAACTATTGGTGCAATTAATTTTGTAACGCCAAGTAAAACTTCGTAAGTTGTCTTATAAACTGCAAGCTTAGTGTTGTCCTTATCAGTTTTCCAGAATCTTCTTCTATTTCTTCTGATATACCAGTTAGAAACATCTTCTATTACAAATTCTTGGATTTCTCTTACAACCTTTGTAAGTTCAAAGACTTCCATGTCTTCTCTTACAGTTTTTACAAGTCTATTGTATTTTGAAAGTAGCCATTTGTCGATTTCTTCTAGGTCATCATAGCTTACCTTGTGTTCTCTAGGATCTATATTATCTGTATTGGCATATAGACTAAAGAAGTTATAAGTGTTTCTTAATGATCTAAAGAATTTTGATTCAATTTCACGAAGTCCATCTTCGTCAAATTTTGTTGGAGTCCATGGTGGAGATACATAAAGTAGATACCACCTAACAACATCGGCACCATACTTGTCAAATAATTCAAAAGGTGCAACTGTATTTCCTCTTGACTTAGACATTTTCTTTCCTTCTTTGTCTAGTATAAGGTCATTTACAAGAACATTTTTGTAAGGGCTCTTGCCTGTCATATAAGTTGAAATTGCAAGAAGTGAATAGAACCAACCTCTAGTTTGGTCAATACCTTCAGAAATAAAGTCAGCTGGGAATAATTCATCAAAGTTGTCCTTATTTTCAAATGGATAATGCCATTGAGCAAAAGGCATTGAACCAGAATCAAACCATACATCAATTACATCAGGTTCTCTCTTCATTTCTTTGCCACACTTAGGACATTTTAGATGAATATCATCTACATAAGGTCTGTGAAGTTCAACATCACAAGGAACATCTTCTACTGCTTTATTTCTAAGGTCTTCTATTGAACCAACTGATTCAGTATGACCACATTCACATCTCCAAATTGGAAGTGGAGTTCCCCAATATCTTGATCTTGAAATTGCCCAGTCATTTAAATTTTCTAACCAATTTCCAAATCTCTTTTCACCAACAAAGTCTGGGAACCAATTTACTCCATTGTTGTTTTCAATTAATTTATCCTTAAACTTAGTTACTTCAATATACCAAGATGGATGTGCGTAATAAATTAATGGAGTATGACATCTCCAACAGTGTGGATAATTGTGAACTACTTTTTGTTTTGAAAATAATAAGTCATTATCCATTAAGTAGTGAAGCACTTCGTGGTCTGCATCTATTACGAATTGACCCTTCCATGGTGTATCTGTAAATTTACCTTCTTCATCAACTGGCTTTAACATAGGAAGGTCATAGCCCCTTGCAGTTTGGTAGTCATCTTCACCGAAGGCAGGTGCAATATGAACTATTCCAGTACCATCTTCAGTAGTTACATAATCAGCACAGATTACATAAAAGGCTTTTTTATCTGGTTCAAGGAATTTAAGAAGTTGTTCATATTCCATGTACTCTAAATCTTTTCCGACAAATTCTTCTATAACTTCAAAGTCATCATCTTTAAATACAGCCTTTGCGAGTGGTTTAGCAAGATAATAAATATTGCCATCAGCGTGTTTAACTTTTATATATTCAACCTTTGGATTGACAGCAAGGGCAACATTTGATGGTAGAGTCCAAGGTGTAGTTGTCCATGCCAAGAAATATTCATTTTCCTTGTCCTTTAATTTAAATTTACAAGTTGCAGTAGTTGTCTTAATTTCTTCATAACCCTGTGCAACTTCGTGAGATGCAAGACCAGTTCCACATCTTGGGCAATAAGGAACTATTTTGTGACCTTCATAAATTAGTCCATCTTTAAACATCTTGTCTAGTATATGCCAAACTGATTCAATATAAGTATTTTCAAGGGTGATGTATGGATGGTCTAAGTCAATTAGATAGCCCATTCTTCTAGTAAGTGTTCTCCATTCCTTTTCATATTCAAAAACAGATTCCTTACATTTTTTATTAAATTCTTCTACTCCATAGGACTCAATGTCTTGTTTGTTGTGAAGACCAAGTTTCTTTTCAACTTCAATTTCTACTGGTAGACCATGTGTATCCCAGCCTGCTTTCCTCTTAACCTTATATCCAAGCATTGTATGATATCTACAAGTTAAGTCCTTTAAAGTTCTCGCCATTACATGGTGTATGCCTGGCTTACCATTTGCTGTTGGAGGTCCTTCATAAAAGATATAATTTTCTCCATCTTTTCTTGCTTCTACAGATTTGTGTAAAAGGTCGATTTCATCCCAAAATTTTGAGATTTCTTCTTCCCTTACACTAACCTTATCCTTAGATAATTCTTTAAAATTTTTCATCTACAACTCCTTAATCTTCCAAATAATATATAAAAAAAGTCCCCTCTCAAATGAGAAGGGACGAACTAGCCGCGGTACCACCCTAATTATAGGTAACTATCACTTAATTTTTTAACGCAAATGCGCAAAGGCTTTTGACCTTTGAGCTCCGAGGTGATCTATAAATTTCTAAAACACAGTTTCGCACCAGACAACTGTTCTCTTAGTTTCTCAAAACTTACCGTCCTCATCAAAGCTTATATAAAATTGTCAATTGTTTGGTTTTTAAACATTTTTATGATGTTTGATTGCATCATTGCAAGTGTAGTGTGGAATTTGCAGTTTTTTACATCACTAACTTTGTTTTTGTTACAAAAGCTATCCCCTTGCAAGCACCTATTGATTACAATAGGACCATCTACTGCTACAAGTACGTCGTACAGTGTTACCTCTTCTTTTGGTTTTTTCAGATAGTATCCACCCTTAGAACCTCTTTTTGCATCAGTTATTCCCGCCAAATTTAATTTTCTAAGTATTCTAAGAGTAAATCTCTTTGTAACGCATTCACTTTCAGCAATTTGTGGCGCTCCAACGACTTTACCCTCGTTCTTAGCAAGATAACTTACAATCCTAAAGGCATAATCTGTTTCTTGTGTAATTCTCATTTCATCACCTATTGCGAATATTATATCAGATTTGTTTACTTTTTAAAATACTTATCTTGTTTTTTTCTCAATTTCACTATTTCCGCAAACTCATTTAAGGACAAATCTTCATAAGTAAGAAGGCTTCCCTTTTTAATGTCTTTTATTGCAAAGGCACCTTCAGTTATAATTCCTATTGGCACATGATTCCCCTCTACTTGTGATTTTTTTGTTTCAAGAGTTCCAAAAATCATTTCTCCACCAATAGAATCAAGTTTTTCACCTTTTTTTATGTCTCTTTTAGCAACTGCAACAGTTTCTGCAAAAGGCTCTCCCTTTGGTGCAATAGATGCATCTCTTAATACTACAGCCTTAATTATTGAAATTATAGTTTCAATACTAGTCAAATGATAAGGCCTATAAATTTCATAGTTTGGACCCGTACCCATAGAAAGGTATTTCATTTCTTCATCTATTATATGAGACTTTGGTTTTACAACAGCAAAAACTCCAGGAGCAATTCCTGTGGCAAAATCTACAACACCATAAGAATTTAAAATTCCACCATCTTTTTTTAATTTATAATCCTTTGCAATATTTTTTGGGCTAGTTTCTACAAAGTGACATCCTCTTATGTCTGGCACGAAACCAAGAGCATTACAAACAGCATTAAGTTCAATCATAGTGTTAGTTCCATCAACAAAAGAAGTGAGCATTCTTGGGTTTATTCCTTTTTTTTCTGCAGCCTTCTTTAAACTTTCTGGAGTAGCAAAGTTATCTAATTCATTGTTTTTTCCTTTACCAAGAACCAGGACATCAAAACCACAATTTTTTGCAAATTCATATATTTCTACAATGGCGCCAGGTTCGTCACCCTTAGTTCCAGAATATATAATTCCCTTTTCATCAGCCATAACTTTTAAAATTGGACCAACAGTCGCATCCATTTCAACATTAAGGCTTACTATATCAACGCCATTTTCTATAGCTGCAAGGGATAGTTTTGTACCAGTTTCTGTATCTCCAGTACAATCTACAATGCAGTCCACTAGACTTGCTGCAACTAAATTATTTGTAGTAGCTATATATTTTTTTTCTTTTATGAGATTTTTTGCTTCTTCAAAATCATCTGTAAAAGCAAATTCTTTTTCATCTATATTTGCTGATTTTATTGCATTATTAAGTGTTACTTTATTTCTAGATGAGAAAATTATGGGATAAAAATTTTCATTTTGACTTAATATGGTAAAAAGTGAAGTACCCATTATTCCTGAGCCAACAATACCAACAGAAATATTTCCATATTCTTTTAATTTATTTTGTAAGTAAAACATTCTTCCTCCAAATTTATATGAATAGTTTTAATTTTATTCGCAAAAAATATTTTAATCTGAATTACCCTCTATTGCAAATATTTTACAAATTATTTTCACTGAGCATTTTACCAAGCCTATATCCAGAAGCAAAGGCAAAGTGCAAATTGTAACCTCCACAGTCTCCATCAATATTAAGTGCTTCGCCGATAATATATAAATTTTCAAATTTTTTACTTGAGTAGTCCCAATTATTTACTTCAGACAAATCCACACCACCTCTTGTAACCTGAGAATTTTTAAATCCTGTTGTGCCAATTACCTTAAATTTTGACTTCAATAATATTTCAATAATTTTTTGAAAATCTGCCATAGAAATCATATTCATTGCTGTATTTTTGTCAAGATTTAAATAATCAATAATGTAGTGAATAAATTTTTTATCAACTATTCCCATTAAGTACTCTTCAATAGAAAAATCTTCTAGCATATAATATCTACTGTAGAGCTTATCCACAGTATTTTCATCGACGTTATTTATTAATGGGACTTCAATAAAGTTATCTTCACTAATATTTACAGATAAATCTAAAATTGGTGGACCACTAATTCCATAATTTGTAAATAAAATTTCTCCATTTCTCTCATCAATTTCTTTATTTTTTTTAAATAATTTGGCCTTTCCTATAACTTTTGTGCCACTTAAATGTTTTAAGTATTTCGATTCCAACTTTACCTGAGTTAAGGCTGGCTTTAATTCAGTAATTTTTAAGCCAAGTTTTTTTAAGATTTCAAAACTCTTTCCATCAGAACCACTTGCAGGCATTGATTTCCCACCAAAAGCAGCAATAACAATATCCGCCTCTATTTTATCATCATTAGTAATTACATCAAATCCATTTTTATTTTTTTTGATTTCCTTAACTTCAGTATTAGATCTAATATCTATTCCCTTTTTATCAAGCCAATATATCAAAATATTTAAAACAGAATTTGCTTTTAGGGTGATTGGATAAACTCTATTGCCATCAGTGGTAGATTCTAGACCCAATAAAGAGAAATAATTTATTAAGTCTTCATTTGAAAACTCATCTATAGTTTCTTTTACAAAACTAGGACTAGAATAATTGTCCTCTGACAAGTTTAAATTTGTATAATTACATCTGCCATTTCCTGTAGCTAAAAGTTTTTTCCCAACTCTATCATTTTTTTCAATTAATATTACATTGTTATTTTCATTTTTTGCATTTATTGCAGCTACCATTCCTGCTGGTCCTGCACCAATAATTATTATATTCATAGTATCACAGATAAATTATATCCTAAAATTATAAAAATTTACAATAAATAAGGAAATTTGTGCTATAATGACTAAGAATTTTGGAGGAATTATGAAAAATAAAATTTATATAACAGGACACAAAAATCCTGACACTGACAGTATATGTTCCGCCATCGCCCTTGCAGAATTAAAAACAAAAATGGGCGAAGATGCTGAAGCAATTAGACTTGGCAACTTAAATAAAGAAACTGAATTTGTACTTAAACATTTTGGCGTGCAAAAGCCAAGACTAAAGACTTCAATAAAGCCACAAGTAAGAGATATAGAAATAGACGCTGCCTATTGTGTCAATCCAAGCCTTTCTATGGCATCAGCAATGGATTTGATTCAAAAAAATAATATCAATTCCTTGCCCGTTGTAGACGATGATGACAACTTAATTGGAATCGTAAGTCTTTCAAATATTGCATCTACTTATATGGAGATATGGGACGACTCTATTATTGGAAGAAGTAATACAAGCTTTGAAAATATTTTAGATGTTTTAAGAGGAAAAGTTATTTATCTTCCAGAAAATCCAAGAAAATTATCTGGAAAAATGGCTGTAAAGGCTATTAAAAACCAAGATTTAATAAAAGAAGGCGACATTGTAATTGTAGGAGACGATGTTAAAGATCAAGAATCTGTAATAAAAAAGGGCATCTCCCTATTAATTTTAACAATTTCAAGTAAGCTTGATGATAAACTTTTAAAGCTTGCTAAGGAAAATAATGTTGCTGTAATTTCAACTGGTCTTTCCACTTTTATGGTTGCAAGGATTTTGCCACAAGCAGTTCCTGTAGAATATGTAATGACAAGAGATAATTTAATTGTTTTTCACAAGGATGATTTAATTGACGATGTGAGAGAAAAAATGTCACAATCAAGATTTAGGTCTTATCCAGTTCTTGACAACAAAAATAAAGTTATAGGAAATATATCTCGTTACCACTTGATTTCAAATTTAAAGAAAAAAATAATTCTAGTTGATCACAATGAAAGAAATCAATCCATTGATGACTTAGATTCTGCAGAAATAGTTCAAATTGTTGACCATCACAGAGTTGCAAATATTTCTACATCCTCTCCAATATACTTTAGAAATGAGCCTGTTGGATCAACTGCTACAATAGTTTCAAAGATGTTTTTTGAAAATGGAATCAAACCATCTCGTGAAGTTGCAGGTCTTCTATGCGCAGCAATAATTTCTGATACACTTTTATTTAGATCCCCAACTTCAACTGATACAGACAAATATGTTCTAAACAAAATGAAAAAAATTGCAGCGATTGATGTAGAAGAATTTGCCATGGAAATGTTTAAAGCTGGTACAAGCCTTGAAGGAAGAAAACCTGATGAACTATTAAAATCTGATGTTAAAAACTTTTCCATTGAAGGCGTAAATGTAAGAGTATGCCAAATCTTTACAATGGATTTGGATAGCACAAATTCAGTAGAAAAAGATTTAAAAGAAGCTATGGAACACTTTATTGAAACTTCTGATGCTGAAACTTTTGTATTAATGATTACAGATATTTTTAAAGAGGTTTCAGAAGTAATACTTGCAGGAAGTTTTAAAGAAGCTATTGCAAGAAAATTTGAGAAAGAACTTGTAGCCGATAAATTTTTATCTGAGGGACTATTATCAAGAAAAAAACAATTAGTTCCAAAAATTAGTGCCGCAATTTCAGAAGAACTTTCATAAAATTTATTTTGACAAAATAAGAGCCTATCAAAATTTGATAGACTCTTTTTTTATTTCAGTTCTTTAATTTATGCAAGCGAACCCATTGGATCCCATGGTTTTAAATGGATTGGTTCTTCACTATATGCTTTTATTACTTTTTCGTCTAAATATTTTTTGTTTATTAGGGCTTGATACATGTATTCGTCAAACCACTCATCACTCATGACAAGATAGCCTCTATCGCCAGCATCTTTTCCCCATGAATTTTCAACTTTATATCTATTTATTTTCTTATTTTCTTCATCATAATCGCAACCAACAAAGACCATGGCATGTGTCATTAGTGACTCCTTGTAGTCTAATCTTTCTTCCTTTGACAAGTCATATTCTACATTTAGTAAATCAAAAATTTTTAAAGTTGAAAGGTCTAAATTTGCTCCCTTTCTGTAGAAGAATTGTGCAACATCACAGCCAAACCAAACTGGCTCACCATCTTTTAGTTGTTTTAAAATTCCGTCTTTCATAACTTCTACTGGCACATTTACATACCTAACCTTGTCAAGTTCCATTACATTACCTAAAAAGTCAACTGTATAAGATTTAAAATAAGGCTTATCCTTAGTTGGTGCATTAATTAAAGAAATATAATCATCTAAATTTACTTCTACATGTTTTTTCAAAAATTCTTGTGGTGTTAAATTTTTGTCAGAAATAAATTCTTCATCTTCATTGCGAACTTCGAAGTCGAATTTTTCTGGTGGAGTTCCTAAGGAAATTGAAAGAACATCATAAATTTTCTTCATATATTCTTCTTGAGTTTTCTTTAATTTTTCTAAATCTTTTTCTTTTTTATAGGAATCCCTCAAATTCTTAGCATACATTCTAAGAATTTTTGTTAAATAATTATTTAAATTTGCTGTTGCAGATGAATTTACTGATTCTTTCATTGCATAAGATGGTACAAGTCCATATTTTTTTATAATATTTTTAATCATATCCCATTGTCCGCCATCTCCCATGGGGTCAGTCAAAATATGAGAAACAAGTCTTCCATCTAAATCTTCATCTAAAGTTCTTATAATTGAATCTAAAAAGTAATTGCATCTTTCTAATTTATCGAAAAATAGAGTATAATTTTTTGAAAGTTCAAAGCCCTTTAAATTATACTTTCTGCAAAGTTTATATTCCATTAAATTAAGAGCTGCAAACATCCAACATCTTCCAGATTGTTTTTGATTCCTAATTTCTTTTTCCTTTAACTCAATATTAAAAGTATGCCTATTCCTTTCGTCTTCAACCCTATCAACAGAAGCTTCAACTAAACCATTATTTACAGCAGCTCTTTGGGCTACTCTATTTGCTCTGTCTTTATAAAATTTTTCTCTACTATTTTGTAAAAATTCTTTTGTTATTTCCATTAAATCATCCTCTTTATAAATAAATTTTTTATATTAAAAATTAACTTACTTTTATATTATACTCTTCTTTTAAAATTTTAAAAAATAACATTTATATGAAAAAGAGACTCTAATAAAAGAGTCTCAAATATTAAAAAAAGCACATTTCTTATTTATTTAGAAGGGTCCTCATGACAAGCACAAGAATTCCCATCATCTTCATGGTGGTGCTTGTGGTCATGGTCATGCTCATGATCATGATGATGGTTCTCTTCATCATCCTCACTCTTATCAATATAGACATTTAAATCTTTTATTCCATAAACTTTTTCTAGTTCTTCACAAAATGCCACTACAGATTTTTCATCAAAGCCATAGATGTAAACTTCACTGCCATAATTTAAGATTTCTAATTTTAAAATCCCATCGTCATAAAGGCTTATTCCCATAAAGTTTAAAGAAGCATCTCCAATTAAATTTTCTAAAATCACTTTTTTGAAGTCTTCATCAACAATTCCTTGATAAATGTATTCGTAGCCATCTTCATCAGAATAAACTGCAAAATCTTCTAATAATTTCTTTGATTTTGCATCTTCCTTTAAAATTTTAACTTGATAAGAATCGCACTTATTTAAATATATTCTTAAAATATCATAAATTGGTTTTAAGTCAATTTCTTGATCAATAAATATATCATTTTCAAAATTTATATAATACAAATAGATCTCTCCTTATTTTATCAAAAAATAAAATTCAATATAAGAATCTTCTGACTTGTCTTCTTTGCCAAAATAAATATCAGAAAATATAATCTTATAAGCATTATTTTCCATTGCTAAATCTTCAAGTTCAATATGATTTTTTGTCTTTTTTAATAGTTTTAAGTTGTCTCTAAGTTTTGCCAAATCAATTGTAAAAACTTTTTTGTAATCATCATGAGATTTTTTATAAATTTTTATTTCTTTTTTATTTTTTTCAAATTTATATTCACCAGATGTAACAACATTATCAAGAGAATATACAAAGATTATTTTTTTGTAACCTTCAATGTCTATGTTAAAACCTAGTTCACTATTCTTAGCTATCTTATCTGCATAAGAATATCCCAAATATTCTTTGTCTTCTACAATATTGGAAAAACCAAATAATTTTGTAAAACTATCTTCATTTAGTTTAAAATCCTTAGGCATATAGCTAAGCTTGTCTACTCTATCCGTCCTAACCATATAGCTTACAATATCTATAATTTGACTTTTTGTACTACTTTCAACATTTACATTTGCTTTTATCTCGTCGCCAGCAATCATTTTATTTTCTTTTAAAAGTTTTTCAAATCTTGTATTTTGTGATCTCACACTTAAACTTGTTGCAGATGCAGGGCCAAGACCTGTTATTAAAATTATTACTGATAAAAAAATTGGAATAGTAATATTTGAATTTTCTCTGTAAAAAATATAATAAATTAGAGATAGAAAAATCCAAACTCCTGCCGCAATTACAATATATCTATTTTCTGTAATTCCATATTCCTGAATTCTTAAATAAATTGCAAAGAACATCATTCCTAATAGTGGAAAGAGTGTAAAGGGAAAAATAATTTTAAATTTATTTATAAATTTAATACTATCTATTCTAGATAGGAAAAATAAATATACCACTGAAAAACTTGCAAACCAAATAACTAAATTAACAATTAAATTATTTGGAATTTGCCATAGCCATAAAATTTTAACAAAATAAGCAAGTAAAATTCCTGTGTAAATAATAACAATAGGAGTCATTATATATACCAACAAAATTTTAAAAGCCTTAGGATATTTATAATCTATAAAAGAATCTCTAACTTTTGGAAAATCAGAGAAAAATGTCACAACATTAAATAAAATAAAGGAAAAAATTCCAACTCTTAAATAAATAGAAGATGAAAAATTTAATTTAAATAAAGTATTTAGTGCATAAATAATTCCGCTAACTCCGATAAAGACAATAAAACTGTATATATTTGAAATAATAAATGCCTTTAATATTTTAGCTACATAAACTACATAATCCTTGTGATAATTAAATTTACCTACAAAAGATGTGCCAACTACTAAAGCTGCAATTAAGGTAAAATAAATAAAATTACTATTATAATGGGATAAAGCCTGATCCTTATCATAAACAAGTTCATAAATCCCATATAAAATTGGAAGGGTGATTACATAGGAAAGTATCTTGAAAAAATTATTATTTTTTAAATTTTTAAGATCGTAATAATTTCTTAATCCTTCATTAAATAGTTTAATAAAGGCGTAGAGAAAAATTCCAAAAACAAAAACTAATCCAAAGCTCATCAACTTGTTATTATATGCTTCAGCGTATTCATCGAAAGTTGATAAAATTAAAAATATTGTGGCAAGTGTAGCAGATATTATTGTGAATGGAAATCTTTTAATGGTGTTTTTAATACTATTAAAATTAAGTAAAGTGTAATTAAAAATTCTCATAACTACCTCCCTATTTTAATAATATATCAAGTATATAGAATTTTAAAGTAAATGGCTTAAATCTTTATCTTTGTATCCACTTTGACATATTTATTTTTTATATACAACTTTTCCCTCAGAAATTGTATAAAGAATTTCGCCTTTTAAATTCTTATTTGCAAAGGGACTATTAGATGATTTTGATTTAAATCTTTCTATTTTGTATTCCTTTTCAAGATCAATTATTGTTAAATCTGCAAGTTTATTAACTGCTATTTCCCCACCTTCAAGTCCATATATTTTTGCAGGATTTGTGCTCATTAGTTCAATTAATTTCATAAGAGATATTTCTTTACTTAAAACTAAGTTTTCATAGCAAATAGAAAAAGATGTCTCTAGTCCAATAATTCCTGATGGCGCCTTAGTTAGTTCTTTTTCCTTTTCTTCAGAGCTGTGAGGAGCGTGATCTGTTGCTATAATTTCAATTGTTCCCTCTTTTATACCTTTTATAATTCTTAATCTGTCTTCTTCACTTCTTAGTGGTGGATTCATTTTTGCAAGACTACCATATTCTAAAACAGCCCTGTCATTTAAGGCTATATGATGTGGCGTCACTTCTGCAAAAATATTTGCACCCATAGATTTTCCAAATTTAACAAGGTCAACACCAAGACCTGTTGATAGATGCTGAATAGAAATTTTTGCACCAGTGTAAATTGCCATGGCTACATCTCTTGCTATAAAAGATGTCTCTGCAATACTTGGTGAGCCATAAATATTTAAAGAATCAGAAACTTCTGAATGATTTATACCATTTTGAGAAATTAAATTTGGATCTTCTTCATGAAAAGAAATTATTGCGCCTATTTTTTTTGCACAATTCATGGCATCTAGTATTAATTTAGAATTTCTATTAGGTATTCCATCATCTGTAAAAGCAATGGCACCAGCTATAAAATTTTCTTCCATATCAACAAGTTCTAAGTCTTCAAAATTTCTTGTGAGAGCAGATACTGTAAAAACTTTTAAAGGTAGGTCTCTTGCTTTTTTATAATGCTCAATTATTTTTTCTTTGTTGTCTATTTTGGGACTAGTATTTGCCATTTGTACTACTGTGGTAAATCCACCAGCAATAGCAGCCTGGCTTCCCGTTTTCAAATCTTCTTTATAAGTTTGACCTGGATCTCTAAAATGAACATGAACATCTATAAGACCTGGTACAAGAACTTTTCCACTTGCATTAATTATTTCTTCATTAGGGTATTTTTTCTCATCAATATTTTTTTCTATTTCAGCTATTATTCCCTTTTCTATTCTTATATCTAAAACTTCATCAGTTCTTGAGATAGGATCAATTATTCTTCCGCCTTTAATAATCATATTTTCTCCTATAATTTATAATGAATCTTAAAAAAGACGAGGAAACACCTCGCCTTTTAAAAAAATTAATTATTCTTCTTCACTTTCTTCTTCATTTTCATCATAGATTTCTAAATCATCAAAATCAAAATCATCATCATATAAATCGAAATCCATGTCTTCATTTTCGTAAACATAATCTTCTAAATCAGCAAGATCTTCTTCAATTATGTCAACATAATCTTCAATCTCTTCACGAGATTCTCTCATTTCATCAATAACATCGCTTAAAATATCTACAAGTTCAGATATAATTTTTCCTTCGTTAGTTGTAGTGTCTAAATCATATCCATCACAAAGTCCTTGCAAATAAGAAATTCTCTTTAATAAATATTCCATATTTCCTCCAAATTAAACTCTAGACATATATTCGCCGTCTCTCGTGTCAATTCTTATAATATCGCCTGTATTAATGAAAAGTGGTACATTAAGAGTGTAACCTGTTTCAACAGTAGCAGGTTTAGATCCACCACTTGATGTATCTCCTTTGACACCTGGTTCAGTTTGAGTTACTTCTAATTCCACAAAGTTTTGAGGTGTAACTCTAAAAGCTTTGCCCTTGTAAAAATTAATAGTAGCCATGTCATTTTCTTTCATGAAGTTAAGTGCGTCTTCTACCATGCTTTTTTCTAGTGGAATTTGTTCGTAAGTTTCTTGATCCATAAAGTAATAAAGTTCTCCATCAGAATATAAATATTGCATTTCTTTATTTTCAATTACAACTTTTTCAAATTTTTCTGATGGGTTAAATGTTGTATCTTTAATACTGCCAGTAAGTACTGATTTAATTTTACTTCTTACAAAAGCAGCACCTTTCCCAGGTTTAACGTGTTGAAAGTCAATTACAACCCAAACATCTCCATCCCATTCAAATGTAAGTCCTTTTCTTAAATCTCCTGCTGTTATCATATTTTCCTCCATATTAAGTATTGTCTTCTAAATCATAATGATTAAGTGAAATTGGCTGAAATTTTATAAAATCAGGCATAACTGAACCATAAAATTTTAAGACTGGTGGATTATATTCAACGCTTATACTAGAATTTTTGTCGTATAAATCAATTAAATACCCCACTAATTTGCAATTATTAGAAATTTGTGCATTATTATTTAAAATAATTATACCAGATATTTTATTATGGTTAAACAAAACTTTGTCATTTATTACTAAAATTTGATTATTTATGTCCGATTCTATTTTTAAACTTCCACTATTTTGTACTATTATATTTACATTATCTAAAGAAATCCTAGGAATTCTTTTTATAGTTTTTTCTAAAGTAACCTCATTTATCTCCTCGACTTCTTGAAAAATGTATTTCTTTCCCTTTTCATCTCCATAAATAAAATCACCATCTAAATTTATAAGCTTATATTTAACATGCGTCCAATTATTTTTTTCAAAAGAATTTTTTATTTTTTCCAAATCATACTTATTAACTTTTCCTGAATTTAGGACACCGTCATCCATTTTATATAATTTATTAATATAATTTGCCCTAATTTTAGCACTAGCTAGTGAGTTTTTATATTTTATGTCAGTAGAAAGTTCAACTAGATCAAAATTTTTTATACTCTTATCATCGTCTAGCAATCTTAACTGAAGTCTTTTAATTTCTGTATCATTTGGTTTAAATCCACAAGCTAAATTATTATAAATGCTATGAGAATTAATTAATTTTTCTAAGTCTTTATTAAAATTTTCTTCAGAGCTTCTAATATTTAATACAGATTCTGCCGCATAATTTGCCTGAATCTTTTCAACTTTATTTAAGCTTATGTATGATGTATTTGACGTATAGGAATATATAAAGTAAAAGAAAAGAGCAAGCAATGAAATTAAAATAATAGTAAAAATATAAATATATCCTTCTTTTCTTTTATTCATAAAGTTTTATCCTCTTTGCTATTTTAAAATTTATTTTATCTTTATCATTATACTTTAAATAAATGTTAAAATAAGGCCCTTGGTCACTTACTTTAAAAGCACCTATCTCTTCAGTCAAGGCATTATTTCCTTTTTTGGGCAAATTATTGAACTTTTGCATTTTATCTACAGTTGTGGAATATCTAAATAATTGATTATCTTTTAATCCATAACTAATATAATTATACTTGTTGTCAACTTTTTTAATAAAATATAGTCCTCCATTAATATAAGTGTAATAATCACAAGATTCTATTTCGTCTTTTATGTAATTTATGGCATAGGACATGTCAGAATTAGTATTTTGATTAATGTAGCTTTTATTTAATATCTTTTGTGTTACTCCAAGAATAGATGTTAAAACCATTGTTATGATTAAAAGCATGGCTATAGAAAGTACAAGCTCAATTAGTGAATAACCCTTCTTGCGGTAAGTATACTTCAAGTTTAATTTCTTCATCACTACCACGCCTCTTTCCACTAACAATTACATGATTTAAATTACCCTCATTATTTTTTACTACATTAATGATAAAATTCTTTTTTGTATCATCGTCCTTATCAAAATTTATTTTCAAATCTTTATTGTTATAAGCATCTCCAATGATCTCTTCCATTTTTGAATTTACAGCATAAATTAATAATTCTCTTTCTTTTAAATAATTTTGATTTTCCAAGAGACTAATAATATTTGGCATAATTACAGATGCAATTAGACCTACAATAGCTATTGAAAACAAAACTTCAATCATTAAATGTCCCTTATTCCTAGTCCTTAATATCATAATAATTCACCTTGCCAGTAACTGGTAAAACTTTTATAGTAATAGTTTTTTTATCCCCTATAGAATAAACAATGGTACCCGCAGAATTATTTTTGCTTATATATGATGGCTTCCCGCTACTTGTAAAATTAATATCATATACATTAGTGGATTTTAATTTAATAAGTTTATTAAACTTAATAGTTTTGATTTTATCTCCAAATTTAACTGTATAGCCATCATTTTCAATTTTGAGGCTGGTTCTACAATTATTAACTTGAGCATAATTTTTTACAAATTTAATATCAAGTGCCAAAGTTTTTAATTGCTGCCTTGCTTCAATTTTCTCTCGAACATTAAAATTAATTACGCCAATTGATAAAAGTACTATTATAATCCCAATTGTTATTACTAGTTCAATTAAAGTAAAACCTTTAGATGTTTTCATTGTATTCAACTTCTTTTATAAAAAAGAATAAATCTTCATTATTTTGTGGCAAAAAATAAATATAACTAATGTCTTCAGCAAATAAATTTATTCTAAACCACTCATTTTGAAGTATTTTTCCTGTAAAAGGAATTTTTTCTCCTGCAATATTAATTATTCCAATTTCTTTGCAAGAATCATAGGGAAATAAAAGTGAAAGAGATACTCCATCACAATGTCTGTCAACTCCAAGCTTTATAATGTCGTAAATTTTTTCTTTATCTACAAAAATTGATATAATCCCAGATTCACTATAATAATTTGTATTTACATTATTATCTACTATAAATTTATTTTCCTCATTTTTATTTGATTCTAAATCCAAATTATTATGATTACTTTCTAATTTGTCTTTAGATTTATTATCAATATTGTCTTTTACGCCATTTAGGTTAGATAACTTTTCTTCATGACCCTTAATTACATTATCTTTATTATTAGTTTTTAAAGATTTTTTTCCTTTTAAAGTTAAGTTTTTCATAATTTTTTTATTTGTACTTTGTAATTCAGTGGCCTTTATATTTTTTATATCAGTTATATTCTTATCTTTCTTATCATCTTTAGAATTTAAATTTTCTTTTTCACTTTCCTTATTATTTAGATCAGATGAATTTTTTTCATTAAAGTAAGCACTTTTTAAATCGGAGTAATAAACAGCCTTTGATGGCTTTTCTGCCTTAAATTCAAAATTAAATGTATTTTCATCATTTCTATTTAAAGTAATATTAGAATAACCATAATAATTTGTTAGCTTAGAAATTTTACCAATATCTCCATTATTTATTATTCCAGATATGGATAGTGTTTCAATATCTGTCTCTGCTTCCTTAGCAATATTTTCTTCTTCTAAATTATTCTCAGCAACAATTTTATCTATATTTTCCTTTGAAAAATTTTCTAAACCACTATATTTATAATTAATTTTTTCATTTTCAATACTTTCATTAAATTGTATTTCAGAAATTTTTTGTTGTTCATTTTTTATCAAAAAATTATAAAATAAAAATTCTAAAAATAACAAAATGAAAATTACCAATAAAATCTTTTCTCTCTTTGAAAATCGCCTATAAGAAATTTTTTTGCTTAAAACATCAAAAATATCCATTCAATTTTTCCTCTAAAAATATTGATAATTTTTCATGAAGCCTTTCATTAGGATGTATTCCATCGATTAAATCATCCTCAATGTTATTTTCTTTAGCATAATCGTAAAATGAAACAACTTTATAATCCTTGGCATTTTCCTTTAATTTTTTGTCAAGATTTTCTATTTTATTGTTCACTGAATTAAAATTTATAAAACTTTCATAAGCTTTATCTAAGTTTTTAAAAGATGTTGGATAGGGTGTGATGACAATAATTTTTCCAGCTAAGCTCTTTAATTTCTCTATAATTTTATTTATATTTTTTAAAACATAATCAAGAGATCTTCCATTATAAAAATCGTTTAAACCTATGAGAATAAAATATAAATCATAACTCATCAAATTATTTATTGCATATAAAACTTCATCAGTAGTTAAGCCATTGACACCGTAGTTATCAATATCATAACCTTTTCCCTGCAAATAATAAATTAAGGATTTTCCTCCAACTAAATATCCTTCAAATATGGAGTCTCCAAGAGCACAAATTCTCATAAAACCTCCTACATAAGTCCTTCTTCTAAAAAACTAAAATACTTATTATCCCCAATAATAATATGATCTAAAATATCAATTCCAATTATCTTTGATGCCTCAACTAAGGTATTGGTAAGATCAATGTCCTCCTTAGAGGGTTTTGGGTCCCCTGTTGGATGATTATGTAGCAAAATAATCGTGTGAGCATTGTCAAAAATGGCAGCCCTAAAAACTTCTCTTGCGTGAACAAGGGTCATATTTATAGTGCCCTTAGATATTTCTCTAACAAAATTTATTTCTTTTTTGGTATTTAAAGTCATAATCCTAAAATGTTCTTCTTCTAAAACACTCATATCACTTAAAACATAATTTGCAGCAATAGATGGAGATGTAACTCTAATTTTTGAATCGTAAGAACTAGCCGAAAGACGCATTCCAAGTTGCACAGCAGCAATAATCATGGCAGCCTTAGCTTCTCCAATTCCTTCCACTTTCATTAAGTTTGAAAAGTTTGCATTTTTAAGACTATTTAAGCCATTCTTATCATTTTCTGATTTTAAACTTCTAAGAACTTTATTGGCTGTATCAATGGATGAATCGCCACTTTTAGACCCAGTTCTTATTATTAAAGCTAAAAGTTCAGCATTGGATAGATAATTTGGCCCAAATTTTATTAATTTTTCCTGAGGTCTCTCATCTTCTGGCATCTCTTTTATTGTGTATCTGTCATTTTCTCTATCTTTCATAAAATCACCACAAGCTTAAATTTAATAATCTCATTAAGTCTCTATTAATCTTTCCAATAGGAAAGCCCACAATATTAAAATAGTCTCCTTCTATATTCTCCACTAAAAGACACCCCTTGCCCTGTATTCCATAAGCACCAGCCTTATCTTTATATTCAAGGGTGTCTAAATATTTTTCTATTTCATCATCACTTAAATCATAAAATTTAACAGAAGATTTATCATAGCTAACATATTTAATTTTTTTAGATAATTTAAATATTGCATAACCTGTATAAACATTGTGAATTTTTCCGCTTAAACTTTTAATCATAATCTTTGCATCTTCACGATTTTTTGGTTTTCCAAGAAGCTTTCCATCAAGTTCAACTAAAGTGTCTGCAGATAAAACTACTTCATCAACATTATCCTTTGCAACTTCTATTCCTTTTTCATAGGCAAGTGCCATAACAGTTGTCCAAGGAGAAAAACAATCATCTTTTATCTCATCAATTTCTTTAGAAATTACAGTAAAGTCTATAAATTTTGATAGGATTTCTCTCCTTCTAGGAGAATTTGATGCTAAAATAATTTTTTCCATTTCAACCTCTCTCTTTTGAAATATTTGTATTGTCGACTACATAGATTGAAGTAAGGCCAACAAAAAAACCAGTAAAAATCCCTAAAATAACGAGAAGTGGTAAATAAGCAAGTATTGCAGTAGTTTTCATAATATATGATGCAACTAAAACTTGACCCAAATTGTGAAAAAAAGATCCAATCTCACTAATACCAATTAGCGATAAATATTTTTTCAAAAATTTGTGGGATAAAATCATAGCAAAAGAACTTAAAATAGCTCCTCCCATTGAAAAAAAGAAACTAGAAACTGCACCAGTAACCAGTGCCAAAATCACAGTTTTAAATATAGATACAAAAAATCCCTCTTTATATCCTATGGCAACTATAGTTACAAGAACTACAATATTTGATAAACCAAGTCTTGCTCCAGGTATTGCAACAGGAAGTGGAATAACACTTTCAAAAAGTCCAAGGACGATTCCCAAAGCACTAAGTAGAGATAAATAAATTAATTTTCTATTATTTCTCATTTTATTATCAAATCCAAACTATCCTCATTTTTTTTGTCAGAGACAATTTTTACCATAAGTCTATTAGGTAGGCAAATAATCGAATCTCCAGCTATAGAAATTTTTCCCATCTTCATACAAATTTTTTCCTTACAATTAGATTCATGCATGTAGACCTTTCCATTTTCAATTATTACTTCGTTCTTACCATAAATAGTATTTATATCAATTTTTTCTTTTGTATTATTAGTTAAGGGAAGCTCTTTATAAATTTTTCCATCTACAGTTATGACAACCTTTTTTGAAATATTATTTTCTTCCTTAGGCAATTTATTTGTAAAAAGATAAATCAAAAAGGAGGCAATTACTAGTAAAATAATAACTAATATATCCGCTTTTTTTAACTTTTTCATAGTTTTATTATAGCACAAAGTTTAACTTGCAAATATAATTTAAATTTGTAAATAAAAAACTCTATAAAATCTTAGAAATCAATCTAAAATATTATAGAGTAAATTAGTTAAAAAAAGTGAGACTTTAGTCTCACTTTTATTATTCTGCTTCTGCAACAATTTCTTTGCCTGCATAGTGTCCACAAGAAGGACAAACTCTATGAGGTAATTTCATTTCATGGCAGTTAGGACATTCAACTACTGTTGCTTTATTTAATCTGTAAGAAGATGCTCTTCTCTTGTTCTTTCTTTGTTTTGAAGTTTTTCTCTTAGGTACGGCCATTTCTACACCTCCTCATCTTTAAATAAATCTAATAACTTTCCAAATCTTGGATCCATTGATTCTTGTACAGATTCTTCTTCATGGCAATCACATGGACCATCATTTAAGTTCTTTCCACAATGTGGACAAAGTCCCTTGCAATCTTCGCTGCACAAATTTTTACCTCCAATAGAAGTAATAATTTGTGAAAAAATAATCTCTGAAAGATTAATGGAATCATCGGTAATTTTAAAATACTCATCTATTGAATCTTCATCATATAGACTTGGGTCTTTAAAATTGTAAGCAATGTAAGATGTCTCTTTTTCCTTTATAAATTCTTTGAGGCACCTGTCACAAATTGCTTTGAATTTGTAGGAAATATCAAGACAAAGTTCTAATTCCCCTGTCAAATCATGAATATATCCCTTGTACTCTATTGGATAGATGAGATTTAGATCTTCTAAACTCAAATCCGTGTCATTTTCCTTTAAGCTACCCTGAAAGTCAAGCCTAACTTCATCAGATGACAAAAAAGTACTAAGATCTAATTTCATATACTCACCTCAAAAATACATACAAATCATTATAACTTTTTATTTTTTAAATGTCAACAAAAATCTTGAAAATTATGCTTTTACAAGTTCCTTTGTATCTCTTGCAATCATAAGCTCTTCGTTAGTTGGAATTACAAAAATCTTAATGGAAGAATCGTCAGCAGAAATAAGTTTGTCTTCTCCTCTAACATTATTTCTTTCAGGATCAATCTTAATTCCAAGAGATTTCAATCCATTAACTATTGACTCTCTCATTTCAATTGAATTTTCACCAACGCCTGCTGTAAATACAATTGCGTCAACATGGTCAAGTTCAGTCATGTAAGAACCAATGTAGCCACGAACTCTTTTTTCGAAGATATCAAGGGCAAGTTTTGCTCTCTTGTTTCCTTCATCTCTAGCTGCTTCAATATCTCTAAAGTCACTTGATACTCCAGAAATTCCAAGTACACCAGATTTTTTATTTATTAATGTGTTAATTTCATCAGTGGAAAGATTTTCTTTTTCCATAATGAATGGAAGAATAGCTGGGTCTAAATCACCACATCTAGTTCCCATTGCAAGTCCTTCAAGTGGTGTGAATCCCATTGATGTGTCAATTGATTTACCATTTTTAACTGCACAAATACTTGAACCATTTCCAAGGTGACAAGTAATTAAGTTAACTTCATTTACATCTTTTCCTAACATTTCAGCTGCTCTGTTAGTTATATATTTATGAGAAGTTCCGTGGAAACCAAATCTTCTAATTTTATATTTTTCATAGTATTCATATGGAAGTGCATAGATGTAGCTTTCAGCTGGCATAGTTTGGTGGAAAGCTGTATCAAATACTGCAACTTGTTTAACATTAGGAAGAAGTCTTTGGCAAGCTTTGATTCCCATAATGTTTGGTGGATTGTGAAGAGGAGCTATTTCAACATTATCTTCAATTCCCTTTAAAACTTTTTCATCTATTACAACAGATTTAGCGAAATCTTCGCCACCATGTACAACTCTGTGACCTACAGCATCAATTTCATCAAGAGATTTAATTGCACCGTATTCTTCATTTGTTAGGGATTCCATTACAAGTTCAAGAGCTCTCTTGTGGTCTTGCATTGGAGTTTCAATAGTTTTCTTTTCCTTTCCTATTGTTTCGTGTTTAATTCTTGAACCTTCAATTCCAATTCTTTCAACTAAACCCTTTGCCATCAATTCTTCAGTTTCCATATCAATTAATTGATATTTTAGAGAAGAAGATCCGCAATTAATTACTAATATCTTCATATTTCCTCCTCATGTTTTTTAAATTTCTTAAATATAGTATAATAACTAATAATAAGTTTATAACAGATGTAGCCATTAGTCAATAATTGGAGATTTAAAATATGAAAATTGCTTCTATAATTGCGGAGTACAATCCCTTCCACAGGGGTCATGCCTACCAAATTAAAAAAATAAAAAGTGAATACTCAGATTATATAGTTGTTATTATGTCTGGAAATTTTGTGCAAAGGGGCGAGCCTGCCATAATAAATAAATTTGAAAGGGCAAAAATTGCAGTGGATAATGGAGCAAGTCTTGTATTAGAGCTCCCCCTCTTCTACGCAACATCAAATGCAGAAATATTTGCTCGCGGCGGCATTTCTATTTTAGATTCTATGGACATCATAAATAGGCTTTACTTTGGTAGTGAAGATGATGCTTCAATTTTAAAAAATTTGTCAGAAAAAATTTATAAAAACTTAGATGATGAGAAAATAAAAAAATTTTTGAATGAGGGAAATTCCTATATAAAATCTCGTGAGCTTGCCATGGATTTTCTAAATAAAGAAGAAAAAGAAATTTTAAAAAAACCAAATAATATTTTAGGCTTGGAGTACATCAAAAATTTAGAAAAAATAAATTCAAAAATTGAAGCTCACTCAATAGAAAGAAAGAACGTAAACCACAAGGACGATTTTGCCCATGAAGGCTTTGCATCGGCATCTCACATTAGAAAGCTTGCCTATAGAGGCGAGGATGTTTCAAATTTTATTCCAGACTATGAGCTAATTACAGAAAATAAATTAGAAAATTATTTTGAAATTTTTAAATATAAAATGATCTCAGAAAAAATAAATTTCAGCCATTACTTTGACTATGAAGTTGGACTTGAAAATAGAATTTTAGAAAATTTAGACTCCAAAAACTTTGAAGAACTAATAGAAAAAGTTCACTCAAAGAGGCACAGCAGGTCAAGGATAAAGAGGCTTATCCTAGAAATACTCTTAGACATAAAAAAAGATGCCATAAAAAAATCCTTTGAAACTCCCTACACAAGAGTCCTTGCCTGCGACGAAAGAGGCATAGAGATCTTAAAAAAATCAAAAAATAAAAATAAAATTTATTCCTTTAAAAGCTTTTATGACAAATCAACTAGCATTACAAAAGAGATGCTTGATAAAGAAATCTTGGCAAGTGATCTCTACAACATAAAATCTGGGAAAATAAAGACAGACTTCACCACAGAAGTCTATAAAAAATAAACTCTCACCCTTGGAAATTTCAAAATCTCTAATTCCTATGGATGAGAGTTTTTTCTTAGTCTTTAGTCTCTCTTATTGACTTTTCATAAATATTTGTAAATTCTTTTATATCCTTATTCCTTACAACTTCTTCTGGAACATCGTAAACATTAACAGAACCTGCCCATGACTCGGCTTCCCCATCAGGCTTTTTGTTTTCCTCTGGAATTAAAATAATAGAATATTTCGTAACCTTTAAAGAAGTCTTGTCCATAATTTTTTGCAAATCACAGAGAAGATCAAAGCACTTTTCAAGGCTTGGCTTTTTAGCATAACCAAGAGCCTGGGCATTTATATCTTCCTTAAAATTATTAAAATCAAATTTTTGGTCTAGAGTGAGTTTCTCTTCAATATCATCATTAACTGTAGTTAAAGAAATTTTATAAGGAAAATTATATTCTTCCGCAAGGCTTTTACCATAATCATTTAATTCATTATCAAGTCTTATAAATGTGTTGAATAAAATAGAGTCGTAAGTATCTGCCTTTATCTTACCAAAAGAATCAAAGCTCAAATAAAACTTAGTGTCCTCACTATTTTTGTCACTGAGTCTTACAATATAGTAGCCGTCCTTAAAATTATAATAGGCCCTGTCACGATCTAGGTCCAAGTCCTTGTAATTAGCCTCAATATATTTAGTAGCAGACCTCTCTGCTATTAGTCTAGAAATAGGATTTCCGAAAAATATTAGATAAAAGATTGAGAAAATTATAGCTAATAAAACAAATAAGCCAATAAAAACTTTGCTAAGCTTACCCTTACTCATAACAAAACCTCCTTTATTGGAATTTATTATATTATATCACAGAAAAAAACTCGAAGCCTAGCCCCGAGTTTTTAATCCTTAATATATTATTTATCTTGGAATTCTCTAAGTCTAGGAACAAATTCCTTATAAAAGGCATCGCTCATATCAGCGTGGAATTTTGCAATTTTTTCCCAATTAGACTTATCCCTTGAGTTTATATTTTCTATTGAGGCGTCAATAGTTGAAACTTTTTTATCATCCAACCTATTCCAAGATAGTTTATAGCCCAAATTATTTTCAATACTTTCCTTATACTTATACAAATAATCAAAAGCAGCTTTATTTTTTTCTTTGTCAGATTTATTTAATACCATAGATACTTTAGCAGATTTCATATAAAAATAACAAGAAATATAAAATCTATTTATGCCAATAGCTCCACTAACCCAAGAATTTTTAGTTATATTAACATTTCTAAAAGTTTCATTATCAATATTTGCTTCTTTAATTATAGGAATAGCATAATTCCAATATTCTTCTTTTAAGTTTTCTGGAGACCTATCAAAATTTTCAGATTCTTCAAAATAAAAAACTAAATTATCAAGACCTTCATTATATAGTTCAAATAGCTTCTCCAATATTTTTATTTTTGTATTTGTATTATTATTTGTAGAGACAAAAATATTCTCATCTATTTTTTCAAAACTTCGCAAATCATTAGAAGTTGTAAAAAAATTAAGTCCTAAAATGTCCCTTGGCTCCTCAGCCACTAAATTTATTAACTTCGACTTATCTTCCTCATGCATGGTTTTTATTATAAAAGTAAAGGCTTCTGCCCAATTTTTAAAAAATAACTCTTCTCCTCTAAAGTTAATTTTTATAAGTTTTTTTCCCTTTAAATCATAATCATCATCCAAAGAAATATATTCTTCATCTGCGATTATAGGCTTATAACTTGAAATAGGGTATTTCCAGATCTCATTTACTGCTAAATTTAATAAATCTTCATGTCTTTTTTCAATTTCATCTTCTCCCCATGAGTCCAATAAAGCCAAGTCTTGATTCATTCTAATTCCACTCTTCTTAAAGCCATGACTTCCATCCCTCTTTTTCTCAAAAGAAGAATTTCCCATATCAGAATTATATCCAGTTATAGTAAGATTTCCTAGCTTGTGAATCCACTTTTCATGAATCTCCTCAGCATTGTCACCTAACTCTTTAAACCAATCATTATTTAATTTTTGAGGCATAATATGCTCAATACTATATGTTCCACTATCTAAATGATTGTAAATATCTTTAGTTTCAACAGTGCCGTAATTTTCAATTTTATTAAATAAATAGTTTTTAAACCTACCACGCATTAAATAAATATCTTTATTACTTAAATTTTCGTAAAATTCTTCATCTTTAGGAAACCTACCAGATTCCTTTTTGTTAGTAAGATTATATTTTAACTTCTCCACATAATTATCAGTAGACCCATCATATCTAATAATATCTTTGTTTAAGTTCAAAAATATTTTATTAAGTGCATTAGTTGCAACACCGCAAATATTTCTTCTAAATAAATAAATTTCAACAATTGTAAAAATTCCAATTAAATCATCAACAGATAGCTTTCCTTCATCATGTAAACTAAATACCTCCATAAAGAAAGGTTCAGTAACAGTAATTTCCATTTTATTCATATTAAACATGGTATCATCTAAAGCTTTAGTATTAAAGCTGCTATCGCCTTTCATTAGCTTATTATAAAACTTAGAATACCTAAGCATATCTTCTAATAAATCTTTTAGAGTGTCATTGTGCTTATTTACATAATCTTTGAATTCTAAATAAACTTTTGCCATAGTTGGAGTTGAAAAAGTCTTAATGCTCAAATAATTTCTAACAAAGTTGTCGATTTTTTTATTAGTCAAATCCTCTATCTTTATCCAATACTTTTCAAAATAATCATTTTGTATGTCTAAAGGCAAATTCATTAGGATAAAATTCCTTATCTTGTCACCTTCACTAAGAGCAAGACCAGTGGAGTTTAAACTTTCAAAAATTAGCTGAGCATCATCATCTTTATCTAAAGTTATCGATATAACTTGAAGTCTTTGAATAGCATAATAAATTTCATCAATAATATCAGAATCATTTTTTAATCTATCATAAAAATATTTAAAATTAATTGTTAAATTAGAATTTTCTATGTAATCTTCCTTAGCCTCAAAAATCAAATTATATAAAGCTTGTCTATCTCTTTTAACAGGAATTAATTTAATCCTATTATCCATGTCAGCCCATTTAGAAATAATAAATCTCTCCATAATTTGGTTGCTCAAATCTCTAACGTTAGACTTAGCTTCGCCCTCTTCTACTAACTTTGCAAGAGCAAGAAGAAGTAGGGTCACAGTTGTAAGTCTTTGCTGACCATCAATAATATAGAATTCAGTAGTTGCTCCGCCGCCTTTGACATCAGAGACAATGCTGCCGAAAAAGTGAGTTCCACCGTTTTTAGTAAGTCTTATTAAATCATTATAAAGTTGTTTGCAATTATCAATTTTCCAATCATATCTTCTTTGATAAACAGGAATAACATATCTGTGACTAGACCCTTCCATGTAAGAAAATAAAAATATACCGTCGCCTTTCATCACTACCTCCTAGGTCATAATTCTATTTATATTTTATCATATAAAAAATATTATTTTTTAAGTTTAATATTTATAAAAATTTTTAACTTTAAAAATTTATAAGTTCAATTTAATTTTTTCCACAAAAAAAAGATCCCATTTTCATGAGATCTTTTCTAATTTAGATTTTACATTTGTCTAAGTTTCTTTAAAATAATTTTTTGTTCAACACTTGCAACAATTCTTCTTGTGTATTCTACTGTATCTGGATTTACTGACATTGAAGTGATTCCACATTCAACTAAAAATTCTGCAAGTTCTGGATATTGGCTTGGTCCTTGTCCACAAATTGAGCAAGTGATTCCCTTTTTGTTGGCTGCATCAATAATTGTCTTTAGTGCAATTTTAACTGCGTCATTTCTTTCGTCAAAGTATCCCATATTATTTAGAACACCTGAATCTCTGTCTGCTCCCATTACAAGTTGTGTTAAGTCATTTGATCCAATGGAGAATCCGTCAACTAATTCTGCAAATTCTTCAGCTTGAAGAACTACTGCTGGCACTTCTGCCATGATCCAAATCTTAAAGTTTTTAGATTGAACAAGTCCTTCTTCAGCCATTATTCCCTTAACAACTTTAAGTTCTTCAGGAGTTCTAACGAATGGAAGCATTACAATTACATTTGTAAGTCCATATTCTTCTCTAACTTTTTTTATTGCACGACATTCTAGTCTAAAGCCTTCTTCATATTCTGGAGAAATATATCTTGAAACACCTCTCCAACCAATCATTGGATTTGCCTCAATTGGCTCAACTTCGTCGCCACCTTTAAGACCTCTAAATTCATTTGTTCTAAAATCTGAAGTTCTTACAACTAAATTCTTTGGATAAATTGCTTGAGCAACTTTAGAAATTCCTTCAGCAAGTTTATCTATCATTAAGTCGCCTTGGCCTGTTTTTACTAAATACATTGGGTGAGCACCAATCATATTTGTGAAAATAAATTCAGTTCTCATAAGTCCAATGCCGTCCATTGGAAGATTTTTATATTTTTCAATTAATTCTGGTTCGCCAAGGTTCATGTAAATTTTTGTTGCAGTTGTTGGTGCAAATAAATTTCTAAGTTCATCTAAGTTGGCAATACTTGAAACATTTGGTGAATCAGGAGATTTTTTTTCTTCTTTTTCCTTTAGAACTTCGCCTTCGTAAACAATTCCTCTTACTGCATCAACTGTTACAGTGTCGCCAGTTTTTAATGTTTTTGTTGCAGTTTTTGCTCCAACTATACATGGAATTTGTAATTCTCTTGAAACTATAGCTGCGTGACAAGTTCTTCCACCTTCGTCAGTTACAACTCCAGCACATTTTCTCATTGCAGGAACCATATCTGGGTTAGTCATTGCAGTTACAAGTACATCTCCTTCTTCAACAAGGTTGATTTCTGAAATGTCTTTAATTAATTTTACTTTACCTCTGCCAATTCCCGGAGAAGCAGGAAGTCCCTTAACAAGAGTTATTAATTTTTCTTCTTTTTCTTCTTTGTCGCCAAGAGTTGTAATAGGTCTTGATTGTAAGAAATAAAATTCCTTAGTGTCTCTATCAAATCCCCATTCAGTATCTTGAACTGAACCATAAAGTTTTTCAACTTTAAGTCCTCTTTCAACAAGAGTGTCTAATTCTTTAGGAGAAAGTGCTTCAGCTTTAACTGCATCTTTACCTAAAATATCTTTTACATTAACTACTCTAGTTCCAACACCATTTTCATTTTTAATTACCATGTATTCTTTTTCGGCAATATTTTTTTCAATGACTTTTTTAGTTTTTTTGTCGATAATATATTCATCAGGAGTTACAATTCCGGAAACAACAGCTTCGCCAAGTCCGTAACTTGCGTTAATCATCATTTCATCTTTGCTATTATTAATTGGGTTTGCTGTAAACATTACTCCAGACTTTTCAGAGTTAACCATTTTTTGAATTACAACTGAAAGAGCAACATCAAAATGATCGTAATTTTGTTTTTCTCTATAATAAATTGCCCTTGAAGTCCAAAGTGAAGCGAAACAATCTCTAATATGATTTAAAAGTTCTTCTTCGCCAGAAATGTGTAAGTAAGTATCTTGTTGTCCTGCAAAGGATGCATCAGGTAAATCTTCTGCAGTGGCTGAAGATCTAACTGCAACTTCAGGATCTTTTACTCCAATATTTTCAGAAAATTCTCTATATGCAGATAAAATTTCTTCTTTTAATTCTGGGTCAAATTCTTTTTCTTTAATTTTCTTTTGAATTTCCTTTGAAGCATTAGTAAGTTCATCAACATCTTCAACATCTACAGCTTCCATTAAAAATTTTACAACTTCATCAAGTTCTGCATATTTAATAAATTTTGTATAGCCACTAGCTGTTACACAAAATCCTGGAGGCACAGGTAGACCAAAACTAGTTAATTCACCTAAATTTGCTCCCTTTCCTCCAACAATTCCTACATCTTCTTTGCCAATTTCATCAAACCATTTAATATAATTATACTTAGACATAAACTCCTCCTTATTTGCTAAAAATATTATAACACATTAATTATATATGTCACACTATTTTTTTAAAGATTTTCTAAGTTCATCAATGGACATTGTAGATACATGATCTCTATCTATTTTAAGTTCATCAACGAGGCTATAAATTTCTTCCATACTTGGTGCCTCAATTTCCACATAAGGCTTTGGATAAGTATCTTCATCCCAAGTGTCAATGTCAATTACAAGGGAATTTAAACTGTATTTTTTTCTATTTTTATATCCCTTGTGAAATTTATCGTAGCCAAGACATTTTAAAATATTTATTAAATCTTCCACACTATTTATTTCAGTAGTATGCTCTATATTATCTCTAACCTTTATGTCAGAAATATTTTCTTTAAAAGTAAAATATTTTTTTTCTTGGCCCTCAGATTTTGCAATTCTTATTCTAAGATAGCCTTGCTTCTTATAAATTTTATGGGCAGTTGAATTAATTGTTATATTGATTTGATCTTCTTCTTTAACAAAAATAGCTCCTAGAGACTTTATTTTTTCTTCAAAATCTTTAATGTCAATATCAAGAAGTTTAACTTCAATTTCTCTTTCCATTAGTCCTCCAAAATTTTTTTTAATTTAAAATCTAAGTAATCACTTGCAACAAATTCATATTCAACTCCCAATAAATCTCCCTCATAGGAATACTTGTGACCCTTGCCATGTAAGTGACCGTAAACACATTTTTCTACATGATAACCTGCTAAGGTCTCTGAAAACTCATTAGGGCCTAAGTCTTGATTAAAGGGTGGATAGTGAATCATTGCAATTATTTTTTTATTTACACAGGAATCCAGAGAATTTTTTAGTCTCTGAACTTCTCTCAAATATATTTTCTCATCATCTTCCGAAAATTCAAAAGAATCACGAGAAGCCCAACCTCTCGTGCCACAAATGGAATAATCTTTGTATTCAAAGGAGTTGTTGTGCAAAAAGTGAATAGTCTTTAAATCTAAATTGTTCATTTTATTTAAGGAAGACCACCAATAATCGTGATTACCCTTAGAAATTATTTTTGTACCTGGAAGTTTATCAATTCTCATTAGATCTTGAACTGCTGTATCTAATTTTAATGCCCAAGAAATATCTCCAGGTAGGAGGACTAAATCTTCATCACTAACAACTTTTTTCCAGTTTTCAATTATTTTTTCTTCATGATTTTCCCAGTTGTCTCCAAAAATATTCATAGGCTTTTCTTCTGTATAATCGAAATGAAGATCTCCTATTGCGTATATCATATACACCTCAAAGTCTAATTAATTTATACGTCGAATTATTCTTATCTAAAATTTCTTTTTCCCTATTTGAGCTTGAAAAAATTAATACCTGCTCTTCTTCTAATAAAACTTCTAGAGTATTTTTCAGTCTTTCATCATCATAGGAATCAAAATGGCTATCAAGCACAAGGGGGATTTTTTTGTCTGTAATTATTTTTGAAATAGAAAGTCTAAAGGCAAGATAAATTTGATCTATTGTGCCAAGACTTAAACTATCTAAATCTACATAATCATCTATGTTTTTATCATATACCTTTATGTCAAATCTGTCATCAATTAAAATTTCGCTGTATTTAGATTTTGTCATCTTATCTAAATAATTTGAAATATTATTTTTTAAAATAGGAAGAGTGTCCCTTCTTCTAAGCTTAATAAAAGCTTCAAATTTTTCTATGGAAAGATCAAGTAAATCTCTTTTATACTCGAGTTTTTTTAATTTATCTTTTAACTCAAAGGATTTTTCCTCTAAAATTCTAAGCTTTTCTAAAGATTCTTCTTGAGTCCTTAAAATTCCATCTAAGTTTGAGACCTCTATTGTAAGCTCTTTAATTTTTTTTGAAATATTTTCCAATGACTCTTCTCTATAAATTTCACCACTTAGATTTTCTTTTTCAAGCTCATCAATTCTATATTTGTATTCACTTGTCTTGTCCTTGTTAGAGTCTTTAAGTTCATAAAATAAATTTTTTAGTTCTTTTATATTTTTTACTCTATATTTTTCAAGAATTTTAAGAAGTTCATCTTCAAGACTAGATATTTTTTCTTTAGTTGTCTCTATTTCAAGATGATTTTTTTCTTTCCAATTTTCATTGTACTCATTTTTTGAAACATTTTTTAAATTTTCCTCTTTTCTCTCATCTAAAATTTCTGATAAAGCCTTTACGTCATTTACATTATATTTTTCAAAAAGCTCTTCAAAATCCTGGTCAAATTCTTTCTTTTTTATGGTTTTATCCAAAGATTTTTTCTTAAAATCTACTAGTTTGTTTTTAAGACGGTTTAAAAGGTCTTTATTTTCTATAAATTTTACAATCCTAAAGTAAGAGTAAGTAAAAAATAAGATTGAAAAAATTATTAAAAAATATTTTTTAAAATAAAATGCCAGAAAAATAAAGGCTCCACCTGCAAGAAGGGAGAAAAATATCTTTAAAGAGTATTTAAATACAACTTTTTCTATATTTTTTATGTCGGCAGATATTATCTCAATTTCTTTTGAATAATTATTTTCATTTAAAAGCCTAATTTCCTCTCTTATCTCTTTAAATTTCTTATAATCTTTTTCTACTTCTTCGTCAATTTCAAAAATATTTTCTTCCTTTGAAAGTAAATCATCAAGCTTACTAGAATATAGTCCACTAGTTCTATTTATTTCAATTGCCCTTTCAAAATCTGCAAAATCAAAATTCTCATCTTGCTTTGCCTTTTCATCTTGAATTTCTTTTAATTTTCTTTTTAATTCTCCTAGTTCAAAAAGTTTTCTTCCTCTTAATTTATCTTTAAAATTTTTTAATTTTTCCTCAGTTTCTTTATATTTTTCTGCAACTTTTTCATAATTTTCTCTTAAGTTAACAAAATTTAATCTTTCAGATGCTAATTTATCAAGTTCTGTATAAATTCTTCCAATTTCAGAATTTTTTCGCCTCTTATTCCCCAAATCATCTAAGTCTTTATTCATTTTTTCCAATACCTTAGTCAAATCAATATTTTCATCTTGAGATACAGAAAAATTATCTATTTTATTTTTTAAATCTTCTGCAGCATCTTCTTCAATTTGAGAAAGTCTTTGAGAAATAAAAAAGCTGGATTTATAAAGTTTTCTACTTATTTCAAAAAATAAAAAGCCAGGCTGGGCAATTCTCGACTTTAAAAAATTCCTCTCATCCTTAGAAAGATCTTCTCCATTTTCTGTATTTAAAATAGAAATCTCATCCCTGTCAAAATCTCGACTAAGCCTATAATTTTTACCATCATAATTTAAAATTATATAGCCTTTATATAAACTTGAAGACCAAGGTCTTGATTTTTCAAAAATATCGTCACGAATTTTCCTAGCAAGGGAGTCTCTGCTAAATCCGTAAAAAATTCCATCAATAAAATTTACAATAGTGGATTTTCCACCTTCATTTTCTCCAAAAATTATATTAAGACCACTATCAAGTTCTATTATTTTATTTTCAAATTTTCCAAAATTTAAAATTCCAAGTTCTTTAAATATCATAATATTGCTCCAAAATGTAATCTTTACATAATTCCCTTGCATCCCTTTCTTTTTCATCATTAGAAAAGCTAGCTAGTAAATCTAAAATATATTTGTCTTTAATTTCAAAATCATCTTCAAGGGTTTGTATAAGTTCATTATTTATTTCAAAATAAAAAGCTAATAAGTTCTCTTTTAAAAATCTTTCAATTTCTATTTTGTGGGGACTCTTTCCCCTTAGACTTATCCTATAGAGATTATCCTCTTTTATTTTATCTTGAATATTATTTAAAATTTCAGAAAAGGTCATATGAGAATCTATTTTTACATCAAGATTTACAAATTCTCTCTTTGAAAAATTTTTAAACTCAATAGTTTTTTTCTCATCATCTAAGAATATTATTCCTCTTTCCCCTTCATCTTTAAAGGAAAGTGGAATAAGGGACCCAGAATAATAGGCATTATTAGAGACTTTTCCCCTTTTGTGAATATGACCAAGTGCAAGATAATTAAATTCTCTCATAAAATTTTCATCAAGGGGCATATATCTTTTGTCCTTTAAGTCGGAGTGAAATAAACCAATATTTATAAAACTTTTGTCTAATTTTACCTGGCTAAAATCTTTTTTAAAACTAAAATTGTCGTAGGATATTCCATAAATTCGAGTTTTTAAGTCACTTAATTCATAAAAATCAAGTTCATTTTTAAATATATATAAATTTTCTGGCAAACTTACCTTTAAAAATAAATTATCCTTAGAAAGATAATCATGGTTTCCAAAAACTAGGAAGACCTTAGCTTTTATGCCTTGGATTATATCCAATAATCTTTTTAAGTCTTTTAGGTTAAAAAATTCCCTCTCAAATAAATCTCCAGCAATTAAAAAAATATCCGCCTCAACCTCATTTGAAAAGTCTGCTAAATCTTTTAAGGCAGACCAAGTATCCTCTAAAAGTTTATTTGTAACATCAAGAGGTAATCTTCCCCTATAAAATTTTTTTAAATGTAAATCACTTGCGTGAATTATTTTCATTTTATCACCAAAATAATTATATCACAGTTTAAAATTAAAAAAGAGCTTCACTAGTGAAGCTCCTCTATTAGATAATTAATTTTTGTAGAGTTTTAAATTCATCTGTTCCTGCAATGCCTGCAAGGTCGAATAAAACTGTTTCTGTGTTTGTTATAACTGCACCCATTTCTCTAAGTAGTTCCATGCCATTTTTTGAATTTTTTTCTGTCCTTGACCCAAGTGCATCTTCGACAATAAAAACTTCAAATCCTGCTTCTAAAAGTGATCTTACAGTTTGGAAAACGCAGATATGTGTTTCCATGCCGCAGATAATAATTTGTTTTTTCCCAAGTCTATCAATTTCTTTTTTAATTTCTTCATCGCCATAGGAATTAAAAGTAAGTTTTCCAAATTCTTTTTTGTCCTTAAAGGGAGCTTTTACTTCTTCATTAGTATATCCTAATCCCTTAGGATATTGCACAGTATAAATTACTTCTGAACCAATAATACTTGCAACTTTTGCCATAATTGTAGAATTTTTTACAATTTCTTCCTTGTTATACATTGCCTTTAAAAGTTTATCTTGAATGTCAATAAAGGCAAAAAGTACATGATCTCTATTTAAGTGAAAATTCTTCATTTATCCTCCTCTTAAATTTCTTCAACTTCAACGCTATTCATAATTTTTTTAATAGTGCTCATGTCAATTTTATCTTTTTCAACAAAATTTTCCCACACTCCACAGGATATTGCAAGCTTAATTGAAGTGATAAAATCATAATCTCTATCAATAGCCATTGCAAGGCCTGCAAGGGAAAGCTCTGTGTCAAATTTTTCTGTTATTTCATTTCTTTCAAGTTTCTTTTTATTTACATAGGCTCTGTAATTTTTTTCTTCTGTGGAAATAATTGTGGCTCTCTTGCTGTTTACAAAAACAATTTTACTTCCAGCTTGAATAAATTTCTTGTTGAATTCAATAACTTCGCCAGTATAATTTATCTTTTTCTCTTTTTCAATATCATTTTTGTCAAACATTAGAATATAAGGATTAGTCTTTTCCATTGTGTCGAGATTTTTTGGATTTACAGCAACTTTCAAATTATTTTTGTAGCATATTTTAATTAATTTTTCATAAATGTCATCTTCAATCCCAAACAAATCAATTTTTGGAATAACAGCAATTTTTTTGTTATAAAGGGCCCTTTCAAAGGAATTTAAGATGTCGTTTCTATCTTCCATAGTTATTCTTGGGTCTTGAGTTCTATAATCTTTTACAGTTTCTTCACCCCTTATTATAACTTCCTCAACATTTTCATCTTTAAGGGCAGTATAATTTACATCAATGCCAAGTCTAGATAAGCTTAGAGCAATTTCTCTGCCCTTAGAACCTCCCTTTAACATAAAAACTTCTGAATCCCCGCCAAGTTTTTTGGCAAAAAGAGACATGTATAGACCCTTACCGCTGGGATAAATTTTTGAGTTTTCAATTATATTTTCAGTTTCACTATCTAATTTGTATTCTCTTATAATTTTGGGATTAAAATCACAAAATAGTATCATTAAATCACCTACTTCCCTCAATTTTTTCCATTATTTCTTCTTTCATTGCACTTATTTTTTTCTTAGCTTCATCTTTATCTTCTGAAACTGCATAGGCATAAATTTTTAATTTTGGTTCTGTTCCTGATGGTCTAAGGGCAAACCATGTTTCTTCTCCAAAATAAAATTTTAAAAGATCTTGTGGATTTTCTTCATCTTCTATAAAATCAACTTTTTTCTTTAGCTCTCCAATTTTTTCAAAGCTTTCGATTTCTCTAAAGTCATCCATAATTTTTTTCATAGTTTCTTTTCCATCTTTGCCTTCAAAATAAACTGAGTCTAGGAATTCTTCAAAGTATCCATATTTTTTATAAATTTCTTCAATATAATCTTTTATTTTTAAGTTTCTCTTTTTAAGATAGCCAGCCATTTCCGCTACAATCATTGAAGTTCCAATGGCATCCTTGTCTCTTATATGATTACCAATTACATAACCAATAGACTCTTCATAGCCAAATATAAATTTCTTTTCCTTGCTCTCATCCCAAATATTTGGAAGATTGCAAATATTTTTAAATCCAGTTAAAGTTTCAAAAACTTCTACCCCATAATCCTCTGCGATTTTTTTTATTAAATCAGCAGTAACAAGAGTTTTAACTATTGCACCATTTTCTATTTTTTTATCCTTAATTCTTTCCAAAATAAAGTTTCCAAGGATAAATCCCATTTGATTTCCAGAGATTCTTAAAATATCCTCGCCCATTTCCATAACAGCTACCCTATCTGAATCAGGATCAGTTGCAATGATTATGTCGGCATTTTCTTTTTTTGCAAGTTCAAGTGCCTTATCAAAGGCCCTAGCATCTTCTGGGTTTGGATTTGTCACATTAGTGAAATCTCCATCTGGATTTTCTTGCTCAGGCACTACATAAACATTTTTAAATCCTCGAAAGGCTAAAATATTTCTCACGAATTTATTGCCGCAGCCACTTAGTGGTGTATAGACAATTTTTATTTCCTTATCTACATCATCAGTTAGACTTTCTTTTAAGGTATTTCTGTAAAAAGATTTTGTAACCCTTTCACCTAAAAATTTAATATTTTCATATTCGCCTAATTTTTTTAGGCTAGAAAAATCAAAATCTAAGATGTCAATTTTTTGTGACTCAGCTTCCATTTTATCAGCAATATCAGATAAAATTTGTGAGCCCTTTTCCCAGTAAAGTTTAAAGCCATTGTAATTTTTTGGATTGTGAGAAGCAGTTATCATAATACCTGAAATAGTTTTTAAGTATCTTATTGAATAGGCAAGAAGTGGCGTTGGAGTAATTCCTGGAAAAAGATAAACCTTAATTCCCTTTTCTGCTAAAATTTCTGCAGTTAAGATAGAAAATTCATAGGAATAATGTCTTATGTCACGACCAATGACAACTCCTTTTTTCTTAGCATCTTCGCCAAGACTTTCAATTAAATTCGAAAGAGCAAGAGCTGTCCTTCCTACAGTTAAATAATTCATGCGATTTGTACCTGCACCTAAAATTCCGCGAAGTCCTGCAGTGCCAAATTCTAAATCCTTATAAAATCTGTCTTCAATTTCTTCTTCATTATCCTTAATATTTAAAAGTTCTTTTTTTAAATTTTCATCTAAAATTTCACTTGCAAGCCATTTTTCATAAATATCTCTGTACATACTTACTCCTTTTTAATATCAGAAAATTCTCCATCAAGAGCAGAAATTAATTCCTTTGGATTTACTTTTATTTGCATGCCAACTTTTCCTCCACTTACATAAAAGAAGTCTAAGTCCTCTGCTGATGAATCGATAAAAGTTTTAAAAGATTTTTTCATGCCAACAGGAGAACAACCTCCATGAACATAACCAGTTAGTGGAAGAAGTTTTTTTTGTGGAATCATTTCAATTTTTTTAGAATTTGATGCCTTTGCTGCCTTTTTTAAGTCAAGTTCACTGGAAACAGGAACCACAAAGACGAAATGCTCGCTATCTTTTGCTTCTGTCACAAGAGTTTTAAAAACCCTATTTTTATCTTCACCTAACTTTTCTGCAACGTCAACTCCACCAATTCCATCCTTGGTTGAGTATTCGATTATTTCAAAATTTATATTCTCGCTTTCAAGAATTCTCATTGCATTTGTTTTTTTCATAAAATCACCTTTTCATCTACTTTAATTTTACAACAAAAAAGAATTTTCTTCATCTATTTAATCTTCTTCTTTAGCAAATTAAAAAAGACTGGTCTCACCAGTCTTTTAAAATCCATAAATTTTTAATTTTTCTTGAATTTTTCTTGTCTTGTCCCTGCCAGTAAATTTTATCTCGTCGATTGCTTTGACATTTCTCACGCCCATTAATGAATTTGAAATAAAACATTCATCAAAACTAGCTAAATCTTTGGCATTAATTATTTCTTCAACAATTTCAAAATTTTTAAGGAGAAAATCTCTCATAGTTCCCCTTAAAAGTCCTGAAGAAATTTCTGGAGTATAGATTTTATCCTCTCTTACGAAGAAAATATTTGCAAAGGAAGTTTCACAGACTTCATTTCTTTCATTTAAAAAAAGAGCAGAATCAAAACCATTTTCCACAGCCCACCTGTGTTCCAAAATATTTTCATAATAGCAAAGGCTCTTATGATAGATGATTTTTGAAGAGCTATTTCTTCTTACAGGTGAAATTTTTAAGCTGAAGCCTTTATTTTCATCTCTATAACTATCTTTTCTACCTGTCAAAATAAAATTTTCATCAGAAACTATTAGTTTTAAGGCAAAATCTTTTTCTTCAGAATTTTTTATATAGTCATAAATTTTTTCTTCCTTTATTTCTTTTTCAATGCCAAAAAATTTTAAAGATTTTTTTAATCTATCTAAATGTTCTCTTAAAAAGAGAGGGTCACCCTTTACTACTTTTATAGTTTCAAAGGCGCCCTTTCCAAAAGAAAATCCATCATCAAATTCTATTTCCATTAAATTCTCCTAGAATTTTTGTAATTTTTTTATAAGCTTCATAATCAATAGTTTGTGGGCCGTCACTTTTTGCCATGTCTGGATTTTCGTGAACTTCTATCATCACACCATCAAGTCCAAGAGCAAGAGTGGCTTTAACCATTGGCTCAATTAATTCTCTTTTTCCTGTTCCGTGGCTTGGGTCAATAATAACTGGATAGCCTGTTTTTTCTTTTATATAATAAGCTCCAGCAAAGTCAAGGGTGTTTCTAAGTTCTGTTTCAAAAGTCCTTATGCCTCTTTCGCAAAAAATTATATTATGATTTCCCTCTACTTCAATATATTTTGCAGCCATTTCCCATTCTCTAAGATTTGCAGAAAAACTTCTCTTTAAAATTATTGGCTTATTAGTTTTACCAACTTTTTTTAAAAGAGCATAATTATACATATTTCGTGATCCAATTTGAAAGGCATCTACATAGTCCTTCATGGCGTCAACATGGTCTTCACTTAAAACTTCTGTAACTATAGGAAGATTTGTCATATCTGATGCTTCCTTTAAATATTTTAATCCTTCAAAGCCAAGTCCTTGAAAGTCAAAGGGACTTGTTCTTGGTTTAAAGGCTCCACCGCGAAGAATATCTATGCCCATTTCTTTTAAGGCTTTTGCTTCCTCAATAATGTGTTCTCGAGATTCAATGGAGCAGGGTCCAGCAATAATAATTGGCTTGCCAGAACCTAGCTTGACATCTCTAATTTTTACAATTTTTCCTTTACTCATTTCATTCATTATCCTTTGCTTCCCTCAATATCTATGTCATTAAAATTATTGTAATAAGCTTGCAGTGCCAGTAGAGATCCCTTTGCCTTTAAGACAATTTCGTCAAATTCTTCTTCTGCATCAGATAAAAGAATTATAGCTCCTCCTACTCCTATTGTCGCCTTATCTTCTTCTATTAAAGCAGTTCTAATTACAATATTAAAATCAATTGTAGAATTATTTGATATAAATCCAATTGTTCCTGAATAAACTCCTCGAGGATAATTTTCTAACTGGTCAATGATTTCCAGTGTACGTTTTTTTGGCGCACCTGTCATGGAACCACCTGGAAAAGTTTTTTTCAAGACATCCATTATATCCACATCATCTTTAATTTTTCCAGAAACTGTAGTTACAAGTTGATGAAGAGTTTTATAAGTCTCTACATCCATTAATTTTGGCACCTTTACAGTTCCAATTTCACAAAATTTACCCAGGTCATTTCTAAGTAAATCTACAATCATTAAATTTTCAGATTTTGTCTTTTCTTCATTTCTAAGTTCATCAATAAGTTTTTGATCTTCTTCTAAGCTATCTCCTCTTCTAATAGTACCCTTTATTGGCTTTGTCGTCACAATTTTATTTTTATCCACTTTTAAAAATCTTTCCATGGAAGATGAGGCAATTTTTATCTCATCTAAGGGCAAGAAGGCAGAATATTGTCCAGGACTTTTTTCTCTTAGCTTCATATAATATTTTTTAGCATCTAATTTATCAAAAATATCTAGTCTATTTGTTAGACAAACTTCATAAGTTTCTCCCTGGCATATTAAGTCTTTGATCTTTTCTATATCATTTATATAAGTTTTTTTGTCCTTCATAAATTTTAATTTTGGAAAATCTTTTTTACTAGCCTCTTCATTATTTTCTTCAAAATTCTTCTCCAAAATGTTTTTTATGTCTTTTACCCAATCTTTGTCATCTGCCATAGATAAAATATAGAGTTTTTCTTCTTTGTGGTCGTATACAAGTGCCCTGTCGCAATATTTAAAATAGGCATCAGGAAAATCGTAGGAAAATTTATTTGTGACATTTTCTGTATCTTTTTTTAATTCGTAACCCAAATATCCAATATAGCCCAACTGAAAATCAAAGGGAAGTGCTTCATTATATGTCCATTTTTTTCTATTTTTCTTTAAGAAATCAAAAATATTTTCTTTGTCATTTTCTTTTTTTCTTCCATCAAGAAAATATTTTTCTACAAGATTTTTGTCTACATCATACTTTATTGTGTGAGCCTTTGTACTTTGCAAGCCAAAAATTGAAAATCTTGAAAGGCCTTCTTCCACCTTGCTGGAGTCAAGCCAAAGAGCTTTATGGTCATACTTATAAAGTTTTTCATAAATATTTTTTGTATCAAAACTTTTCTCAATTATTTCATAATAAAGTTGGTATTCCTTATAAAATTCTCTGCAAATATTTATAAAATTTTCAATTAGTTTTTCTCCACATTCACTTGCAATAGATTCTGGATGAAATTGCAGACCATAAATTGGCTTAGTCTTGTGAGAAATTGCCATTACAACTCCATCTTCCGTTCTTGCATCAATATTTATATTTTGAAGTTCCTTGTCTTCGCAAGTTAGTGAGTGATATCTTGTGACTTTAAAATTATTTTTTATTCCCTTAAATAAATTTTTACCATTATGAATAATTTCGCTTTGCCTTCCGTGCATGGGTTCACTTGCCCTTAAAATTTTGCCACCATTATAATAATAAATTCCCTGATGACCTAGGCAAATCCCTAAAATTGGCTTATTTAATTTTTCTATTATGTCTTTACAAACACCAAAATCCTTCTCTTTTTCTGGGCTACCAGGACCTGGAGATAAAATTACATTGTCAAAGTCTAAATCTAAAATTTCTTGGTAAGTCAATTCATCATTTTTAATTACAAGAGGTTCAATACCACTGACTTTTCCAATTAATTGAAAAAGGTTATAAGTATAGGAATCGTAGTTGTCAATTATAAGTGATTTCATTTTTGCTCCTTTAAATAGTTTTTTAGATATATTATTGCCTTTGTGTAGCCTTCAATTCCATAGCCTTCAAAAAACTTTAAGGAATAATTTCTAATAAAATTTACTTGTCTAAAATCTTCACGCTCTGAAACTTTCGAAATGTGAACTTCAACTGTGGGGATATTCACCGCCTTTAGGGAATCTAAAATTGCCACGCTAGTGTGAGTGTAGGCAGCTGGGTTGATAACAATGCCGTCTACTTTTTTGTAGACACTTTGAATTTTATCCACGATGTCACCTTCGTGATTTGATTGAAATTCTTCTATTTCAATATTTTCCTCAGCTGCTACTTTATCTATTAAGTTTAACAAATTTTCGTAAGTATCCCTGCCATAGATATTTACTTCGCGAATGCCCAGCATATTTATATTTGGACCATTAATTACTAGAATTTTCATAGTTCTTTATTTCCTCCAGAATTTTTTCCAAAGTCTTTTCCTCATCTTCAATAACTTTTATTTTTATGTGAGAAATTTCTTGGTAAATTTTATTTCTCTCTCCATACATTTTTTCTAGGGTCTCTAAATCTTTTGAGAGAGGTCTTCCCTCAGTTTCAAGATGTTTTATATCTCTATCTAAATAAATTACAAGTGAATTTTGTAAAATTAAATCTCTATTTATTTCTTTTAGTGGAGTGCCGCCACCAGTGGCAATTATTACTCCAGTTTTTTTGGAAACATCTTCTAGCACCCTTGTCTCAAGGTCCCTAAAATATTTTTCGCCCTTCTTATCAAAAATTTCTGGAATATTTCCTTCCCTTTCCTCGATTAATTTATCTGTGTCAAAGTATTCTCTCTTTAATTTTTCTGACAAGAGTCTTGCCATTGTAGTCTTGCCACAGGAAGGCATGCCCACAAAAGCAATATTATCCATGTCAATTTTTATTTTAAAATAGATTTTTTCAATTAAAGACTCATCTAATTTTTCATCTAAAAAAAGTTCTGCCGCAAAAAAAGCTTGCGCAACTAGCATTAAAAGTCCATTCATGGTTTTTATGCCAAGCTTCTCCCCGTCTAAAATTAATTTTGTCTTTAGGGGATTATAAATTAAATCTATTGCACTTTCTAAATTTTTAAAGATTTTTATATCCACCTTGCAGTCCATATTATTTGGAAACATGCCCACTGGACTCGCGTTAATTATAATATCAAAATCTTTAAATTTATCTAAATTGTCGTAATTATTTTCGCCACTTCTACTGATGACAACAACACTTTTTGCTCCCTTATCAGCTGCAAGTTTTTGGACCATTTTGCTTGCTCCGCCAGAACCAAGAATTAAAATCTTTTTGTCTTTTAGGTCAATATCAAAATATTTTAAAGAGTAATCAAAGCCAAGATAGTCTGTGTTGTAGCCCTTTAAAATTCCATTTCTATTTATAATTGTATTTACTGCTCCAATTTCTTTAGCAGCAAGATCAACTTGGTCTAAATATTTTATAGAAAGTTCCTTATAGGGAATTGTCACATTTATTCCCCTAAAATTTTTCTTTTTAAAAAAATCTTCAACTTCACTTTCTTTTAAATTTTTTAGATTATAAGCATATTTTCCAAATAATTCATGTATTTCTTTTGATTTGCTGTGGGACAAACTTTGACCTATAAGTCCATACTTAAAATTTTCATCCTTAACTTTTGAAATTATTTTTTTGCTCTCCCTAAAAATTTCACCATAAATTGGCTTTATGGCATCTTTAAATTCTGGGGCAATTTTATTTTCTAAGTTTTTTATAATTTCCCCTTCACGACTAGAATCTTCAGTGTTTAAATTGCTATTTGCCTTAATAATTCCAACTTCCTTGGAGATTTTCATTCGCCTTTCTAAAAGATGGACAATTTTTGAATCTATTTCATCTAAAATTTTTCTTGATTCATCTAAATTTTTCATCCTTCACCTTCCATAACTAAGTCTAAAATTGCAAGTGCAGTAATCATTTCAATGGCAACAAGAGCTCTGGGAACTATTGAAGGATCATGTCTTCCAATAATTTTAAGCTTAACATTTTTTTTATCTTTTAAAGATATTGTATTTTGCGCCTTTGCAATGGAGCTCGTGGACTTCACTGCAGTCCTAAAAATTATTGGCATGCCACTTGAAAGTCCGCCAATAATTCCACCATTATTGTTAGTCCTAGTCTTTACCTCTCCATTTTCGTAATAGTATTCATCGTTGTGGCTGCTTCCGTGCATTTTTGCTGCTTCAAATCCACTGCCAAATTCAATTCCTCTTATTCCAGGAACGGAAAAAACTGCGTGAGAAATTACTGACTCTAGAGAATCAAAAAAAGGCTCGCCAATTCCTTTAGGTATATTTAAAATAAAGGTCTCTACAATTCCACCAATGGAATCTCCAACTTCCTTTGCCCTTAAAATTTCTTCCTGCATTTTTTCCCTTGCTGAATCTTCAAAAACTGGGAAGTCTTCATTTTTTAAATCGTAAAGTTTTTCTTCGCCAATATCATTTAAATTTAAGTCAATATCACTTGCTTGGCCTATTGATTTTATCCTAGAATAAATTTTTATGCCCCTCTTTAAAAGTAAATCTTCAGCAATAGAACCGGCGATTACTATGGGAGCAGTCATTCTGCCAGAAAATTGTCCGCCACCTCTTATATCGTTAAAGCCCTTGAATTTAACATAGGCTGGATAGTCTGCATGAGATGGACGTGGTCTATCCTTTAAATTATCGTAGTCCCTACTCTTTTGGTCTTTGTTTTCGATTATTGCACAGATTGGTGCTCCACAAGTAATGCCATCAACTTCTCCACTCACAATTTTAAAGTCGTCATCTTCCTTTCTTGCAGTGGAAAATTTATTTTTGCCAGGTCTTCTTCTCTCAAGGTTTTTCCTTATTAAATCTTTATTTATTTTATATCCAGCACTTATGCCCTCAATAACAATTCCAAGATCTTCAGAATGTGATTGACCAAATAAAGTTACTTTAAAATTTTTGCCAAAACTATATGACATTTGTCTTACCTCCTAAAGATTTAAAATCACAAAAAAAGTTTTTGTAAGATTTTTCCACGCACTGACTATCATTTATTGTGATTGGACCATCTGCAAAAGTTGCTGCAATAGAAGCAGCCATGGCTATTCTGTGGTCATTATAAGTATTAACTTTTGCAGACTTAAAATTTTTTACTCCCCTAAAGTAAAAGGAGTCTTCAAATAATTTTACCTGAACTCCCAAATTTTCTAGCATGTCAATAGTGCTTTTTACCCTGTCGCTTTCCTTTAGTCTCAACCTTTCTATATTTATAACTTCTGTCTCTGTATTTGAATGTGTTGCAACTATTGATAAAATTGGGACAGCATCAGGCATATTTTTTGCATCTAAAATTACTCTTTTCTTAGCATCATTTATTTTTTTTAGCTGAAACTCATCTTTAGAAATATTATAATACCCCAGGTCTTTTAAAAATTCTAAGGCTTTTTTATCTCCTTGAACTGAATTTTTATTAAGTCCCAGCACTTTTACACCAGCTGCCAAAAAAAATAAAGCATTGCTCCAGTCTTTTTCAACAACATAATTTACCGGAGAAAATTTTCCCTTACAAGTATAAAAATTTTCATTTTCTATAACCTCTACTCCAAAATTTTTCATGACATCAATAGTCATGTCAATATAGGGTTTTGATTCCGTTTCATTTGTTAGCCTTATATTAAAATCTTCCTGACAGTATCCTGATGCAAGCATAAGACCAGAAATAAATTGAGAGCTTATATTTCCTGGAAGAGTAAAACTAAAGTCCTTAAGCTTTCCACTTAAATAAATAAAGTCTCCGTCTTCTCTTATATCAACCCCATGCTTGGGAAATTCCTCGAAATAAACAGAATTAGTTCTCCCAATAAGACTACCCCTCCTTATAACTTTTGCATCAAGTCCAAGCGTGGCTATGACTGGTAGTAAAAACCTAAGAGTACTTCCACTTTCATAGACATCAAGAGTTACTGGTCCTTCAAATTTTTCTGCTGGATTAATATAAAATTTATTCCCATTTCTTTTTACCTTAGTACCAAGACCTTTTATAACATTAAGAGATGATTCAATGTCTTTTGAGAGGTCATGTAACTCTATTACAGACTCTCCCCCTGCTAAGGCTGCACAAAAAATTGCACGATGGGCATAGGATTTTGATGTAATTGCAGAAATTTCTCCAGATAATTTTTTGTTTTCAATAATTCTATTCATTTTCCTTACCTAAATCAATTATTTTTTTTAACTCATCAAAAGTAATTTTTTTACTTATAACCTCGCCTATTTTTACTGGAAGAATTACATTTATAAGATTTTTATTTATTTTTTTGTCGTGCTTTAAAATCCCTAAAATTTCTTCTGTCTCAAAGTCATAAGAAGTTGGAAGATTGTGATTTTTAAAAGCAGAAATTATTTCGCCGGAAAAATCTTCTTCCGCAAGACCCATCTTATAAGCTGCCCTTGCCATATAAATTAGTCCAATTCCAATACTTTCGCCGTGGTTTAATTTATATTTTGAAAGAGATTCTATGCCGTGACCAATAGTGTGACCAAGATTTAACTTTTGTCTCTTGCCCTTGTCCCTTTCATCATCTCTTACAAAGTCCAGCTTAATATTTAAAGATTTGTAAATAATTTTTTCGTAGTCAAGTTTTTTTGCAGACTTTAAATAATCAAAAAATCCCCTATCCCTTAAGACGGAATATTTAAAAATTTCTGCAAGTCCATTGTTAATATTTCTATCGTCAAGACTTTCCAAAAAGCTGTAATCAATGTGGACATATTTTGGAAAATAAAAGGCGCCAATTTGATTTTTTAAGTTCATAAAATTTATGCCATTTTTTCCGCCAACAGAAGAGTCAATCATAGAAAGAAGTGTCGTTGGCACAGAGATAAAATCAATTCCCCTAAGATATGTTGCTGCAACAAAACCAGATATATCGCCAACAACACCGCCACCAAAGGCTATGATTATGTCGCCTCTGTTAAAATTTTTTTCCAATAAAAACTTATTTATATTTATATAATTTTCCATGGACTTGGATTTTTCGCCAGCAGGAAATTTATTAATAAAATAATTTAAGCCATCCATAAGTTTTTTTAATCTTTCACTGTAAATACCAAAGACATTTTCGTCAGTGATGACTAAAAATTTCCCGTCCTTATTTTGATATAAATAATCCCTTAACTTTTTATCATTTTTATAGTCAATATCTATTGTATAATTATTTTCTTTAACTTGAATTTTCATAAAACACTCCTATGCTTTCCTCTCTCTATAATAAAACAAAGATAGCTATAAATAAAGAATCTTCTTATTTTTAAGCTAATATACTTTTTACTTTATCTAAATATCATTGAAAAGTTTTCCTCTTTATATTAAAATTTATTTGAGATATTTATATGAGCTATTATTATAATTATTTGTTTAGACAGCTTTTAATTTTTTAATTGCCATTTTTTCTTGTTATACTAGGAAAAAATTGTTTTTATATTTTTAAAAATTCCTATAAGAAAAAGTATTATATTCTTAAATACCTCTACTTTTTATTTGATAGCTTAATTCTAATTAAGATTATTTATTTTTTAGGAGGGCAGTCATGAATTTATTTAAAAAATTCTTACTTTTAAGTTTATTACTTATTGTATCTCTAATACTGATATTTTCTAATTCAGATAAACTAAATATTCAAAAGGAAAATATAGATATTGAAACTTCTAAAAACAAAATATTAACCTATGATGAAATGTTCAATACTATGCTAGAAGATGGATTTAATGAAAGTGAGATATATTCTATTCTCGGTGGAGATTTTTCAAACAACAATGAATCAGAATTAAAAGATTTTTCTTATACTACATTATCTAAAGTATTGAATGTAAGTCCAGACTATAAACCTACATTAAAATTTTACATTCAAGTTGATTCTCGTCAAGGTGCTTATTATATTAGTAAAATATTAAAGGTTGATATGAGTAGACAATCTAATTCAAAATCAAAAACTTTTGCAGGTAACATATACTATAACTTAGAAACTAACACAAAAATTTATTATTCGATTAGTGGAGACTTCTATAATAACGGTACAATTAGCACTTCTGGTGGAGGAGCTGTTGGTATTGGCGAAAGTGGTAAATTGTATTTTTCCCTAACAGGAGCATCTTCTCATTTTAAATATTTCTATGAAGAAGATTATGCTCACTATTAGTTAAAAATTAAAACTTAACATATTAATAAAGAGTGGGGACACATGGCGTCCTCACTCTTTATTTTTTCTTTATTAAAAGTATAATCGTTAAAAATAAAACTCCAATTAATACAATTGCGCCGCCTGGTTTAAGTCCAATATAAAATGATGAAACAAGCCCCGTTATTGTAAAGATAAAGCCAAAAATTGATGCAAGAATAGTGGTCTTTAAGTAGCCCAGCTTAAACTGCATGGCTGATGCCACTGGCACTACCATTAGTGATGAGATAATTAAAATCCCAACAGTTCTTGCAGAAACAGAAATTGTAACTGCAATTAGGATCATAAAAATTAAATTTACCCTATCAACATTTACTCCAGATAATCTCGCCGATGATTCATCAAAGGAAATATACATGAGATCAGTAAAAAGATAGAAAAACAAAATAAATACCAAGACTGAAACTATTAAGATTAAATAAAAATCAAATTCTGGTATGGCAATTATAGATCCAAAGAGATATTCTTCAAAGTTGGCACTTGTCTTTACAAAGCCAGAAAAAAGTGATGCAAGACCAATACCTGTGCTCATTAAAATTGCAGAGGAAATTTCTTGATAACCTGGGAATTTTGTCCTCACATATTCCAAAAATAATGAACCGAGAACACATAAGACTAAGGCTCCAAGAACTGGCGAAGTTGATGTTATTAGCCCCAGCATTACACCGGCAAGGGACACATGAGATAGGGCGTCTCCTATTACAGAAATCTTTTTATTGACAACCACAACACCCATGCAGGGGATGATTATTGACAAGAAGGCTCCCACAATTAGCGCCTTAATCATGTATGAATATTGAAAGATTTCCATTATTTCACTTCCCTAATTTTTTTATCTTTTATTTCAAAAACCTTATTTACATTTTCACGAACCTCTTCAAGATTATGAGTAATCATTAAAATTGTAATATTGTGCTCTTTATTAATGTGGCTCAAAAGATGAAATAGTGACTTCTTGGATTCTCTGTCCACACCAGTCATGGGTTCATCTAAAATTAAAAATTCTGGTGTAGCAACAAGGGTCTTAGCAATTAAAATTCTCTGTCTTTGTCCCCCAGATAATTCTGTATAAAGTCTATCCTTATATTTTCCCATGCCCACAAGATTTAATGCATTATCAATTTTTTCACTGTCATAGTTTTTTAATTTTCTAAATCCCTTATTCCTTGGATAAAGCGCAAGAGATAATAATTCTTTTACAGTTATTGGAAATTCTAAAGATGATGGAACCGATAATTGTGGCACATAGCCAATATCTTTTAATTTATTTTTTGTATAAAAAGAAACAGTGCCGGTAAGTGGTTTAAGTTGATTTAAAATCAGCTTAACTAAAGTCGACTTTCCGGCACCGTTAGAACCTATAAGGGCGATGTAGTCGCCCCTATAGACATCAAAATTTATATCATCTAAAACTAATTCATCACTGTATTTAAAGCTTAGATTTTTGATTTCTAACAATTTTTCCTTCACTATTTTAAAGCACCTACTAAATTTTCTAAATTTTCTTCCATGATGCTAAAATATTCTTCCTTATTTTTTATTTGTTCTTCACTTAATCCTTCAACTGGAGAAAGAACTTTAACTTCGCATCCTGTTTCTTCGGCAATAATTTTTGAAACCTTTGGATCAATTAATTCTTCTGTGAAAATAGTAGAAATTTTATTTTCTTTGATGTAATTTATTATTTCTGCCATTTTCTTAGCATCTGGTTCAGTTTCTGCATTTACACCTTTAATTCCAAGTTGAGTTAAACCGTAATCTTTACATAGATAGCCATAAGCTTCGTGACTAACTACTATAGTCTTATTTGGAAGATCTCCTAATTTTTCCTTGTATTTTGCATCAAGTTCATCTAACATTTTAGCATATTTTTCATAATTTGACTCGTAATAATCTGCATTTTCTTTGTCAAGTTCCACTAAAGCATTTTTTATATTTTCCATTTCAATTTTTGCATTCTTTGGTGAAATCCAAACATGGGGATCCATCCCTCCATGGTGGTGACCTTCATGTTCATGATCCTCTTCATGAGCTTCGTGGTTGTGATTGTTTTCAGCTGCTTCATGATTGTGATTTTCTTCAGCCCCTTCATGATCATGTTCTTCCTCTTCATGGTCATGACTGTGAGTAGATTTCATTAATTCCACACCTTCTGATGCTTCTAGAACTTTTAAATTTTTATTTGAAAGTGAATCAATAACTTTTTCTGTCCAGTCTTCAAGACCTGCACCATTGTAGATAAATAAATCTGCATTTTCTAATTTCTTAATGTCCTCTGTACCAGGTTCCCATCCATGAGGTTCTGTACCTTGAGGCATAATCATTTCAACATCAAGTTTATCTCCTGCAATTTTTTTTGCAAAGTCATACATTGGATATACTGAAGCATAAACCTTTAGTCCTTCTTTATTTTCATCTTCTTTTGCAGCATTCTTTGTATCTGCTGCCTTAGAACAGCCTGAAAATAAAACTATTCCTACTAATAAAAATAATATTTTTTTAATATTTTTCATCTTTTCCTCCTAAACAATAATGATTTCTATTAATTATTATAACAAAATTTTTTCATTTTTAAAGTAATTTTTTAAATTAAATAAATTTTGTTATAATAATTATAAGATTGAAAGCAGGTGAATATTTGAAAAATTTTGAAGATATACTAAAGAAAAATAATTTAAAGGTGACTAAGGGTAGACTTGCACTTTTAGATCTTTTATATAATTCTCATGTGCCAATGAACACAGAAGAAATTTTTGAAGCTGTTGATAAAAAATCTCTTCCAAGCTTCACTTCCCTTTACAGAATGCTAAATGAGCTTACTGATAAAAATATTTTGAAGAAAAATTTGTACCATAATGGACTTTATTATTTTGAATTTGCAAATATGGGACACAGGCACTATATTGTCTGTGACAATTGTGGCAAAATATCTGCTATAGAAAATTGTCCCATTTCAGATTTTGAAAAAATTGCAGAAAAGGAAACTGGCTATACTGTTACAAACCATATTGTAGAACTTCGTGGCATATGCCCTGAATGTCAAAAAAATAATTAAGTAACTTAAATTTCCCTCTCTATTTTAAAGTATAATTTTTAGATGTTTTAAAATAACTCTTATTATTTACTTACTAAAAATAATCCACATAATGGAATGTGATTCACATTACAAAATATTTCTTTACTTTTTCTATATTAGAGTTATAATATATTTAGTAAAATAATAAATGATTATTTTACATCCTTTACTTATATTTTGACAAATAAAAGAGACTTCTGTACACCCCGCAGAAGCCTCTTTTATTTTTATATCCATTTTTAATTTTAAATTAAAGTTGTTACAAAACCACCAATTATAATTAGCGGCACTCCAAAGAAACATATTTGAGGAATACAAGTATCCTTAATATGCTCATGTTGTCCGTCAACTGAAAGACCAGATGTAGGTCCAAGAGTTGTATCAGATGCTGGTGAACCTGCATCTCCACAAGCTGCCGCAACTGTTACAAGTAAAATAGTTGCTGGAATTGAATATCCAAGACTAGTTGCAATTGGAACATAAATTGCTGAAATTATAGGAACTGTACCAAAGGATGTTCCTATACCAAGTGTAATCATCAGTCCTAGAAGAATCATTACATAGGAAGCAACGAGTTTTGAACCACCTAAGAACTGAGTTGCTACTTGAACTAAATCGTCAACTGCTCCACATTGTTTAACTACTTCTGCATATCCTGCTGCCAATAGCATTACAAAGGCAATAAAACCCATCATCTTAATACCACCGTCAAGCATTTTTTGCAAGTCAGCCCACTTAACTACGCCAGTTACAACTACAAATATTAGTCCAACTAAGGCACCTAGTGGAAGTGATTCTGTTAGTATTTGAACAACAACAGTTATTACTCCTGACAAAAGAACAATTACATGTTTCTTCTCTAATTTTTCTGGTACTTCAACAATTTTTCCTTCAACGCTTTTTGTATCATATTCCTTGTCTTTCATAAAGAATATTAAACCAGCACATAGACCTAAAAACATTATAAGAGCAACAATCCAGTTAGTTCCTGTTACATCTTTATCTGTAATAGTAAGCCCTGATCTTGCAAAAGAATCAATTATCAAACCATGGAATATTGCACCATAACCTATAGGTAAGGCAATGTAAGGTGCTTTTAATCCAAAACCAAAGGAAACAGAAAGCATTTTCCTATTCATTTTCATTTTGTTAGTGATTGCAAGAAGTGGTGGTATCAAAATTGGTATAAAGGCAATGTGAATTGGAATAACAGTTTCTGCTGCAATTGCAATTACTATTATTATTGCACACAATAAAATTTTATTGTCCTTAACAAGAGATCCAATTTTCTTAGCCATTATGGCTGCGGCACCAGTTTCTTCCATGCAATAAGCAAGTGAACCTAGAAGAATGTAACTTAAAGCTGTTTCAGCATTTCCACCCATTCCTCCAATTAAAATCTTCATCGTCTCTGTAATATCTAATCCAGAGATAAGTCCAGCAGAAATTCCCGAAATCATAAGTGCAAAAAACACAGGGACTTTTGCTAAACATAGGGCTGCCAGAATTATTACTGACAACACAACTGCATTTGTAAAAATCATTTTTTCCTCTTTTCTTTTTTATTTTCCTTTTACTTCTATATTATATTTTAATCTAAATTACATATAAAAAAAAGACTTTTCTTTAATTAGAAAAATCTTTTCTATAATAAATATTAATTTAACTATAATTTAGGAATAAATTTCTAAATTATATAATCTGTAATTAACAAACTTTTGACTAATTTTAATTTAAATCTCTTAGTCTTAATCTATAGACTCTAATTCATCTTTAAAATCAGTTTGAATTTCTTTTTTATCATATTCTTTTAATATATCCATAAATTCTTCGCCAGTTATTGTTTCTTGACGAAGAAGATATTCTGCAATTGCGTGAAGTGCTTTAATGTTTTCTTTTAAGATTTTTCTAGCCTCATCATGAGCATGGTCAATAATTTTTTGCACAGCTTCATCAATTTCGTATTGCGTTTGTGGTGAACATTGAAGTGATGTATCTCCCCCAAGATAAGCATTTGTCATAGACTCTAAAGCCACAAAGCCAAATTCATCTGTCATTCCAAATCTAGTTACCATTGCCTTTGCTATTTTTGTCGCCTTTTCAATATCATTTGATGCACCGCTTGTCCTTATGTTAAAAATAAGCTCTTCAGCAGACCTTCCGCCAGTAAGTGTAACAATGCTATTAATTGCATCTTCCTTAGTCATTAAGAATTTTTCTTCTTCATCAACTTGCATTGTATAACCTAGTGCACCAGAAGTTCTTGGAATAATGGTTATTTTGTGTACTGGTGCAGAATCCTTTTGTTTTGCAGCAACTAGGGCATGACCTACTTCATGGTAGGCAATAATTCTCTTTTCCTTTGGAGAAATAACTGCATTTTTCTTTTCATATCCTGCAAGAACTACTTCTACAGATTCTTCCAAATCCCTTTCACTCATTTTGTCTCTTCCTTCACGCACTGCATGTAGAGCTGCTTCATTAATCATGTTAGCTAAATCGGCACCAGAGGCACCTGCAGTTGCTCGAGCAATTTTTTCAAAGTCAATTGCTTCTTCTTTTTTTATATTTTTAGCATGAACTTTTAAAATTGCAGTTCTTCCACTTAAATCTGGAAGTTCAACTGGAATTCTCCTGTCAAATCTTCCTGGTCTTAATAGAGCAGGATCAAGTGAATCAGGTCTATTTGTAGCTGCTAAAATTACTACTCCTGCCTTTGCATCAAATCCATCCATTTCTGAAAGAAGTTGATTTAAGGTTTGTTCTCTTTCATCATTTCCTGAAATTCCCGCTCCATCTCTTCTTTTACCAATTGTGTCAATTTCATCAATAAAAATTATACATGGAGCTTTTTCAACTGCTTGTTTAAATAAATCTCTAACTTTTGCAGCGCCAAGACCTACAAACATTTCAACAAAAGCAGATCCAGAAATTGAAAAGAAAGGAACTTCTGCTTCACTAGCCACAGCCTTAGCTAAAAGAGTTTTTCCAGTTCCTGGAGGTCCAACCAAAAGTGCACCCTTTGGTAATTTTGCTCCAATTTCTGTATATTTCTTAGGATTGTGTAAAAAGTCTACAAGTTCTGACAAGGCTTCCTTTGCCTCATCTTGTCCGGCTACATTTTCAAATTTAATTCCATCAGTTGATTCAACATAAATTTTTGCACCACTTTTACCAAGACTCATTGGACCAACATCGCCCATTCTCTTAAAAATAAACTTTGATAAGAAGAACCAAAAGGCAATAAAAATTGCAAAAGTTGCAAGTGTTGAAATTATAAAAGAAAGTACGGGATTCATTTCAGGCTTATAAACCTGAGCAGATTTTACATTTTTATTAACTAACCTATCAACTAAGTTAGGATCGTACATCCTATTTGTTTCGTACTTAACTTTTTTCCCATCTTTTTCTACTTCAAAAGCAATAGTTCTATCTCGAACTTCAGCTTTTTTTATATCGCCCCTATTTACCATATTTACAAAGGAAACATAATCAATTTCTTTTATGTCTTTTTCCTTATTAAGTCTTGGGACAAAAACTATGGCGACTAGATAAAAAATTATAATCGCCAAAATTACATAGAGAATTGTGGGAATATATTTATTAAAATTATTTTTGTTGTTAGACAAATTTTTCCCCTTTCTAGAAACCTTAAAAGAAAAAATTTGGGACTAAGTCCCAAAATTAATCTAATCTTCTTCTATTTTCCATGGCTGTTTGAATTGTAATCTCATCATAATATTCAAGATCTCCTCCAACAGGTAAGCCATAACCTATTCTAGAAACTGTTATATCATAGTCAGATAAAATATTTTTTATATAAGTTGCAGTTGCATCTCCATCTACAGTGGGATTTGTTGCAACTATTATTTCTTTAATATTTTCTTTTTTAACTCTGTCAATTAGTTCCTTAACTTTCACATCATCTGGTGATTTACCCTTTAATGGTGATATGACTCCATGTAGCACATGATATTTTCCATGAAAACTGTGAGATCTCTCCATTGCCTCAACATCCTTTGGACTTTCTACTACACATACTATAGAATCATCTCTTGATTTATTTGAACAAATATCGCAGGGATCACTATCAGCATAATTCATACATATAGAACACTGAACAGTGTTTCTTTTTGCTGCAATTATAGAATCTGTAAGATTTATTACTTCAGATTCGTCAAGTCCAATTATATGATAAGCAAGTCTTTGAGCAGTTTTAGAACCAATGCCTGGAAGTCTATTTAGTTTCTTTATTAAATCTTCAATAGGACCAATTTCTTTATTCATCTTATAGTCCAGGAATATTTAATCCGCCTGTAAATTTACCCATTTGAGAATTCATTTTGCTTTCAGCACTTCTCATAGCTTCATTTACTGCTGCTACAATTAAATCTTCAAGCATTTCAACATCATCAGGATCAACTGCGTCCTTATCAAGTTTAATAGAAATCAATTCTTTATTTCCATTAACAGTTGCACAAACTGCACCTCCACCTGAAGTTGCAGAAATTTCTTCATTAGCTAAATTTTCTTGCATTTCTTCCATTTGTTTTTGAAGCTTTTCAATTTGCTTCATCATATTATTTCTTCCGCCTCCACCTGGGAAGCCATTAAATCCACCTCTAGCCATAATTCCTCCTAAATATCTTCTATATTATTTTTCCCAAAAATTTCTTCTAATTTGTCTACTCCACTTTTTTTGATTTTCATCCTGACATCAATATCCTTGCCATAAATAGACTTTAATAAATCAGGCAAAATATTTTTTCTCTCTGGATTTGAGCAATAGTCAAAATAGAATTCGTATTTATCTTGAAATACAATATCTAATATTCCATCATGAAAATTTTCTACTTCTGCAAATTTTAAAAATCCTCCAAATCCCGAAGAATTTTGTGAAATTAATTCATCTACAATTTTTTGCCAATCCATTTTTATTTTTTCAAGAGAAAGTGAAGTTTCTGTCTTGCCTTTTACTTCACCATTATCCTCTATTATAGCAGATTGATTTGATTTTTCAATTGAAGCATCATTTATAGATTCCTTGTTAATTTGGGCTGGTTTTACTTTCGAATTATCTATATTATTAGTTATATTTTCTAGATTTTTTGAATCCTTTAAATTTTTATAATAATCTTCTCTTTGCCCTTGGCTTAATTTGTTTTTTAAATAATTAATATCAGAGCTAGAATTAATTTTATCTTCTAAAGCTTTAACTCTAAGTGTCAAATCATCTTTGAGAATTCTATTGCAGATTTTAACAGCATTCATTTCAAATACAACTCGTTTATTTTCAGCGTACTTTATCTCAATGCTGAGGTTTTTTAATATATCAATTATTATTAAAAGGTCTTCTAAGTCAACTCGTCCCGCAATTTCTTGAAATTCCATTAAAAAAGTCGAATAGACAATTTTTTTTGGATCTTTTAAAGTCTTTACCATTAATAAGTCTCTAAAATGACTTAAAATTTGTGAAGAAAGAGTGTTGAAATCCACTCCCTCTTTGTAAATTTCATCTATTGCTAATAGTGACTCATTAACATTTTTTTCAATTAAGGCTCTTGAAAGATTAAATAAAAGCTCTGAAGAAGAAATACCTAGAACTTCCATGGCGTCTTCTAGTTTTATGTGGTCTTTATTTTTTGTAAGAAGCTGATCTAAAACTGAAAGCGCATCTCTCATTGCACCATCTGATGATTTTGCAATTAAAGTAAAAACTTCATCATCGCAGGATTTTCCTTCAAGTTCAGCAATCTTTTTTAAATTTTCTGAAATTTTCTCAATAGAAATTCTTTTAAAATTATACTTTTGAGATCTTGATAAAATCGTTGCAGGAATTTTTTCAATTTCTGTAGTTGCAAGTATAAAAATTAAATGTCTTGGTGGTTCTTCCAAAATTTTTAAAAGTGCATTAAAGGCTCCCTTTGAGAGCATATGAACCTCATCAATTATGTAAACTTTATACTTTAAAGATTGAGGTGGGTATATTACTTTTTCCTTTAATTCTCTTATATCATCGACACCATTATTACTAGCAGCATCCATTTCAACTACATCTAAAGAGGACTCATTTAAAATTGACTTGCAATTTTCACACTCATTACATGGATTTCCATCTACTGGATGAAGACAATTAACAGCACGAGATAAAATTTTTGCTGCAGAAGTCTTACCTGTTCCTCTAGTTCCTTGAAATATATAGGCATGACTTATTTCATTATTTTTTACTTGATTTTTTAAAGAAGTTACAACTGCTTCTTGACCGCAAATCTCATCAAAGGTTTTTGGTCTATATTTTCTATATAATGCTTTGTACATTTTCTCACCTAAAATAATTATACATGAAAATTTTTTTTATTAAATTAATTTTAAAATTTTAAGCTTGTTTTTTTCTATTTCCAAAATATTTAACAACTTCTTCACATAATTTTCACATGGCAAGTATATCATGTAGACAAATCAAAGAAACAAAGTGTTTCAAATTAGGAGGATTTATTAAAATGAAAAATTTAAAGAAATTAGCAAGCGTTGGAATGATCTCTGTATTAATGCTAGGTATGGTAGCATGCCAAGGCGCTAACAAAAAAGCAGAAGAAGCTGCTAACGCTAAAAACCAAGCAGTAGAAGAACAAGCTGAAGCTAACAAAGCTAAAGTTGAAGCTAACGCTAAAGAAGCTGAAGCTAACGTAAAAGCTGAAGAAGAAGCTGCTAAAGAAGAAGTAAACGCTAAAGCAGAAGAAGCTAAAACAAACGAAACTGCAACTAACCAAGCTGCAACTGAAGAACAAGCAAAATAATTTAGCTTAACTTTTAAAGGAAGCCTTTCGAGGCTTCTTTTTTTACATAAAATTATTTGTTTTAAAAATTTTTAATTTTTTAATTAAAAGCTTTTTTAATTTTTTAATTTACTATATAAAAGATTTGTCCTCCTATAAAAATATGTTATAATTATTTTTATAGAATTTATGAAAGAAGGTGCTACATTGTTTTGTCCAAAATGTGGAAATCCTGTCTCTAAGAATGACAATTTTTGTCCTTCCTGTGGTAACAATTTAAAAAATGTAAAGGTAAACATTACGTTAAATTCATCTGATAAAAAAGAAGATACATCTAAGGTTCAAAAAATTTCTGAACACACTAGAGTCTTTAATCCAAAATCTCTTGATGCCATTGACACTACTGACGAACTCAAAAATATTATTGCTGAAGTAGATAGAAAAATTTCCAAAAATATTGAAGATTACAAAAAGGGCAATGTCCAAACAAAATCACCTGCAAAGGAAAAAATAATAGAGAAGCCTCCTGTAAGGGATAATGAGATAGAAAAAAAACTTAAAGTTTCTCAAAAGAAATTTGATACTATTGACACTAAAAAAGCTGACAAAGATTTTTTAAATGCAAATAAAAATGTTAAGACTGATTCTGGCATTAGCCAAAAGGAATTAATAAAAAGAGTTCAAGAGGAACTAAAAAAATCAAATTTTAAGGAAAAAAATAAAAATATTTATCCTAAAACTGATAAAGATTTATCAGTTAAAAAAGAATCTTTTGAAGATAAAAATGATTCAGATTTTATAGAAAGTGAAAAGCCCAAAAAGTTTTCTCTAAAAGAAAAATGGAAAAACTTTATTAATGAAGAAAATGATGAATTTTCTATTTTTTCAAGTATAAAAGATGATAACAAGAAAAAAGAAGACACCAGGAACTTTGAAATCAGTAAATCTGTTGAAGATTCTGAAAAAACTTTTGAAAATACTCTTTCTACTCCAAAGATTGATATTGAAAATGCAATAAAAAAATCTGAAGATGAAAGAAAGAAAAAAGAAACAAAAAAAGCTGAAGAAGTAAAAAAAGAATCAGAAATTAAAAAAAATATAAATAATAATTCTTCTAAAGATGAAGATGTAATCCATATTGATATGACTTCAAAGGAAAATTCAACTGATTCTTCAATAAATAAGGATATAAAAAAAGATTTAAATACTTCTCAAAAGGAAAAAGGCCTTCCTCTATCTTCCCCTATTTTTAAGAATAAAAAAATAGAAAAAGACGCTGCTACAAATAAAAGGTCAAAAAATCTAAAGGATTTGTTTTCCTTTAAAGACAAAGGCGAAAAACCTGTAAAAGAAATAAAATCTGTTGATTCAAAGGTTGAAAAAGATTTATCCAAAAAAGTTAGTAATATGGAATCAAAATTTTCTAAGTCTTCAATGGATAGTCTCGACAAAATAACTGAATTTCTAAGTAAAATCACTAATAAATTATCTAATTATATTGGTGACTTTGGTTCAAGAGAAAGTAAAATTGTTATTGGTTTTGGTGCTTTATTAAATGCTATTGCCCTTTTAATTGGAAGTGGATCTTTTAAATTAATTTTAATATTATTTTTACTTCTTAAACTTGTTTTTGATTATTTAGAATTTTATGTTCCACTTAATATTGCCAGTGATAGAGATGAAATTGACACATCTTATCCTGAAGTTAAAAAATTTGCACTAATTAACTGGATAATTTGTAAGGTATTTTTATTTGTTGGATTTATAATTACACCTTTTGGTGGATTTTTTAAATACAATATGTTGCAAGCTTTAACTGCAATGCCTCTTGCAACTTTGATTTTAATTATATTATCCTTACTCATTGCAATTACTCTTTATAGTAAAAACTTTGTTGGAAGATCAAAAATTAATTTTATTGGTTGGTATTCTATAGCCTTTACTCTTTTTGAACTTCTATTTAAAATGATTTGGTTTATAATTAATTTTATTTTCGTAACACTTTTTTAAACTCAATAAAATAAGGAGAGTAGTAAAAAAACTGCTCTCCTTTTTTATTGATATTTTTAAAATTAATAGTAACTTTTATAATCTGTCTCTAAATATTTTTTTAAATCTCTTGGCTTATAAATTCCCTTGTCTGTTACAAAACCACTTATAAGTTCTGGTGGTGTTATATCAAAGGAAGGATATATAGCTTTAACTCCTTTTGCTGTATGATCACCTAAAACAAGAGAAGGGTCTCTTAATTCAATCACTATGTCCCTCTTTGTCTTTTTTCCCCAATCTGGCATGCCCGTTATATAAAAAGGAACCTTAAATTCCCTTGCCACAATAGCAATTTGGTGTGTTCCAACTTTATTTGCCACATGGCCATCAAGAGTAATTGTGTCTGATGCCGACGTAAATAGATCTATGCCAATATTTTCCATAGTGTAGGCAACCATATTATCTGTTATAACAGTTGTATCAAAGCCCATTTCACTTATTGAAGTTGCAGTAAGTCTTGCCCCTTGATAATAGGGTCTCGTTTCTGCACAGTAAAATTTCACATTTTTGCCTTGCTCTTTAAGCGTTCTTGTCATTGTGCCAATAATTGTCTCTGCAAAACATTGTGTCAAAACTTTTCCTCCATCTGGAATTAAATCGCAGAGGTATTTGGCAACATCATTCATGGCACTGTATCTTCTATTTAGAGAATTTATAGCTTCTTCGAAAATTTTTTCAACTACATCTTCTCCCTTTTCAACTGCTTTTTTTGCAACATCTATGGATCCCTTTGTAACTTTTTTTAGTCTTGTAGATGTAGTTGGCCTTGCAGTAGAAATTGTATTGGCTGCATCTTCTAAATATTTTAAAAGCTCGTCCCCTTTAAGATCTCTAGCCTCATAGGCAGCAAGTGCCATACCCATTCCTGCTGCCGTATAGGGGCCAGCAGATTGAGTTACCATATCTTTTATTGCTTTTGCAACTTCTTTGTGATTTTTGCAAATTTCAAATCTAACTTTTTTTGGATAAACTCGCCTATCTAAAATTCTAACTTCTCCATTTTCATACCAAGCTACATTTTCATATCTAAGCATAAAAGGCATGTCATAATCTTGTCTTTTCATTTAATCATCTATCTCCTCAATTATTTTTAAAATTAAGTTTTTTAACTTTGGTGAAACTTCTCTCGCCACATCTTCCACTTCAGTTCCGTCCATATTTTCAATTCGATCAGAGGAATAATTTGTGGCAACAGAAAAAGCAAGAACTTTTATGCCACAATGTCCTGCCGTTAAGGTTTCAGTAATTGTTGACATACCAACTAAGTCTCCACCAAGAGTTCTTATTGCTCTTATTTCTGATGGCGATTCAAAAAATGGACCCACTGTAAAAAAGTAAACAGCTTCTTTTACTTCAAAGCCTAACTTAATTGCAGATTTTTTTGCAAGTTTTCTAAGTTTTTCATCATACAATTTATCAATGGGATAAAATCTTTCTCCAAATTCAGCTAAATTGTTGCCCCTAGTTGGACTCACACCTGCAAAATTTATGTGATCTCTTATAAGACAAATATCTCCTGGATAAAAATTATAATTTACAGCACCTGCTGCATTTGTTAAAATTAATTTTTCAACACCAAGAAGTTTTAAAACATAAACTGGCATGACCAATTCATCAAAGTCATATCCTTCATAGTAGTGAAATCTTTTGGTCATGCAAATAACCTTTTTGCCTGATAATTTTCCAAAAATAAATTTTCCCTCACTATTATTAGTTGTTGAAATTAAAAAATTTGGCACATCTCTATAGTTTATTTCAATTTTATCTTCCATTTCGTCTAAAAGATTTTCAAGGCCTGTGCCAAGAATTATTGCTATCTCTACTTTTGTTTTTATCTTATCTAAAATATAATCAGCACTTTTTTTATAAGTATCAAAATTCTTTTTCTTTAACATTCTACCTCTCCATTTATTTATATCTAGTCTAACACAGCATATTCAATTGTCAATTATATCAAAAATATGATAAATTATTATTTGAGGTGCAAGATGAATTATAAAAAACTTTTAATAGATTATGGAAAAAAACTTTTAGATAAAAATTTAGTTGCTGGAACAAGTGGAAATTTAAGCCTTAGAGGACAAGGTGATGAAATTTACATAACGCCGAGTGGTATGGACTATTTAGAAATCACAGAAGATGACATTGTAAAAATAAATTTTATGGGTGAAATACTAGAAGGAGATAAAAAACCTTCATCAGAATGGATGATGCATGTAGAAATTTATAAAAATTACCCAAATTATAATGCAATAGTCCACACTCATTCTCCTATTGCCACAGCCTTTGCAGTTTCACGAAAGAAAATTCCCCTAATATTAATTGAAATGAAGCCTTTTTTAGGTGGAGAAATTAAAGTTGCTCCCTTCAAGCCTTCAGGTTCTCTTGAACTTGCAAAATCTCTTATCCCATATTTAAAAAAATCAAATTCCTGTCTACTTGCAAATCATGGAGTCGTTTCTTGTGGAAAGAACATTGAATCTGCTTTTTTATCTGCAGAATATGTTGAAGACGCTGCAAAAATTTATTATTATTCCTTAAATATTGGCGAGCCAAAGATAATCGAAGAATAAATTTATAAAGTTAAAATGGAACATAAAAATACCGAGCCTGAGCTCGGTAAATTATTTTTATTTAGATCTACTTGTCAAAAATTCGTTAATCTTTGGTGCAACTTCTCTTTGACTTCTACCAGATACAAAAAGTCCAATGTGACCTGTTTCAACTTCAACAAGTTCAACATCTTTTGAGCCAACTGCCTTAGGAATTGGTCTTGTTGCATTTGGTGGAACTTGATTGTCCTTTGTGCCTAGAATTGCAAGCACTGGGCATTTTACATTTTTAAGGTCAACTCTTTCGCCATCGAGATAAAACTCACCTTTAATTAAATTATTTTTGTGATACATTTCTTCTTGAAACTCTTGATAAGCTCTTCCAACTTGATCTGGTGAATCGAAAATCCAGTGTTCCATACGAAGGAAGTTTGCAAGTTTATTTGAATCGTCAAGAGAATCAATAACACCAACATATTTATCCATCATTAAATCAATTGGCTTTAAGAATACAAAACCTGCATTCATAAATTCTCCAGGCACATTTCCAAAGGCCTTTACCATATTTTCTGGATTTAGATATGGTCCCCATTTAAATAGGAGTCCATCATCAGTAGAAAAATCAATTGGAGTTACAAGTGAAACAAGTGCATTTACTTTTTCACCATGAGTAGCTGTATAAATAAAGGAGAAAGTTCCCCCTTGGCAAATTCCAATAATGTTAATTTTTTCAATCTTGTGTCTTCTTCTAATTATATCTACGCAATCATCAATATAACCATTTATATAATCTTCAAGTCCCATATATTTATCATCCATTGTTGGATAACCCCAATCAATGATATAAATGTCTTGTCCACCTTCTAATAAATTTTTTATAAGAGATCTATCTTCTTGTAAGTCCATCATGTATTGCTTGTTTACAAGAGCATATACAATTAAAGTTGGAATTTTATTTGGATCTTTTACTTTTGCTTCATAATGATAGAGCTTCATCTTGTCTTCTTGAAAAATTAGCTCCTTAGGAGTTGCATCAAAGCCACTATAATCGACATTCATAAGAGTGTCTACACCCTTAATAAGTTTTTCATATGAGTCGACCATATCTGACATTGACTTAACATAATCTATTCCAAATACGTTTTTCAAATTAATAACCTCCTATTATTTATTATCCTTTTTTTCTTCATCAAATTCTTTGTCTCTAATGTGTTTTTTTAGGCTTCTAACTTCTTTTTTAAGTTCATATACTGTTTTGTAAAGTGAATCCATGTCAGAATTTGTTGGAATTGGATACCATTTAAGGGATTCTTCAACAACTTTATCTAAGTCAATTTTTAAAAGCATTAAGGAATCAACAAAATTACCTAAAAACTTAGAAAATTCATCTGAGTAAAATAATTTATCAAACTCATCTGATGTTTTCTTTCTCCAATAATTGTAAAATTCTTCAAAAGTCTTAGGTGCTTCTCCCTTTTTTATCATTTCGAAACTATCTTTTACAACATTTTCTGTTGATTCTGTAACTAAGTTTGATAGCATTGTAGTTAACTCTAGATAGTTTCCAATGAAAGTAATAAGCTTATCTATTGTTTTCATTTGCATTTCATAAGAATTTCTGTCAATTCCAAATTGTGGAGAATTTAACATTTTTCCAAAAGTTTCTCCGTAATTTTTCTTCCAGAGTTTAAAAAATTCAAGGAATGCCTTAGGATCAGCAAAGGCTCCCTTCATTACAGAATCCATTAAGTCAGATGAAGTATCCATCCATGGACCATAAACTGTCATAAGAGTATCCCTATAACTTTCACATGCACCCATGCATTGTTTAATTAAATTTTGTAAATCAACTGGAATATATGGGAAAAGATAATTGTTTATATATTGAAGTGAACCATCCTTATATTTTTTCATTATCCTTTCAAAATTTTCTTTTGTTGGTTCTATGCTTTTGTCATAAATATTCTTATAAAGTTCATAAATGCTGTAATAAATTTTAGAGGTATCTTTAATTTTTTGTGCAAGTTCAGAAGGCGTACCACTATAATTAAAGAAATCAGCACTTCCTAAGTCTCCAAAAATTTTGTTCATACTTGAAAGATATTCTTCACTAAAGGGATTAAAATTATTTCCTCCAAAAGATTTTGCATAATCTTGCCACATATCCATCATCTTTTTTTGTGAATTCATATAGTCTTCAAAGAAATTGTATGCTTTATCCAAATTAATTCCTCCTCTTATTTTTATAATAAATAATATTATTTTATGTTTATACTCTATTGTCTTATAACTTTTATACCCCAAGTTACTTAAAATTTAACAATTTAAAGATTTATTACTTTTTTTAGATAAATCCAAAATTAAACTATTTTTGCTTCTTTAAATAAAATGTTGCCATGATCATCTACAGCAACACCTACATAATTTGAATCAAAGGCTTCTCTTAATTTATCAGTTTCACTTGAATGTATAGTAATCTCTTCTCCAGTAAAGTCAAAATTAATGTCTTCTGACTTTAATAAAATAAATCTATCATATCCCTCTTCTGAAAATTCATCAGGATATTTCTTTTTAAGAGCCACTAGCATATATCCTGAATCCAAAGTATTTTTATAAGACCTATGATTTTTAGGAGAAATAGTTGACATCTTGTGAGTAAATTTAGAATCTTTATATTTTTCTTCCAACTTTTCTCTAGTTATGTTTTGTAAATTTCTACCTCTATATTCCTTTAAAACAACAACTGTGTCATTTATAATGACTTTTTCTGGATCGATGAAAAAGTCAACATCATAGGCTAGATTATCTTCCTTATCGGGAACTTTTAAACTTCTATATGCAACAAGTTTATCCTCATCGTAAACTCCAATAAAGGATCCTCCATTATCTATAAGATGTTCTAAATCACTTTTTGAGTCGTGAGAAAAAATTTCCTTATTCTCAATTCCTCTATAAACTTCTGAAGTTAGTTCATATATCTCGTCAATGTGTTCTTTTTCTAAAAATTTAAAAATTAATTTCTTCATATTGGCTCCTATTATAATCCTATAATTTTATTTCAAAATATAATTTGTGTAAATGTTAAGCTTATTTTGTCTTTAATAAACTAACATGAATAATGTTTTTAATATTTTATAACAAACAAAACATAGATTTCTAATTATCCTTTTAAATCTCATTAAATGCTCGCAAATCCTTATTCTAAAGGGCTTCGAGCATTTTTACTGTTGGAAGATACTTCACGTTTCCTTATATATTTCCTCATGAATTGACTGTCAGAAGTGGTAAATTAGTAGTAAATTCATCTGTACTACTAAGCAACAAGACGTTCCTGCTGTTTCTTTTTTTCCAAGCGGTTCATCTCTGCCATAGCAGAATCGAATGTAGCATGTGCGTAATAGTTCAGCGTCATGTTTATATTCGCATGCCCCATAATGTACTGCAATGCTTTTGGGTTCATTCCTGCATTTGCATAGTTAGTGCAGAACGTATGACGCAAAATGTGTGGAGTGATATGGGGTAGCTTATCCTCATGATATTTATTGTATTTCTTGACAAGGTTTTTCAACATACCATTGTAATCACTTGCCACTTTAGGATAGTCTTTCCCATTGAGAAAAAGGAAATTACTATAACCATCAATCACAACACATTTACGGTTCTTCCGATTCGCCAGCACTCGCTGAAACGCTTGATAGGCTTCTTCAACCATAGGAACTTGTCGTTCGCCACTTTTAGTCTTGGGAGTTTCAATGTAGTATCCATTTTCAGTATCTCGTAGTAACTGATGGTCTACCTTGACAAGACGATTTTCAAAATCCAAATCTGGAAGTGTCAGACCGCCAAACTCTGAAATACGAAGACCCGTTTTTAAGAGTATCAGGATTTCATCATAATTCTTGCTGTAGGTCTTATCAGCTTTCGCAAAGGATAACAGCTTTTCTTCCTGCTCCGTTGTCAATGCGACTTTAGGAACAGTATCATCATCAATGACGGTATTTAGCTGGAAGTCAAAGGGATTCTTCCGAACACAATCGTCTTCAATCGCAATATAGAATGAAGCCCTTAAAGAACGTTTATAGTTATTGATGGTTTGATAAGCATATCCATCTTCACTCATTCTAATCGCCCATTCTTTAGCGTCAGACGGTTTAATGCTGTCTATGCTCCTTGCACCTAACTTGTCCTTTGTCAAAATATCCATCAGATATTTCCGTCCAGTTTGCGTGCCTTTCTTCACATTGGGTCTTTGAGCATTCTGCTTTGCGTAAAGCTGACAAAGTGTCATTTTCTTTCCTACAACATCAATGCCATCATGAATGTCTTTCAGTAGCTCCGCAACTTTTTCCCGAAGAGGAACACAATCACGCTTTCCTGCTGGTACTCTGTCTGTAGCCACCAGTTTCCATGAGTAGATAAATTGCGGTTCTCCAAATGAATCTACATATTTATATAAGTATCTTCCGTCTTTTCGTTGGCTCTCCCCAGTCTTTAAAATGCGACCTTTATTGTCACGTCTTTTCTCTGACATGGCTTTCGCTCCTTTCCAAAATGGAAAGAGCCTTGATACGACTTAATGCTATTTTATCATATCCAAGACCCTTTGGCGACGCTAGATTGCGTCCAATTTATCAATAATTTTTTCAAACTGTTTTCGCTTTATCTGAATACGATTGCCATTCATAATCAGCCAATCAGCATTTTTATTTTCATCTGCCAAACGACGGAGCTTATTTTCGCCAATACGGAAATACTTAGACGCTTCTTCAATGGTCAGGGTATAACGCTCCCAGATAGGAATATCTGTCTGCTTCATAAAATCCTCCTTTCCCAATCACACGTTAGATTTCATAAAAGTAGTTTTACAAGCAATCGAACAGCTTTAGCAAAGCTCACGGGAGTTCCACCCTTGCACGGTTCTCGTCCAACTGTACTCATTGCCTGCGACGCTTTTAACGCTCGGACTATGACGATACAGGAGTATCATTATTACGATAAGAATGTCTTCGCTGGCAATCCTGCTAAAGATTACTTCTCGGATCACTGACATGAATCGCTCGCTATCTTTACAGGGCAGGTCATGGCGGTCAGCTCCGTTGGCTCTTTTCTTATCGAAATGTATTCGACTGCTGTTATTCAGTTTTCAAAGAACAGATGGCTTGTCAGCCTATCAAAACATACTGAAAGACAATATGCTTTGATGGAATAACAAACCTCCCCAATCGGGAAGTATGGAAAGCTCGTCCGCACTTCCACGAAAAGAGAGATAAATCGGTGCTACTCAATCTCAAATGACAGGATTTTTGTAATCAACCTGGTTTCCATTCGTCCACGTAAGACCTCATCAACGACCATACTTTGATTGCCATATTCATCTTTCATCAACCGTAGAGAGCGTTTAGCAATGTACCCTCTGTAATAATGTAGAATCTGGTTAATCGCTTCTGTATCGCCATCACAAGCCTTTACAATCAATGGGAATGGAATTCTGGAATATTCTTTTCTCATTCTTCGTTTTCCTCCTCCATAAACTTCTTGATTAAGGCTAGTCCACTGGTTCTATGCCGATAGACAGTAGAACGGTTCAATTTCAACAGGTCTGCAATTTCTGAATCGCTCATGTCCATAAAGTAAAACAGCAGTAGAATTTCACGTTTCTTGTCTGGCAACTCACGTAATGCTTCACTCAACAAATCATTTTCAACGCCTACTGATAACCCATTGAGTGTAAAAATCTGAAAGTCAGTTGAATAGTTATCTGTTGTCGCAAACTGGCTAACAAGATAATCGCCAACATCCGAAAAGGACACCTCACGCTTTGCAATCCTTGAAAGATAAAGCATATAATTCTTTCGCTCGTCTTCCATAGCACGTTTACAGATATAGTCAAACTGATTTTCTATTGTGGTCTGAAAAGAAGATGGTTTCATGTTTCTCACCCCCTTTCTGTCTAGGAAAGGAAGTGAGCCTTGCTCGTTTATCTCCTTTCACTCTTAGTCCCAATGTGAAAGGGGGATTTGTTGCATTACTGATAAATAAACTTTGTAAAAAAGTTCTGAATAGCCAAAAAAGCATATAAACAGATTTATTTCTCTGTTTACATGCTTCTGTTATTCTATCTATATGATTTATAAAACCACATTGGTGGACGTACTTATCTATTGCAGATAGACGACTTTTTTTGACAAGAACCCAATGTAAGGAAATTTATTGTATATGATGTACTTCATGGCGACGTTGACCTCCAACAAACCGCCATTTGGAAGTAATATACAATATTTTAACAGCGTAAATAGCACTACCATATAACGGTTTTTTTTATTGGCGTTTAGTAGTGCTTTTTATTAAATATAAACCTATAAACCATATAACACGTTTTTCTATACCTGTTTTTAATTCAGTAGGAACAATAAAATGTATAGAGGTGGTCTACTATGCGTAAAAAAGAAGATAAATATGATTTTAGAGCCTTTGGTTTAGCCATTAAAGAAGCTCGATTGAAACGAGGTTTAACTCGTGAACAAGTGGGAGCATTGATTGAAATTGACCCACGGTACTTAACTAATATTGAAAATAAAGGGCAACACCCCAGCATACAAGTTCTTTATGACCTTGTATCGTTACTTCATGTTTCCGTTGATGAATTTTTCTTACCTGCTAATAACTTGGTAAAAAGCACCCGACGATTACAGATAGAGAAATACATGGATAGCTTTACAGACAAAGAACTATCCTTAATGGAATCTTTAGCCAGCGGTATCAACGAAGCAAGAAACATCGAAGACTAATTAAAAGAATCCATACATAACGGAAAGAGCCGATAAAATGAGATTGTATTAATCTCATTTTATCGGCTCTGCGTCTTTGCGTCTGGCTCTGTAATCACAGTTACTTTGAACTGCTTTATTTCAATTAAATTTTCTTGTCTGCATTTCGGACAATAGAGGGGGAATTTTTTTAATTCAGTATCTTCCCTTATCTTTAATCGTGTTTTATTTCCACATACAGGACATAATATCCACTTGTAGTTTATAATAACTATCTCCTCCTTTACACTTTAATTCAAATCTTTATTAAAAAATATTTCATCTTATTTAACAAGAAACCATATTTATATAACAACATAAAATACACTAAGTTATTTTATTGAACATATATCGTACTTTATCTATCCGACTATTTGGACGACGGGGCTGGCAAACAGGTTCACCGGTAGTAACATGGTACCCTTTTAACTCTGTTAAACAAACACTACGTCCATTTGTAAAGAAAGTTAAATCACTACGATATTCTTGAATACACCGAGCAGGGATTTCTCCACTAAGAATGACCTCATTATTTTTCAATTGAGTGTCTACGATGTTCGCACAATATTTAGGAGCATCGTTGTATGCTCGTGAAAGATATTCCTGTGGCGCATAAATTTTAAAACTAAGATATGGCTCTAACAATTCTGTTCCAGCTTTTTTTAAGACTTGTTCCAATACAATAGGAGCAAGCATCCGAAAATCTGCTGGGGTACTAACAGGGCTATAGTATAAGCCATACTTAAAACAGATTTTACAGTCCGTCACATTCCAACCATATAATCCTTGTTCGCAACCATAGCGTATCCCTTCCATAACTGCATTTTGAAATGATTGATTTAAGTATCCAAGAGAAACCGAGCTCTCATACTGCATTCCACTTCCCAACGGAAGCGGTGATACAGATAAACCAATGGAAGCCCAGAAAGGATTTGGCGGCACTTCGATGTGAATGGTATATTCTGCATTTTTTAACGGTCTCTCCATATAAATGACTGTAGGCTCTTTTAGTTCTATCTCCACATGATACTTTTCTTGCAACAGTGCACTAATCACTTCCATTTGTACTTTCCCTAAGAAAGAAAGTATAATTTCATGTGTCGTAGAATCCACGTAATATCGTAGAAGCGGATCACTATCTGAGATTTCCAAAAGGGCATCAAGCAACATTTCTCTCTGTTCAGGTTTACTCGGTTCAACAGTTGTTTGTAGTAGAGGGTGCGGATTTTCAATCTTTTTTCTCTGTGGCAATAGTTTTGTATCTCCAAGAACACTATTTAACTTCAAAAACTCATTTTGCAAAATAACAATTTCTCCAGAATAAGCTCTATCAATCTTACATAATTCACCATTTATTGAAGTATACATTTCTGTAACTTTTATTTTTTCTTTTTCTGATACTCTAACCGAATCTCGTAAATGTAGTACTCCACTATAAAGGCGTATATATGCAAGACGTTGTCTTTTTTTTGTATATTCAATTTTGAAAACATTTCCGCAAAGTTCAGACGGACCTCGATGTGTTGATGAATAAAATTTATTAGTAATAACTTCTATAAGGTTATCAATCCCTATATTACTTTTTGCACTTCCATGATAAAGAGGGAACAGAGAACAATTCTGAAATCTTATGCTTTCCTCTTGTTCGAGTTCCAATGCTTCTAATGATTTACCGGACATATATTTCTCTAAAAGGTCATCGTTTCCCTCTATTACCGTATCCCATTGTTCAGATTCGGTAAAGTTCGTCACACACATATTAGGATACAGTTCTACCTTCTGTTTGATTACAATTTCGGCAGAAAGTTTCTCTTTAATATCCTGATAAACCGTTGATAAATCAATTCCATTTTGGTCAATCTTATTGATAAAAAAGATTGTGGGAATCCCCATTTTCCTAAGTGCATGAAATAATATACGAGTTTGTGCTTGTACGCCATCTTTTGCAGAAATCAGTAGAATTGCCCCATCTAAAACTGATAATGAACGATATACTTCTGCTAAGAAATCCATATGTCCTGGCGTGTCTATGATGTTCACCTTCGTATTTTCCCACTGAAAAGAGGTTATTCCTGTCTGAATTGTAATTCCTCTCTGACGTTCTAAAAGCGTATTATCCGTCCTCGTTGTACCTTTGTCCACGCTTCCTAATTCTGTAATCGCTCCACTGTTATATAATAAGCTTTCTGTTAAGGTAGTTTTTCCTGCATCAACATGAGCTAAAACTCCAATATTAATAATTTTCATGTGATTTTCCTCCATTCAAAAACCCAAAAGGGCATAAAAATCCCAGTGATAAATACTTTTATCACTGGGATTTTTATGCATAACCATAGGTATACAAAGCATACAGATATTCTCTGGATACTTTAGAATCACATGATAAAGGTATTCTTAAACTGGGTACAAAAAACTAAGCCCTCCTAAAAAAGGACATCCAATTATTTGTTCCCACTATCAAATTGACAGTTTATTTAAGAATACCTTGCTGCATATTTATTAACTCCTTTTAAATAGATACTTAAATAATAGCACGTAAGAGCATATTTGTAAAGGAATCTCCAATTTTTTATCAAAGAGAGTACGTGATTACAAAATAGCTGTAATAATGTACCAATATTTGTTATTCTATAATCTTCCAATTACTCCCGTTCTTTTCAAGTACCAAATCAAATTGAGATACCTGCGTTGCTTTGGTCTGCTGGTCGATATACTCCACTGTCAGCGATACCGTGACTTGATTATCCTTACGATTGTGAATAGGATTTACCAGTTCTTGAAAGATGTACTCTTTTCCGATTGGTTTTAATATCCCGTCATTCACATAGTAGGAAAGTTCACTGGCTGTCGCTGTAGGATAGAGCTTGAAGAACGTCGTTAAAAACTCATTGATTTCATTGGTTGTAATGGAATCAACCGTCCCCTCACTTTCAATGGCTTTTGGTTTATAACTTGATTTCTTAGGTATGTTGGTAATGGTCGGATTCTTAACCAGTACCATATTTCCAGAACCATCTACATAGACACTCACTATATAAGCAGAGTGGACGGTCTTTGTATTTTCTCCCTCTGTAATGAGCTGGTCTACACTGTAGGTTACATTAAACTCATTGTCGCCAGTTGGCTCTACCGTCCATATCTGAAATCCTCTTACAGAAGACGATACAGGAATATCTTTGCGTACTGTATCAACATTGAGAGCTTGAAGTTCATCTGTCAGATAGCCTTTTAGACTTTCCATTCGATTATCAATGGACTTATCGGATTGCTCCCATGAATAGTAGACTTTCGCAAAGTTCTCTACAAAATTTTCTACATGATGAGTATCAACGTATTCCTTTTCTATGATAGTTGTTTCGTGAATAGTATGAGTATCTATAGCTGTAAAGTGCTTGAATATCGCAAAGCTGAAACTAAGCCCTAAAAGTACCCACAAGGCAATCACAACCTTTTTATGAGGATTGACCTTATAGTAGACACGAGGTTTCTTTTCCTTTGGTATCTGTTTTTCTTTATTCTGATTTTTTCTAAATTTCATCATTAAATCTTCCTTTCTCATTGTTTGATTCGTCCTGCTCCCACTAAATGCTGTTGCCAGTAGGGGCTTGTTAAGTCGGCATAACCGATTGGGTCGCCTGCATGAAACATACGGTTATTGCCAAGGTATATCCCAACATGAGTAATATAAGAGCCAGCGTTATAGGTAGAATGAAAGAAAACCAAATCGCCAGCTTGTGCTTCCGATAGTGGGATATGCTGGGTCACATCATATTGCTGTTGTGCGGTTCGTGGTAAGTTAATTCCAGCTTTTCCATACGTCCATTGTGTCAGTCCGCTACAATCAAAAGAAGTAGTCGGGGAAGCTCCACCGTAAACGTATCGCCAGCCCTCATATTTCAGTGCTTCGTCCATGATGGCTTGTACCGTATCATCATCAAACTCTGTTGTGACAAGATACTGCGTTACCAGTTGCACATAAAACATATTGCCATAGTTGTATCGCCAGCCCCCATTGATAGGTATGGCTATGGGATTGGGGTAAGACACTTTTTCGCCACCTGAATACTCTTTTGAGAAACTTTGAGCCAGTTCAAAGGTATATTTATTTCCACGATTAGCCACATACCCTAAGAAACCACCACCATAATTGTAGGACTGGATAACCGATTCTAAATCTACACTGAGCCTTTCGCTACTGGCTAATAATTCACTGAAATACTTCACACCTTGCTTAATGGATTCTTCTGTACTCAATGAATTAGGTGGAAGACCGAGGGATTCCGAGGACTGCATAACATCTTCCGCAGTACCGCCCGATTCCACCTGTATAATCGCAAGAAGTATGTTGACATATTCTTCAACGCCATATTCTTTGGCATATTTTTCTACCATAGGCTTATGAGCCAGCACTTCTGCGGAAACATTCACACCTCCATAATGAATATTGGAAATTCCGCTGTCCTGTTCATCTGAAAATAAAATGGCAACAAACAGAAGCAGTGAGAAGACCATCAAGAATAATCCAGAACCACCAATCACTAAAGTTTTCAACTTCATGGTTTCTTACCGACTTTCTTAATGGTGGCGGTTTTGATTGGTGGTCTACTTCTTGTATTTTGTAGTGGTACTCTTTGAACAGTAGACGGACGTTCTTTTGTGATTGGACGTTGTGAAGTTCTATCTGCTGTAGTGGTTGAAGTTGCTGGCTTTTGAACGGTTTTTTCTTGAACGGTATTGCCTTGGCGTTCCACTTTTGGACTTGAAAAATCGGACTTAACTGCTGGACGCTCTTGTTTGGCTTGTTGAGATTCCTTATATGAAGTCTGAATATTAGACTGTTTTGAGGTCTGTTCATCATGATATTGTTCTTGTCTTGTAGTCGGTCTTTCATGAACAGAAGAAGCAGGCTGTTTTTTCTGTTTGACCTGTTCCATTTCAGAGCGACGCTTCGCAATGGTTTTTCGCCTTTGTTCCTGCTGTTCCTTGCGTCCACTGGCTCTGTCCGCTTTGGTTTGAGAAATACTACTGGTTAAATCACGGACATTCTCTTTTACTTTGGATTTTCCTTGATATACTGCATATCTTGCATTGGTCGGCAAATCTTTAACCTGTTCTTTCAAACCACTAGCAGTGTCTACCATTCTGTCTTTGGTATCAGCTACTGTACCGATGGTTTGACCGATACGTTTTCCAAGTGTTGATTTTTCCTTTCCGTCTGGTCGGGAGTGATCTGCTTGTGTCCTTGCAGAACTCCCCGAACCCGACTGTCCTTTTTTACCTGTAACAATGGCAGACCCAGCCCCTAGAGTAGTCATGGAACGTCCAAGTTTCCGCTGTAGACGGTGCATGTGAGCGTGCATAAGCATACGAGGTTTTCTCATCACACGACTTCCCACACTTTGAGAATCGTTACTCTGTAGAGAAAACATACTCATTAAATCGCCCAGCTTGAAGTAGATTCCTGCAAAGGTCACAATCTGTAGAAAAGCAATCAAAAAGAACGGATAACCAGCCGATAAGGTATAGAGCATGGTTGAAATACTAAATGCTGTCGTAATAATCAATGTGATTCCAGCTCGTGTCAAAATGGTATTAAAGAGCTTTGTTATGGCTCGTTTTGACATACCATCAAATGATGGAATCATGCTTAAAATAAAGCTCACAGGCAGAAACATAGCATAGATGATAAAAAGTACCTGCGAGAAAATCATGATTCCTGTTAATAGGAATACAAATATGGAAATCCCAATATTGAAGACAAATAGGAAGAAGACTGTACCTAAACGGTTAATGGTCTTTGTAATGGTTAGATTGGTATTGCTTCTGTCTTCAATTTCTTCCGCAACAATTTTTTCTCTGTCTTCGCCATTGTTGGAATCTGGGCTGGTGGAGAGCAGGCTTTCCACACGGTCAATACCGATACTTTCAATGTCTGAACTGTTGTATTGAAGCAGTAGCCACGGTTGCTGAACCTGTATGGAAAACAGGCTATCTCTGATTAAGTCCACGCTGTCCTTGCCTTGACTATCGGAATGGGGCATGACAATCTTCGTGCCAAGTGATAAACTGGCATTACTGATGTCTGATGAAAAGTCATTGATTTTTTTAATGTAGTCGGGAGCGTAGGCAATAAAGGAAGCCGATAGGATAAACACCAGCACAAAATTCATAATGGCATGAATTGCCTTTGTGGTTTCTCTCTTTATCAGTCCCGTATAGGCAACATAAACCCCAAGAACCAAAATCAAGAGTAAGAGGAATCCAACATAGAAACCCTCTGTTGAAAATCCGTTTGCACTCACACCAGCTAAGGTCTGCATATTCTTACCAATGGAATCTGCTGTAGCGGAAATGAAGTCTAAGGAATAGGCTTCCTGTACTAAGTAACCTGTCGCATTGGAAACATACAAACTGATTGTCCAAATAAAATTGGTAATGGCATATAGTCCATACATGACCTGTTTTCCAATCCCGTCCGACCAGTTCCACGGAAGCCAGCCCCAGCTATTATCCACATAAAAATCCAGTTGATAGTTTTCAAGTGGGTATCGGCTGTATTCATTTGCCACATTGACCGTATCATCTACCAAGCCCGCAGCTTGAACCACCGTTCCCAGCATGGCTAAAAGAAAAATGGCAATCACAAGTGTGAAAGCCACTGTCATTGCCACTTTACCTAGACGTTTCAGCGTCCAGTTTGATTTTATTCTGTTTACTATTGATGGTTTCACATTTACACCTCTTTTCGCACAGGTGGTCTGGTATCAAAGGCATGGAGCAGTTCTTCAAATACAGGGTGGAACTGTATCACACCGACACGACCATATAAATCACTGATAAGGCATTGCCCGTTTTCCAAATCACGCAATCGCTTCTGATTGTTTTCGTCCTCTGGGTCTACACCAAAAAAGGCTAAGGTCTTTTTAATCTCGTTAAGGTCAGTGGAACGAAATGCAAATTTTAAGCCGAGGTTATTTTTCAGTTTTTCATCTAAGAGGTCGTCTGTATTTTGGGTCACGAAATATACCCCAGCGTTCATAGCACGACCAGCCCGAACCAGCTTCATAGATAGTGTTTTTCCTTGTGCTACCTGTAAAAAGCTCCATGCTTCGTCTAAATCTACAATCTTGAAAATGCTTCGGTCTGTATGGATAAAGTCTAAAGCAAAGGTACTAATGACAATCAGCATAGCAACGGATAAAAGCTCCATAGTGGTATATTCCTCAAAGGAAGTTTCCTTGTCGGGAAGTACCAAGTCCGCAACCTGTATAATGTTCAGTTGTTTTTCTAAGCTGATAGACTGCTCCACATAACCATTACTGAATAATAAATGTGCAAAGTCATAGTCTGTAAAACTTTCGATATGGTCGGCTATACTGGTACTTAGTGGCGTATTCTCAACCCGTAATTCCTCAATCACTTTCATCAACCCTCGTACTTCACTATTGGTTACTGCACGAATGGCTTTTCTAAGGATTGGGAAGCGTTCCCCATCACGAGAGGAAATCCCCGTAAGGAACGTCAAAATGTCGATTGCCAGTGATTCAGAATCTTTGGGATTTTTCATAATCACGTAAGGGTCAAGTAAGCCTTTATTTTTCTCATCAGAAGTCAGATTGACAATATTAATTTCGTGAGCGATTTCTGGCAAGGTTTCTTTCCATCTGCCACGTTCCGCTTTCGGGTCAACAATCACTGCTTGTGCCCCATAAAGCACTGCATAATAGACGATAAGGTTATTCGCAAAGGATTTTCCACCGCCTAGCGAACCTACAAAGGCAGACGCTAATGCATTGGTTACTGAACCCTTAACCCCTTGACTGGCAAGAGCAGGTTTGAGGTAGACATTGCGTCCTGTATCTAAGCTATAGCCAACATAAATACCCTCATTTTCGCCAAGCATTTGAGTAGCACCGAAACCAAGTCCAGCTAAGAAATCAGAGGTTACATACTGAATATAGTCATTCATATAACGCTTGCTTGATGGTAAAAATTCTTCATGTAAGCCCAGCATATCTCCAAATGGTCGTACCAACTTGACACTTAAATCGTCATAAAAATCTTTCACTTCATTACAACGACGTTTCAATTCGTCCAAGTCATTTGCGGAAACACGCACCACATAAGAGAGCTTATACATGGATTCCTTGCTTTGGTCTAAATTATTTTCCAGCTCATTGACACTTTCCAGAGCTTCCGCCACATTAGAGCTGGTTTCGTTATCACTTTGCCATGCGTGGTTATCTAGGTCTTTTAGTTCTTTCTTTTTATTACGAACGGTGCTTAGTGCTTTACGGTTTGCCACGATTTCCACATTCATAGAAGTATCAATCGGGAATGTAAATTGCTGTTGCTGGTAGTAGAAGATTTCAGAGGACGGAAAGTCCAATTCGCCGACAATGCTGTTGATGGTAAAGTACGCCACATAGACGGTTTCGTCTTCCTGTTGAATTTTTAGGTATCGCTGTTTTTCTTCCACCAGACAACGGGTCGGTTTAATAAGGTCATAATATTTAATCAGCGTTTCATTATCCAGCTTCTTCTTTGATAGATGGTACTCATAATCTTCATAAGCTGTACCTGTCTGTCCATAAAGATGTTCAATCAGATAGCCGAAGTCGTCCTTATCCAGTCTACGGATTTTGAAACGACGAGAGATTTTATTTTCCAAGAGCTTTTCCATCTTCTGAAAACGCAGGATTTCATCATTACTCATGCTGACAAAATCGCCCATTAGCTTATGGTTCACATCATAGACAAAATCAGACAAAGCATTTTTGGCTTCAACGGTAAGACTTTTCATAGAAAACTCTTGATCGTTGAGAAGCAACTTAAAGCCGATAAAGAAGCGGTAGTCCACTTGATTTTCGCCAATCATGGATATTAAAGCGTCTGTCTGTTGGTCGATTTTGTCATAGGCAATTACTTTGAGTTTGCCAGTTACTTCCTCTTTGGAACGTTCTTGTGCAGAACGTATGCTGGATTCTGTACTGATTTGTAGAGCATGAATCTTGCCATCACGATTTTGTGCGATAAGCTGTCTGAAAGAATCATGCACTTGTATTTTCTGTTCTGGACTTAGGAATGAGTAATTGTAAGGAATAAGCTCATAATAGGCGTAACATTCGCCATCTTTATTCCAGACCAGATTATTTTCAATGTATTTAATTGGATATGCCATAAAATTCACTCCTAACTGTCGTAATGGCTTCTTGTGGCTGGTTTCTGCCAAGGGTTACTTTTTTCCCTGCATAGGTCAGCTTTGGTCGCAGTGCATAAGCAATGACAGACTTCAAAAATCCATAAGGCTTTTTACCATCAAAGGTTTTTGTAGACATAAACCATGTGAAAGCCACAGGAATTCCAAAATATTTGAGAAATGCTCCCTCAATCATGGAAAGAGGTGGCAAGTTGCCAAGTATCATAACCGCAAACAGTGACACGACAAACCACGTCATTTGCGTAAAGGTTATGGGAAACGGAAGTCTAAAATCGTTGATGGAGTACAGCACTTTCTCAACAGACCAAATACTGGTATAGCTTCGTATTTTCTTCATAGAATCAATCCTTTCAATAGACGATTTCAAAAATCCCATAATTGGTTGTGATAAAAGTTCCCGAAATTTCTAAATCACGACCATAGGATTCGTAATCAATATAGTTTTGAAGACTGGTTGGCACTTCGCCCAATACTCCAGTTTCTTCAATGTAGTAACGTGCGACATCTGCCATATCATCACAATCCGAGTGAATGATAATATCCTCTTGATGTTCGCTTAGTTCCTCAATACTTGAAAAATGAGTGAGCAGAGCAGATAGCTCGGATTGTAGTTCCTCTGGCAACTCCGATACCATTTCCCATAGGCGATTGAGTTCGCCAATAGAAGTGTATTCGTCAACCGTAAAGGGTAACTCATAATCGTGAATGGCGTATTCCTCGTATTCATCATTCAAGCCGATTTTCTCTTTGACTTCTTCAAAATCAATGGGAAAGGTAAACCAAGCACCGACTAATTCTCCTTCATTGTATTTACCTAAGTTGGCAATATAGACTTGCATATCGTCCATGTGTTCACGTCCTTTCTTTGTAGAGATTCAAAAATCCCTACCGCACTTCGTTTGGTGTACCATTCTTTTGCGGAACATAAGAAAACCACTTATATTCCACAAAATAACGGTTTAATTTAAGCACCGATAATGCGATTAAATAGCTCTAATAAAATGTCTTTTACTCCAGCAGCGTTGAACACCAAGCCCACCGCAATAATCGCAATGATGAGAAAGCCAATCAGTTTACTAAACTCACGCTTGAAGCCAAGATACAAGCCAATTACAACGATTGCTAAAAGTACCAGTGATTGAGCATTTGATAGAAACCAGTTATAAAGGTTTTGTCCAAAATTCATAAAAATGTTCTCCTTTCTGTATGCAGTGAATTTGTATTTAAGTTATTTTTTTGTCGTTATCACGTCCTGTTCTTTTACCGACTGTTGCTTTAAAATCTGCTTGTGTCGGTCTGTCAGTTTCGCATGGTCGAGAATGTCTTTCACAACCTGCGTCTGGTTAATTTCATCAAGTGTAATAGCAACCTTTAAGGTCGGGGCGACTTGATGAGATAGCCAGTTTAGTGTCCTTTGGAAAGAGTAAGGCTCTGGTTTTGTGGTTAGCTTTAATCGTTCACGATTGTTTCCAATAAACCATGCCCATTCTTCATTGAGTTTCCAATCGGAACGTGCTTTTGAATCGTCCTTATCCACAAAGCGGATATACCGATTGATAATCTTAAAAGCTGTATGCTCTGGATTATCATAGACAAGTAAATCACGTACTGCATAATAGGCACGCTCATTTTTTAGTCGGATTTCAAAACGGTTTTTAACCTCTGCGTCTTCAATGGGAATATCATTTTTCTTGTACTGCTCATAGTCCTTTTCATAGATACAGAAATAGACTTCGCTTTGTAATGAACCGATATAAAGCGTGTTTCCCATACATTCCTTTTCATCTTTGCGTACCAGTTCGCCACTGCGATAGCTCTTGAAACTGCGGAACACCGAAATACACTCTTCCTGTAGGCATTTTTCCGTCAGTGTGGGAATATTCAAAATCCCTGTTTTATCGTTGATGGCAAGGTCAAGGCGTTTCATCACGCCACCAGCCACCAAAGCGTCCATAAAGAACTCATACCAGCTTCTTTGTTGTGCTAGAAGATAGCTTTCAAATTGTCTGCACCCACGACCTTTTAATTCCACCAGAACACCTTTGTCTATCTCATGAGAGCAGAGAACGAATATATCGCCTAAGGCATAATGTTCTGAATAAGAATAAAAGCCATAGTCTTCATGAAGAAAATAGGAAAGTTTCAATTGCAATATTTCTTCAACCACATGCTGTACGTCCATTGTGGGAAAGCGAATCCTTACATAGTCAAAGAGCATTTCAAGTGGGGCATCGGGATTGAAGCGTTCCAGAGTTTCCCAAAGGGATTGTTGCAACTCGTCTGATGGCTTAACCTTGCCAGTTTCAATGTCGCTAAGATATTGCCTTGTAATGCCTGTAGCAATAGCCAGTCGGTTTTGAGATAGCCCATAAGCCAACCGTTTTTCCTTTAAATGCTGTATCAAAGTTTGTTCATTCAGTTAAATCCCTCCAATTAAAAAAGGTATGTCAACTATTGAAGCTCATTTGACATACCACGAAATTTTCTAAACTCCTTGTAACCAAAGAATTTTCTGCTATTTTTTTGACTGTTTCCTGTCGATTTGTACCCCCCCTGTTAGATACGGGGGGTTAGGTGCTGGCGTGGCTATCGCCACACCAGCCAGCAAGATCAGTCCACACCTGCGACTTTCGCTTCGCACGTCGCCTGCGTGGACTGTCTGCTGTTGGTTAGTTTTTTTATTTCCTCCAAAAAGTCATGACCTTTTGGTACTAAGGGAGTGTAAAATTCTGATATGACACTTGTTCCCACATCAACATAGCCACGATCTTTGATTTGTTTTAAGAAGAAATCTTTTTGTACATCACTGCCAAACATCATGCCATAGCCCATTTCAGACATTCTTCCAAGTGCCACTCTGAAATTAAACTGGTCACGGATTCCGTCGCCTAAATATTTTGCGTCTGGACGTTGACAAGCCAGTATTAAAAAGAAGCCAGCTTGACGACCTAACATGACAATCTGTTTGAGCTTGTTTAAGACTGCGGTATTTTCTTTATTTCCCAGCATTTCCATGAAAGCCACGTATTCATCAAAGATAAGAAAGTTTGCAGGAAGTCCTAAGTAGGCATAGTTCTCGCCAGTCTTATAGTTTTCCATCTCTTTCATAGCTTCACTTCGTGCCATCATTTCATCATAGAAACGGTCAATGCAGGAGAGCATATCTTCTTTTCTGTAGTAGACATTCCCCATCACAGAGCCTAAGTCGGCAAGGTCGGCGTTCTTTGGGTCAAGAATATAGAGCTTAGAATCTGTATAAAGCAAGGCTTCAATCAGTGTCAGTATAAAGTAAGTTTTACCGCCACCTGTACCACCAGCTATGAGCATGTGAGGGAGCTTGTCATATTCCCACCATACGTTTTCCATCAAGCGTAGTTTGCCATCTTTGGCTTGGACTTCATCAATAGAAATACGACTGGCGATGGTGTCATAGAGCAGGGTATATTCCACATAAGAATCTTTTAACTCTTTATCCGTCAGCTCACAGTACAATCCGCTTTCTAATTTCTTTTCCAAGTGTAGGAGCTGGTCTTGATATTTTCCTAGCGTGATTTCCACTCGCATCTGTATTAAACCATCTTTAAGGCGATAAAATATTTTGGGAAAGTAGGTTATCTTTTCCTTAGTACGACTGGACGAATCTTTGAAGAAGCCATCTGTTTTGACCTGTTCCGATTCATACCACTTGTTTTCAAGTACCATCTTAGCCAGCTTTTGACGGTGGTACAGTTGTTTTACTGTATCATATCTATATCTTTTGAATAGAAATGCCACCAGCAAGCAGACAAGAATTGCGACACTAACACTAATAACTAAATAGGGAATGTGAATCTTGTCTACTTGTGATAGGTTAAAGTCCTGCCAGTTAATCTGCTGGATTGTCTTCACATGAAACAGTCCGATAACCAGCAGGAAAATTGGCAGTAAGGACGCTACTGTAAAATGAAAGACTAAATCCTTGTCACTTGGGCGAATCCTTTTACCACGAATGCCAAACTGTTTCATGCGGGATTTCCTCCTTTCTCTCTAGTGGAAGTAGCATGACTATTTATCCGTGGCTGGCTCTTTTTTAGGTTGTGGCTGATTTTTAAAGGTACTGGAATCTTTCGTCAATACAATATCGTCTGCCTTGATATACCAGTCAACATCTGCCCCTCGGAAGGTAGCGGTAGCGACGGTATCTGCAACTGGATTGATGATTTCCACTTTTGCGTTATAGTCAAACTCTTTCAAAGGAACACTGGCAGGAATACTCACTTGAATCATACGTCCTTGCCCTTTGGATTTTAAATCATAGGTACGTTCTTTGATTTCATCTGAAACCGTACCGTCGTCATTTTGGATTCGTACTTCACGACGGAGTGCTGAAAACTTTAATTCTCCAAATGTAGCGTCTTTATCTAATACAATGCCATTAGGTAATCTCATCATTTTTCCTCTCTTTCTTTATTCTTTTATCATGTCGTCCGCATGTAAAAGGTAATTTGTGAATCCACGAGTACCAATTTTATAGCCCTCTGCGGTAATACGTGGATTGACTAACATTACACGTTCCTCAAAGCCGAAATGTTTTTCTCCAGCTTCAGCAGGAAGCACCACCACAATATCATCTGCTCTTTGAACGTCAGAATAGAGGTTGTAGCTTCGAGATAAGACAGTTAATTGTCCGTTGATTCTTCGCTGTTCTACTTTATCCTCGCCAGCAAATTCTAAATTGCCAAATGTTTTTTCCATGTTGGGAATCACAAATTTAAGTTCCATATTTTTACCTATCCTTTCTTTTTATTGTTTGATAAATCTTGTTTGTTTGATGGTCTTAAAGGGAGGGGAGCGACCTTTTGATTCTTGATTTTCTGTTTTCATAAGTTCACTTCCTTTCAAATATTGGGTAAAAAAATAGACACCTCATTTTTTGAAGTGTCTACCTATTAAATATTCAATTTTATTGGAAGTATCTTTGTATCTTCACTTTTCAAGGATAAATCGTCGTATCAAAGCTCATTCATAAGTAGTAAATTAGTAGTAAATTGAGTGGTTTTGACCTTGATAAAGTGTGATAAGTCCAGTGTTTATGCGGATAATTAGATTTTTATACTGTTTTTATAAGTAAAAAATATAAATAAGCCAGATTTTTTAGGATAAATTATAATTTAAATAAAAATTTAAAATTTAATGAAATTATACTATTAGTCAAAAATAATATCATTTTATTATAAACAATCATATAGAGTTGAGTGAAAACGCTATAAATGTTATGATTATATTAATAGATAGTAATGCAATTAAAAATAAATAAGGAGGCTTTTATGGAGTTTATTAGAGAAAATGGTATTTTTAATATTAACTTAGATTCTATATTAACTCTTGCCCTGGCAGTAATAGTATTGTTAGTAGGCTATGGAGTTAAAAATAGATCTGTATTTTTAAGAAAATATTGTATCCCAGCACCAGTAGTTGGTGGATTTTTATTTATGTTTATAACATTTATAGGTTATAAAACAAATTCTTTTAACTTTGCTTACGAAAACGTCTTTCAATCAACATTTATGTTGGCATTCTTTACAACAGTTGGTTTAGGAGCAAACTTAAAAATATTAAAATCAGGTGGTAAGCTTTTAATTATCTATTGGTTACTTTGTGGACTTTTATCACTTGTTCAAAACACAATTGGAATTGGAGTTTCTAAAGCAGTTGGACTTGAATCAGCTTATGGAATGCTTGCATCATCTGTATCAATGATTGGTGGTCATGGTGCTGCAATGAGTTATGGCTCTACTTTCGCGAAAATGGGTTATGAACAAGCTCCAGTTGTTGGTGCTGCAGCGGCAACTTTTGGACTAATATTTGGTGTACTAATAGGTGGACCTCTTGGAAGAAGATTAATAGTTAAAAATGACTTAAAACCTATTGATGATAATTTTGACTCATCAGCGCTTGACAATTTATTTAAAGAAGAAAAGGTAGAACTTACAAACCTTGATGTTATAAAAAATGTTGCAGCAATTATTATATGTATGGCATTAGGTACTCTTGTTTCAAAACAAATTGGTAAATTAATTGATATGGACTTTCCAGATTATGTAGGTGCCATGTTTATAGCAGTTATACTTAGAAATATTAACGAAAAAACTCATTTCTACAAATTCAACGGAAACCTAGTTGATGGTATTGGCGATGTTATGTTAAACCTATACCTAGCACTTGCACTTATGACATTAAAACTATGGGAACTTCAAGACTTAATGGGTGGAGTTCTAGTTGTTCTAATTTGTCAAGTTATTTTCATGTTAATTTACTCTTACTTCGTTGTATTTAGAGTTCTTGGAAAGAATTACGATGCTGCTGTAATGTGTGCAGGACTTTGTGGTCACGGACTTGGTGCTACACCATCTGCTATAGTTAATATGACTGCAATTAACGAAGAATATGGTATGAGTAGAAAAGCTATGATGATTGTTCCTATTGTTGGAGCTTTCTTAGTAGACATAATTTATCAACCTATTGTATTGACATTTATTAAGACATTTGTAAAATAATAATTAATTGCATTTTTATCTAATATAATAAACTACTAGATGGTGGTTTAAAAGTTAGTAAAATCCCATTAAAAGAACCAGCGGACTATTTCGCTGGTTCTTTTATTTTTTAATTAAATTTTAATAACTTTCTAAAATGCTTCTCATTACAATAATTTTTGTTTCATCGAATTTTTCAAAAGCTTTTCTTGAGCTTTTTTCATCATTAAAGCATTTCCAATAACCTGTACACTTACAAGTTTTTTTGTCCCTATCCTTAAAATCTATTACATCCTTTAAAGGATATCCAAGAAAGACGCCAATCTCATCGGGACAGCTGTCATTAAATCTATTTTTTAAAAGATTTAGGTAGTCATAAACTTGTCTACAATCTTTATAACCCATTAGATTTAAAAATTCAGAAACTTTTGATGTGGATAATTTTTTATCTAATTTATCTTTTTTAAAAAAATAAACTAAAACAAAATTTTCACCTTTCTTTAATTCAAAAAAATCAAGACCCAGAGAATCTCCAATTAAAGTTTTATTTTTTTCCCACAAATCTTTTAAGGCTCTATTTCCATTTTTTAAATTCATCATTGTAGCCAATTTCAAATCTTTTAAAGTTGGTGCAACTGTGGACTTAATTAGAGCATAAAGATATTCAAAATCTTTAAAATTTTTTATTTGCTCAAAAAATTCAATGAAAATAGAATTTTTAATCATAATTAAGACCTTGCAAGTTCCTTTCCAAGAGCTTCACATTCTTCTAGTGCATCTTCATCAGGATTATCATAAGCAGCAAATCCATCATCAATTAATTTTGCACCAGTTCCTTCAATTTCTTCTTGCCAAAGCTTCATCCATTCCCCATCAGCCCATTCATAAGAACCAAATAGGACAACATTCTTTCCAGAAAGAAGTGGGTTTACTTTATCCATAAAAGGTCTCATTTCTGTTTCTTCAAGTTCTTCAGAACCCATTGCAGGACAACCAAAGGCAATTCTTTCAACATCTTTTACATCATCTTCTGTAGCTAGTCCTACTTGAATTAATTTAACTTCAGCGCCTTCTCCTTCTGCACCCTTAACTATTGCATTAGCCATTTTTTCAGTATTACCTGTTCCTGACCAATATATAACATTTACTTTACTCATTCTATTTCCTCCTTATTTTGAAATTAATTATCATTTAATTTGATTTTAATATATTTCTAAGATAATTTTTATATAAAATTATTAGAATTTTTTAAATAAATTTATTGGAAGGTCTTTATAAACTTTAAGGAAAAAATAAGTAAAATTTATAATTTATTAAGTTTTATAATTAAAACTTGAATATGAATAAGATGTTAAAAATATAAAATCGTATTTAAAATAGTAAATAAAAAAACCAAGGACAAATCCTTGGCCAAATATTTATATTTAAGATTCTTTTACTTTTTTATTCTTTCCCTAGCAGGAACTTTTTTAAATATTCCAGTAACCATTAGTGCAATTGCTCCATCTGATGTAACATTACAAGCTGTTCCAAAGCTATCTTGAAGGGCAAAAATTGAAAGCATTAAAGCAGTTCCTGTGTCGTTAAATCCTAAAACTGATGTAATAAGTCCAAGAGAAGCCACTACAGTTCCTCCAGGTACTCCTGGTGCAGCTATTGCAAAAATTCCAAGTAAAACTATAAAGACAATCATGTTAGAAGTTTCTGGAAGCTTTCCATTTAAAATTTGTGAAACTGTCATTACAAAGAAAACTTCTGTTAAAACTGAACCACATAAATGAGTGTTTGAACAAAGTGGAATTGCAAAATCTCTTATTTTTGGATCAAGGGTATCAGATTTTCTTGCACATTCTAGAGCAACTGGTAAAGTTGCAGCAGATGACATAGTACCTACAGCTGTTAAATAAGCTGGCAAATAATGTTTAAAAACTTCCTTTGGATTTGTTTTTGATATAGCTCCTGCTAATGAATACATTAGAGTCATCCAAATAAAATGTCCAAGAATTACAATTAAAATTATTTTTAAGAAAACTGGAAGTTCTGAAATAATAGCTCCTTCATAGGATAAAACTGCAAATGTTGTAGCAATATATACCGGAAGAATTTTTATTACAAAATTATTTACTATTGATAAGATTATTTTATTAAGTTCTAAAAGTAAATTTTCCCAATGTTCTGACTTAGTAACTATTACAGCAATACCAAATAAAATAGAAGTAACTAGAGCTGTCATAACTGGCATTATTGGATCAATTGATAATTTAAAAATTGATTCAGGAATTACATTTCCTGCTCCAACATTTGATGCAATATTGAGCCTTGGAATAATAGCTCTTCCTGCTAAGAAAGACATTGTGGCCGCTCCAACAGAAGATAAATAACATATGACTAAGGTTACACTTAATATTTTGCCAGCACTTTCCTTTAAAGAAACAATTGCTGGAGTTATAAATCCTAAAATAATAAGCGGAACAATATAGCCAATTAAATCTCCAATAACTCTTTTTATTGTATTAATTACAATAATGGCTGACTCATTGGAAATTCTACCTACAAAAATTCCAATAATAATTCCTAAAATTAGTTTAAAAACTAAGGAATTAAAAAAACTATTTTTTTTCATTTCTCCTCCTTATAAATGTAAAATTGAAATTTAACTTATATATATTATATATTATTTTACCCTTCAATTGTAGTGATACTAATAGTTTTTTTTAATTTACTGAAATTTGAGATGAAGGATATTATTAGTTTTATGCAATTCATCAAATTTTTTGTAAACAATAAAATCGCTTATTTACATATTTTTTGAATAATTAATTTTTAACTTTATAACTTTTCCCTAATATTTTTTTAAAAATGATTAAATTTAATTTATTTGGTTATAAAAATATTAAAGAGAACTTCACTAGTTGATGGTTTTCTTGTTAAAGGAGGAATTAGGTTGAAGAGATGGCGTAAATGGATTGATGCAATTTTTTCTATCGCCTTATTCTTATCCTTATTTTGCACGTATTTTTTATTATACGATTATGGCAAAATAACGGCACAGTTAGGAAGTTTTTATAAACAAGAATGGTTTTTCTATTTCCTAACTATAGTATCAGCAATAGCCGGTCTATTTGCCCTATTTACTTTAATTAGGGTCATAGTCCTTCCTTCCCTCAACTCCTATGTTGTAGATAAGGAAGATGACGGTGAAATGCTTATCACTTCAAAGGCAGTTGAAAATAATATTTTAACTACTGTCGATAAATTTGGCGAAGTGAGAAAGTCAGATGTTGATGTAAGAGTAAACAATGGTAGTAAACATGAAATCAGCGCAAAAGTAACTTGCGGAGTAAGAGAAGGCATTAATTTAAATTCCTTAGGTAAACAAATTAAGGAAGATGTATCTTCTAACTTAGAAGAGCTTACTGGTTATTCAGTAACAAAGGTAGATGTGGAATTCTACAATATCAAAGAAGATTCTGGTAAAAGAGTTGTTTAGGAGGCTCATATGAGAAATAATTATGGAAATTTTCCGGATTATCAAAATAATTATGAGAACTCCAGAAAAGGCCAAGATGATCAAAAGATTGTTTTTGTCGAAAAAAAGAAGGACAGAGATATTTCTATATTAAGAGAAAAATTTAGAAATTACACTAGACTTCACTGGAATGAATTCAAGTACACCCTACTTGGACTAATAATTGCAATACTGTTTTTGACAATAGGTTTTTTCAGAACACTTTTGGTAATTATCCTATTTTTCATAGGAAATTCCTATGGTAAATTCAAAGATGGTGATCCTAGAATTTTATTTTGGTTAGAGAAAATGTTTAGAAAGTATTAAATAAGTATTAATTTTAAAAGGAGAGATTTATAATGGCATCAGAAGCAAAATATAACGAATTAGCAGGCATAAACAAGAAAGAACAAGAAAAAAGAGAAAAAGCTCAAAAAAGAGAAGAATTTAAAGAAAACCTTCAAGAAGATTTCAGAGACACACGAGATGACATCAAAAATGCAGCTGAAAAAGAAGAAAAACATGAATCTAAATTAACTTTTGAAGATTCAGTTATTGAAAAGATTGCTGCAATTGCATGTCACGAAGTTCCAGGAGTTCTTGATATGAAGGGTGGTTTCTTCTCAGGTATCTCTGAACAATTTGGTGGATACAACCTAACAAAGGGCATCTCTGCAGATGTTGGAGAAGAAGAAGCTGCAATTGACGCATCAATAATCCTTGAATACGGACATTCCGCACCAAAGGTATTTGAAGAACTTAAGAGAAATATTACTCAATCAGTTGGACAAATGACTGGTCTAAAAGTTGTTGAAGTGAATGTTCGTGTTGACGATGTTATGACAAGAAAAGAATTTCAACTTAAAAACAGAGACGATAGAAACGATGGACAAGGTTACAACCAAGGACCATCTCTAAGATAATAGTTTAAATCTTTTTAAGGAGCTCGATTTTGTCGGGCTTCTTTTTATATTTTAGACTTTTTATAATGTAAATTTGAAAGGAGAAAACTATGCACTATACAGGAGAAGTTTACAGACCACCTCTTGAAGCTTACACACCTCTTTTAGAAGTAACTTATGGATGTTCACACAATGATTGTGTTTTTTGTACCATGTATAACAACACACCCTTTGGTATATCTCCCCTAAAAGAGGTAGAAGATGATATTATTGAACTTGCAAGCTCACCATCAAGGACCTATAGGCCGATGGAAAGGATTTACCTTTTAAATGGTGATCCCTTTGTTTTAAAGACGGAAAGACTTTTGGAAATTTCTGACTTAATAAAAAAATATATTCCAGAAGTAAAAACTATTACAGCTTACTGCTCTTTTTATAATTTAGAAAATAAATCTGTTGAAGATATGAAAAAATTAAAAGAAGCAGGTTATAATGAATTGTGGTTTGGTGTAGAGACAGGAAATCCTGAAATACTAAAATTTTTAAACAAAGGAACAGACATTGAGGGATATTATAGGGGACTAGATAAGATGAAGTCTGCTAATATGGACTACCATGCAATAATAATGCAAGGTGTTGGTGGAAAAGGTAAATCTAAAGAGAATGCAATTGACACTGCAAAAATTTTAAATTACTACCCGCCAAAAGGTGTATATGTAATGAGTACATCTGTAATAGAACCCTCCCCTCTTTATTATATGAGAGAAAAGGGAGAATTTGTAGAAACTACAAATAGGGAGAATTTAGAAGAGCAAATTTTCCTTTTAGAAAATCTGACATTGCCAGATGAAACCCTATATTCCTCTGGTCACATGGTAAATATGATAAATGTAACTGGTTATATGTCAGACAAGGATAAAATGATTGACAAAATAAAATATGCTCTTGAAACAATTGACCCAAAAGTTTTAGATATGACAAATCAAAAAATTGCAAGATAACTCTCATTATTTGGGAGTTATCTTTTTTATTGCACTAAAAAAGAGCCCTAAGGCTCTTAATTTAAAGTTTAATTATAATACACGTGTCGCGTTAACATATCTTTCTTGGTAATATCCTTCGTCAAGTGATGATGTCATAACTTTTCCTTGTCCAGAAGAAGCGTGGATAAATTTTCCATCTCCAACGTAAATTCCAACATGACTAACTCCATTACCCACTGTATTGAAGAATACTAAATCTCCTTCTTGTAAGTCGGATTTTGAAACTTGTTTACCAAAAGTTGATTGAGAAACTGAAGATCTTGGAATTGAGATTCCCAATTCATTATTATAAATTGAATAAACTAGACCTGAACAATCATATCCATCTTTACCAGTATCCCCGTAAACATATGTAGATCCTAGTTTATTTTCAGCAGAATTAATAACTTTAGCTGCTATAGAAGGATTAGCTGCAGGAGCTTTCTTCACTTCTTTACTTTCCTTATTTACTTTATCTTTATTTTTTATAACTTCTTGAATTTCTTTTTCATCAAAAGATAAATCTGACTTAGCATCAACTTTTACTGCTACAGCCTTATCAACTTTTAAACCTGAAACAATATTTAGATTTTTTGCTTCAACATTGTAGAAATTTCCATTATCTTGAATTACAAAAAGTCCATTATTGAAATCAATAACATTAACAAGTTGGTTTTTGTTTAGATTTAATTTTTTTCCATTGTCACTTTTTGCGACTGTATTATTTTTAACTTGAACTTCTGTAACATTATTTCTCTTATCAGAAACTTTTTTAATTGCTAATCTATCAACGTTACCTACAGTTCCATCGTTACACTTAATTTTTGCCTTATTGTCATCAATAGAAATACCAACTGCATATTCGTCAACAAAAAGACTTCTGATTATTTTTCCATTATCATCTAAAATTGGACTTGCTTTTACAATTTTATATGTAGGAACATCTACTTCTGTAAGTAAAATCTTTTCTTGTGGAATAGTAACTTTAGCTTTGCCCTTTTGAATGTAATATTCATTACCCTTATTTTGAAGGATTTCTACTTTTTCACCAATAGCAAATTCAATTTCATTACCACTATATGTTTTTTGTACATGTTCGTTAATAAATACTCCTGTATCTTTCATGCCAACTACTGAAATTGCGCATAGTGCAAATAAACCAAGTGGCAATTTATTCTTTAAGGATTCCAATACTAACAACTCCTATACTCTTAATTTTGTATTTTTAAAAATAGTTACTTTCGTGCATTTTTTATTGCTACTTAAGTATAACAAAGTTATTACAAAAAAACAACAAAAAGTTACAAAGAAGTTAAAATAATTTTAACTTCTTTGTAACTTTTGTCAAAAGAGTTTAAATTATGTAGTAAGCAAATCTATAAGCCGCGTTCTGTTTTGTCAACTATCTATCTTGTATTATAGTCGCCTATAATCTCTAGCAACCTACCTACCGGCAGATGCGAGCAACATCTGTTATTCCTATTTGGTTTTGCTCCGAATGGGGTTTACATAGCATCATTATCACTAATGATCTGGTGAGCTCTTACCTCGCCTTTCCAACCTTACCCTAGGGCGGTATATTTCTGTTGCACTTGCCTTGGGGTCGCCCCCACTGGCCGTTAGCCAGCATCCCTGCTCTATGGAGCGCGGACTTTCCTCACATTTGTGCAGTTGACCAATTTACTTACTAAAATATTTTACCACTAAAATCCTTAAAATTCAAGTTCAAAGCTATTTTCTTCTTCAATATAAAAAATTAAATCACTAAACTTTTCACTTAGTCTTTTTTTTATCTTTGGAAGAATAATTTTTTCGGAATAAAAATGTCCCACATCAATTAAAATTATTCCTTCTTCGTAAGCTCTTTGTCCATCGTGATATTTTATGTCTCCTGTAATATAGGCGTCCACTCCAACTTTTTTGGCATCAGAAATAAAATCAGATCCAGAACCTCCAAGGATTGCAAGTTTTTTTATCTCTCTCTTATCTCTTCCATAAACTTTTATTTTTTTTACTTCTAATTTTTCTTCTAAAAAGTTTAAAAGTTCTACCAGAGAATAATTTTTTTCAAGTTCACCAATTAAACCCATGGTTTTTTCTTCTTCAAAAGTAAAAGTTTTTTTATTATTTAAATTTAATTTTTCAAAAAGGCTGTCATTTACACCATCAGAAGCTATGTCCATGGAAGTGTGATAGGAAAATACAGAAATATTATTTTTTATAAGCTTAATTATATTATCTCCCCTATAAGTTCCCTGGATAATTCTTTTTTCCCCAGAAAAAAAACATAGGATGGTGAGTTATAATTAGCTTAGAATTCATTTTTATTGCTTTGTCGATGACTTTATCAGATATATCTAAAGCAAGAACTACAGACTCTGTATCGCCCTTAAATTCAATTTGACTACCAGAATTATCCCAGCTAAGTTGGAAGTCTTTTCTTGCCCAGCCTTCCATATAATTTTTAATTTCACTAATTTGATATTTCATCTATAGCCTCCTCTGTTCTTTTTAAAAGATTTATAAGCTCATCTCTTCTCTTAATTGAACGTTTATTATCCTTATTTATCTTGTTTAAAATTTTTTCAAGTTCAACTTTTCTTTCACTTAAATAAGCTAAATAAACCTTATCTTTTTTATTAATTAAACTTTTTGAGAAATAGAAATCTAATTCATCTAATGATTTTCTCTTTCCATTAAATTTTGCAATAATAATTTCAAAATACCTATCATCTTCAAAAATAATTTCTTCATCAATTATTTCAAAGCCCATATTATTCAATTCTCTTCGCAAGATATTTGTCTTTTGCATTGGCTGTAAAATCAATTTTTTTGCGGACCTAGAAATTTCAATTGAATTTAAAATAATTTCTGCTATTTGAATGCCACCAAGACCTGCGATAATAATATTGTCTCGGTTTTCTTTTACAATTCCATTGGCAAGAATATTTCTTATAAATTTTTCATTGCCCGTTTTTTTTGTAAGTTCAATAGATTTTTCCAGAGAATTTTTTGAAATATCTGTAGCAATAATGTCCCTTGAGATCTTTTTTTCGCATAAAAAATTGGGCACATATCCGTGATCTGTGCCCACATCAATTACCGTTGCGCCAAAATCTACAAGCTCTGCAATTTTTTTTAGCCTACTCGATAAATTTATCATTCTAAATAATCCTTTAATTTCTTTGATCTTGATGGATGACGTAATTTTCTTAATGCCTTAGCTTCAATCTGTCTAATTCTTTCACGAGTTACATCAAATTCTTTTCCAACTTCTTCAAGTGTTCTGGCTCTTCCATCATCAAGTCCAAATCTAAGTGTAAGAACCTTTTTTTCTCTATCTGTTAAGGTTTCAAGAACACTATTAAGTTGTTCTTTTAAAAGAGTAAATGTAGCTGCATCTTGTGGAGATAAAATTTCATCATCAGGAATAAAATCACCTAAATGTGAATCTTCCTCTTCACCAATTGGAGTTTCAAGAGAAACTGGCTCTTGAGCAATTTTTTGAATTTCGCGAACTCTCTCTACATCTAAACTCATTTCAGCGGCAATTTCTTCTGGAAGTGGATCTCTTCCTAAATCTTGAACAAGTTGTCTCTGAACTCTAACAAGTTTATTAATAGTCTCAACCATATGAACTGGAATTCTTATAGTCCTTGCTTGGTCTGCAATTGCTCTAGTAATAGCTTGTCTAATCCACCAAGTAGCATAAGTTGAAAATTTAAATCCTTTAGTATAATCAAATTTATCTACTGCTTTCATAAGTCCAAGGTTTCCTTCTTGAATTAAATCCAAAAAGCTCATGCCTCTTCCAACATATCTCTTTGCAATGGAAACTACAAGTCTTAAATTCGCTTCAGCAAGTTCTTTTTTAGCAAGTTCATCTCCTGCTTCCATTCTCTTTGCAATTTCCACTTCTTCATCAGCCGTAAGTAGAGAAATTTTTCCAATTTCTTTTAAATACATCCTAACTGGATCATCAACAGTTACACCCTTAGGAACTGATAAATCTTCTTTAGAAATATCTACTTCATCTTCATCATCTTTTAAATCTTTTTTATCAACTAAATTGATACCTTCTTTTTCAAAAGTTTTATATAGTTCATCTATATCATCAGAATCTATTTGAATCTTTTCAAAGGCATCGCCTATCTCATCATAACTAAGCTTTCCATCTTTCTTTCCATCTTTTAAAAGCTGCTCTGTTATTGATTCAACAGAATCCATATTTTTTTTATTTTCACTCATAATTGCCCTCCTCTTTCAACTCGCTTAACTTTAGATTAATCTCTTTAAGTTCATTTAAAGTTTCGAGTAAGAGATTTTTACTTTCTTCCCCTTGAAGCTTTTCAATATTTTCCAAGATTTTATTTTTTTTCTTTTGGAGATAATTTTTCTCTACAGTTGTAATTAATTCATCGACAACTTTGTCATTTACCTTGATTTTTTTAATTATTTCTAAAATATTTTCTTTAAAATTAAAATCTATTAGTCTATTTTTTTCCAATAAATTTAAAAATTCAGGTATTTCCATTTCATCTTCAAACATCTTAGGAATCTCCTCAAAAACAGCTCTTGTCATTGAACTGGTAAAATAATAAACTTGAACTTTATTTTTGATATAAGTATAAATATCATTATCAAGTAAAGAATAAGATAATAATTCCTCTTGTGCTTTAGTTTTAGAACTTTTCACAACATTTGTATTTTTCTTTATCTTGAACTTTTCTTTTTTAGCACTATTAATTTTATTTCTATTTAAATAATTTATATAATTTTCAATTGCTTTATAAGAAATATTATAGTTCTTCGAGAATTCTTTTACATAAATATCCCTTTCAATAGGATTTTTAATGCCAGATAAAATTTTTGAAGACTCAACAGTAAAATTACTAAGACCTTCAGAATCTTTTAAATTAAAATTTTCCCTTAGTTTTTTTATTTTAAAGTCGATATAGGAAACAGCTTCTTTGATTTTATTTTCGAAGCCCTCAATCCCATATTTTTTTATAAAGTCATCTGGATCTAAGTCAGCTCCAAGTTCAATGATTTTAGGCTTACAAGATTTAGATAGAAATATATCAATTGCTCTTGTAGTTGCGTTTATACCAGCCTTGTCGCTGTCATAACAAATGTATATATCTTTCGCCATCTTCTTAATTCTAGCTGCTTGCTCTTCAGTAAGAGATGTACCAAGGCTTGCTACACTATAATTTATACCACTATTGTATAAAGAAATAACATCCATATAGCCTTCAACTAATATAATTCTTTCGCGGCTTGATTCTCTGGATATAATATTCATATTAAAAAGATTGCTACCCTTATGAAAAATTGGTGTTTCTTTTGAATTTAAATATTTGGGTTTAGCATCACCAAAGCCTCTAGCACCAAATCCTATTACCTTATTATTTCTATTTATAATTGGAAACATTACTCTGTCACGAAATCTATCTATATAATTTCCATTTTTGCTTTTTGAAATTAAATTAAGCTCCAAAAGTTCTTCTTCTTTGTAGCCTAACTCTTTTAAGTGATCGTATAAATCTGTCCAAGTATCTTTAGAATAGCCAAGTCCGTAGGCCCTTATTGTCTTATCATTTAGACCCCTGTCCCTTAAGTACTTTTGTGCCTTTTGTGAGGATTTGAAATTATTTAAAAAATGCATAGCTGCTTCACGATTTATTTCGTAAAGCCTATTTCTTTTTTCTTTAGCTTCTTTATTTTCATCTTTGTATTCAGATAGTCTAACATTATATTTATCAGCCAAAAATTCTACAGCTTCAGGAAAGTTTAAGTTTTCCCTTTTCATAATAAAGGTAATGACATCTCCGCCTACACCACAGCCAAAACATTTGAAAATAGATTTTGAAGGAGAAACAGAAAAGGAAGGAGTCTTCTCAGAATGAAAAGGACAGAGTCCCATATAGTTAGAACCTGACCTTTTTAAATCAACATATTCTCCAATTAAATCAACTATATCTGCTCTGTCTCTTATTTCATCAAGAACATTATCATTTATAACATACAATTAAATGCTCCATCCCTTCGGTATAAAAATATTTTTTATCTGTTTCATGGCATAAGTATCTGTCATACCTGCAATATAATCTGAAACAATATCTTCATCACTGTGAACTCTTCCTTCGTAAAGATCCAAATGATTTTTAGGTATTCTATTTAAATCTTCCATGTAATAATTATATAGCTCTGTTAGTAGTCTCTTTATTTTTACTTCTTCACTTTTGACAATAGAATCCATGTAAACTGTTTTAAACATATACTGTCTAAGTTCCATTGTGGCTTCATAAATCTCTTTTTCCATTTCGATAATAGGCTTGCCATAGGAATTTTTTACTATACCAATAATCATAGTATTTATTCTTTCAGATGACGTGTGCCCTAGGATATCAGTAAGAGACTTTGGAAGTGAATCGGAGGAAATTATGCCAGCTCTAATGGCATCATCAATGTCGTGATTTATATAGGCAATTCTATCGGCAAATTTTATTATTTTACCTTCAAGAGTTTTAGCTTCGCTAGAGCCTGAGTGATTTAAAATCCCATCACGAACTTCTTCTGTTAAATTTAGTCCAATCCTCTTGTCAGATCTTTCTAAAAAGTCTACTACCTTTAGTGATTGCTCTCCATGAATAAATCCACTACTTTTTAATTCATTTAAAACAGCTTCACCAGAGTGACCAAAGGGAGTATGCCCCAAGTCATGGCCAAGTGAAATTGCCTCAACTAAATCTTCATTAAGTCTTAATGCCCTTGCTATCGTTCTTCCAATTTGGCTGACTTCAAGAGTGTGAGTGAGTCTTGTTCTAAAATGATCGCCTTCAGGAGAAATAAATACCTGAGTCTTGTGTTTTAATCTCCTAAAACTTTTTGAGTGAATAATTCTATCTCTATCCCTTTGAAACTCAGTTCTAAGATTACATTTTTCTTCTCTTTCATTTCTTCCCAAAGTTGAATCTGCAAATGTCGCAAAATCAAATAGCATTTTATGTTCAAGTTTTTCTCTCTCAACTCGAAGATTCATCTCATCACATCCTAGATTCCATATGATTAATTATAATTTCAGCAGTTTCTTCAATTGCCTTATCAGAAACATCTATTACAAAACAACCTAGTTCTTCCATAACTTGTTTTGAATAATTTAGTTCTTCCCTTATTCTATCGTAATTTGCATATTTTGCACCTGAAGTAAGTCCAAGGGATTTAAGTCTTTGTTCTCTTACAGAAATAATTTTTTCAGGATTTGCAATAAGCCCAATTACTCTATCCACATCCTTTTCATAAACTTCCTTTGGTACTGGAACTTCAGGAACAAGTGGAATATTTGCCACTTTATATAATTTATTTGCAAGATACATGGAAAGTGGAGTCTTTGAAGTTCTTGAAATTCCAACAAGACAAATGTCCGCTTTTTTTGCACCACGAGGATCCTTTCCATCATCATACTTTACAGCGAATTCAACACATTCAACTTTCTTAAAATAATTTTCATCAAGTCTTCTTATTAGACCAGGTTCTCTAAGAGGTTCATAACCTAAAATATCTTGAATTTGACGCATTGGTTCACCCATAACATCTACTGTATGAAGATTTAGCTCATGAGTTTTTCTTTCAATAAATTCTCTAGTCTCCTTTACTACATTTGTGTAAACTATTAAACTATTGTGAATTTTTGAAGCTTTTTCAAGAACTGGCTTAATTTGCTCAATACTATTGTGATAAGGATATCTAATAATTTCATAATTTTCTGATTCAAATTGTCTTGCCGAACTTTTTGCAATTAATTCACCAGTTTCTCCAATTGAATCAGAGATAACAAAAATAGTAAGTTGTTTATCGTCTTTATTCATTTCTCCTCCTAGATTATCTCTCCGTCACATACATCTACAAAAAGTCTAGTGACATTTGTCTTTGTAAATCTGCCGACAACCTCGAGATCTTTATTATTTTTAACTTCTACAACGGGAAGAGAATCTATTCCCTTTGTCACAATTAAATTTGCAGCTTTATAAACACTATCTTCCACATCGACGTAAAAAACATTAGGCATTCTAGTCATAATTATACTTATTGGAGTCTTTTTTATATCAGCATCTCCAATCATAAATCTAATTAAATCTTTTCTTGAAACAATTCCAGCAAGAAATCCATCTTCTGTAATAAACATAGAAGATAGATCCTCCATAAAAAGACCTACTACCACATCATATACGGAAGTTTTTTGGTCGCATGAAAAAGGAAGTGACATATAATCTCTTAACTTTAATTTTTTTAAATCCTCAGAAAGTTGTGAAATAATAGATTTTCCAGTATAAAAATATCCAAATTTTGGTCTAGCACCTAAAATATTTATCATAGTGAGAACTGAAAGGTCTGATCTAATAGTCGCTCTTGACAAACCTAATTTTTCTGCAATTTCATCGCCTGTAATGGGACCCTCATCTCTTACAATTTCAATAATTTCAGTCTGCCTATCGCTGAATTTCATTTAAACACCGACCTATTCTACAATATTTTCGATTTTTAATATTTTTTGAATATTTTCCTCAATACTATTTATTAGTGCAAGTCTATTTTGTCTAATTTTTTCATCTTCTGCCATTACCATTACGCTATCGAAGAAAGAATCAATTGATGGAACTAAATCATTTAATAGATCCATGGCTCCTTTGTAATTTTCGGAAGAAAGGGCGTCTTTAAATTTATGATCTGACTCTACGAATTTATTATAAAGATTCTTCTCTTCTTCTTCTTTTAAAAGTTCTTCATCTATTTCTGTAAAATCAACATTTTTAGTCAAGTTGTTAATTCTATTGTAGGCATCAACAAAGTTTGTCCTATCATCATTAAACCAATTATTTAATTCTTTTGCCTTTTCAAATATATTGTAAATTTCACTTTCAGGAATTAATACAGCATCAATAATATCGTATCGAATGCCTTCTTCTTGAAGCATTGTCTTAATTCTTCCAAAGAAAAATTCTCTAATATTATTTATAACTTCTTCATGATTAAAAGTAAGTCCTAAATCATTGATGTATTCATATAAACTTGTTTCAATGGCTTCATTTAAATTAAATTTCCAACCAGTATTTCTTATAATGTTAATAATACCAATAGCAGATCTCCTTAGTGCAAAAGGATCTGCAGAACCTGTTGGAATTTCTCCAATAGCAAAAAGACCAACTATTGTGTCAATTTTATCTGCAAGAGAAAAAATTGAACCTACACTTGATTTTGGAAGTTCGTCACCTGCAAATTTTGGAAGATATTGTTCTCTAATAGCAGTAGCAACTATTTCCTTTTCGCCAGAGTTTAGAGCATAAATTTCTCCCATTACACCTTGAAGTTCTGTAAATTCAATTACCATTTTTGTTGTTAAATCAGCTTTTGAAAGGTGTGAAACTCTATCAAGAGCTTCAATTGCTTCATCTGCAAAAGAAAGCGACTTGGCAATTTTCTTTGCAACAACTCCATCTCTCTTTTCCTTTTCAAGCATAGAACCTAATTTGTCGTTAAATAAAACTCCCTTTAGGTTTTCAACATAATCTTCAAGAGGTTTTGAAATATCATCTTCATAGAAAAATTTAGCATCCTCAAGTCTTGCTCCTAGAACTTTTTCATTTCCAGCTATTACAATGTCTTCATAATCCTTAGTTCCATTTCTAACAGTTATAAAATAAGGAAGAAGCTCCCCATCTTGAGAATAAATTGGTGTAAATCTCAAGTGATCAATCATTGTAGTAGTTACTACTTCCTTTGGAAGACTTAAGTATTTTTCCTTAATGCTTCCCTTAATTGGAGTAGGATATTCAACTATAAAAGTTAATTCTTCTAATAAGTCTTCGTTTTCATGAATTTCTCCACCTAGAGATTTTGCAATCTTTGTTGATTCATATTTTATGATTTCACGTCTTTTATTTTGATCCAAAATTACATAGTTTTCTTCAAGTAATTTTTCATAATTATTAACTTCGTCAATAGTAATATCTGAAGATCCTAAAAATCTGTGACCCTTGGTTTTATTTCCAACAGGAATTCCTTCAAAATCAAAAGGAACAACTTCATTATTAAGAAGTGAAACAATCCATCTTATTGGCCTTGCGAATCTAATATTTTTTCCGCCCCAACGCATATTTTTTGGAAAATTAATATCTCTAATTAGTGAAAGCATAATCTCAGCTAAAATTTCAGATGTTTTTCTTCCTATTGATGAGATATTGGCAAAAATATAATCTGTACCCTTTAATTCTTTTATAATTAAATCATCTTCAGTGATGTTTTGTGATTTCATAAAACCTAAGAGAGGTTTTGTAGGTTTTTTGTCATCATCATAGGCAATCTTTACTGAAGGTCCTTTAACTTCTTTTTGTATGTCTTTTTGTTTTTCATCAAGACCTTCTATTATAAGGCTAAGTCTTCTTGGAGTTGCATAAACTTTTACATCTTCAAATCCAATTTCATTTTCTATTAATAATTTTTTTGATTTTTCATTAAGTTGCTCAATTGCCATGTTGACAAATCTTGAAGGCAACTCTTCAACTCCAACTTCAAGTAAATAATTATTCATTTATTTCACCTCTATTAATTAGGGGATAGTTCATTTCTTCTCTGTGTTTTAGGTGTGTCTTTGCCACTAACCTTGCAAGATTTCTAACCCTTTGAATATAACTTGTTCTTTCAGACACAGAAAGAGCCCCCCTTGCATCTAATAAGTTAAAGGCATGAGAACATTTTAAAGTATAATCATAAGCATCAATTACTATGTCATCTTCAATAACTTTATTTGCTTCAGCTTCATACATATCAAATAGCTTTCTAAGCATATCTACATCAGCAAGTTCAAAAGCATATTTTGAATGTTCGTATTCATTTTTCTTAAATACTTCGCCATAAGTTATATTTTCGTTATATTGAATATCATATACAGACTCAACATTTTGAAGATACATTGCAATTCTTTCAAGTCCATAAGTAAGCTCTGCACTTTCAAGATCTAAGTTAACTCCACCAACTTGTTGAAAATAAGTGAATTGTGTTACTTCCATTCCGTCAAGCCAAACTTCCCAACCAAGACCCCAAGCACCAAGTGTAGGAGATTCCCAATTGTCTTCAACAAACCTAATGTCGTGTTTTTTTGGATCAATACCAATTGCAAAAAGTGAATCTAGGTAAAGTTGTTGTACATCTTCTGGAGATGGTTTCAAAATAACTTGCAATTGGTGATGTTGATATAGTCTATTAGGATTTTCACCATATCTACCATCAGCAGGTCTTCTTGAAGGTTCAACATAAACTACCTTCCATTCTTCAGGACCAAGAGATCTCAAGAAAGTATTTGGATTCATAGTTCCTGCGCCTTTTTCAGTGTCATAAGGTTGCATTATAATTGCACCCTTTTCCTTCCAATAATTTTCCAATGTCATAATTAAATCTTGGAAATACATTTTTTCCTCCTTAATTAAACAGCTTGTCTGACTTAAAACTGCTTATATCTAAATTGTATTTTATATACTTTATAATAATATTATGCAAATATTTTTTTCTATTTTCATCAATTATTTTTATTTCTTCAATATTTTCTATTTCTTCAAGCTTACCATATAGAACTTTTTTTAAGTAAATCAAATCTCTTCTTGTTAAGGAAAAAGAATAGGGATCTTGAAAATCAATAATTCCTTCTCTTATGGAAAAGTAGGCTTTTTCTTTGGCTTCAAGTTTTGGTCTGTAACCAATGAAGGAAAGATATTTTAGTTCAAAGGCAAGTGCAAGGGAAATTGGATCCTTGGTATAATTGAAATAACTTAATGTTTTTCTCATAAGATCAAAGACTTTTTTATTTGCTTCTCCTCCAATTGATGATTTTTCTAAAATCTCAAGGAGAAAGGATGCATAAATTAAATTATCATAACTTTCTCTAATTTTAAAATTAGATTCAACAATTTTAGCATCGCCTATATAAAAAAAGTTTTGTCCTTTTTTTAGAAAATATTCATTTACACCAAAGACTTGAGAAACACTTAAATTCTTCGATCTTGGTGTCATTGCACCCTTTACCATAATGGATACTTTGCCATAATTTCTAGTAAATACTCTAATAATTTTCGAGCTTTCACCAAATCCCATTTCATTTAAGACAATCCCCAAAGTATAATTATTTGTCGTAGCCAAATCTCTTTACCAAATTGTCTCTTTCTCTCCAATTTTTTTCAACTTTGACCCAAATTTGTAAATTCACCTTGGCATCTAAAAGTTTTTCGGCATCTTCTCTAGCTTCAGTCCCAATTCTTTTAAGCATTGAGCCAGATTTCCCAATTAAAATTCCCTTGTGAGAATCCCTTTCAACATAAATATTTGCTTCTATGTCATATATATTTTTGTCTTCTCTTTTTTTGAATTTTTCAATTGAAATGGCAAGTCCATGAGGAACTTCTTCGTTTAAATATCTAAGGCCCTTTTCTCTTATAATTTCTGCTACAATAAATCTTTCATTTTTATCTGTAATCATGTCTTCTGGATAATACATTGGACCAGGTTTTAAGTACTTCTTTAGAGTTTCAATATAAATATCAACTCCATCATTTTTCATAGCAGAAATTGGAATGATTTCATTAAAAATTTCTTCCTTGGCATACATAGAAATTATTTCAAGAAGTTCATCTTTTTTTATTGTGTCAACTTTATTTATAAGTAATATTATTGGCAATTTGCCTTCATATTCCTTTAAAATATCTATAATTGACCTTTCAGCTTTTCCAATTCTTTTTGAAGTATCAACTATATAAGTTATTACATCGGCTTCATCAATACTTTCCTTTGATTCAGTTAACATAAATTCGCCAAGTTTATTTTTTGGTCTCTGAATACCAGGAGTATCCAAAAATATGATTTGTGAATCATCATCAGTATGAATAAATGTAATATTTTGTCTTGTAGTCTGTGGTTTTGAAGATATTGCAGAAATTTTTTCACCAATTATTGCATTTAATAATGTAGATTTACCAACATTAGGTCTTCCAACTACAGATACATATCCAGATTTAAAATTATTATCTATCATTTTCATCTCCCATTAGGTCCTCTGGACCAAAGGAATGGGGTAAAATTTCCTCCATCCCATAAATTTTGTAATATTCAGTAGAATTTGCAATTATTATTTCAGGATTTTTTGAAAATTCACGAATAACTTGCCTGCATACTCCACAAGGAAAAGTGTAATCACTGTCCCCAACTATGGCAATTTTTTTTATTTCTCTTTTTCCTTCTGATACTGCTTTAAAAATTGCAGTTCTCTCTGCACAGTTTGTGGGAGAATAAGATGCTATTTCAATATTGCCACCAGAATAAACTGAGCCATCTTCCATCTCTACTGCACAACCCACATTAAAATGTGAGTAAGGCGTGTATGTCATATTATCTCTTGCCTTTATAGCAAGTTCAATTAATTTATTATATTCCATTTTAACCAACTACCTTAAATACAAATATTGCAACGCATACTCCAAGTATTGCACCCACCACTACTTCAGAAACCTTGTGGATTTTTCCTTCTACACGACTTTCAGCAACTAAAAAGGCAAGTCCAAAGGAACAAAGTGTCACAAGAGAATTTTCTGCAATCATAGTAATAATAGTGGCTGCACAAAAAGATACTGCAGAGTGACCACTAAGTCCTCCCCCTTGAAAATATGTACCTCCACTTTTTTTTGCCATTAAAAGTTTTGCCCCAACTGTAGCTATAATTATTATTAGTAGTGACACAAAGGCCAAATGATTTGGCATGTTCTTAATCTTAAATAAAAGTAAATCTCCAAAGGAAGCGAATTTGTCATAAAAAACTAAGTAAAAAACGACAAGAGCATTTATTGCAGTAATTAAAACTGCTCCAGCTGATACATCCTTTACATATTTCGCAATAGGATTATACTCTTGAACAACTAAATCAATTGTCCTTTCAATTGCAGTATTTATCATCTCTGCAAAAACCACTAGAGTTATAGAAAATAACATCAACAAAAATTCTGTAGATGATATATCAAAAAAAAGAGATAGAATAATTATTCCAAGAGCAGCAAGGTAGTGAAACTTCATGTTTCTCTCTGTCTTTAGAACAGAAATAATTCCTTGGACTGCATAATTAAATGAAGATATAAATCGTCCTTTTTTCATAAAATCACCTGTAAATAGAAAGCTCCTTCATTGCGAGTTTTTCTCTCTCTCTCATTTCTTTTTTATCCTCATCTTCCATGTGATCATACCCTAAAAGATGAAGAATGCTATGAACTGTCAAATAAGATAGTTCTCTCTCATTGGAGTGACCAAGTTCTTCAGCTTGCTCCATTACTCTTCTAGTATTTATTATAACATCTCCGAGAATTCTATTGTCTATAATAAATTCATCGTCCATGGGAAAAGATAAGACGTCTGTGCTTTTATCCACGCCTCTGTAGTCTCTATTTAAATCTCTAATCTCATCATCGCCAACAAAAGAAACTGAAACTTCAACATTTTGATCTAAATTTTCCACTTTTAAAACAGCAGCAATAGATTTTTCAATTAAATTTTTTATTTCTTCAGTAATTTCTATATCATTTTGTCTATCGTCGTAATAAATTTCCATTATTTTTCCCAACTTTTTGACTTTTTATCTTCTATTACTTTATCTGCCTTTTCTCTAGTTTTTTCGTATTTTTCGTAGGCATCAATAATTCTTTGAACTAGAGGATGTCTTACAATATCATTTTTATTTAAATAAGTTATTCCTATTCCCTTAACTCCAGCAAGAATTCTAAGTACAGTTTTAAGTCCTGATTGTTTGCCACGAGGAAGGTCTATTTGAGTGACATCACCTGTTATTATTGCCTTAGAACCGTAGCCAAGACGAGTCAAAAACATCTTCATTTGTTCATTAGTTGTGTTTTGAGCTTCATCAAGTATTACAAAGGCAGAGTCAAGAGTTCTACCTCTCATATAAGCAAGAGGTGCTACTTCAATAAGTCCTTTTTCAAATAAATTGTTGTAGGTATCATGTCCAAGTATTTCAAAGAGAGCATCATAAAGTGGTCTCAAATATGGGTCAACTTTATTTTGCAAATCCCCTGGCAAAAATCCTAAGTTTTCTCCAGCTTCTACAGCAGGCCTTGTTAAAATTATTCTATTAACTTCCTTCGACTTAAAAGCACGAACCGCTGCTGCCATTGCAAGATAAGTTTTACCAGTACCCGCAGGTCCAATTCCAAATACAATATCGTTGTTATTAATGCTATCAATATATCTCTTTTGACCTAAAGTCTTTGCCCTTATGGGCTTACCCATAGAAGTATAAACCACAGTGTCCTTTAAAAGTTCAGACACTGGTCTCTTCTCATTATTTTTTATTAGAGAAATAGAATATCTAACATCTGAAAGACTTAAACTTTTTTGTTTTTTAGCAGTTTCAATTAAATTCTTTAGTAAAAGTGTGGCGTCCTCAACTTTTTCTTCTTCGCCATATATTAAAACTTTATCATTTTTTGATTTAATAGATACATCTAATTCCTTTTCAATGAGACCAATGTTTTCGTCTAATTTGCCAAAGACAATTGACAATAAATTAATGTCATTAATATCAATGGAACTTTCCACTTTTGCCAAATATATACCCCCTTAAACTAGACTATTATAATACCACAAAAAGGCTTACTTTTCCATAGATTATGAAAAGCAAGCCACTATTTATCTAAGACCTAAAGGCTCGTCGAAAATTTCTTTATAAACAATAATTTTCGGCAAATCTTCTTCGCCAAAATCTAAAAAATTTATAAAAATATTCTTATCTAGGTCTTCATCATCGTAAAAAACTTGATCTGACTCACATTCTTTTATAAATTCACTGTCAATTATCTTTCCACCATCTTTTTCCAAATTATATGTTTCAGAAAGATTGTAGGTGTTTTCAAGATTGTAAGTTTCAGACAAGTTTTCACCAGAAGTTTTGTCTTCCCTACTTTTTTTCTCTTCTAAAAGTTTTTCCTTTACTTTTCTTTGAGAAAGTTTTGGGTCTTTGTCTATTAAAATATTTTTATGATTTCTCTTAGATTCATCTTTAGAATTCTTTTTATTCTTTTCTTTTTCTCTCTCTTCTTTGATTATTCTTTTTATCTCATTTGCCAGTGTATCTGCGTCTGATCTTCTATCTCTATTTAGATTTTTAGAGTTTTTAATATCTCTTCCATCTTCATGAAAATCTTCCTTAAATTTTTTTTTGCCCCTATTTAAAATAGTAAGCAATATCTTAAAAAAGATTACGAAAATAATTGCAGGCATTAGAGAAATTATTGCAATAAAAATACTAAGCATAGGATTCATTATTTATTGTCCTTTTTAGGATTTTTATCAGAAATTTTTGAGATAGAATTTCTCATATCAGTATCAGAATTTATATTTTTCATTTTATAATAATCAAAGACACCTAAATTACCACTTTTTAAAGCTTCAGCCATGGCAATAGGAACTTGTGATTCAGCTTCAACAACCTTAGCCCTCATAGCTTCAACTTCAGCCTTCATTTCTTGTTCACGAGCAAGAGCCATAGCGCGTCTTTCACTTGCCTTAGCCTCAGAAATTCTCTTGTCTGCTTCAGCTTGATCCGTTTGAAGTCTTGCACCAATATTTCTTGCAACATCAACATCGGCTATATCAATTGATAAAATTTCATAAGCAGTACCAGAGTCAAGACCCTTATCAAGAACTACTCTAGAAATAGAATCTGGATTTTCCAAAACAGCCTTATAGCTTAGAGATGAACCAACAGTTGTTACAATACCTTCTCCAACTCTTGCTATAATAGTTTGTTCACCTGCACCACCTACAAGTCTTTCAATATTCGCTCTTACAGTTACCTTCGCCTTTACAATGACTTCAATACCATCTTGAGCAACTGCAGAGATATTTGGAGTTTCAATAACCTTTGGGTTAACTGAGACTTGTACAGCTTCAAGAACATCTCTACCAGCAAGATCAATTGCAGCAGCTCTTTCAAATTGTAGAGGAATATTTGCTCTTTGAGCAGCAATAAGAGCATCTACAAGAGTATTTACATTACCACCTGCAAGATAATGAGCTTCAAGGCTAGCAATTTCAAGATTTAAACCAGCCTTAGTTGCCTTAATTGCAGGTCTAACAATTCTTGAAGGCTTTACTCTTCTTAGTTTCATACCAATAAGTTCTGAAATTCTAATTTTTACACCAGAGAAAAATGCTGTCACCCATAGTCCAATAGGAACAAAGGACAAAAATATGGATATAAATATAAAAATTAAGACTATAACTATAATACTTCCAAAGGGATAAAAATTCATAAATCCTCCTAATTATTTTTTTCGACGAAAACTCTTGCGCCGCTAATTCTAACTACTCTAACTTCTTCATTTTTTCCAATAAAACCAACATCTGAAATAACTTCTATTTTTTCTTCATGAAAATTTGCATAACCAGTTGGTCTTAATGCTGTCTTTGTTATAAGTACATCTCCAAGTTTTACTTCTTCACTTTTCACTCCCACATAACCTTTTTCAGTTGAGCTTTCAGTAAAAAGTCTAAGTCGATTTATTACTTCTGAATCAATTCCCCTCTTAAAAAGAGCAACCCCCAAAGCTATAGCAATTACAAGGGCAATGGCAAGAGAAAAAATAGCAAAGTAAATATCTTTCATTGATAAAACTATGGCAGCAGAAATTGCAAGTATTCCACTAATTCCTGCAACTCCAAAACCTGGTATCATTATTTCAAAGGCAAGAAGTAAAAGTCCCAAGACAAATAATAAAATCTCGAACCAATTAGTATTTCCCATGTAAATATTGCCCCAAAAGAAAATTGCAAAGGCAGCAATAGAAACAATACCACCAAGGCCAAAACCTGGAGTCAAAATTTCAAGCACAGCTCCAACTATTGCAACAATAAGTAAGATTGTGAAAATGTAATCATTGGAAAAAATACTTTCTGCTAAACTATTCTCCTTAGCTGCGTAAACAAAATTTGTTGCCAGCATAAAAAAAGGAAGAATATAAAAATATTTTTTAAAATTTTTCAAATTGACCTCCTCCACTTATAGCTTTTTTACCCATAATTTTTTATCAATAACCGAAAAAAACTTTAAGATATTGTAAAGTTTTATAATATTTGACAAAAACAAATTAATGTAAAATGAAAATATAACAATTTTTCTATAGTAGTTTCAAAATTAAAAAAAAAGTGTATCACTTAATCGCAAACAAAAGTTGATTAAAAGTGATACACATTCTTGGTGCTAAAGGTGGGACTTGAACCCACACGATCTTGCGACCGCCAGATTTTGAGTCTGGTGCGTCTGCCAATTCCGCCACTCTAGCAAAAAAAAGAAGTGCCAGGCACTTCTAATATTGTGGGGTGGATAGTGGGAATCGAACCCACGATCTTCAGGACCACAATCTGACGCCTTAACCAGCTAGGCCATACCCACCACGAACAATAAATACATATTAACAAAACATATATATTTTGTCAATAAATTTTTACAATTTAGAAAGTTTATCTCGAAGATTTTTTAAAGCTCTTGATCTATGACTAATTTCATTTTTTTCTTCGTGACTCATCTCAGCAAAAGTTTTATCAAAACCTTCTGGTATAAAGATGCTGTCATAGCCAAATCCATTTTCTCCCTTTTCTTCAAGAGAAATTTTTCCAGGACAAACTCCCTCTATAGGAATAATATTTTTTTCTTCGTCAATTAAAATTATTTCTGTCTTAAAATATGCACTTCTGTCATCTTTATCTTTAAGATTATTTAATAGTTTTTCTCTATTTTTTTTATCGTCATGTTCTGATGCATATCTTGCAGAGTGAACTCCTGGTTCGCCAGCAAGGGCATTAACAAATAAACCTGTATCATCTGCTAGAACTGCACAGTCAACTCTTTCTGCCATGGCAGAGGCTTTCTTTAGAGCATTGTCATATAAGGTGTCTCCATCTTCAATAACTTCAAAATCCATGCCATCTATATCAGACTTTCCATAAATTTTTACATCAATATCTTCTAAAATTTCTCTTATTTCTCTTAACTTATTTTTGTTGTCTGTCGATAAAACAATCTTCCTCATATATATTGCTCCAATATTTCAAAATATCTAAATATATCTTCTATGCCTCTTTTTGCACCCTTTAAAAATTCATTTAATTCATCAATGGTAAAAGTGTCTCCTTCACCTGTTCCTTGAATTTCAATTAGTTCAAATTTGTCATTCATGACAACATTTAAATCAACATCGGCATTGGAATCTTCTTTAAAATCTAAATCAACTAAATTTATTCCATTTACTTTTCCAACGCTTATTGCAGCTACCTTAGATTTCATTGGATCTTCTTCAAATTTTCCACTTTCTAGTGCTTTTTTTACTGCAATTTTTAAGGCAATGTAAGACCCTGTAATAGATGCTGTTCTAGTTCCGCCATCAGCAGATATTACATCGCAGTCAATCCAAATTGTTCTTTCGCCAATTTTATCTAAATCTATTGAAGACCTGAGTGATCTTCCAATTAATCTTGAAATCTCGCTGCTTCTTCCATCAAGCTTACCCTTAGATATGTCTCTTACTTTCCTAGTTGGTGTTGATCCAGGAAGCATAGAATACTCACTTGATAGCCAGCCTTTGTTCTTACCTCTTAAAAATGTTGGAACTTTATTTTCAATCATGGCTGTACAAATAACTTTTGTATCTCCACATTCAATTAAGACCGAACCATCTGGGTGTTCCAGATAATTTGGTCTTATTTTAATTTCTCTTATTTCGTCGTTTTGTCTATCTTCTCTCATAATTCCCTTTCTCATTTAATAACATAGCTATTCATGTAGTCTTCTATACCATTATAGATGCCTTTAGCTAATTTATCAATGTAGTCAGGATCCTTAATATTTTCTAAATCACTTTCGTTTGACAAAAATCCTAACTCAACAAGGGCGGAAACATTTTTTGTTTTATTTAACACAATTATAGCTGGTGTATTTTTAATTCCACGATCCACTGCTCCAGTTTCCCTGATGAGTGCCTTTTGTAAACAATTAGCAAAATGTTTTTGAACAGTATCTTTAATTGCAATATTTTTTTCAGATGCATAAAGAACTTCTATACCTTTTGCACTAGAGTTATCAGAACTATTGAAGTGAATTGACAAGAATAAATCTGCATTGTTATCATTTGACACAGAGGCTCTATCTAATAATTTGATGTATTCATCTCTTGTCCTTGTAATTCTTGCATTGATTTCAGAATTTTCATTTAATTTTTCCATTAAATTTTCTGCAACCAATAAACTTAAATCTTTTTCATAAGTATAACCATCGACAGCAATTGCACCAGAATCCTTGCCACCGTGACCAGGATCTATTACAATATTTAGCTTGCCATTAATTTCAATCTTATCTTTTATAACTCTATTCTTCTTTTCTTTAAGGTCAAGATCTGCCTCTTCAAAAATTTTGTCTTCATTACCTTTATTGATTTGATTTTTTATATTTTTAGTTTCTTTTTTTTCAACGTTTGATTGGAAAAAATTGTCATTAAAAATTGATTTTGAATTAACTTTTGAGTTTTTTGAATTTTTAGTTTTTTTCTTATTGTTTTTGTCCTTATTTATTTTATCTTCAACTATGGAATCTGTTTTTTCAGTGCTGATTTCTGCTCTTACTTTATCATTGTTCCAATCAACATTGTAACCAAAAGTCTCAGATATAAATCTAAGAGGTACCATTGTTTTAGTTTCTTTTCTTGGCTTACTATATAAGGCAAGTTGTGGTGCTTGCGCACGGTCTAATTCAATTTTTTTGTCATTAACTGTAACCTTTGAATTGTCAATTTGCATATTTATAACATCACCATTTAAGGTAATCTTTATGCTTTTATCCTTTCCATTCCACTTTACATCGGCACCAAGTTTTTCTGTAATTTCTCTTATTGGTACAAAAGTTCTTCCCTCTTTTACATAAGGAGAAAAATCTGTTTTTAATGAATCTTCATTAATTAGTACTCCTGCTTCTTTTACTTTGTAGTCTTTATTTCCTATACTTACATTAAAAGTATTTGCAGCAAAAACTGGAGTAATTAACATTGATATAAACAAAATTGATATTTTAATAATTTTTTTCATTTAATTCACCTAGTTAAAGTTTATATATGATTAACTAATTTGTCAACATTGTAACCAAATTGTAATATTTAATCGATTACCTTGTAAAGCTCATCAGAACCTGGTTCAGAAAGAATTAATATTTGGTCATTAGCTATTACTTGAGTGGATTTTTCTTCAGTAACTTCTCCAATCTCACTTATTTTTATTCCATTTTTTTCTGCTTCATTTTTAAAATCTTTATACTTATCTTTATCAAAAATCATGAGCATACTTCCACTTGAAATAAGTCTCATTGGATCAATTCCATAAAATTCTGCAATTTTATTTGTCTCATCAAGAAGAGGTATATCATCATAATAAATTCTTAGACCATGACCAAGAGCAACTCCTGTTTCCCAAAGTGCGCCATAAAGACCTCCTTCAGTTATATCATGCATATGCTTTACTCCATATTTTGAAGCAAGTCTTGATTCTTTTAGAACAGAAATATCTTGTGAAAGAGATTTTGCAAATTCTAATTCTTTTTGAGATAAAATTTCTTTAACTTCATCTTTTTCATTAGAAATAATACTTGTGCCTTCTATACCTACATATTTAGATACAGCTATAACATCTCCAGCTTTAATACTTTTTATATCTGGCATATTTTTTTTATTAACCCTTCCTAAAACAGTTGTTGAAATTAAAATTTTATTTACTGCATCAGTTATTTCTGTGTGACCTCCAATTATATCTACATTTAATTTTTTTGCTGTATTATTAGCATCTTCAATAATTTCTTTTAAGTCCTCAAGACTAGCACTTGGTGGAATTAAAACTGTCATTAAAAGACCAACTGGATCAGCGCATTGGCAGCTTACGTCGTTTACAGAAACATTTATTGCAAGGGAACCAATATTTTTTGATGCCCCTGTTATTGGATCTGTTGAAGCTACAATTAAATCTCCAGCAAAATCCATAACAGCACAATCTAGTCCAGTTCCACTTTTTACTATTACTTCTTCTCTATTTGAACTTAATTTGTTAAAAATATATTTTTCTAACAATTCAGTTTTTAATTTTCCTATTTCCAAATTTAACACCCCATAGAATTTTACAATTATTTTATCTGTATTTCAAATTTATAAAATCCATTTTCCTTATAGAAATTTTTACTTAAAATATTTATGTCAGAAAAGACCTTGTTAAAATAGTCTTCGTCTTTAACAATTCCATTAACTATCATCTTTCCATTGTCAAAATAATAATTTGTAATAATTAAATCCTTATCTTCTAATTTTTGAATTTCAGAAATTTTATCAATAAAAATTTTATTTCTCTCTTGAAATTTATCACTTGATGTATCAATTTCTTCTACTTCTTCATTTTTTACATCTTTAATATCTTTTAAACTTATTTCATTTTCTTTTTTTAGATTAAAATAATATAGTACATTAAAAAATATTATAGCTGCCATGGCAAGGGCAAGAATCAAATTAATTGGGTTTTTCTTTTTCCTTATATTTTTTTCTTTTTTCTCTCTTTTTATAGAAGCTTTATTATGGATACCTACTTCTAATATTTTATATTTTAAATTGCTATAGGATAATAGTGCATCTTTAATTTCCTTTGAATCGCAAATATTTCCAAATAAATATACTTCTTCACCTTTAGAAAAATTTTCCATTTCTTTTATGTGATTTATAAAATAATTAATGTATCTAAACAAAAAAATCCTCGTCAATTTTTGTTTCTTCTGGGTCATATCGAAGGTTTATTATGTTACTTGCATTTTCTTCTTCCAAATTGTTGTCATCAATTAATTTTTCTATATTCTCGTCGTAAATCTTTTTATAGAAATTTACAAGATTATTTTTTACAGACATAAATTTTATATATCTTGGATTAATCTCAAGGAATTTTCCATCTTTTTTTATGGACTGTGCTTCTGGAATTATTTCAAAGTTTTTTATTTCTAATTTATCCAAAACTTCCCTTAATTTTAAAATTAATTTCCTAGGAACTAAATCAATGGATAAATTTAAAATTTTATTTTCTTTTTCATAGTCGTAAAAAATTTCATAGTCTGATAAATCAAAATCCCCATAATCTTCAAGTTCTAAGGCGAGAAAATCTTTTATCTCACTATCATCGATTTCAGGAATTTTATAATTTATGTGAATAAAAGAAGAAGAGCCAAATATTAAAATTAAATTATCATTCTTCTCAAAATCTATTTTTTCTAAAATTTTACTAAACTTATAGAAAAAATGATGATAATCTAAAATTTCTCCATCCCTAAAAATTTTATAAGGTAAGGAAATATTTAACTCTTCTTTCTTATTTGTATTTATTTTTATTAAACCGTCATTAATTATAATTTTTGTAATATTTTTTTGAAACATGTTTCACCTGTACAATATGAAAATAATAATTGCTATGCTAATAAAGGGTCCAAAGGCAATTGAATCTTTAAAATTCTTTTTCTTTAATAAAATTAAAATTATAGAAAAAACTGCTCCTATAACAAAGGCATCTTTAAATATTATAAAAGCATCTAAAATATTATTTGCAAAAATTCCCATAATAAAGGAATAAAGTACATCGCCAAATCCCATCATTCCTGTAAATTTATATAAGGCATAAAAAATCATTCCCATGCCAAGGGAGAATTTTAAGGAGTTAAAAATATTTTCTCCTAAAAATAATTTTAAAAGTAAAGTAAAAATTAAAATTATTAAGAGGTCTAGATTATAAATAAATCCAATTTTGTAATCTATTATTCCAATAAAAGTTGCCACTGTAATTATTCCAATAAGTAAAAAACTTTGGATAGACAAATCATATTTTAAAAAAGCAAAAACTGAGAGGCTTGAAATTAAAATTTCAGCTAAAAATTTATCTTTCCCAATTTTTTCTCCACAAGTTTTACACTTTCCGCCAAGAAAAATATAAGAAAAGACTGGTATTAATTCATAAAACTTTAAATTCCTATGGCAGGAGTCGCAGTGACTTCTCTCCCATATAAAATTTTCATTTTTTTCTCTTCTCATGATAAAAACATCATAAAAGGATGCCAAGGAACCTCCCAGCATAAAAATTAAAAAGCCTATAAAAAGTTTGTAAAAATTACTTTCCATTTTCTTCAACTAAAGATTTCCCTGAAACTTTTATCATTCCTGGCTTAACTTCCACATCGCCGTCATCAGTTGCAGTTACTGTAAAATCTTTTGCGCCACTTAAATGTTTCGCAGGCTTAGGAATTTTTCCTCCTTCAAGGTATGGCTTCAAAGCTTTAAGAGAAAGATCATTTTTTACATCAGGATGATCAATTAAGTATAAAATACCTGCACTCTTTAAAACTTTTACATTAGAATTGTGGGCAGCTGCCTCGGCTGCAAGATTTGCTGTGCTGTACTTCATAGCTGCAATTGAAATTAAAATTGCTATAATTGCTATTACTATTACAAGTTCAATAAGCGTAAAACCTCTTTGTCTTTTTTTTAATTTCATAAAAGCCTCCTAAAATTGATTTACCATATCAAAAATTGGAAGTGCAATTGATAGCACTATAAATCCAATTATCAATGCCATAAAAATTATTAAAATTGGACCAAGAATTCCAAAAAATTTCTTATTATAAGAATTTAATTCTTCTCCATAGAATTCCGACATAATTTCAAAAACTTCTTTTAAATTTGAGGATTCTTCTCCAACTCTTATCATAGAAACTAAAATTTTTGGAAATATTTTTATTTTATTTGTACTATTATAAAAAGATTCTCCAGATTTTATGTCAAATAAAATTTCTCGAAATTTCTCCTTTAAAACCACATTATCTTCCATTGATGAAATTATTTCTAAACTTCTATCAACTGTTATTCCCGCTCCTAGTAATAAATCCATATTAAAAGTAAATTTTAAACTTTTTGTCATTTTATAATATTTTGATTTTAAAAATAACTTGTGAAATGTTCTTGGATTTTTTCTGTGATAAATTAATATAATTGTCATGATAATTAATAGAATTATAATCACAAAAATATAATTTTTATACATAAAGTTTGAGAAATTTAATAATATTCTAGTTGGTAGTGGCAATAAATTGTCATTAGCAGAAAAAATTTCGCCAAAACTAGGAATTACGTTTATAATCAAAAAATTAATTACAAAAACAGAAGTAATAAGTAGAATTATTGGATAAGCCAAGGCTTCAATTATTTTTGAATTTGTTTCTCTCTTTTTTATGTAATAATTTGACAAGGAGTTAAAAATTTTTCCAAGGCTAGATGTGTTTTCCCCAACATAAATCATATTAACTACTAAATTGGGGAAGGCTTTTGTAGCCTCTACGGATTCTGTAAGAGAAGTCCCACTTCTCAAATTATCCCTTAGACTATTTAGAATTTTACCCTTATCTTTAGAAAATTCTGAGTTTAAAATTTCAAAGGCAGTTTCTAAACTTATCCCCGAACTTATTAAGAGAGAAAGTTCTCTAAATAGAATGTATAAATCTTCATTTTTAAATTTTCTATTAAAATCTAAGGAATTAGTAGACTCAATATTTTCTTCGATTTTTATTGGTCTTAGTCCATCTCTTTTTAAATTTTCCTTGGCATCTTTTATACTTGTGGCGTCAATATTTCCCTTTATTTTTTCACTGCCTTTAAAGGCCTTATATTTGTAAATCATAATTCACCAACGGTATGAATGTTTTTGTAGTATTCGTCGAAACTAGTTTCGCCCTTTTCAATTAATTTTAAAATTTCACTAGAAAGTGTATTCATGCCCTTTTCTATTGCAAGGTTTTTTATGTTTTTTACATTTTCTTTTCTGCTAATCATGTCGCGAATTTCACTATCTATAATCATAATTTCAAAAACAGCAATTCTTCCCTTGTATCCTCCATTGCATTTACTACAACCCTTTGCCTTGTAAATATATTCACTGTCAATTAAAGGATTTGTGTTTTTTATTTTTTCTCTGCAATGAGGACATAGTTTTCTTATAAGTCTTTGGGAAATTACTCCAATTAAGCCAGCTGAAATTAAATAAGGCTCGATTCCCATATCAATTAGTCTTCCAATTGATGCCGGTGACGATTCTGTATGAAGAGTTGATAAAACTAAGTGCCCAGTAATAGAAGATGAAATTGCTATATGTGCAGTGTCTTCATTTCTTATTTCACCAATCATAATTTTATCAGGGTCCATTCTTAAAATTGCCTTTAATCCTTTTTCAAAGGAAAGACCTGTGTTTGGGTTGACTTCAATTTGATTTATTCCATCAATTTTATATTCAATTGGATCTTCTATTGTCATTATATTTAATTCTTCATTTTGAATTTTTCTAAGAAGTGTATATAAGGTTGAAGTTTTTCCAGAAGATGTTGGACCACAAATAAGAATAAGACCTGATGGCTGACTAATTAAACTCATAACTTTTTCATAATTATCATTAAGAAGACCAATACCTTCTGGTGTGTATGAAATTCTTTGAATATCTAAAATTCTAAGTACAATTTTTTCAGCATTTCCAGTTGGTGTTGTTGCAACTCTAATATCTATTTTTTCCTCCGAAAAAGTAAAACTAAATCTACCATCTTGAGGTAGCCTCTTTTCAGAAATATCTAATCCAGATAATATTTTTATTCTAGTCACAAGGTGAGGATAAATCTTTTTTGGAAGTTCAATTAATTTGTTTAAAGCTCCATCAATCCTTATTCTAACAACAATCTTTTCAAATCTTGGCTCAATATGAATATCGCTAGCGTTTTTCTCGATACTTTCTCTTAAAATATAATCTAGCAAACGAACTGCTGGGGAATCTTCTTTTTCCTCATCACCTATTACTAGTAAATCTTCGTAATTTGAATTTATGTCTTCTAAAAGAAAATCTTTTTTCTCATCTTTATAAATTTTATCTAATTCTTCTAAAATTTTTTCTTTAGAACTTTCTTCTAAAATTACCTCTCTCTGTAATTTTTGTTCAAGGTTATATTTTAAAATATCATCAATATGTATAGAGTAGAAGACAAGACTATTGCCCTCTTCTCTAGCAGGAGCTATAAAATTTTTCCTACAATAATTTTCTCCAAATATATCCTTAATTTCAAAAGAAAATTTATTCACAGCCTATCTCCTGTAATCACATTTGTCGTTACTACACTTAATAATTTTTTTGCCCTTAGATTTCATTTCTGTCAAAATACTATGGCACTTTGGACACTTTTCATTAATGGGCTTATTCCAAGACACAAATTCGCACTTAGGATAATTATCACAACCATAAAAAATTCTACCTTTTTTACTTCTCTTGACGACAATTTCCCCATGGCCACATTTTGGACATTTAACACCAATTTTTTCTACTAGTGGCTTTGTATTTCTGCAATCTGGAAAACCTGGGCAAGCTAAAAACTTTCCATATCTTCCCATTTTTATAACCATGTTTCTGCCGCATTTATCACATATTACATCTGTTACTGGATCTTCTATTTCAACTTTTTCTATATTTTCATAGGCCTTATCCAAATCTTTTTTTAGATCACCATAAAAAGATCTTACAAGTTCCTTCCATTGTTTTCTTCCTGCAGCAATTTCATCTAGTTCAAATTCCATTTCTGCAGTAAATTTTTTATCAACTAAATTATCAAAATTTTCTACCAAAATTTCATTAACTGTGTGACCAAGTTCAGTAGGCACAAATTTCTTTTCTTCAAGCACTACATAGTATCTACTTTTTAGAGTTGAAATTGTAGGTGCATAAGTGGAAGGCCTTCCAACTCCCAAGGCTTCAAGTTCTTTAATAAGGGAAGCTTCGTTATATCTTGGAGGTGGATTTGTAAAGTGTTGTTCCTTATTTATTTCTTTAAGCTTTAAAATTTGTCCTTCTTCAAGTGGAGGAAGGTCAGTATTTTTTTCATTTGAATATTCATAGACTCTTAAAAATCCATCAAAATATAAAGTTGAGCCAGAAACTCTAAATATTTCAGAATTTGATAAAATATCTGAAGAAACTGTGTCGTAAATTGCATCTGACATAAGGGAAGACACAAATCTCTTCCAAATTAGAGAATATAATTTAAACTCATCCTTTGAAAGTGAATCCTTAATTGAATAAGGAGTTTTTGTTACATCAGTTGGTCTAATACATTCATGGGCATCTTGTACATTTTCACTTTTCTTTTTGCTAGCTGTCTTCTTTTTGCCAAGATATTCCTTACCATAACTCTTTTCAATAAAATTTAGACAAGCATTTTTTGCTTCATCTGATATTCTAATAGAGTCAGTTCTCATATAAGTTATAAGACCTACGGAACCTTCTTTTGGAAGTTTCACACCTTCATAAAGACTTTGTGCCACTATCATAGTTTTTTTAGTTGAAAAATTTATTCTCCTAGAAGCCTCTTGTTGCATAGTTGATGTTGTAAAAGGATTTGGAGATTTTCTATTTCTCTTTCCTTTTTTTACAGAATCAACAAGGAATTTATCTCTGTCAATATCATTTAAAACTCTATCTGCATCTTTTTCTGTCTTTAAATCAATTTTTTTAGCCTTGCCCTTTTTCTTTACTCCATAATAATCTGCAAGAAGTTTTTTTCTTCCTGCACGCAAGTCTGCTTGAATAGTCCAATACTCTTCAGGGATGAAATTATTTATTTCATCTTCTCTATCGCAAATTAATTTTAATACAGCAGATTGAACACGCCCAGCAGAAAGACCAGCCTTAACTTTTTTCCATAATAGTGGAGAAATTTTATATCCCGCAAGCCTATCAAGTTCACGTCTAGCTTGTTGAGCATCCACTAGGTCCATGTCTATTGCCCTTGGATTTTTTATTTCTCTCTTAACTGTATCTTTTGTAATTTCGTTAAAGGTAACTCTATTTTTATCTTCTGGATTCATGCCCAAAATATATGAAAGATGCCAAGAAATTGCTTCTCCTTCTCTATCGGGGTCGGTTGCAAGAATAATTCTATTAGCTTTTTTGGCTTCAGCTTTAATCTTTTTTATTAAAGGACCCTTACCGTAAATGTTCATATATTGGGGTTCAAAATCTTTTTCTATATCAATACCAAGTTTGGATTTTGGTAAATCTCTTACATGACCAACAGAAGCTATTACATTATAACTAGTTCCCAACATCTTTTTTATTGTCTTAGCCTTAGTTGGTGACTCCACAATTACAAGATTTTTTGCCAAAATATCATCTCCTTCTTCCTAAAATCTATTTTAAAATTTGAAATTCATTCATAGATATTCTTTCAATAATTCCCTTTAGTTCCAATTTCGTCAAAATCTTATTTATATAAAATACCTCATTCTTTAAATTAATGCAAATATCATTAGTGTTATTTATTCCCTTTTCTATCAAATTGTAGACTAAAAGTTCCTCTGCATCTAAGTCTATATTATCTTCAGTAACTTTGTTTTTAGATAATTCAGGATAATAATCAAAAATATCTTTTACTTCTACAAGAGGAATTGCACCATCTCTTATTAATTTATTTGTCCCAACAGAATAAATTGAGGTAATATTTCCTGGCACTGCAAAAACTTCCTTGCCCTGTTCAGCAGCAAGCCTTGCTGTAATTAAACTGCCACTTTTGTCTTTCGCTTCCACAACTACTACAACCTTTGAAAGACCAGATATAATTCTATTTCTCATGGGAAAAGTAAATTTATTTGCAGAAGTTCCAAGAGGGAACTCACTAATTATGGCACCCTTTTCTGAAATTTCTTCATAAAGAGCCTTATTTGACTTAGGATATACAACATCAATTCCCGTTCCTAAAACTGCAATAGTGTTTAAATTATTTAATAAAGCCCTCTTATGAGAAAGAGAATCAATTCCATAAGCCATTCCACTTACAATAGTAAAATCAAAGGAGCTAATAGCATCAATTATTTTGTTTACAGCCATATTTCCGTAAGAAGAATGACTTCTTGCACCGACAAAGGCAAGAGGATTATAAATATTTAAGTTACCTTTGACATACAAAAGAGATGGAGGATCTTCAATATATCTAAGAGATTCTGGGTAGTCATCGTCCAAAATCGTAATGATTTCAACTCCAATTGAAGTGATTTTTTTATTAATTTTTTCAATTATTAATTCAAAATCTGGGGTCTTATCTATTAGCCTGTCATAACTTCTCTTAGACAAGATCTTTTCTTCTAAATATTCAACCTTATCAAAATCCTCAAGAGGAATGTTTTTATCCAAAAGATAATTTAAAATTTTAAGAGAATTTTCACTGGAAAAATTTATTCCATTTAAAAAAATTAATAAGTCTCTTTCCTTCATTTAATTACCCCAAAACTTCTTATCCATAGTTCTATATTGAATAGCTTCCAAGACATGATCTTCTTTTATGTTTTCACAGCCATCCATGTCTGCAATGGTCCTTGCTATTTTTAAAATTTTATTATAAGTTCTAGCACTCATGCCATATTTTTTAAAGGCAAGTTCCAATATTTTTTCAGAATTAGCATCAAGATGACAATATTTTTTTAATTTCTTTTCAGGAATTTCTGAATTGTATTTAAAAATTTCATCTTTAAATCTATCTTTTTGAATTTCTCTAACATTTTTTACTCTTTCTCTAATGACTTCAGAACTTTCGCCAGATCTTTCAGAAGAAATTTCCTTATAATTAACTTCCGGCACTTCTAAGTGAATGTCAATTCTATCTAAAAGTGGATGAGAAATTCTCGAGAGGTATCTTTGAATTTCATAAGGCGAGCAATTGCACTCATGAGTCTTTGAATTGTGATATCCACAAGGGCAAGGATTTAATGCAACAACAAGCTGAAAATCTGCAGGATATCTTACACTTGCATTGGTGTGGTTTTATAACTTAACCGCCCCTATTAACTTAAACGCCCCTATACTCCCAAATATAGAACTTAAACGCCCCTTATACCCTTTTAATGGCTAGAATCAGCCATTCCTTGACGTAGAACTTAAACGCCCCCATACTTTTTTTTGACTCGTTTTTCCGTAGAACTTAAACGCCCCTATATCCACTGACCCCAATCGCTGATGGGTCCTTACATTTTTAAAAAGCAGTAAAATTTTTCATTTCTAATTAAAAAATTCCAAATCAAATATTTCTTCAAAAAAGTAAAAATAAAAAATAAAATCGTAAAAATATAGGTAATCTTAAATTTTATACTGGGTTATTTTAGCCCACTTCTTGTAAAACGTAGAACTTAAACAGCCCTATACACCTAAATATAGAACTTAAACAGCCCTATACACCTAAATATAGAACTTAAACAACCCTATACAAGAAATAGCAAAAAAATCTATAACTTAATCTCCCCTATATTCATAAATATATAACTTAAACGCACTCATACTTTTTTATTGATTCTTTAATAAAATGTTGTAGAACTTAAACAAACCTATACTTGCAAATATAGAACTTAAACACCCCTAAAAGCCTTATATGAGAAAGATTCTTCCGTTTAAAGAATCTAATATCAAAAATTTTTATTGATTCACAAAAATAAGACCATACAAAATCAACTAAAAACATATTTTCTAGAATTAAAAAAAGAACCTCTTTTAGAGGATCTATTATTCTGCACAAAAAAAGCAGGGTTTCCCCTGCTACTTAAAATTATTTTTCAAAAAACCTTACCCCCATCTTTGTAGGATTGTCGTAAACTAAAAGGTCTTTTCTTTTTGGTTTGTAGGACATCAACAGATAAACCATAACTAGATCTCCACCCGCCCCGATAATAAAAAGAGCTCCTATAATGGTGATTGATGCAATCCCCGCCAAAAGTCCTATAATCGTTGGTATTATTCCTAAGACGATTAGAGGCATCAATACCCCAAGTGTGTATTGCCATCGCTTTAAAGGAACCTTACAGGTACTGTATGGACTCAGATACTTAAGGATAAACCCAAAAGAAATATCCTTTATGCCTCTAGGAGTAAATAATGACCAGGTAAAACCGTGTAAAACCTCGTGAACTATAGCCAAAACAATAATTGTAATTCCTAGGAATAATAGGCTTTTGCTGTCTAATAAAATATATGCTAAATCATATGGAGAATAAATCCGCTCATATATTTTCAGTATTAAAAACACTAAAGGACCCAGCAAAATGATTGTTAGCAAATGAGATTTAAACATTCCTACACTAATATCTTTTGATATATAGCCTTGTTCCAAGAGATCCTCTGTGACCTTATTAAAATTATTAACCCTAATCTCCTCATCTTTTGTCATAAGAACCTCCTAGATCTAATTTTAGCCACAAAAATAACCTATGTCTGCTGCCACCGTTTCTATACTCTCACCACTATCGAAGCCATATTTGCAAAATTCTCCTAAAAAGTAGTTGATATATAAACACTTAATCTGTAAGATACCATTTTTATCTCTATGATTATATAGTTTAAATAAACCTAATATCTTTTACTCTTTAAAAATCACGAGAGCTATAACGCCTTTGTTCATACAAAATTTTCTTACTTTCTATAATTCCAGAGATAATTTTGTCTATTCTATTTCTTAATGCTGTAGTTTAAATTAATCTAACAATATTTTACTCTCTTTTGTCTAATAGAATATAAAACAGATTTTCATGGCCTATCCCCAGCACAAGTTCTCTTGTGTGAACAAGCTCTGGATATTTCATCACAGTTGTATGGGCGGCTTTTCTTCTGACATTTGTATTCAGTTCTGTTAACTTTAAAATCATTTGATCTAATACCCCTGAACTGTCATTAATATTTTTTTCAATAAAATCTTTTAACTCAATTGTTTTATATTTCTTTTTATTACAAGCTTCAAGTAAATATATACACTCACCCAGTGTTAACTCTCTATTTACTTTTAATTTTTTATAATTTAGATTCCTGTGTATGGAAGAATTTTTATCAAATTTTCTTCTAAAGGGTGTAATTATAATATTGTTTATTTCTTTTTCAATAGCTTTACAATATTCCAAGCACATAGGGGAATAATCTGCTTTTTCAACATTTTCTATTCCAGAATATAAAACTTCAGCCATAGCTAATGTTTTTTTCACATCAACATCCATATCATCCCATATATGCGGGAAATGATTCTCTCTAAGAAATTCCATACATTCATCTAATGATTCTTTTAAATTTTTATTACTAAACATTGTAGATATATTTTTGTGATTTGATTCGCTTAGCATATATATAGAATCTTCCAAAGTTGAAAAATCATTAGATTTAATTGCTTTTTGAACTTCTTTTGATGCTTCATTAATTTCATAGTTGGATTTTGCAATAAACTCAGATCTAGTACCATTTAACCCTCTGATATTTAACGCATATTCACAAATTTTAGTAAATCTTTCATCTATCAAACTTTTATCTTTGTATATTCCTGTAGATATGGTTAAAAGACGATTTTCATCGCTTTCTAACTCATCTTCAAACTCTTGTTTATCATTTCTATAAATTAATATTCCTCGATTTTTATATGAATTATCATAGTATTCTTTAAGAAAAGTTCTGAAATTAGAAAAGTACCCAATTACTTTGTATATTTCCTCTGAGTTCTGATTTTTATCTCGTACCTTGTTTTTTACATCAATTAATATAATATTATCTGTTTTATTCCTTACTTTAATTGATATGTCTGGAATTCCAATGAGATAACTATCTTTTACACTGTTTGCATATCTCCAATCTTGCTTAACTTTGTCATTCCAATATAAATCTTTGCCTTTTTGATAATATAATTCTATAATACTCCCCTCAATAGACTCGTATTGAGTAATATAGTTTTTTTGTCCAGATAATAAATCATTTTTATCTTTTTCTATCATATGAAACTTGTTTTTTAATGTATCATTTATTTTAAACAAACACCAAAATTCAAATAGTTTGTTCCTAAAAGAACCATCATAAATAAGCATTTTTATGTTTTCTTCGCCTATCCATGATAATCCATTTTTTAAGAATTTTTCATACCATTGTAATATAGACATGTATGCATATCCATTTTTTACCTTTCCTTTGTTTAGTCTATTCACAACATTATTAATAAGATCGTCATTCATTTTCAGATAAAGATTTCTTCTTGGTACAAATTTTATCAATTGTGAAAATGGATATTGTTTTAGAACAGCAATAAAATAATCCAATTGTTTTTTAAGAAGTATTGACTCTTCAACAATTTCTGTTGTTACTTTTGAAAGCTTGGCTAAACAATCTTCAATTGCATCTATAACTAGATATATAGAAATAGCAATAAACTCGTTTTCTGGGTTTTCTAAAGATTTGTTTTTTACAATAGACGGATATTCCTTTGGCATCCTTATAGTACTTTTGTTTTTTACATATTCATTTAAAAGCAATCTTCCTTTTATACTTCCAGTAGAAATAATTTTTTCGTCTTTGAATGAAGATGAAATGTTCTTTTCTATTATTTTTAAACTTTCAGAAAAGTCATTAACATTAGCCAAAATAATACGGATATATAATTTTAAATTTTCTATTGAATTAATTTCTCCATAAGAACTGTGAAGATCTAATGAATCCATCTTATAACTTGAATAGTAACTTGAAATAAATTCCAAAAAATCCTTATTATTATAAATAAAAAACAGTTGGTTTTCTTCAAAGAAATTATTCTCCATCTCAACCACCTTTTAAACCAATGACTTTATAATTTCAATGCTCTCATTAGACAAAATGTCTCTATATTCAGACTCATCTGAAAGTTTAATTTCATTAAAATCTTTTAATTTTCTATAGTCATAACCTTCCATTTGTGGGACTAGTCTACTAACTATTGAAGAGTCAAAAGCTTCTTTAGTTACATTTTCTACTTGAGAAGAATCTAATTTCAAATAATCATCTAGAATTAATCTAATAATAATATTTTCGTACAAATCTATTATTTGTGCCGTTCCAAACTGTAAGTTTAATCGATTCTCCCCGTCATATCTGATGTCTTTTATAAAATTCTTAAGCTTAGTCTCTAGATCCTTAAACTCGCTTTTTTCATAGACTTTATCTATATAAGAATCGTTTATTGTTAATCCACTATTATTCTTAAATCTTGCATTTAAATTATTTTTAATTATTTCTTTAATATTATTAACTTCTGTTTCAAAATTTCCTTCCGTCGGTGGAAGTACATTAATAAAAGTAAATCTTCTGGCCAAACCATGTGATAAGTCATATACATAATTTTTATCAATATTGTTCATCATGCCAATAATTCTATATCTTTGAGGAACATATAATATTGATTTATTCGGGTCTTTTTCAAACCATAACGGTATTTTTTTATCTTGCAAAGAACTACTTCCAAATACTGTAAATAAATCACCAAAAACTTTATCAATTTCACTTCGATTTAGCTCATCAATAAATAACCATGATGCTTGCTTATCATAATCATATTTTTCTTTTTGTAAAATTGTGTTGCAACATCCTATAATACTATCTACAATGCGTCCATTTTTCCCAGTTATAATCTCATTTCCTTCTTCATCAACATCAGGCTGTAATCCACCGATTGTATCGTAAGTTGTCCAGTCAGACATAGCTGTCACTATCTCATAATCAACATTAAATACATTACTAATAATTTCGGCGAGGGTTGTCTTACCAGTTCCAGGGGGCCCTTGTAAAATTATATTTCCTCTTATTAGTCCTGTTGCAATGTCTTTCATTAAGTTGTCATTATCAAAAAATAAGCCTTTTTTCTGTACTTCTTTATTTAGCTTTTCTACTATTTTCTCTGGAATTTCAAGTGAATAGTCCTGAACATGCTTTGTCGCTATATATGTTTCATCATATTTCTCTGGAAATAAAGTTCCCTTATTATATTGCTCAATCGTATTTAAATTAGACATGGTTTACTCCTTTATATCATTAATAATTTGTTCTTTCTTATCTATATTGATTGGATTCTTTTTACTTAATCTTAACTCTAATTCAGAATTTCCAATTGAGGTTATATCCTCAACCAGATAGGTAGAAGGATATAAAATATCATCTATTGTCGTATTTGTAAATATAACTACATCTCCTATGTTTATAGCCTGCTGAACTCTTGAATCAACTGAAATATTAACAATATTATTATTTTTTGATAAGTCTATTTTTTTAGGATCTACAGCTAATGGTTTGATTACATTAGTGATATATTTGCTGTCACTTTCTAAAAATACAAGTCTATAGACATCTAATAAGTTGTATTTTTCGGCTATATCTTTAATTTCATCATAAGAAATAAGATACTCGTAATTGTAATTTTTTATAATCTTTACTTTATTTCTACTAACTTTTATTGAGTTTAAAAGAATATAGCTGTATAAGGATAATTTAACTCTATTTCTAACATCCTTCTGGACTTGCTTCTTGAAGTAATTTGAGTAATTATAATATTTTTCTTCTCTATCCGTTAAATTTTTAAGAGTTAATGCATCAATTTTAGATACGCTTTCTAGTATTTTATAATATGATTCCCAAGTTTTATTAATTTTGTCTTTTTCCATTCTAAACAATCTTTTAACTTCATATCCAGTAAAATTCATAGCCTGCATGGTATAATAAAAATCATCATTATCAAAGTTAAAAAACTCGTGTAAATCAACCTTATTATTAGAGGGTTCCTTCATTGTATCTATTATATTCACAAAGAAATATTCAATATTATTTATTGGTTCAGAAAATAAATCTCCTTGAATGATATCATTGTCTTCACATTCATCCTTGTCGTTTAACAATTTACTTATTACACAAAATAAGAAGAATTCAACTGTGTAAGGAATATATTCTGGTAATGCTTTTACAGATGTAACTTGGTTAATTTTGTTTATAATCTCATTGTTATTATAATGAATTATTTTTAAAAGCATGTCCCCATATTTAGTAACTTCCTCAGTTTTCGTTATTAAACCACACTTTCTCAATATCTCGGTGTATTGATGATCTATAGTGTTATTAAACTTAACTTCTTCCAAGTTTCTACAAAGATTCGTAATTGCTTTTGTATTTGAATTGTATAAACTCAAGTGTCTTAGTTTGAATCCTTTACCTGGTTTAATAGTTCCGTCCTTGTTGTATCCTTTTTGGTTTCTAGGTATCAAGTGATCTTCTTCAAAAACCATATCTAATAGATCAAGCTCTTCATCTTTAATCCATTTTCCCATAATTTACCTCCTAGCATAAAACAATAATTCATCTACTTCTTTTTTTCTAGCACCAACTCTACTTTGATAATTAAGCCTTGGAATGATATATGGATTTTCATCATATTTTACAATGTCATTCAATTTTTCAAATATACTTAATATTTCTCTCCTTCCTTGCATAGATACCGTTTTTTCTCCATGGTTCCAATGATTGTTTTCATCATAGTAGCTAATTAATATTTCATTTGTCTTTAAGTTATCTATTAAATCTGTTAGCTCGTTTATAAACGAATCTCTATAGCAATACTTTGAAGTAAAATTATCTTCCATGTTTTGACCTCTAACAAATTCAAATCCATTTGCGTATGTTATAACATCTTCTATTTCATGATATTTTGCGATAAAGTTAAGCATGTGATAATAGGCTGAGTATTGTCGGAAATTGTATGGCGGATCAATATACAATATTGATTCTGTACCGTCTTTTATTAGCTTCTGAATTTTAGGCTCTTTATATAAATCATTTGCATCTTTTCTATAAACTTCAAATTCATTTCCTGTAGGATAGATATTAAGTATAATAGGCTTTAACTTAAAGTCTATTAAAGCGTTTGGATAGAGTTTTTTTCTATTGAAATCATGAAAAGTTCCATTCACATTTGCATTCAAAGTTACTTCTTCAATTACGCATGTTAGTAGAATGTAAAACTCATTTTCTTTTAGAATTTTATTCTTTTTCCAAGTTTTTATTGTATAAAGTATTTTCCCAAGTTTTTTTGCATTTTTTTCTGTGAAATAATTTCTATTTCCTTCAGAACCCCTAAGGCTTCTAAAAGAGGATTTTTTCCCATTTTTGCAGTAATAATCAAAGAATAACGACTCCTCTTCATTTAAGTTATCAATATCAAGATTATTTAAATAATTTAACACAATTGCAAGAGGAATAATTTTTTCTTTAAATTTTAGTCTATCAAAATAATTTTCATCAAATATTTTTTCTGCTTTTGCTTTTTTTCTTAGGTTTTCTATATATTCATCGATCTCGTTCTTATTTTCAACAAAACCTTCATCATTTATTTCATCTAAAAGCTTAGTGAATTTTGGAAATTCATTGTTTTTTATATAAGCCATCCCCAAAACATAAGACATTTCGTTAATATCATTACTAACAATTGAGTATCCTCTTTGCTTAAAATATTGACCAACATTTGTTGTCCCTGCAAACACGTCAAGAAAAACTCCACTTTCTAAATTCTTTTTCATTAGAAATTCGTGTATTTCTTTTATAATCGCTTTTTTATTTCCAATATATTTGTCCATTAATCTCTACAAACAATCAGCATTTCGCTGTTATTTATTTCCTTTCTATTACTAGTTTTATGACTTAATTTTCTATATCTGTGATTAAGACTTTTAACTTCAACAGATGAATAATTGTCTTTAAGTATTGAAATTAAGTCCTCTTTGTTCACAACTCTTTTTCTGGTATCTAAGTCTTGATCACTATCTGAATAACTTAACACAATATCTGCTTTTAGTTTTTTTATTTTTCCTATTAACTCTTTAAACTCATCTAATCCTTTTGAAGGAATACTAAAGTTAGATTGAAATCTATCATCTCTATATCTACCATTCATTATTCTTTTCTTGCCAAGATAAGTCTTTTTTTCAAGCTTAGGATAATCATACTTCACCAAAGTTTCCAAGATGTGATAAAACCTGGAATAATGGTCAATTGTATATGGGGGATCTAAGTAAAATAAATTCACATCCTTCATTTCATCTATATCTAAAAGTTTAATTGCATCTTTTGAAAATACTTTATTATTGTCCGCATAAACGTTCAATGTTTCAAGGTTTTCAAGCATCGGTTGAAAATAATCTTTTATTTTTAATTTTCTATCTTTTATGCATCTTTTTATTGCAAAATCTTTTATTTCCCCGTCCTTGTTCGTAACTTTTATTGGTTGTGCAAAGTTTTTGCCCACACTGCTTACAACTTCTGATACAGAGTGTAATAAACAAACCAATAACATATCATAGGTGTATTGGTCTATTTCTTTGTTTTTTAGCATATTATCTAGCGCATACCTTAAAGAATCAATTTCGATAGATTGTTGCAAAGAGAAATAACCATTTGAATAGTAAATCGAAAATAAAGCATAATACTCTCTTGTTTTAGCGATCTCATTAATTTTTTCTAAATCAAAAATTTCTATAGATCTCCCAAATATTTTTTTTGCCATATCTATATTTTCATTTTCTAATTCAGACTTATCATAAAAAACCCCAAGTTCGTTTAATTCTGCAAATTTATCATAATCATTATTTTCTAAAATCTCTTTTTCATATTTTAAGGGCTCTTCAAAGATCTTATTTAGTTTATTTAGATTGTTTTTGTAATAACTTGTATCCACTATATCTTTAAAGGTTAAGGTATTTATTTTATTTTTATCAATGCACAGCAGAACCTTAGTTATTAACTTAGAATACTCTTGTATATCATTCGCATAAACAGTATAGTTTTGCGCAAGCTTATTAGATACAACCCCCGACCCTGAGAACAGGTCGCATACAACACTTCCCTCTTCAACTATTTCTTTTATTTCATCATTTATGTTATCAATTATTCTTAGCTTACTTCCAAGATATTGAATTACTCGTATTTTATTATTATCATTTTGACTATTACTTACCATTTTATAAAATTCCTTATGTTCTTATATTTGTTTAATCATAGGATATCATCCTAATTTATATTTTTTAACAAAAGCCTCATTAGCCTTCAAGATTTCTTTGTATTCAGTGATCATGTTGTAAAAAGTGGCTTTTTTAAGACCAGATTTATCAAGAAATTCCTTAGATGAGATTCCATCCCTCTCCCACCTTTCGTAAAGTTCTTCCCAATTATCTGGAAACTCAATTCTATTTCTCCCTGCATTAGACTTCTTATTTCTAGGTAGCTTAATAATATTTTTATTATTTGAGAGAATAGAGTTTAATACCGTGCTTAATACAGCCTTATTCATCGGTTGAGAAACTCCGTATTCATAGGTGGATTCTATATCAGAAATTACCAGGTACTTTCTATTTTTAATAAAATATTCTAAAGAGTTGGCAATATCCGATTCATTGATTCCAAGAGAAGTTAAACTGCCGATGATTAAAATATCTTCATGGGTCATCTCTTTCATAATTACATCCAGTTCTTGAAAACTTCTTTTATGCTCAACACTGACAAATATATCTTGACTCTTTTTATCTATAACTTCCATGATGTCTTCAAAAACAGATATATCTTCTGTTGTCTTGGTGTAAATATATATTGACACTTAACTACCTCCTAAAGAGCTTTGCAAAATTACTAAATCTAAAGCCTAACGCCTCTTCAAGTTCTTGTCTGTTCACAGTAATTCTTGAACCCTCCATATTTTCTGAATACTGAGCTTTAAGCTCAACTGGAAGAGAATTAGCCCAACTTTCTAGCATCTTTCTAGATCCCTTATCAGAGCCCCATGTAATAATTACAATGCTTGATTTAATTATAAATGATTTTGGTTCATTTTCCCACAATTTACTAATACCCTCTAATGCATCTTTAGATATATACTTAGCATGATATGAAAAGTCATCATTCCAATTAAGCTCCTTTGCATAATCTGGTATTTCATAACCAAAATCTGTGAATATGCTTCTTAAAGTTCTAGAAGATATTGCCATCATGTCAGGATAATAATCATCAGCGATATTACTGGATTTAATCATATAATCTATAAGCTCATCCACTTCCTTTATCATCCTTCTTAAATATTCTCTGTAAAGGGCATTAGTAGCTTTGGCTCTCATATTCTTACTGATTCCATCATAAGCCACTGGGTCTATATCAGTCTTAAGCCCTGCACTATAGCGTAAAAAAGGCATTCTCTTTCTTTCAGGCTCTTCTGGATCACTCACACAATTACTTGCAAAGATAAATAAAGGCTGCTCCTCTCTCTGGCTAAGTTCACAATGATGACTATTCTTTATTTTCTCTTTTAACCTTCCATAATAAGGGCCATCAATTTCATCGACAAATATAGGTATCCCCTTGTAATCTCCAAGCTTCTTATCAATTACGCCTGTAGGAATAGTTTTGACAGAAAAAGCCTTTAAATCTTTATTTGTCATTAGTTTTAAAATAAGCTCTGTCATAAATGTTTTTCCAGAATTAGACCCCTTTGATGCTAGTAAAGTGTATAAGGGTAAACTGGATGTCGGAATATTCTTAATATCAGCCACACATCTTAACTTAGCATGAAATGGCGAAGAAAAAAGAATGTTAAGAAGCTTATAATGCGAATCTCTAACCCTATCTGTCTCTCCAATAAAATCTCTATTGTAATTGTCAAAAGCCTCAAATAACAAACTAATGTCATTTTTTACCTCTTCTTCTTTTGGGTTTAAGTCAAGAGGTTCGTTATCTAAAAAAGCCTCACCAGTACTGAAGTCAAATGTTAGTTTTGGATAATCCTTTTTCGTGTCATTAACATCCATCTTTTGTCTCTTTAATCTTTTTGCGTTGACACCGATTTTCTTTACAAGACTAGGGACTATTTCAATATATCCATTCTTGGATTTTGTCTTTACATTGCTTACAAGCTCCTTGTTCTTAGTCATAATCTTGTCTGCATCTATCGTATACTTAATTCTCTCATAAACTTCAACAACATCTTTTGGTTCTTCTAGAACAATTGTCTTTTGTGTTTTTAATGCATCTTTAATCACAGGTATATCTTTCTCTGGACTATCGGTCTTAACAGATCCAACAACATCCTCTGGTATATCGTCTGATAGTTTCCATGCTGTCTCAAAATCTTCCGTATAGGCTTCATACGCTTCATAAGTATCGTCGACCTCATAGGCCTCCAATTGGTCTCCTGACCAAGCTCCGCTAGTCATATTTGCAGAACCCTTTATTACCCTTGTCCTACCATCATCCGCCGTAAGAAGATAAATCTTTCTGTGGTCTATGATGTATTTTGGAGACCTAATTAACAAAGCTCCTTCGCCCATCATTTTAACCAAGTCTTTTTCCTTTCTTACGGCATCTGCTGCCATTTCAGATAAAGTCATATTTTCTGCAAGTAAATAGGCTTCTGAGGTAAGCTTATGGAGTTCGCTATCTCTCCTAGTCATAAACCTTCCTCCAAGAATGATTTCTCCATAATCGAACATCTTCATAATTTTACTTAAAAATTTAATGTCATAAGAGAAAGTTATTGCTCTAATGTCGTTAAATCCAAAAAACAACTCCTCTACATCACTGTAGCTAATGTCTTTGAACTCAACATGATATATCTTGTGCTTAGTGCTTTCTCTTACCTTTCCATCTTCTGCACCGACAATTCTTAATTTCTCAGCATATTGAACGTCATCAAATAGATTTATTTGATCCATACATACCTCCTCGACCCGATAGTCTAAAAATTCGTAATCATTCTTATACTAATTATATCCCTTATTCTAAAAATAAACAACTATTTTTAGACACAACAATAAAGAAAACCCCCAGAATCTAATCTGGTATTAGTTATTCCATATGTGGCACCGAAATCCTTTGATCTGGAGCTTTTTCTAAGTGTATTGGGATTGTTTGGAAGAAAATTAAAGGGCAGTTTTGAGCTAAGCTCTACAATTGACTTATAGCAACCACATTCGATAAAATAATAGTAGTTACACTTCAACATATTAATTTATTTAAGTCAATTATGCTCAAAATGGATCAAAATGGCTTATATAAGCCACGATTTGATATACAAAATTTTATCAAAGGAGAAAAAAGATGTTTAAAAAAAGAGTAATGTCATTATTACTGGCAGGAACGTTGATATTTACACCTTTATCAACGACTTTTGCTCAACAAGAAGGAAAAGATGTAAATGTAAGTAGAATTTCTGGTAAAAACAGATATGAAACGGCACTTGAAATTAGTAGAAAAAGCTTTACTAGTAGTGACTATGCAGTGGTTGCTAGTGGGGAAGATTTTCCAGATGCACTTGCTGGAGGTCAGCTTGCAATTCAGCAAAATGCCCCTATCTTATTAGTTTCAAAAACTGGTGTTTCAAGCACTGTAAGTTCAGAAATAAAAAGACTTGGCGTGAAGCATATTTACCTACTTGGTGGAACAAGTTTAATTTCAAAATCTATTGAAAAGGAATTAAAATCACAAGTAAAAACAGTGGAAAGACTAGCTGGTAAAAACCGTTATGAAACAGCTAATGAAATTTTCAAAGCAGTACTTAAAAACAACCTAAACGGGCAAACTAAAGAACAGGTTAGCTCTGAAACTTGGAAAGTTGATGGTACTAACTTTCCAGATGCATTAACAGCTGCACCTTTCATTGGAAAATTAAATACCAACAGAAATGAAAACCTAGACATAGTATTCTTAGGACTACAACCTAAAGATGTTGTTTTAAAAGGGGAAAACGCAATTGGCGGTAAATCTTCTGTAAAAGGTAACGCATTAAAAAGACTTGCAGGAACGAACAGATATGAAACCGCAACATTAATCGCTAAAGAATACACATCACAAGTTGGTGGAAGTGTTGATACAGTTTATCTTGCAAATGGATTAAGCTATCCAGATGCACTTGCATCAGCTCCAGCAGTGGCTAAAAACAATTCTGTACTTTTACTTACAGAAAGTGGAAAGTTATCACAAGCTACAAAGACTTATTTAGAAAGCGCTGGTATTAAGAATGTTGTAATATTAGGTGGAGAGTCTTCAGTATCTGCAAATGTAGTGAAGCAAATTAAAGGTGAAGAAAAACCTAAAGAAAATCCAAAAGATGTTTTATATCCTGTAACTAGAGTTGTAGATGGTGACACAATAGTAGTAAACATCAATGGCAAAGACGAAAAAGTTAGACTAATTGGTGTTGACACTCCAGAAAGCGTACATCCAGACAAAAATAGAAATACAGAGTTTGGAAAAGTGGCTTCTAACTTCACAAAGAACTTACTTAAAGGTAAATCTGTAAAACTTGAATTTGATGTTCAACAAAGAGATAAATACGGCAGACTTTTAGCTTATGTATACATTGAAGGCAAGATGGTAAATAAAGAATTATTGATTGCAGGTATGGCTAAAGTAGCAACTTTCCCTCCAAATGTAAAATATGTAGAGAAATTTAGGGCTTTAGAAAAAACAGCAAGAGATGCAAAAGTCGGTATCTGGGAAGACTCATCACCCTTAGAAACACCAAACCCAGATCAAGGTAAAAATCCTGGAAAGAAAAATCCAAACAAACCAGGTGGATACAAAAACCCTAATGATCCAGCTTACCTTTATGCTAAAGGACGTATAATTGGAAACAAAAACTCTATGATTTTCCACCTACCAGGAAATCAAGGATACAAAAAGGTTGCAATGAGAAATGCAGTTTTCTTTAACACTATCGCAGAAGCAAAAGCGGCAGGTTTCAGACAAGCAAAAAGATAATATAATTAAACATAAAGAACCTCAGATTAGCTCTGAGGTTTTTCTTTGGTTGTTAAAACTTCATTTTTTAGCATAATATCTTTCCATTCTGAAAAATATTTCTTTATGTATTATATCCTAAGTCTTAATATATGATTGTATGATATACCTCAATTAGCCTTATTTCGCTCTAGAGGGCTTTTATTTTAACTTTAATTCTTAGGGGTATAATTATATCTCTTTTACATTAAGACCTTATATAAGTTAAAATACGAGCTCACAAGAGGTTTTAAACATAACAAAAGACCCCAGAATTTAATCTAGGGTCTTAATAGGTCTAAGTTTTGTTTTTAAAACTATTTATTAAGTTCTTCTTTTTTCTTTTTGTTTGCTACAACTAATGCACCTGTCATTACAGCTACAAGAATACCTCCACCTATCATTAAGGCTTTAGTGCCTTGTCCACCTGTTGATGGCATATCTATGATACCATCATCAGTAGCAAACTTAGCGACTATTGTTCCAGCATCTTTGTCTGTAATATCAAAGATTAGGTCTTTATCGTTTAGAGTATAGCCTTTAGGGGCTTTGGTTTCTTTAAGCTTGTATTTGCCTGGCATAATGTCTTGTACCACTTGAGATATACCATTTTTTGTAACGAGTGTAGCTACAAGTTCTTCTTTGCCTTCAGTTAGTTTATAAAGTTTATATTCAGCTCCATCAAGGACACTATCCTTTTGAGCTTCTGGAACCTTATATGATGTTAAGATTCCATTTTTATCTTTTACTTCGTCTAAGATAAATGGATCTGAGCCATCTTTAAGTTTAACTAGTTGAAGGGAAGCTGATTTTAATGTGTTAGTAAATGTTGGAGTTTCTCCCTTGTCGTAAACTACATCAGCTTTTAATTTAAAGTCTTTTGTTAGGCTTACATTAATAGTTACATTCTTTTTAGTATTGTCGTATTCGATTGTAGGATCTTTACCTTTAACCTCTTCAATAGTGTATTTATGTTCACCGATTTGATTTGGTTTGAATTCTAATCCTTCAAATACTACCTTACCCTCAGCATCATTAGTAGCCTTAGCTACCTCTTTACCTTCAGCGTCTTTAAGAATAAATTCAAAAGCTCCAGCTTTTGGTTTTTCTTCTAAACCGCCTTTACCGATATAGACCTTCTTAGCTTCAAGGGAAGCTGTAATTGTGTCTACCTCATGGTTATTAAAGGCTGCGCCGTCCTTATCGTAGGTTGTTGTAGCTTTAAGTTCTGAGTCTCCAGATCTTTCAACCTTAACCTTAACGATCTCTTCATGGCTGTCGTAGGCTGTTGTTTCACTATCTCCATTAACCTCTACAATCTTGTATGTGTATTCTCCTACATCCCAAGAATTGTATTTAATTGGGTCAAAGGTGATGTTTCCTTTGTTGTCGTTTGTTTTAGTTTGAAGGACTTTATTGTTTGAATCTCTTAATTCAAATTTAAAGTCATCGCCTTTAAGAGCTATGTCTTTGCCTTCTTTATCTAAGTGTTTCTTAGTAGCTTTAATTTGTGTTTCTGTTGTAACAGGTTTTAGATCAACAGCAGTGTAAGCTGTGTTTATTAGCTTATGTTTAGACACATCGTCTAATACAGTAGTTACAGTTGTATTGGCGTAAATGTCATTTATAGCTTTTGCTTCTGAATCAATGTTATGTTCCTTAACATTCCACGGTGCCTTCATGTGTAGTGTAACACTAATAGATTCTTCCTCGCCTAGTTTAAAAGGTGAACCATCAGGCTTTTCTCTTAAGTCAATAGCTACAGCCTTAACATCTGATAAATCATCACCTTTTTTATATAAAGTCCACACATTACTATCTTTAAGGTTTTGATTGCTTTGTATTTGCAGATCATCTATCTTAGAAATATAAACCTTTGGATTGGCTCCCCTAGTGATTGCATGATTTACATCTATTGAGTCTAGAGTTCCTCTCCATCTTTTAACTCCAAAGTCAGCATCAGTTTTTAGAAGTTTGTAGTTTTCTATAGAGTCATAAAAAATCAAATCATTGACACTTGTACCTTTAATAGCTTGAAGCCTTATGTTGTAAGAGTAAGAACCGCCTTCTTTTGTAGTAGTTTTTAACGAATAAGCGGGGTCTTTACTATCTTTAACGAATTTTGTTAATCCAGTGTTTGCAATTGTGTTGCCTGACACTGATGTTTTATCCGCTGCGTAATAAAATCTTTTTTCGTTATGGTCTAGATTTAAGTCAGTTAATTGTTCAATGTTATAGTCTTTAAATTTTTTAATTGTTTCATCGTCAGGTTTGTCAGGTAATCCAGAATACAGATTATTTATATCCGATCCTGATTCATAGGCAACTATATTTTTTAGTTCTGGCCCAAAATCTTTATAGGAATCCCAAGGGTAAATCATATCGAATAAAACTTCATAGCCCATACTATCAGCAAACGAATAGGCATATAAATTTTTATTTCCTAATTTTAACCCACTTACGTCTATAACAAGCATATTCCTTCCAGAATTATGCCAGTTTTCAATTATTTCAAAAGAAACTTTTTTGTCTTTAGTGTTGTAAAAACGATAATTCCACCTATCATCGTTTCCCTTATTGCTTTTTAAAATCTTCAAATCCTTAATTCCAGTAACTCCCAATGGCAACAAATCATAAAACTTTCCATGACTTTCATATCTCATGTATTCACTTTCTTTATAGTGTTCCTTGTTGCCTACAAACATACTAAATCTCAAAGAAACTGGAATTTCAAATCTTTGTAACAAAGTATTGTTAGTGCTCTTTCCAATCTTCTTATTTAAACTTTCTGAAAAACTAAGTTTTGGAGCTGGCTTGTTTCTAAAAACAATGTATGAGCTGTCATGATATAATTCACTACCATAGTTTTGCAAGTCTAAATCTAGGGTCCTGTCGATTTTTCCATCACGTTTGCTAGTGCCATGTATTCCAACCAGATTACCTTCGCCTGAATATGCTGCTAAGGTTCCGTCATTTCTTAGCATTATATCCATATCGTATTCATCTGTTTTAGAATCTTCGATATACTTTTTAACACTAGGAGAGGTCATTTTTAATACACCAGTTGGTCTTAATGACATGTCTAGTCCAACAAGATTTGTTTCGACATCAAGTTTTACATGTGAATAACCTTTTGGCAAGTGAATCATGGTGTATCCATAATTACCGTACTTGCTGGAAGTAACCCCTTCATGGATAGGTTCCACATTCACCAAGGTATTATCCCCGTCAACCCATGGTTCATAACCTTTAAATTTGACATTTGCTACTTTTTCCCATTTAGAATCACTATCTTTTTTAAGATACAGTGAACCGATAATTTCATCGGTAGATTTTCTATATTCATATTTACTATATTGATCATATTGATCATACTTATAACCCTGAACGCTAAGAGTTAAGTTTTTAAGCTCATAATCTTCGCTATTAAGTTCTTTTGTATAGTCATCTGCCAAATATAAATACTCATCGGTTAATGATAACTTATATTTTTTCTTTCCATATGCATCTTTGTTATCCTTATCCCCAACGCTTGAGTCGTATGTCTGATTAGCCATTCTTGCGCTGCCATCTATTCGCCATCTTACCTCTAGATCTTCACCAAAAATATTTTTATATAGGCTTGACGGTTGTTTCCCAGTTGAAAAATCACCTGGTATACCTTTTTCTGCATAATTACTTCCACTGTTGTTTTTTTTGCTTATTTTGTCAGTAAAGTTATGCTCATCATTATATTTGCCATCTTTATAAAATATAGGGCCAAGATAAGTTCTTTTATTTAATGACAATTTATCTCCAGGGGGAGCCGTAAAGTTAACAGTTGGTTTAGGAGGAGTATATTCATAGTATGCATAGGCAATAGCTTCATCTGTTTTTGGACCATCATCACTATTTAAAGGATACATAGTTGCCTTAGCGGTGTTGTTAAACCTGTGGGATTCATACTTATCTCCCTTTTCTCCTAAACCCAGTTTTTTATAATCAACTTTAGCTATTACGTACATTCCAAAAATATCTATATCTTTATAGCGCCTTGGGCTGTCATAATCGAATACTGTCTCGTAATCCTTATCATTGACATCTTTTATTGCTTTAAATTCTTCGGGTGCTGAAAGCAACTTGTGACCTGTGAGGCCATAATCACCATATAAATTCTCAGCATAATTAGATGTATCTTTTTTCTGCCAAATATACTCTTGTAAATCTATTTTCTTTAAAGGTGCTAGAGCAACAATTTCCTGGTCGTTTTCTATAAGGTCTTCAATTACAATTTTTGATTTTTGTAAGTGCGAATTTACAGCCCCTTGGATTTCGTAAGCTACGTACCAATAATCTTTATCATTTTCTGGTTTTGCAACTGTTCCCCATTCGTCTTGCCAGCTTTCATAAAACTTACCAAATTTTTTTACTCTCACTTCGGATGACAAGTCTTGTTCAACATAAAGTTTTTTATCTACTTTTTCTAATTTCTCGTTGTTATCTAACACTACCTCAATACTTGGCTCTATTTTAGCAATAGACCCATCCTTAATTTTCCTAACATTACCCTCAAGCATGTATTTAAGACTACTTCCATCAAATAAGTATCCGTAATCTATTGTGTAAGTTCCACTGTTGCCTGGAGCTAGCTTTTTAGTGTTTATAATATAAGTTGTGTTATTTTCTTTATCATCTACATAAGCAAAGGTAGCCTTGCCGTAATCAGCGTTATAGTTATAGCTACCGTCAGAATTAATTTTCATTTCTGGGACAGGGTAACCTGATAACCTATAACCCACATCACTTTTTGATCCATCTGCGGTATCAAACAATATATAGCTCGGAACTTTTAACCTTACCATTCCTGGTTCATAAAACCTTTCTCCAGAAATAGCCCAATTTACTTGAAGTTTCATCGTTGTTAATGGTGTTTCTTCGTATCTTATGACGTTACCATAATCAAACATCCCTTTAGATATAGTTTCTTTTGCTGATCTTCTTATTGTGTCAGCGTTTAAACCAGACCAAGAAACTTCAAAATTTGTAATCCTAGTCTTACCATCCTTAGAAGTGACGGTTCCTTCTGGGTCGCCTTCTGTAGTATTGTTTCCAGCCATTACGGCATCACCTACATTAACATTACTGATGTCAAGTTCTTCCTTGTCATCTTTACCGATTAAAGAATTTAAAGCCTTTTTAACAGGATTAACTTTTACATCTTTCCAATTGGCTTTAAGCTCAATGTCTTTAGTAACAACTAACTTATGACCTTCTTTTAGTTCTTCTTTATCCATAAGCCAGTTCTTAAATTCTTTTCCTTCAGGAGCTTTGAATTTGTTTTTAGGTAGAGAGTATTCTTCTCCTTCAGCTACCTCAACAGACTTCATATCTCCTGTACCACCATTAGGGTTAAAACTAATAGTGTGTTTCGTTGGTCCTGTAGTAGGGTCTTTAGACTCACCACTAGAACCGTCTTCACTGATTGTGTTTGAATCAATCACAATCGGATTAGCTGTTTTACCTTGCGATCCTTCTGCAAACACATTAAGTGGTAATGCACCTATTAGCATTATGAGCGCTAGTAAAAAGGCTGAGATCCTTTTTGTTATATTTATGTTCTTTCCAAACATAAAAGATACCTCCTCAATAATAAAATTTTCTCAAACAATAAAACCTTGACCTGTTAGGCCTATTGTAATTGACATGTTTACTTAGTAACCCGCAGACATTCTTTTTCTTAAGTATCAAGGAGTCTCTTAGCGGTTCGAGACCCCTGACACCTTAAAGAGGGTATAATTTATGTCTGCTCCGAGTCTATCGACTCATCTTATATATGTCAGAAAATCTTTTTACACTGACAAATATAAGAAAAGGACCCCTCAAGGAGGTCCTTATCCAAGGAGATTTTTTCTTCACTTGGCCTGTCTCACTAAAATAAATAGCGAGAGCATGAACTTTTCATGCTTGTAATATATATGTCAGAATCTTTTTTAATAGGGGCATAAAAAACAGCCTAAGTTGTCTTCTTTCGTTCTACTCCATATCTTTTCTTTAGGTCATTGATAAAGTCACGAACTTTTGCATAAAATAAGCTCATACCCCTCGGAAACATTGCAAAAGTCCTTACCAGATTTTATTCTTCATTATATGTAAGAAGAAAGAGTAAAAAAACAATCTTTAATAGACACAAAAAAGCCCTAGAGAGAATCTAGGGCTTCAATAAGGAGAAGAGACTAAAGAGGTACAAATTTACAGGTCAGTACAAGTCTTTAGTCAGCATGCTTAGTTAGACATTTTGTGTCTGTATAGAGTATATGTCAGATTCTTTTTTTGAAGAGCAAAAAGGACAAGTAAAGCCCGCTACTGTGGATAACCCACACTCCCTTGGCCACTCACTACTACATATATCAGAATTGACAAAATCATTATTTTCTCCACACAGACAAAAATAAACAATCTTGCTTACTCCTCGATATATTCTTCTTCAAGAATCTCAAATCTTTTAAATTCTTTTTCTTTGGCAAGTTCTAAAGCGTCTTGTAACAACTTAACCTGCCTAGAGCTTATACTCACACCTCTCCCAGCTCCAACAACAGCTTGAGATGCGAACTTCCTTACCATGGATTCCTGCAAACCTGTCACTGCTGCTATATCCGATAGCATAACAGGAGGAGAAACTCTTCTAAGATCACCTATAGCTTCAATTAATTCTTCTGGAACCTCCACTCGTTTAGGTCTAATACTTTTGCTTTCCCTAAAAACCCTATCCAAGAACTTAATGTACTTCGTGACATCAACATCAACATTATAGTTGGTGATATAAACCGCCTTAATTTTATCTAAGCTGAGAGCATAATTAAGTCTCGCATAAGCCTGTGCTCCATTTTTGTCGAGGTCATAAAGTGATGATACAACCAATATCGCTGGACCTTCAATCTCATCCAAGCGAAAGTCGGTATACTTTCCATAACCCTTATTGTCTAAAGGTCTGAAGGAATGCATCCTAATTTTATTAAATTCCACATTTTTATATTTATTTTCTACAGACGCCTTAACCCTCCTTAAAAGCTTTGATTTCTCTACTTTTAAGTCAATCATACATGGGTTCAGGCTCATCTGATAAATGTTAATTTTCTCCATTTTTAAGTTCGCCCTTTTCTTTTTATACTTTTTAGTATATAATTAAGTATACAAGAAAATAGACAAAAAAGGGTACAAAAATTTGTGCTTTTATTTTTCCCCTTTTATGTATCAACTTTAATGTTAATACATTAGTCTACTTTTCTTGTCTCCAAGGATGGAAGGTTTCTTCGATAGTATTATACTTTTTGAAGTTTCGCGTGTTTCTCCTTTTTATTAAATCTAGGATATACTCCTCTTGAGATAAGCTTATATCCACCCCGCGAACATTCGAGTTTTCGTAGTACCTTCCTATTTTCCTTAGGGTTGAATCTTTTAAACCTGAGACCCTAGCAAGGTCTTCGTATTTCACAGGAGGTGAGCACATTCTTAATTTCATAATATCTCTAATTAATTCGTCGTTGTTAAGGGCGCTTTGAGGCTTTCTTTCGTTGGTTCCAGGTGTTTCATATGGGTTAGATGTGTATTTAAACAACTTAAACATTGTGTCATGATATGTTCTTACATCATTAACAGGATCATAGTTATAAAAATACAAAGTCTTAATCTTGTCTGATAAAAGAGCGTAAGACACCCTCCCATAGGCGACCCTATTTGTAGGGGCTATATCAAAGACAGAATAGCAAATCAGAACACAAGGATCCTTCATAAACGGCATATAGCATTCTAAAATTTCTGAGTAAGCGTCGTTATTTTTAGGAGAAAAAGAGAACAAACGCACCTCCCCCAAGGTAGCCGATTTATCTATTTTCTCTTTATAGTTTTCAAATATTTCTTTTATAATCCTTGATTTCTCCTTTGAAAATTTAATTAAACAAGGATTTAAGTGTATAAAGTAAAAGTTAATCTCTGCCATAGGTTCTCCTTTCGGTAGTTGAGATATCTCAATTATACACTAAAAAAGAGACAAATAAGTATATTAACATAAACAAAAACTCCATTCAAAAAATGGATTTTTATTATCTCTCTATTGTTCCGTTGAGTAAGAGAACAAATAACAAACAGAAAGTGTAGGTAAAAAATGAAAAAAAGAATTCCAATTACAATTCCATTCGAAGATGATGAACTTCTAACTTCATGGGAGCTTAGAATGGCAAAAGCTAATCTTTATAACAACAGAAATGACTTTTCAAAGGAATGGTCAAAAGGTCAGTTATTGGCAAGAGACAGTTTTGGATTTAGTAGAGACCTCTTATTAGGATCTTTCTACAAGGACAATCAATTTATGGTTTATGAAAAGCATAGTCTTTATCCCTTCTTTGCACCATTTTTTAACAAGCAAAAGCAAGAGAAAATACTATACGCGCAAAGAACTGGCTTTGATAAAGAATCACCTATTGGTAAATGGGGTCTTAATGTTCCTAGTTATAAGTATTGCCCAGAGTGTGCAAAAGAAGACCCAAGAATCTATCTTCATAGAGCTCACCAACTACCTGGTGTAGATGTATGCCACCTTCATGGATGCAGACTCATTAAACTTGATAAAAAATACAACGGTGAAGAAATGTTTAACATAGTTATGGGTGAAGAGCCTAATTATTTCATAGAACCTATTGATGTAGCACATGCACAATTTGCGAAAGAATTTATGGATTCTGCCTTTGATATAACTGTAAAAGATATTCACAAGATGATTGAAATAAGAGTAAAAGAACTTAAATTAAAAACCATTGACAATGTAAGAGCCATGTTTAGTATGGATCACAAACCAATTTATGATAGAGATGCCAAATATATACTATCAAGTCCACAGCTCTTATCCGAAAAATTTCTTATGAAAAATCTCATTACAATTTTTGGAGATATGTTTACCTTCAAAAGAATCTATAAGAGATATATCAAAAAAGAAGCACCTAAAGTTCTTCCAGAAGAAATAGTTAAACAAGGTTATGAACTAATAAGCCCATATAAAAGAAACATAATGGAGATAAGGCACAAGGGTTGCGCTCAAAGCTTTCTAATAACAGAACATGGACTAAAAGAACTTTCTTTAAGATGTCCAGACTGCACTAATCTTACAAACAAAGAACTTTATGAAAGAATGTTTAATAGCATTGCAAACAATGAATTTACTCTTCTATCTCCCTTTAAGGGAATAGGACAAAAGGTAAAAATTAAACACTCTTGTGGACATAAGTTTAAATCAAATCCAATAGAGTTCTACTACAACGAAAGAGGCTGTCCTAAATGCTTATCTAGACTTACCCAAGATGAAGCTCAAGAAAAAGTAGATCAGGTTGATCCCACATGGAAAGTGCTAAACTACACAACTTTAGAAAATAAGGCAGAATTTCTCCACACAACTTGTAATCATACTGTAGAAAGGCGCTTTGCCGATTTCTTAAGAAAAGGCATGTCTTGTCCAACTTGTAAAAAGCTAGAAAAGACATCTAAAACTCCAGAATTTGTAGAAAAGATGAAAAGATTGGTAGGCGACGAATATGAACTTGTTGGAGACTTCATGGGAGACAGAAGACCTGTGAAGATTAGGCATAAGCCTTGTGGTTTGGTTACAGAGTATCCTAGGGCTTCATACTTTCTTAATGGTCAGAGATGTCCTCTATGTCATGGAACCATATCCCAAGATGATATTAGTGCTTATGTAAGTGCAAGGTCTAAGGGGGCATATATGGTAAGTGGTTTCTTACCTTCAAAGGATTTAGAAATCTTAAACACTGTTACAGATGAGGTCTACACCTTAAAGAAAAAACTTGTTTTACAAGAACTCGCAAGGCCTACAGCATCAGAAATACTACCTTGTAATACTAATGAGGATATAGAAAGACCAATTTCTGTTGGCGGGAAATTCTTTAAAGAGTTACAAAAACACTTTAATGGCAAGGCTTTTAAAGCAAGGGACATTATGGATAGGGGTTGGACTAAAAACCAAACACAACGAAACCTTAGAAGACTTGTGTCCTTGGGTCTTGTCAAAAAGGATGAGGGTTTCTACAGCTTAGTTCAAGATTACAAAATAGAAGATAAAGACTAACAAATAACCTTTAATGAGCTCTCCCCTCTACCCTTGGCAAAGAAAATCAATTCATTTTAAACCTAAAGATAAGTTTTAGCAAAGAACAAATAAAAGGATGTGAAAACAATATGCGCCATATTAAGGAAAAAACTAAATTAAAACAAAAAAGGTGCCAAGGTGAAGGTATAGACTATGTTCCATGGATAATGGCTCACGAGCAGTCATCTGTAGGATCATCGTTTATCGCTAAAAACTATAAAACAGGAAGAGATGTTCATATGCTTTCTAACTCCGAAGCAAAGGTCTTCTTTCTCCTTCTTTGGGATGATGATGTCTTAGACATTAAAGAACAGTATGTTTTGGACTTAGATGAAACGAAGCAAATTGCAGATGACTTAGGATATAGAAAACCCCAACGACACATGTCTACAGATTTTTTCCTAGATATTAATGACCCAGTTTATAGCCACATGGCTATATCAGTAAAAATGAATGAAAAAGATCTTGAAAAAAGAAGATCTCAGGAACTTCTAAAGATTGAAAGAACATATTGGGAATCTAAAGGGGTGTGGTACGAGCTTATCTTTGCCGACAACATAAATCCAATTCTTGTAAAAAACATCAGACTTGTTACCAAAATCAATAAACCAGAAGACATTCAGTCTGATGTAGATGCTTTAAGGTATTTACTAACACACAAAAAGATTTCCACTGACATGCATAAGGAAATCAACTACCAAGAACTATTAAAACTATATAAAAAGGAGGTTGATCAGCTTTATGAAATTTTTACAAGAGACGAAAAAAGAAATTGGAGAAGAAAAGACATTAGATGTTGGTGAGATATATAAAGAAGTTAACACCACTGGAAAACTTATAAACTACCTAGATATAGAATATTTTGTCTTAGGATATGACAGAGATTTGAACATTTATTGTTGTAAAAAAGGTTCACGCACACTCGTAATTGTTATGATGAGCTCTGAAGAAGTTTTCAAAAAAATTGAGGAAGGTAAACTTTATCCTGTTGAAGATACAGATCATGTAATTGTGGATGAAGATCTTTTATCAGAAAAAGAGTTAGAAGAATTCAAACTTCTAAAGGCTGCTATGAATGAAATAGTAGCCTCTTACTCTCCTGATTTTTCCTATATTGTAAGTAAAACCAACAAAAACCATCTAAAAGAATTGGCTAAAAGCTGTAATATGGACTACAACCTTTTTAGAAGAAAGATTACTAAATATCTAAGTTCAGGAATGAAAGACTACTCCCTTCTCTCTAAAAGATCGGAAGTGTTTGGTGATAGGAGAAAAAGAAACAAGCCCTATGAATATAAAGAACTTACAGGAAGAAAAGCTAAAAATTCCAAAGGAGATATAATACCTCAAGGTGTAATTTTAACTGATGAGATAAAGAAAAGTTTTGAGCCCTTTGTAGAAATGGTAAGAAAGGGACTAACTATTCCACAAGCCTATATTCGTTATTGTGCAAGTCTTCAAGTTTTAGAAAATGCATTTCAAGATGGGAATAAGCTTTTGACAAATAAAGATCAAAGACCTACTCTCGCCCAGTTTAGATATTACGTGGAAAGTAAACTAGGTAAAAAAGACAAGATAATTGGTACAAAAGGTTCACTTTACTACCACAACAACTATAGAGCTCTTAATTCTGATAATCTTACCAATACAGGATTTCCTGGCGATATAGTAGAAATAGACGCTTGGGAAGCAGATGTAGCCCTTGTAGATAGAATTAACAACGAGCCTGTAGGTAGGGCCACTGTATATTTAATGATTGACCGCTACACAAGACTTATTTGTGCATGTTCAGTTGGATATGAAGTTAACTCATTTATAGGCCTCTCAAATTTATTTATGAGTCTTGCAGAAGATAAGGTAGAGAAATTCGAAAGAAACGGCCTTCATTTAGATGAATGGAAGATTCCACTACCCGACCCATTCTTACCAAACCTAATTGTTACAGATAACGGTTCAGATTTTAAATCAAATATGTTCAGAGATACTCTTTCAAGACTTGAAATTGAGCATGAAATAGCACCTCCTGGTGTAGGATCTGCTAAGGGACTTGTAGAAAGAACCTTCGGCGAGTTTGCAATTGCTCATAAAGATGTTTTTAAGAAATCGGGACTCATTACAAAAGACTATGGTAGCACCCACCACAAAGACGCTGTATTAACCTTAGACGAGTATGAAAAATACCTTCTATTGGCAGTTGCTGAGCATAACTTCAAAGCCATGGGAGCCTACCCTGTTCACGACAAAGAATTACTTGAAAAAGATATAGCTCTTAACCCATATAACTTATGGAGATACTACACAGAGGAAAAACAACTAAGACCAAGGGAAATCATTGATAAGTCAACATACTACTATAGCTTGATGAATAAAGTTAAGGCTTCTTTAAACATAAAGGGGGTTGTATTTAAAGGCCTTTACTACTCAGTGCAAGGTGAGCCTAAATTTGTAAAGATGCAAGAAAGAAATAAAACAAAGCACTTAGACCTTAGACTTGATCCAAGAGACGTTTCAAAACTTTACTATTTGGATTCAGGAGAGCTTAAGTTTCTTCCACTTAACCCAAATAAGGCTTCTAACCGAATATATTTTGGCAAAACTCTTAAAGAGGCTGAGAAATTAAAAGCATTGGAAAAAGACCTAAAGAAAAAAGGTGCAGATTCCAATGAAGATCTTTTAGCAGCAGGTGTTATGGTTGCAGATGCCATGGTAAAGGATGCTAAGAAAAACAAACCTAAAAAAGATAAAAAAGTTACTAAAGAAAAAATAAGAGAAAATAGAAAAGCTGAAAAGTTGGAAAGAGCCTATGAAGGTAGAATTTCTAATCAAATAGAGTTAGAAGAAGACCCAATACCAGCCCTACCAGAAGCTGAAGAAAAAACATCTAGTGACATTGGTAAGTACAGTTCTTATGAAGAATGGTTAGAAGACTTCGAATCAGCAATGTAAAAGTATAAAGAGGAGGATTTCATGAAAAATTTCAAAAACTTTAAATATGAATATACAGAAAACAAATCATATGAAACAAATGAAGAGTTCTATTCTCAAAAATATGAAAACAGAGACGGGAAAAATGTAGACGCAATCTACACTCCTCCTATCTCACAGCTTGACAAAGGAAATATCTTTGTTGAGGCATTACCAAGGATGAGATCAGAAGATAGATTAATCTTAGATGCCAATGTAGATCTTCCAGAATTTAACCACGACAAACTTATAAGAAGACCCCTATCTGAACAAATAGCTCTTCTTAATGACCTATATAGTCTAAGGATTCTCCTTCCTATACAAAAGAACTTAGATGCAATATTCTACAACCTCATAAGTAGAGTTTATAGGTCAAGAGAATACGAAATCACAAAAGACACTCATAAAGAACATGATGGAAGAGAATGGACAGAAACACTTGCCTATGGAAAATTGGGAGAAGCGCCACCTTCTGGCTTCTCCCTCTTAGGCTATGCAGGCTCTGGAAAAACATCCATGCTACAAACTATGTTTAGCCATTATCCTCAAGTGATTTGGCACAAAAGCGAAGGACATGTTTTCCCTCAGCTTTTATACATTATGTGTAATAGTAACGCATCTTCTCAAAACGACTTTAGCGCCGTGCTAAACGATGTTTGCAGACAGATAGACATAGCTATAGGAAATAACAACTTTTACTACTACAATCAAGTAGTTAAAATGGCTAATTATGACAGAAAAATTGGTCTTATCAAAAAGCTGATTAACCTTTTTAACATAGGTGTCATAGCAATAGATGAAATTCAGTCATTAGACTTTAATAAAAATAACAAGGAAACCTATTCTAAACTCTTACAAATTACCAATGACACTAAAGTTGGCTTCATCCTATGTGGTACAGAAGAGGCTTATGATAACATGTTTTCTTCCCTTCATATGACAAGAAGGTTTTTGCCTATTACAGCATCCTCCTACACTGGCGACATTGCTTTTAGTGAGATGTTTGTTAGAAACCTCTTAAGATTTCAGTGGTTTAATGAAAAAGATATGATTGACATACCGCCTTACGGAGAAACTAACGAAGCATTTCAAGAATTTGTCTCAACCATCTACAACTGTACCAATGGAATCATCGCACTCATGGTAAATCTCTATGAGAAGATAAACTTTGAATATCTTATTAGGAAAAGAAAACCAAAAGTAAACGGTAAGTTTGTAGAAAGTGTATTTGCTAAGTACTTCTCTGGTGTTGATAAAATACTAAGAGGATTAGATAAAGATTTTTCAGCAGCTGCAACTAAGAAAGTACTAACTCAATCCAATACAAGAAAGGAAGAAGCGTTGGCTCAAATAGAAGTAAAAAAAGAATTAGATAAAATAGTATCCTTAAATTATAAGACAGACCAAGAATTAAAAAGAGATCTTTTAAATAACATCACAAGAAGTATAGCTATGGTAATGGGTTCTAATTTTTCAGAAGAAGAAATAAGAACCGCATGTAAGACCGTTCTAGCGAGAAAAGAATCTCAAGGAAAAACAGAAGCTAGTTTAACAAGGGATGTGGTCAATCAACTAAATAGCAAGCCTAAAAAAGCAAAAAAAGTTAATGATATACCTCAAAGCTTAGCTAAAATCACTAGAGGTGAAGAATGAAAAGATTTCCTTATTTAAGACCCCTTTACCCCGATGAGTTGGCCCACACTTATATGCTAAGCATAGCTAGAGATAACCTCATAACAAACGCAGACCTTTGCCAAAATATATTAAAACTTAGAAATGGAAAACTCAGCCATATAGAATATAGATACGACAGCCTTTACTACTTAGGTAACTTCATAGCCCTAACAGGTTCAACAGATCCCTTTGAGTTCTTTACAAAAGCAACCATCTACAATGCGATTTCTCCATTCATAGACCATAAAATCAGAAGCACAACCATAGGATTTTGCTTGTCAGATTTTAAGTTAAGACAAAAAATACGGTCGACCTTTAACCACAACTTTATAAAAGAGCTAAAAATATGCCCTCTTTGCCAAAAAGAAGAAGAGGAAAAGTATGGAGAGTATTATTACCATAGGTCACATCAGCTAGACAGAGTAAAGGTATGTCATAAACATGGAACACCTTTATCGATCGTAAGAGAAAATGGCGAGGGACTGAAGCTAACAGAAATAGAAATAAAAGAAAACTTAGAAAAAGAAAAAGAAATCGCTGAATTCTTCTATCTGCTACTAAACTTAGAAGATAATGAAGAATTAAAAGACAAGTGGTTAAAGAAACTAGATGACTACATCTTTTTCTATACCCTTGCATCAGAAATATGGGTGAACATTCCTAATTCAATATCTTATAGCTCAACCTCACCCTTAGATGATATCATGGAAAATATTATTTTTTACCTTAAAAATGGACACTATCCTTCAGATCCAATAAAGAAGGTAAAAGCTAAAGATTATGAAATCATAGAAGACTTAGGTGATAATATCTATAGGTGCAAATGCTTAATATGCGGAAAAGAATTTATTTCTACCAAAGACATATTATCTGTTCCCTACGCTTGCACATGTGCAAGAGAAGGAAAACCTGATGAGAAAGTAATCAAGGAGCTTTTTAGGAAAAGATATAACAAGAGATTCAAACTCTTATATCTTCACGCCATAAAAAAGAGCTACTTTCTACTACTTTACGATAAAGAATACAGACACATACTCCTAGTCAAGCCGTCAACTCTATTTTTCGGTCAAGTGGATACAATTATGGGAGCAAGTGCTGTGAAAGGAAATGGGAACAGAAAAAGATTGGTAAATGCGGATACTCTAAAGAATCTTCCCTTTACTATTAGTATAGAAGATAACAGGATTCATATCTTTTGTAAAAAATGTGGGCAAACAACTACAACACGACTTGGAGAAAGATATATACTAAGCTGTCCCCATTGTAAAGACACAGAAACCTAAAAAAAGCACCCCTTAGACGAAAGTCTTAGGGGTATTTTGCTATCTACTTTTAAAATTAAAAAAACCAAATAATATCTATTTGGAGTGGACTAAAAGTATGGGGTTATTTAAGTTCTACGTAAAGTTTGTTAGTGGAATATATAGGGTTACTTAAGTTATATATTTCAATTTAAATCCATCGAATTTAGGGAGGATTAAGTTATGCGAGAACAATTGGCACGAGAAATTATTATATCCTTTGATTCCATTGGTTGACGTAAAACTTCTAAAACTGATTTTGAAAATTCTGGCAGTTCGTCTAAAAATAATACTCCCTTATTGGCAAGAGAAATTTCTCCAGGTTTTGGTATTTGCCCTCCACCAATAAGTGAAACTGCTGATGCTGTGTGATGTGGTGCTCTAAAAGGTGGTTTTGTTATAAGTGCATTGTCATCTAAAAGCCCTGATATGGAATAAATTTTTGTAACTTCAATTGCCTCTTCAAAGTCAAGCTCCGGAAGGATAGTTGGAAATCTTTTTGCTGCCATTGTCTTTCCAGAACCAGGTGAACCCAGTATTAAAATATTTGACTTAGCGCAGGCAGAAATTTCAAGAGCCCTCTTTAAATTTTCTTGTCCCTTAATGTCAGAAAAATCAACATCATAAGAAACCTTTTCCCTGATAAAACTTCCTTGACATCTTTCAATTTCAATTTCGCCTCTTATAAAAGAAATTACTTCTTCTAAAGTTTTTACTGGATAAATTTCAACATCACTAACTATGGCACATTCTTTGCGATTTTCGTAAGGCACAATGAATTTTCTATATCCCTTTTCGCGCATAGATATTACCATAGGAAGAGCACCTTGAATTTTATTTATCTTTCCATCTAGGGCAAGCTCACCCATATATGTATAGGGACTGTAATCAAGCTCTAAACTTTCATCGCAGCTCAAAAGGCTTACTGCAATGGCAAGGTCAAGCTGTGTACCATCTTTTCTTAAATTTGCAGGAGCTAAATTTATTGTAATTCTCTTTTTTGGAAAGTCGAAGCCAGAATTTTTTATTGCCGATTTTACTCTTTCAGTTGATTCTTTTACTGCAGTGTCTGCAAGTCCAACCAGTATAATTTTTGGCATTCCGTTTGAAAGGTCAACTTCAACATCTACTGGATAACCATTAAGTCCAGTTAGTGTACAAGTTTTTGTGCAAGAGTACATAATTCCTCCTCAACTATAATAAAATTCTTATAGTATTATTCTTAATTACATTTTAACAGAAAACCTTTACAAATTCTAAAAAAATTAAAAAGCCAGACAAATTTATCTGGCTTAAAATAAATTATTAAATTACAAAATTTCCATTTTTAAAGATTTGGACTTCTTCTCCATTTTCCTTAACGCCAATTATTTCTGTTGTGGCATCTCCAACCATAAAGTCCACATGAGTTATAGAATCGTTCATGCCAAGTTTTTTTAATTCACAAGTAGAAAGTTTTTCTCCATTTTCTATGCATGAAGGGTAGGATTTTCCAAGAGCAAAGTGACAAGATGCATTTTCGTCGTAAAGTGTGTTGTAAAATAAAACTTTTCTCATAGAAATTGGTGTGTCATGAGATACAAGGGCAACTTCTCCAAGTCTCTTTGAACCTTCATCAGTTTCAATAATATTTTTTAAATATTCTTTTCCACTTTTTGCATCATAATCAATTACTTCGCCATCTTTAAAAACTAAATAGAAGTCTTCAATTAGATTTCCATTGTAATTTAGGGGCATTGTTGAATAAACTTTTCCATTTACTCCATCAAGTCTTGGTGCAGAAAAAACTTCTTCACTAGGCATATTGGCAATAAATTCTTCTCCGTCACTATTTACATCGCCAGCTCCTGCAAAGATATATCCCTTTGGAAGGTAAACTTCTAAATCAGTCCCCTTTTCTGACTTGTAGTGAAGTTTTTCAAATTTACTTTCATTTAAGAATTTGCTATATCTATTTAAGTTGTTTACATGGTCCTCAAGAGCCCTTTCTGGATCTTCTTTAAAAAGTCTCACTGAAGAAAAAATTTCATACCACAATTTTCTAACTGCTTCTTTTTCTTCTAATTCTGGAAAAACTTTTTTTGCCCATGAAGGTATACTTGCTCCAACTACAATCCAAGACACATAATTTGCCATCATCTTTTCGGAAAAATCCTTTAATGCCTTTGATGTAGCAATATTTGCCTTAAATAATTTTTCTGAATCAATTCCTTTAAAAGCATCTGGATCAGAACCTGTAACTGAAAGATACTTTGCCTTTTTTTCCATGTAATAATTTTCTTTATCTATTTTGTGTTTTGGTACATCAGTTAAAACTTCTATACTTTCATTTTTGTATTTTAACTTTGAAATTTCTTGATCTCTATAATCCATTACAACTTCAATTGCACCAAGCTCATAGGCTTTTTTTGTACAAATAATGGCAAAGTCCCTTGCTTCTATGGGGCATCTTACAACAAGTCTATCGCCCTCTTTAATTTTTAACCCAATCTTTAAAATTAATTCAGCGTACTTTTCTATATAATCATCAACTACAAAATTTTTGTAATCCATTTTATCATCCTTTCCATTTATCTTTTATTAAAAAATAATATACAACAAAAAAATTTTATTTGCAAAAAAATACTATTGGAGAGATGTCCAATAGTATTTTAAAATTATTTATTGTATTTTTTTGCCAAGAAGTCTTTTGCAACTTGTGGGAATAGTGCATAAGTTAATACATCTTCTTCAGTCCTTGCAAGATCTCCTACTTCAGCTTTATATTTATCAAGAGCTGGTTCTAGGTGATTTGCAGGTCTATCAGTAATAACTTCAGCATCGCCTATAATTGATTTTCTAAAAGCTTCATCAATTTCTACAGGGCTCTTTCCGTAAAGTCCCTTTAGATAATCCTTAATTTCATTAGGAACCATCTTGTATCTCTTGCCAGTCATAACATTAAAGGATGCTTGCGTTCCAACCATTTGACTCATTGGAGTAACAAGTGGTGGATAGCCCATGTCTCTTCTAACATTTGGTACTTCTGCAAGAACTTTATCAAATAAATGCTCTTGTTTTGCAGCAGAAAGTTGTGAATTTAGATTTGAAAGCATGCCACCTGGCACTTGATAAATAAGTCCCTTTGGATCAACTGTTAGCATTTTTACTCTCATAGTTCCATTATTTAAATATTTATTTTTTACTTCTTGGAAGTAAGGTGCAAGTTCACTTAAGATATCTAGATTTAAATCAACTTTATAGCCAGCTTCCTTTAAAATTATTGCAAGAGTTTCAGTAGGAGGTTGACTTGTTCCACCAGAAAATGGAGAAAGTGCTGTGTCTAAAATATCTGCGCCTTCTTCAACACCCTTTAAATATGTCATTGAACCGCAGCCAGTAGTTTCATGAGTGTGAAGTTCTATTGGAATGTCAATTGCCTTTCTAAGTGACCTCACTAAGTCTCTTGATACAGGTGGAGTTAAAATCCCTGCCATATCCTTTATAGCAACTGAATCTGCTCCCATCTTTTCTACTTCTTTTGCAAGATTTGTAAAATATTCTATTGTGTGAACTTCTGAAGTAGTATAGCAAATTGCAACTTGTGCTTCAGCTCCTGCTTTTTTTGTAGCTTTAAGTGATGTTTCGATGTTTCTTAAATCATTTAAGGCATCAAAAATTCTTATTATGTCTACTCCATTTTTAACAGAAAGTTCAACAAATTTTTCTACAACATCATCAGGATAATTTTTGTAGCCCAAAAGGTTTTGACCTCTCAAAAGCATTTGAGTCTTAGTATTTTTTAAGTGAGACTTAATATTTCTAATTCTTTCCCATGGATCTTCATTTAAATATCTAATACATGAGTCAAAGGTTGCACCGCCCCAACATTCAAGAGCCTTGTATCCAACTTTATCAAGTTTATCTAGTGCAGGCTCCATATCTTTATAAGTCATTCTTGTGGCCATAAGTGATTGATGTGCGTCACGAAGAATAGTATCTACAAATTCTATTTTTTTCATAAATCCTCCTAAAATTAACCGAAAGATATCTCTTTATTCCTAATTAAAGTATAACATAATTATTCAAAAATTTTTCATCAAAACAAGGCTTTCTTGACAAAAAATTCTTGTCGCTACATAAAAGTTTTCTCATTTTAATTTTTTTCTTTACAAAGAGCTTTATTTCTAGTATAATGCTATCGGCTTATAAATTATCGCGGCGAAAATTTATAGGAGTTTGATAAAAAATGGCAAAAATGATGGATCCAAAGTTCAAGCAATCAAGAAGACTTGGACTAAATGTATGCGGTCACCCAAAGGCAATGAAAAGAGCTACAAGAGGTACTGCAAGAAGCGATAAAAAACTTACTGAATATGGTAAGCAACTTTTAGAAAAACAAAGATTAAGAGCATACTACGGTGTACTTGAAAGACAATTTGTTAATCTATTTAAAGAAGCTCAAAGAGCAGCAGGACAAACAGGTCCTAACCTTGTAACATTCCTTGAAAGAAGACTTGACAGTTTATGTTACAGAATGGGCTTTGCATCTTCAATTAGACAAGCAAGACAAATGGTTACTCATGGCCACTTAACTGTAAATGGAAAGAAAGTTAATATTCCTTCTTACAGATGTGAAGCTGGTGATGTAATTGCATTATCTGCTAAAGGAAAGAAAGTTGATTTATTTAAAGAAAACTACAACACTAACATTGTTGTAAACTTCCCTTACATCTCTAAGGCTGAAGACTTTAAAGCAACTTTAATATCTCTACCAAATAGAGAAGATGTTCCAATAGAAATTGAAGACCAATTAATCGTAGAATTCTATTCTAAGAACATGTAATGACAAAAAAGACCCAGAGAGGGTCTTTTTTTCTTGTGTACTTTTTTTAAGAAAAATTCAAAAAAAAAAAAAAAAAAAAACGCCTGATTAAATCAGGCATTTTTTATACTCTTATAAATTATTTTATAAATTGACTAAAGAATATTATAACTATAACAATAGGTGAAATATACTTTATACTTACATTCATCCAAGTTCTTACAAATGGACTTTTTATATTTGCTGCTTCTAATAAATTTTCCATCTTCCAAGCTCTTGCTGAGAAAAGTGCAATTAATAGACAGCCTATTACTAGGATGTAATTACTTTCAACATTGTCAATAAAGGCAAAGGCTGGGTCATAGAAAATAGATAATGCTGCAATTGCAATTATTATTAGACTGGCAAGCATAAGAGCTTTAATTCTTTCTAATCTAAATCTTTCCATAAATTGACCAACAATTGCTTCTAATACTCCAACTGATGAAGTAAAAGCTGCAATGTAGAATCCAAAGTAAAATAAAACTGAAAGGATTCTTCCAAAAGGAACAACATTAAAGGCAAGTGGAAGAGTTAAAAATGTAAGTCCAACACCTTCTCCTGGTGTAAGTCCTGTTGCAAATACAATAGGAAGAATCATAAGTCCAGATAATATTCCTGCAAATACAAGGGCAAGACAAATTACTGATGAGTCTTTAAAAATATTTTCGTCCTTTTCTTTTATATAAGATCCAAAGACCATTGAACCAAGCATAGCAAGTCCAAGCGCAAAGAAAGCTTGACCTAGACAAGTAATAATAGAATTCATAGAAAATTTAGAAAAATCTGGTCTAAATAAAAATGTAATTCCATCCATTGCTCCAGGAAGTCTTAAACCAAAGACAATTATAATAACCATGATTACAAATAAAATAGGAATTAATATTTTTGAAACTCTTTCTATTCCCTTTTGAACTCCTAAAATAATTACTGCATCATTTAAGATAAAATTAATTAAAAAGAATAAAAACACAATTGGCTTATTGGCGTTGAAAGAATCAAAATAACTTTGTATACCCTCACTTGTTAGACCAATAAAATCTCCGCTAACTGCACCAGCTATATATTTTATTATCCAAGCATAAATAACAGAAGTATAACCAACAATAATAAGTGCCGCTAATGTGTGAAGATATCCTGCCAAATACCATTTTGTATTTGGTTTAAGTGTCTTATAGGCATCTATTGCTGCATTCCCAGTTGCATAACCAATTGTGACTTCACAAGTCATAAGAGGAATTCCTATTACTAAAATAATTAAAATATATAAAAATATAAAAATTGCTCCACCGTTTTCACCAACTACGTAAGGAAATCTCCACAAAGTTCCAATACCTAAGGCAAGGCCAATGGCAACCATAATAAATCCAAGGATTGATGAAAATCCTTCATTTTGTTTTGACATACGCTCCTCCTTTTTTATATACTAGAAATAGTATCACAAATTCAATGATTTTTAAATAGTTAAAAGTGCTAAAGTTTTGTTCATTACTAATTCTTTATAAAATCTTTTAATAAAAATTTTTTTCATCTAATAAATGGTATAATCTTTTTAGGTGATATTATGAAAAAAGACATTGAATATGTAAAACTTGTTACTTCAACTAATAAACTTCTATTTGACGAAATTTGTGCCTTCTTAGAGGACAATTCCATCCCATATTTTGTAAAAGACGAAGGTGATTATATGAGACTAATCTCTGGATTTTCTCTTTACGAAAAGGGCATTTATGTTTCTGAAGATGACTTTGATAAGGCAAACGAACTTTTAGTCTACTTTATGAATGATAACGAGGACACTGACGATTTAAATTTCGATTAATTTAATTATTTTAAAAAAATAAGCTGATGCATTTTTTGCATCAGCTTTTATCTTAATAAAAATTATTAATCTAAAAAGTCCACCAGATCTTTAAAAACTTTTTGATTATCTTTTTCCCTAAAAATTTCGTGTTTCATATTTTCATAAAGTTTAGACTCAATATTTTTATAGCCAACTTTATTTAAAGCATCAATAGAATTTTTAAATCCACTTTCTCCACCAATAACTACATCGTCCTTGCCAGCAATAAATAAAATATTAAGTTCAGGATTTTTACATTTAAAATTTTTTAAATTGTTAAGCTCCTTTACTCCTTCAAAGACAGTAAGATATCCTCTATTCTTAAAAACTTTTGGCATAAGGGGGTCTTTTTTCGCATCTTCAATGTTTTCTTTACTATAACTTAACCAGTCCCAATTTAATTTGTCGCCAGTGTATAATTTTTTTAGGATAAAAACTGTTCTCTTTTCTCCAAAATAAAAATTTATGAAATTTCCAAGAAAAATTGCAAGATTAACTTCTGGAATAAAGTTTGGTGGACCAGATAAAACTAACTTATCAATTAATTCATCAGCCTTTTCAAGATAAATTCTTCCAAAAACTGTGCCAAGGGAGTGACCCAGTAAATAAATTTTTTTATCTGGAAACTTTTCTTTAATAGCCCTTGTAATTGCAATGTTGTCATCAACAACTTTTTCAACTCCATCAATGTAGCCAAAGGAATATTTCTCACTAAGAGAATCCCCATGACCCCTATTATCTGAAATAAAGACGCTGTAATTATTTTCATTTAAGTATTTAATTAAAGGAAAATACCTTTCCTTGTGCTCCAAGGCACCGTGAATAATTTGAACAAGAGCCTTTGGATTATCAACAGGGAAAAACCCTGCATCAAGGATAAAATCATCATAGGATTTAACTTTTAATCTCTTACAATTTGAAAGATGATAAAAATCTTTAAAATTTCCAAAGTTTTCAGAATCTTCTATCTTAGATAAATCATCACAATCATTAAAAATAAAATCACATTTTAAATCTATGCCTTCATTTTGCCTTAAATTATTTGATTTTTTATAGTATAATTGTGGAATTATCAAAATAATAATAAGTAAAATAATAAAATAAACCATTTAACACCTCAGTCTAATTATAGCAAAAGTAAAATAAAATCCTTCCCTTGAAAGAAAAAGAATAACCAGTGGGTCCTTCTCTTCTAATTTATTTTATATAAATAGTAACTGTCCTCGCCTCATTATCCCATTCAATGTCATTGTCTTTTCCATCATCTTTGTTGCCATTATTAAGTCCAAAAACTTTTGCAACATTGACAAGGGACACAAAAATTCTGTCTTGAATATTTAAAGGCTTTGCTTCCATTTCAATTACTTCGCCACTTGAAAGTATAATTTTATTGTTGTCGATTTGAATTGAGGCAGTTTGTCCAGATCTTTTAAAGAAAGCTGTTCTTGTGTCCTTATTCCAAATAACTTTTGCGCCAAGAACTTCTGCCACTTTTCTTAATGGAAGCATTGTCCTGCCATTATTAATTATAGGAGCTATGTCCATATTTATCTTCCTTGAAAGTCCATCTTTTATAATTTCGTAATAAAAGTCATTAATGTGAAATACATAGGAAGTATTTTCATAAGCTTTCTTTTCTTCCTTAACTTTTTCTGGAAGACTTACAAATACTTTAAAAGTATCTCTTTCGCCATCACTATTGTTTAAGTCTGGAAAATAATTGTAATAATCTGGATAATATTTGTCCCAATTCTCTTTCTTGTCTTTATTTTCTTTATTGCCTTTGCCATCATCATCCTTATCTTTTTCGCTATTTTCTTTTGGATCTTCTGTCAAATAATTTGCTAGCTTCAAAATATTTTTGGAATCATCCTCGTAAATAAGAGTAAAATTTCCCTCTTGGTCTACTATTACATCCTTAGCCTTAGGATTTGCTAACTTAAATTTTCTTGCAATTTCATCAATTTCTGCTTGGCTAAGCTTATTTTTATCCACAACTTTTAAATCTTTAGGAATTATTGGAGGATTCTTTTCAGAATCAGACTTTACTGGAATAATTTCTTTAACTCTTAGCTTAACTTCTACTTCCTTACTTGAGCTGTCCTTAAAAGTCAAAGTAAGTCTTGCAGTTTTTTCTCCCACTTCACTTGTGTCAGCATTTTCTTTTATATCAACCTTAACTTCTCGAGGAAGATTTCTAATTCCTTCCTTTAATTTTTCCACTGTCAAAACTTCATTTTTATTTACTTCAAGAGTTTTAGTCTCTTCCCTATAAGTTTCAGCTTGTGATTTTAAAACTTCAACTGGCACTATAACTATTCTTGATGAGCCGTCTTTAAAGGTAACTTTTACTTTTCCAGAGTATTCTCCTGGTTTTCTTGTATCAATTTTTGGATCTGTAATATCTTCAACAACTGAACCTTCTGGCAAATTTTTAATATTATCGCTTAAATCAATCTTGCCACTATAAGCAAGCTCTTCCTTTATAATATCAGCGGATTTTATTTTTGGAATAGGTCTTATTATTCCTGCGTCAATTACTTCTTTAACTCTTATATTAACTTCTACTTCCTTACTTGAGCTGTCCTTAAAAGTCAAAGTAAGTCTTGCAGTTTTTTCTCCCACTTCACTTGTGTCGGCATTTTCTTTTATATCAACCTTAACTTCTCGAGGAAGATTTCTAATCCCTTCCTTTAATTTTTCAACTGTCAAAACTTCATTTTTATTTACTTCAAGAGTTTTAGTCTCTTCCCTATAAGTTTCAGCTTGTGATTTTAAAACTTCAACTGGCACTATAACTATTCTTGATGAGCCGTCTTTAAAGGTAACTTTTACTTTTCCAGAGTATTCTCCTGGCTTTTTTGTATCAATTTTTGGATCTGTAATATCTTCAACAACTGAACCTTCTGGCAAATTTTTAATATTATCGCTTAAATAAACCTTACCACTATAAGCAAGCTCTTCCTTTATAATATCAGCGGATTTTATTTCTGGAATAGGTCTTATTATTCCTCCATCAATTACTTCTTTAACTCTTATATTAACTTCTACTTCCTTACTTGAGCTGTCCTTAAAAGTCAAAGTAAGCCTTGCAGTTTTTTCTCCCACTTCACTTGTGTCAGCATTTTCTTTTATATCAACCTTAACTTCTCGAGGAAGATTTCTAATCCCTTCTTTTAATTTTTCAACTGTCAAAACTTCATTTTTATTTACTTCAAGAGTTTTAGTCTCTTCCCTATAAGTTTCAGCTTGTGATTTTAAAACTTCAACTGGCACTATAACTATTCTTGATGAGCCGTCTTTAAAGGTAACTTTTACTTTTCCAGAGTATTCTCCTGGCTTTTTTGTATCAATTTTTGGATCTGTAATATCTTCAACAACTGAACCTTCTGGCAAATTTTTAATATTATTGCTTAAATCAATCTTGCCACTATAAGCAAGCTCTTCCTTTACAATATCATCAGATTCTATTTCTGGAATAGGTCTTATTATTCCTCCATCAATAAAGACATTTAATTTTACTTCTATTTCTTCTTTTGAACCGTCTTCATAATTTACTATAATCTCAATGTCTTTTTTTCCTGGAAGGCTTGTATCAATATTTTCTTTAAAAGAATAATTTGTTCCTTTTGGAAGATCATTTTTATTTAAAATTCCCTCCTTGGCATCTGCTTTTTCTCCAACTTTTACTTTTATTTCTTGTCCTATTGCTTTATAAGTTTCAGCTTGTGATTTTAAAACTGTAAGCTTAACACTGGTCTTTGATATTGACTCGTCAGGGTACTTTACTTCAATTTTAATATTGTATTCACCAGATTTTTTACCATCTGGTAAAGTTTGTCCTTTTTCTAAAGAAATAATTGGCTTTGCATCTGAATCCTTTGGATAGTTTGTAGTGATACAATTTATAATTTCATCTTCTTTTATCTCGGATCCATAATTTTCTTCTAAATCTAAAGCATTTATCGTATATTTCTCGCTGTCATTCTCTACTCTTGCTACAAAAGTCATATCCTTATTTACAGTAATATCTCTTATATCATCAATCTTTTTACCATCACAATACCAGTGAAGATTGCTGGATTTATTAAAAGTTGGCAATTTATATTTATATAAAGGATTATTATTTTCGATTACACTTATTTTTGATTCTTTAAATACTATATAGCTTCCATAACTAAATACTTTATCCTTATTTCCTTTGCCTTTAACTAAGTTTACAACACAAATATCCTCTGGAAAATTTCTTTGATTAAATGAATTTCCTAAAATTTTTTCTCCATTTATTATTAACTTTGCAAAATAATTATCTAAATCAAAATTCTCAAAATGAAGTATTTGATAATCATCTGTAAGTTTTATATCTGCCTTAGGTTCTCTATACCAGTAGCAGAACATTGCATCTTTAGCCAAATTAATATTAGGCTTAAATTTTCCAAAACTTCTATCTTTAATATCATTTCTTATATAAAAAACCACATCTTTTAAATTATAGGGATTTGTTATAAAATATCTTTTTTGAAATTCAGTAGGATTAAATGTAGTTCCTTTGGAATTTGAATGTTTAAAAGTACAATGCTTATAATTAGAAGTATATAAGGTATATCCATCTGCATCTCTTCTAGGAACAGCATGATCAGCTGACGTATATACATATGGCAAAGATTGAAAGTAAGCCTTAAAAACTATTGGATTTTCCATATCATATCTAGTTCTAGTACTTACTTCAAATTTTCCTAATTCTTTACCTCCTAAAAAGTCAGGATCAAATACATCAATAAATATTTTATTATTTGTCCAGCCAAGAAATTTATGCTCCTCACTATTTATATCTTTATTTTCAACCCATAATTTAAGAAAAATTTTTTTACCATTTTCTCTATAATTTATTAAATCTGACCATTTTGCAGACTTTAAGGCATAAAAAGCTTTAGCCTTAGTAGTTTCTCCATTGTAAACTTCATCTCTTAAAGCTACTTCTTCATTATTTTCATTTTTAATAGTTCCATAATTTTTAACATTATTAATTAAATTCGTTTCTGGTACAAAAAGTATTTTTACATATTTATCTTTTGCACTATCTTCTGGAACTTTTTCAGTAACTATTGGCAGATCTTCTTGTGTCGAGTTTTCATCATTTCCATTAATCTCCGATCCGAGGGCAAAAACTGGATTAAAACTTGTCAAAAATAAAGTTACAACTAAAAATAATGAAAACATTTTCTTTTTCATTGTGTCCTCCTAGTTCATTTAAAAGATATTCTCTTCTAAATTCTCATAAAATAAATTTAAAACATATTCCTAAAAGAATTTTCTATAATTAATTATAGCAATATTCTTTTTTCACTTCTATAAGATAGAAAATAAAAAAATAAAAGTTTGCAAAAAAATAAAAACCCGGGTTAAACCCCGAGTTTTAATTTAATAATTCTTTGGCTATAAGATTAACTTGTTTGCCATCTGCTTTGCCCTTGATTAAAGGCATTACATTTTTCATTAATTTTCCAATATCCTTCATTGATGTTATTTCATTTTCGTCAATTACTTTTTTTATAATTTCTTTTAATTCTTCATCTGATAATTGCTCAGGTAAGTATTTAAGTAGTATTTCGATTTCATCATTAGTTTGTTTAACTAAATCTTCTCTATTACCCTTCTTGAATTCATCAATTGACGATTTTTTTTCTTTAAGCTGTTTTGAAATGATATCTAAAATATCAGAATCATCAAGCTCTACTCGTTCATCTACTTCTTTTTGTTTAATAGCTGCACGAACCATGGTGATAACATCTTTTCGAAGTTTATCTTTACTTTTCATAGCTTCTTTTAAGTCAGCCATGAGTCTCTCTTTTAGAGACATAAGAACACCCTCTTTAATATCTGTGTTTTTTTCTGCGTGCCTCTTCGGATTTTTTCTTCCTTCTAACACTTGGTTTTTCGTAGTGTTCTCTTTTTCTTACTTCTTTGAGAACTCCACTAGTGGCACATTGTCTTTTGAATCTTTTTAGAGCATTGTCTAAAGATTCATTTTCACCAACCCTGATTTCGGACATTTTTTAACCTCCTCTCGTAGAAAAGAGTAGCCTTGCGGCCAATGTAGGTTTATTATACTCTATAAATCCCAAAACTTCAATAATATTTTTGCTTTTTAAAATTTTTATCTTTACAAATTCTTTTTAACTAAGATAAATTTCTCCTTTAAGTGAACTTATTAGGGCTAGTTTTATCTATTTTTAATTCTCTCACAGACTATTTTTTAAAAAAATTTTCTGAATTCAAAAGTTTTTTTGCGTCTCTTCTTCCCATTTCATAAAGATTTTCTAGTTGATCATGGTCTTGTGTAAGAGTTTTTAAATTTCCTATATTGCTTGGTGCAAGAATTATGACCTTATTTTCCCTTTCAAGCTCCATGGCTTCTCTCAAGCTTTCGTTGTAGACGAGAGATCTTTTTGCAAAGGCCTTGGCTGCCTTTGGATAAGTTCTCCTCAAAAGTCTTACATATTTTTTGTCCCTTCTTGCTTCTCTAAAATAATCTCTTGGCCTTGTAAGAACTATTACAACTTTATCACAGCCTGCTTGAAAGGCTCTTTTAAAAGGAATAGGATCACTTAAACCTCCATCAAAATAAGGAACACCTTTTACTTTATAGGGCTGGCACAAAACTGGCACACAACAAGAAGCCTTTATTGGGTCATAATTATCTATTACAAGATCTGATTTATTAAAATATTTTGCCTTGCCCGTCCTTGCATCTGTTGCCACAATTTCAAATTCCATAGGATTATTTTTCATTGTCTTATAGTCAAGAGGGTATTCGCCCTTAGATGAACTTAAATCAGAATAAATATAATCTAGGTCAATATATGAACCAGTCTTTAAATAATTTTTAAAGCTCATGTATTCACTTCTAAAGGCATATTTGTTGTAGAAGACAAAATTTCTCCTGGGCTGCTTTGCCAAAAAAGAAGCGCCATTTGCAGCTCCTGCTGAAACTCCAATAAAGTAGTCCCCACTAATATTTTCTTCCATCAAGTAATCAAAAACTCCTGCGCCATAAATGCCACGAGTGCCACCGCCAACATCTACAAATCCTAATTTCATAAGTCATCTTCCTTCTCTATATATAAATCCTATTATTATCCACCTTGATTATAGTATATAAAAAATTTTTAAAATTTCCTATGGACAAAAATGTCAAAGTGTTTACCTTTCATTTAATCTCCTTGCAAACTTTTAAAATAAAAGATAAATATTTTTCCAAAAAATTCGAAAAAAAATGCTACAAGAAAACTCGTAGCATTAAAATTCATATTTACTTTTATCAACCTGGTGGCCAATTCAGACTTCTTCCACCAAGAACATGGAAATGAAGGTGATCAACACTTTGTCCTCCATCTTCTTTGCAATTATTAACAATTCTGTAGCCCTTAGTAAGTCCTGCCTCAGCACAAAGTTTTTTTGCAACTAAAAATACATGGCCAATTAATTCCTTATGACCTTCATCAAGGTCATCTGCAGATGCAATATGTTCCTTTGGCACAATTAAAAAATGTGTTGGTGCTTGTGGATCTATGTCCTTAAAGGCATAGACAAGTTCGTCTTCATAAATTTTCTCTGAAGGGATTTCTCCACTAATTATTTTACAAAATAAACAGTCCATTCCTACCTCCTTTTTGCTTCAACTTCTTTGCATAAATCATTCCACTGACAAGCTCTACAAATTTCTTCTCGCCTGTCTTTACTAAATATTATATCACAAGATAAAGTCCTAAGGTCCTCCCAAAAATATTTTTCATCTGCTCTTAAATTTAAGATTTTTAAAACTTTCTCGTCGTAAGCCTTTACTTTTTCCTCACTCTCACAGACTTTACCAAGATTTTCTGGACAATATTTGCATACATCATCTAGATCTTTTATAAACATAACTTCAGGATTTTCTCTAAGTTTTTTTATAACTTCAGTCATATTTTTTGAAAAGTCATCATTATAGCCCTCGCCCACAAAATTTTCTGTGCACAAGAGATGGTGTGCTCTTATTTTTAACATTTAATCACCAATAATTTCACAGTTTGCAATTTCGCCTGTATCTAAAATTTTTACCTCTTTTATTTTATTTTTTAGGTCAATCTCACTTTTTGCCTTAACTCTAATGTAATTTGTTGTGTAGCCGTAATACTCGCCCTCATGATCTTCTTCAAATAAAACTGATTGAGGATATTTCATATTTTCTCTCTCGAAAATTTCTTGATATTCTTCTCCAAGGGCAATTAATTTTTCTGATCTTTCTTTTTTCACATTTCCGTCAATTTGATTTTTCATGAGGGCTGCCTTAGTATTTTTTCTCTTGGAATACTTAAAGACATGAATTCTTGAAAAGCCAACTTCTTTTACAATGTTCATAGAATCAGCAAAGTCCTCTTCACTTTCGCCAGGAAAGCCAACAATAATATCTGTCGTAAGACCTGCGTGAGGCATATACTTTCTTATAATATTTGCCTTTTCAATGTATTCTTCGCGAGTGTATCTTCTATTCATTGCCTTTAAAATATTATTGGAGCCAGATTGTAGGGACAGGTGGAAGTGGTCGCAGAGCTTTCCAGTTTTCACTGCTCTCTCCATAAATTCATGAGTAATAATTATTGGCTCAACAGAAGATAATCTTATTCTCTCAATGCCATCAACTTCTGCAATACTTTCGATTAAATCAATTAATCTCATGTCACCTAAATCCATGCCAAAAGATCCAATGTGAATGCCTGTCAAGACAATTTCTTTAAAGCCACGGTCTGCAAGAGTTCTTGCCTCTCTCACTGAATCTTCAATAGTCCTTGACCTAATTGGTCCTCTGGCAAAGGGAATTATGCAGTAAGTGCAAAATCTGTTGCAACCATCTTGTACCTTCATGTAGGCACGAGTCCTGTTGTTGCTGTCAAAATTTGTCGTGTTGGCAAATTCTCGGACATTTTTTAAGTCCTTTACAATATTTATTTTTTCGTGAGACGCTTTTGACTCCTCAATTAAGTCTACAATTTTATTTCTTTCAGTTGTGCCAATTACAACATCCACACCCTCAATATTTTTAACTTCGTCGGGACTAACTTGTGAATAGCAACCTACAACTGCAACTACTGAATCTGGATTTTTTTTCTTTGATTTTCTAATAAACTGTCTTGATTTTCTATCTGATAAATTTGTAACTGTGCAAGTATTTACTATATATACATCGCTAAATTCATCATTATCAACTTCTCTATAGCCTCTCTTTTCAAAAATTTCGCTCATGGCTTCTGATTCGTATTGATTAACCTTGCAGCCAAGAGTTAAAATTGAAAAAGTTTTTTCCATTACTCACACTCCTTTGCGTGTATTATATAAAATGATGCAGTGATTGCTGCAGTCTCGGCGCGTAAAATTCTCCTGCCAAGACCAACTTTTTTTGCATCCCTTAAAATTTCAAGTTCTCTATTTGATATGCCGCCTTCAGGTCCAATTACAAGACCAATATTGTCACTTAGCATATTAATAATTTCTCCAAGCTGACTTTTATCTTCGTCTTCATAACAAAGGACTAAATCGCCCTTAAATTTTAAAATGTCATCAGTCTTTATTATGTCATGAACCAGAGGTATTATGTCCCTCTTAGATTGCTTTGCGGCAGACTCGACAATTTTTTGGTATCTTTCCTTTTTCTTGTCCTTTTTCTTTGAAATATCAGAAATTGTCCTATCCATTAAAACTGGATAAAAGTCGCTGACACCAATTTCTGTTGCGTGCCTCAAAACATCTTCTGACTTATTATTTTTTAGGACTCCAAAAAATAGGGATAGCCTAACCCTTGATTCGTTAGATTCTTCTACCTCTCCCATTTTTTTGAGCTTGTCGTCATAAAAAGCAAAGGAAAAAATTCCATCACGAAAGACAACTTGAAAGACTTCTCCATCTTCTATCCTAATTACATTTTTTAAGTGATGGATTGTCTCTTCCTTTAAATTTGTATTTCCCTTAAATTCTCTATCTTCAAAAAATCTATACATTTAATTTTCCCACAATAGCAAGCCAATTATTTTTTTCTATTTCGTCAATTATTTCAAAGCCATTCTCCATTAAGGCATCCATTACCATTTGTCTTCTCTCTTTTATAATTCCTGAAGTGATAAAAATTCCGCCAGGATCCATGTGATTTTTTAGATTTTTTATTTCATCAACGATTATTTCTGCAATGATGTTTGAAACAATTAAATCCGCTCTTCCCTTTACAACATCTAAGAGATTGCCCTTTTTAATTTCCATCTTGTCTTCTACATCATTTAATTTTGCATTTTCATGAGATGCATCAATACACTTTTCATCAATGTCAATGGCAAGAGCTCTTTTTGCACCAAGCTTTAAGGCAGCAATGGCAAGTATGCCTGAGCCGCATCCAATGTCAAAAATTTCGTCGCCCTCATTTACATATTTTTCTAAAAGTTCAAGGCACATATAAGTTGACTCGTGAGTTCCAGTACCAAAAGCCATACCTGGATTTATTTTTATAATTTTTCTATTTGAATTATATTCTTCCCATTCAGGGACAATGGCAAGGCTCTCTCCAATTTCTAGGGGCTTATAATATTTCTTCCAATTGTTAGCCCAATCCTCATCATCTTTTTCTTCTATTTTTGAATTTCCTAAAGACTTTTCTTCAAGTTCAGCCTTTAAATTTTTTGCATCATCTGTGTTTTCTGGATAAACTTTTATGGCAAAAATTTCTTTATCAGAATTTAAAAGAGGATAATCTATAAAGTCCCAGTCCTTTTCGTCTTGGTCCAGCTCATCCACTAAGTGACTGGAAACTTCTTCTGTTGTATAAATTCCGTAGTCAAAAAGAATTCCTTCAATTATATCTTTTTTTTCCTTTGAAGTGTTTATTGTCATTTCAATGTATTTCATCTAATCACCTGATTTCATTATATATTACCTGAAATCTTTATACAATTTAAAAAATGCGAATCCGTGATCCGCATTAGTCAAATAAATCTTTTAACTTGTCTAAAAATGATTTTTTATTTTCTTCAACTTCTGGCTCAGTCTCTCTCAATTCTTCCAAAAGTTTTTTCTGCTCATCAGAAACTTTTTTAGGAATAATTATGTCGACTTTAAAGAAGAGATCTCCCCTTTGATTTTCACGATTTACATAGGGAACTCCTTCGCCCTTTAGTCTAAAGACTGTGCCGCCTGTAGTGCCCTTAGGGATGTCATAGTCTACAAGTTTTTTTAGGGTTGGCACTTTTATCTTTGCGCCAAGAACTGCATCGGGATAGGAAATTGGAATGTTTAAATAAATGTCGTTGCCTTCTCTTTTAAATACTGCATCAGACCTAACTCTGATGTAGACAAATATGTCTCCATTTTCGCCACCATTTTCACCAACAGAACCTTGACCCTTTAGTGAAATAATATTTCCAGTGTCCACTCCCTTAGGAATATTTACTTTTAATTTTTTGCTCTTTAGGACAGCACCTCTGCCGCCACATTTTTTACATGGCTCATCAATTACTTCGCCAGTGCCATGACACTTGTCGCATGAAGAAGTTCTAACAAATCTGCCAAAAGGCGTGTTTTGTTCTGTCGTCACTTGACCGGATCCATGGCACTTGTCACATTCATGTTTTTCTGTTCCAGGTTCCATTTTGCTACCGTGACAATGGCTGCACTCTTCTTTTACCTTTACAGAAATTTCTTTTTCCACACCAAAAATTGCTTCAAAAAAATCAAGAGTTACATCAACTCTAGTGTCAGGTCCCTTCTTTGGCATGTCTTTTCTATTTGCATATTCATATCTATTTGATCTTGAGCCGCCAAAAATATCAAAGATGTCATCAAAAATATCTGAGAATCCTCCAAAGCCGCTGCCTCCGGCACCACCCATGTTGCCCTTAAGACCTTCTTCGCCATAGACATCATAAACTTGTCTCTTTTCATCGTCAGATAAGACTTCATAGGCATAGGAAATTTCTTTAAATTTTGCCTCTGCAACTTCATCTCCTGGATTTAAGTCTGGATGATACTTTTTCGCAAGCTTTTTATAAGATCTCTTTAATTCTTCTTTGGTTACATTTTTTTCAACTTCAAGAATTTCATAAAAATTTCTCATCTTCCACCTCAATAGTTTTATATTCTAATATAAAGTCTTGGAAAAATAAAGCTTATTTTGTAATTTCAAATTTTCTCTCAAAATTTTTGCAAGAAAAACAAAATAATTTTAAACATAAAAAAAGTTGCAGCCGAAACTGCAACAATTTTATTTAATTATTATTCTTCGTCATCATCAACAACTTCATAGTCAGCGTCAACTACATCGTCATCTTGTTTAGCATCAGTTGCGCCTGATTGATCAGCTTGACCAGCTTGACCTTGTTGTTTATAAATTTCTTCAGAAATTGCGTAGAAAGCTTGAGTTAATTCTTCAGTCTTAGACTTAATTGCTTCAAGATCTTCGCCGTCTTTCACATCCTTAAGAGCCTTAATTGCATCTTCAATCTTAGTCTTGTCTGCATCAGAAATTTTTCCTTCCACATCTTTTAATGTGTTTTCAGATTGATAAATAATTGAGTCAGCGTTGTTCTTTGCTTCAATTAAATCTTTCTTCTTAGCATCTTCTTGTGCATACATTTCAGCTTCTTTAACTTTCTTTTCAATTTCTTCTTCATTTAAGTTAGTAGAAGATGTAATTGTGATGTGTTGTTCCTTGCCTGTGCCAAGATCCTTAGCGCTTACATTTACAATACCGTTGGCATCAATATCAAATGTTACTTCAATTTGTGGCACTCCTCTTCTTGCTGGAGCAATTCCATCAAGTGTGAATCTGCCAAGAGTTACATTGTCCTTAGCCATTTGTCTTTCACCTTGAAGTACGTGAATTTCTACAGAAGTTTGGTTATCTGCTGCAGTTGTAAATACTTGTGACTTCTTAGTTGGAATAGTTGTATTTCTTTCGATAAGTCTTGTTGTAATGTTACCCATTGTTTCAATTCCTAGAGAAAGTGGTGTTACATCAAGTAGTAACAAGTCTTTTACATCGCCTGAAAGAACTCCACCTTGGATTGCTGCACCAAGAGCAACACATTCGTCTGGGTTGATGTCCTTTTGAGGTTGTTTGCCAGTTAATTTTTTAATACATTCTTGTACTGCTGGAATTCTTGTTGAACCACCAACTAGAAGAACTTTGTCAATATCACTTGCAGAAAGTCCTGCATCAGAAAGTGCATCCTTAACAGGTCCTTCAGTCATCTTTACAAGGTCAGCTGTAAGTTCATCAAATTTAGCACGAGTTAAGTCCATATTTAAGTGAAGTGGACCAGCTTGTGAAGCTGTGATAAATGGAAGGTTGATATTAGTTGACATTGTAGAAGAAAGTTCCTTCTTAGCTTTTTCAGCAGCTTCTTTAAGTCTTTGTAGACTCATCTTGTCAGCCTTTAAGTCAATGCCATTTTCCTTCTTAAATTCTTCAGCTATATAGTCAATAACTCTGTTATCAAAGTCATCTCCACCAAGTTTGTTGTTACCACGAGTTGCGTGTACTTCAAATACTCCATCAGAAAGTTCAAGGATTGATACGTCGAAAGTACCACCGCCAAGGTCATAAACCATAACCGTTTGAGCATCTTTATCCTTGTCTTCTCCATAAGCAAGAGCAGCTGCAGTTGGTTCGTTTACGATTCTCTTAACATCAAGTCCCGCAATTCTTCCTGCGTCTTTAGTTGCTTGTCTTTGAGCATCTGTAAAATATGCTGGAACAGTTATTACTGCTTCAGTAATTTTTTCTCCAAGATAAGATTCTGCATCAGATTTTAATTTTTGTAAAATCATAGCTGAAATATCTTGTGGTGTATAAGTTTTTGAATCTATTTTTACATTAAAGTCAGAACCCATGTGTCTCTTAATAGATGAAACAGTTCTATCAGGGTTTGTAATAGCTTGTCTCTTAGCAGTTTCTCCTACTAATCTTTCTCCATCTTTTGTAAAAGCTACAACAGAAGGTGTAGTTCTATTACCTTCGATGTTTGGAATTATTACAGCGTCTCCGCCTTCCATTACTGCTACTGCAGAGTTAGTTGTTCCTAAATCAATACCAATTATTTTTCCCATATAAATTTCCTCCTAAATAAATCACTTATTGTGAAACTTTGACCATTGCAGGTCTTAGCGTTTTATCATTAATTAAATAACCCTTTTGTAAAACTTCAATTACATAGCCACTGTCGTATTCATCAGAATCTTCAGTTAATACTGCGTGGTGATAAGTTGGGTCAAACTCTTCACCTAGTGCTTTCATCTCAACTATACCTTCCTTTTTTAGGACGTCAGTAAGTTGATTTTTTATCATCAATATTCCGTCATAAGTTGAGTCCTTTTCTCCAATAGAATCTAAGGCTCTTTCAAAATTGTCAAGGACAGGAAGTAAGTCATTTACAACTTTTTTAACTCCAAGCTCAACAAATTCAGTTTTTTGAGATTCAGTTCTTCTCTTGTAATTTGCAAAATCAGCTTGAAGTCTCATAAATTTATCCATTAAAGCTTGATACTTTTCATTATCAGATGATTCATCAATAACTTCTTCGGAATTTTCTGTAACTTCTTTTTCTAGATTTACGTCTTCTATATTTTCATTTTCTATATCTTTATTTTCATCTAAGTTTTCTTTTTTTATATCATCATTTGTCATGTACTCCCTCACATTTCTTTTAATCCTCTAGTAAGTGCGTCGCTAAAAGTTTTAACGACCTTAACCAATCTCGTATAATCAATCCTAACTGGTCCAATTAGTCCAATGCTTCCATAAATTCCAAAGTCTTTGGCAAAGGGTGCTCTTATAATTGTATTTTCTTTCATTAAATTTGCACTATTTTCTGAACCAATAATAACTTCCACATCTCCTGTGAAGTTATCATTTTTTAAGATTTGAAATAAACTGTCTCTGTCCTCAACTAAACTCATAAAATCTTTAGCCTTGTCAAGATCCCTATATTCGTCAAAATTCAAAATATTAGTGAGGCCGTCATAATAAATTTCAATGGATGAGACCTTTTTGTTAAACTTGCTTGCAATTTTTACAACATTAGAAATAAATTTTCCATGTCTAATCATATCATCGGAAAGAGAAATTTTAAGTGACTCAATTTTGTCAAAATCAATTCCCGACATCTTTTCATTTAAGACCTTCTCTATATAATAAAAATCTTCATCAGGAATATTTTCTATTTCTAAAAAATATCTCTCAATAACACCCTTGTCCCCTATTAGAACTAAGAGTGCAGTTTCTTCGTCGATTTTTACAAGAGTTAGTCTTTTTATCTTTGTGTCAGCCTTTTGCGGTGTAATAAGATATGCCGTGCAATTGCTGACACTGGCAAGTAAATTGACAGCATTTTTATAAAAGTCTTCAATATTTCTTGAAGTGTATAAAAGTCTGTCCTTGATTTTTTCTGAAGCATCTATATCGTGAAATTCTCTAAAACTTTTAAAAATTTCATCTACATAAAACCTATAAGCCTTGTCAGAAGGAATTCTTCCTGCTGATTGATGTGGCTTATTTAAAAAACCAAGATCTTCAAGATCTGCCATTTCATTTCTTATTGTAGCTGAACTAACTCCAAGGTCATAATCTTTGGAGAGAGTCCTTGAACCTACGGGAGTAGGCATATCAATGTACGCCTCAATTATGGCATTTAAAATATTTATTTTTCTTGCATCCATAATTTCCTCCTTTTGTTAGCACTCATTAATGTCGAGTGCTAATCTATTTATATAGTACCCTCTTCCAAGAACTTTGTCAAGGAAATTTCAAAATTTTTTTGAAAAATTCAAAATTTTTTTAAAATATTTATTTTTAAATTTTTTTTCAATTTTCCAATGAATATTAACTTAATACTTTTATCCTCATTACTAGAATAATTACTAATAAAATTTTTATAAATTTTTTACATATATAAATAATTTTTTTAACTTTTCTTTTTAAAAATTTTCACATTTACCTAGATAGACTATAGAAAATAAAAATTATATGTAGCCTATCTCTCAACTTTAAATTAAAAAAATTTTATTAAAATTTCTTTAAGCTCTATTACAAATTAAAATTATTCCATTCTTTTATATATTTATGTTAAAATTAGTAATTGGAGATGATTGCTTTGAAAAAAAATGAAACTATGTCTTTTATTATCACAATTGTAGCTGCAGTTTTAATTGCACTTTTTGTGAGAAATTTTATTTTTAATATAGCTGTTGTAAATGGAGAGTCAATGCACCCAACCTTAAATGAAAAGGACAAGTTGATTTGCCTTTCCTACAAGAGATTTACTGACATACCTCGCGGAGAAATTGTTGTAATCGATGCGCCAAATGACAACAGAAATTACATTAAAAGGCTTATAGGAAAGCCTGGCGACACTATTGAATTTAAAGATGGAAAAGTTATTTTAAATGGAAAAGTTTTAGAAGAGCCTTATACTTCAACTAATTACACAGAATCTGATGAAGAAAAATTTGTTTTAAAGGATGACCAGTACTTTGTCATGGGAGACAACAGACTTCCCGGCATGAGCGTTGACTCAAGGTACTTTGGACCAATAGAAAAGAAGAGAATAAAATCAGCTGCAGTTTATAGAATTTTACCTCTAAAGGATAGAGGAAAAATTGAAACTTTGATAAAATAAAAATCCCCTAGAACGGAGGTAAAAATTTGAGAAATCAAGATAATATAAGAAATTTTTCAATAATAGCACATATTGACCACGGCAAGTCTACTCTAGCCGATAGACTTATTGAGTCAACGGGTATGCTTACAAAAAGAGAAATGGAATCACAAGTTCTTGACTCCATGGAGCTTGAACGTGAGAGAGGAATTACAATTAAATTAAAAGCAATTAGACTCATCTACAAGGACGACAGAGATGGCAAGGAATATATTTTTAACTTAATTGACACTCCAGGTCATGTGGACTTCAATTATGAAGTTTCTCGTTCCCTTGCAGCTTGCGAGGGTGCTATTGTTGTTGTAGATGCTGCCCAAGGTGTTGAAGCACAAACTCTTGCCAATGTATATCTTGCTATTGACCAAGACCTTGAACTTGTTCCTGTAATAAATAAAATAGATCTTCCGAGTGCAAGACCAGATGAAATAAAAGAAGAGATAGAAGATATTATTGGCATAGACACTGAAGGCATTCCACTAATTTCTGCCAAGGAAGGCATAGGAATTGACGATGTTCTTCACGCAATTGTAGATAAGGTTCCTGCGCCTAATGGCGACCACGATGCACCACTTAAGGCCCTAATTTTCGACTCAATTTACGACTCTTATAGAGGAGTTATTTGTCATGTGAGAATTATTGATGGTTCAGTAAAACCTGGCGATGAAATCTTAATGATGGCAACGGGAAAAACTTTTGAAGTTGTTGAAGTTGGAGTAATCGCCAATGGTCACATAAATCTTGATTCTTTAAGCGCAGGCGAAGTTGGTTACATAACTGCTTCTATTAAAAATGTTAAAGACGCAAGAGTTGGCGACACTATTACTCACAAAAATAAAAGAACAAGTGAAGCAATGCCTGGCTATAAAAAAGTTGTACCAATGGTATTTTGTGGTGTTTACCCTGGCGAAGGCGAAGAATACAATAATGTTCGTGAAGCCCTAGAAAAATTACAGGTAAATGATGCTGCCCTTGACTTTGAAGCAGAAACTTCTGTTGCCCTAGGCTTTGGTTTTAGATGTGGATTCTTGGGACTTCTTCACATGGAAATTATCCAAGAAAGACTAGAGAGAGAATTTGATTTAAATATTGTTACAACTGCCCCATCTGTTATTTACCACGTAATGAAAAAAGATGGCGAGATGATTTCAATTCAAAATCCATCAAATCTTCCTGACCCAACAGAAATTGATTATATGGAAGAGCCAATTGTAAAGGCAGAAATTATGACTCCAACAGATTATGTTGGACAAGTTATGGAACTTTGCCAAAATAGGCGTGGCATCTTTAAGGATATGCAATACCTTGAAGAAACAAGAGCACTTATAACTTATCATATGCCTTTAAATGAAGTTATTTACGATTTCTTTGATGCCTTAAAATCAAAAACTCGTGGCTACGCATCCTACGATTATGAATTAATTGGCTATGAAAAATCTGATCTTGTTAAACTTGATATTTTAATCAACGAAGAACTTGTAGATGCCTTCTCGCTTATTGTTCACGAATCAAATTCTTACATTCGTGCCAGAAAAATTTGCGAAAAATTAAAGGATGTAATACCAAGGCACCAATTTGCAGTGCCAATTCAAGCTGCCATTGGAAATAAAATTATTGCCAGAGAAACAATTCGTGCCCTTAGAAAAGATGTGCTTGCAAAATGTTATGGCGGAGATATTACGAGAAAGAGAAAACTTCTTGAAAAACAAAAGGAAGGAAAGAAGAGAATGCGTACTGTGGGTAGCGTAGATATTCCACAAGATGCCTTCTTATCTGTATTAAAATACGATGAAGAAAAATAAAATTTCAATTTATATTCATATACCCTTTTGCGAGAGTAGATGTCACTATTGTGACTTCTGCTCTTCTCTTTTAAATAGAGAAAATGTTGAAAAATATTTTTCTTATTTAGAAAAAGAAATAAAATTAAATGAAAATTTTTTAAGTGAAAAAATTATTGACACAGTTTTTATTGGAGGTGGCACTCCATCATCTGTTGACGGAAAATTTATTGCAAGGATTTTAAAAATTTTAAGTGACTTTGAATTTTCTAAAGATCCAGAAATAACAATAGAGTCAAACCCTAATTCACTATCTATGGAAAAAGCTGAAAGCTATTTTTCTTCTGGCATTAATAGAATTTCCATAGGCGCCCAGTCATTTAACGATAAAATTTTAAAAAGAATTGGAAGAATTCACAAGTCAGAAGACATTTTTAGGGCTGTGGAAAACGCAAGAGCCGCTGGTTTTACAAATATAAATCTAGACCTAATGCTTGCCCTTCCCTCACAAAAATTTTCTGACATAGAAAAATCCTTTGTGGAGATAAAAAATTTAGATCTTCCCCATATCTCTTACTATTCACTTATTTTAGAAGAAGGAACAAGACTTTATGAAAATCATATAAAAAGTCCCCTAGACTTTCCTGATGAGTTAGAAGATAGAAAAATGTATCATTATGTAGTAAATGGTCTTGAAAAAATTGGCCTCCATCAATATGAAATATCAAATTTTTCTAAAATTGGCTTTGAATGTCGCCACAATATGACCTATTGGAAGTTAAGAGATTATATTTCCTTTGGACTCTCTGCATCATCTAATATAAAAAGTTTGCGTTACAGAAATTTTTCAGATTTTAAAAATTATTATGAGGCTCTTGATAAAAATGAAAAGCCAATAGAATTTTCTGAAAACTTGAGTAAAAATGACAGAATGAATGAATTTATAATGATGGGACTAAGGCTAAATTCTGGCATTGATTTAGGAGAATTTAATAAGAAATTAGAAGAAGATTTTGTAAGCCTTTATAAAAGAGAAATAGAAAAAAATATTAAACTTGGCTTAATTGAAGTTAAGGGAAATAAAATTAAACTTACAGAAAAGGGCAGAGACCTATCAAACCAAGTAGAGCTTGATTTTTTCCGTTAATTGAAATAATACAAAAGCAAAAAAATAAGAGGTAGAAAATTAACTACCTCTTTCTTTTTATTATAAAAAATAAAAAGAGAAACTTTCCCGGGAAAATTTCTCTTAACCAGCGATCTTGCTGTTAAGTTCCTTAGCTAGTCGACTTAGCTTTCTGGAAGCTTGTTTTTTGTGAATTATATTTTTATTAGCAGCCTTCTTTAATTTTCTGTCTGCAACAATTAAAAGTTCCTTAGCATCGTCAAGTCTGTTTTCATCAAGAGCAAGTCTAAAGTTTTTAACTGCATTTTTCATTTCAGTTCTAATAGGTTTGTTGTGTTCAGAATTTCTTCTAGCTACATCAATTCTCTTAATAGCTGATTTAATATTTGCCATTATTTCACCTCCAATATTTAACGCTTTTGCTATTTTACCACGAATTTACATTGATTGCAAGGAATTTTTATAATAGAAAATTTAACTATGACTTTTGGCAATATTTTATAATAAGAGTCTCAAAAATTACTTTCTCGTCAACTGATGAAGTTTTAAAAAATTCATCTGCCCTTATTAATTCCTCGTAAAAATCTATCAAAAATTCTTTAGAAAAGTTCCTCTCATAGATCTTTATTTTTTTATCAAATTCAAACTTTGACACTCCCATTTTATTCATAATTTCTGCATGACTAATATTTTTTTCAGACAAAATTTTATAGGACAAAAGGTTTTTTACTTGCCTAATTATATGATAAAAAATTATGGGATACTCTTCCCCTAATTTTACTATATTGTGAAATTCAACTAGGGCTATCTCGCTATTTCTCTGCATCATAGAATCTAAAAATGCGAAAATATTTGTGTCAATATTTTCTGTGATTAAATTTCTTATGTCACTTTCACTTATAAGGTCACTTTTTGCAGCTGCTGCGATTTTATCCATTTCAGAATTTAAGTCAAGTAGGACAACATCTTCATTTTTTGAAGTATATCCACTTTCCTTAATAAAAAGAGCTGCCTCCCTATCATTAATTTTCTTGCCTTTTCTCAAAAAATAAGATTTTACAAATCTATTTGCATCTACTGGACTTAATTTCCCAAAATCTATATCTCTATGGTTTTTTTGAAAATATTTATAAAATTTTGTCGTCTTTTTAATGTTTGCGGTGTCCCAAAAAATTAAAACTACAAAATCAGATAAATTGTCTAAAAATTCATAAAAAGATTTTTTTAAGTCATATTCTCCAATAAAATCAGTGACATCTCTTACTAAAACAACTTTTTTGTCATTCATTACAGGATAAGTTTCGCAAGCAGAAATAATATCCTCAGGTTTTGCTTCAACACCCTTAAATTTTATATAATTAAAGGCTTCACTTCCCTTTACATATTTATTTAAAAGATATCCAATAGCATTTTCCATTAAATATTTTTCTTTGCCAAAAAATAGATAGGCTCCACTATGAGTATCATCTTTGTAAATTTTTTTGTAATTCATAATTTTCCCTCGCTGCCCTATAAAGTAAAATTGAATTTATAAATATAAGTAAAATATATAAATAATAATCTTCTTGGTGAATTTTAGTTTCTGTCCTTAGTTTGTCTCTAAAAATATTAAAATCCACTTCTCCATCTCTTAATGTAACATAGTATATAATACCATGTTTTTCCAAATTCTGGAGCACTTCTTCATGAGGATGACCATAGGAATTATTGACTCCAGCTGAAATTACAGCAATTTTAGGTCTTGTATTTTCTAAAAGATCATAAGAAGTGGAAGTTTTTGAACCATGATGTGCAACTTTTAAAATATCAATATTTCTATTTATTTTTTTCTCAACATTTTCTGAAATATCTCCAGTAAAAAGTGTTTTAAAACCCCTATGATTTATAAGAAGAACCATGGAATTGTCATTTTCTTCTTCACTATTTTTATTATCGCAAAGGACTTCTGCAATAGTGTCCCTACAAATATTTATTTTATCGCCTTTTTTTAGCATTACAATATTAGAAAAATTTTCTGCATTTTTTAATATTTCTGGGTTATCTGGTAAGTGGTTGATAAAAATATTTTTAACTTTATATTTTTTTATGATTTTATTTAAATTTCCTGCGTGATCTTCGTCAAAGTGAGATAGAAAAATTCCGTCAATCTTTGAAATTCCACGTACCTTTAAAGTGGGAAATAAAAATTTTTCAAAAATTTTATTTTCCTTCCTTGCCCCTCCTGTATCTATTAAATAATTTTTGCCCCTATAGCTTATAAGTGTGCAATCTCCTTGGTCAACGTATAAATGGCACTCCCTATAAGTATTGTAATCTCTTAAAATTCCAAGATATGTAAAAACAAAAAATACTGCCATATAAATTTCAATTATTTTAATATTTGGCTCAATAATTTCTCTTAACTTGTGCCTATATAAAATCATAAGAAGCAATATGTAATAGATAAAAATATAATTAAATTTAAAAGCATTTATTTTTAGAAATAAACTACCCTTTGAAATAAAGAGACTTTCAAGTCCAAAAGTTGCATTCATTAAAATATTTAAAATTTTTCCTATAAAACTTGGAAAAATTCCCAGTCCTAAAATAAATCCAAGAGAAATTATAAAAGTATAAATTGGCACAATTATTAAATTAGAAAGAAAAACTAAAATTGAAAAACCATCAAAATAATAATTTATTAAAGGAAAAAGAGAAATTATTACAGAAGCAGTCCCAATAAAAGATTTTTTTAAAAGACTACTAGCTACAATCCTGCTATCAAGAAATGGATAGACAAAAACTAGTCCAAAAATCGCTCCATAGGACAGAATAAGTGAAATCGAATAAATTGACATAGGATTTATAAATAAAATAATGCCAAGACTTAAAAAATATATTTTTTTCAGGTCTAAATCTTTTTTTAAATAGATATTTCCTTTGTAGAGAATATAAAACAAAAATGCCCTCGTGGCTGAAATAGGAAAGCCAATTATAAAAAGATAGAAAAGAATTATCAAGGTTACAAGAATATCTGTTAGTTTTTTATTTTTTGTAAGTCCTTTTATTATACTTTCTAAAAAAACTACGAGAACTCCAATGTGAAGACCTGACACTGCCAAAATATGACTCATTCCCAGCATATTTAATCTATCTCTATCCCCTTGATCTAAAAGAGATCTGTCAGCAATGACAATTGAAGTAATGATATTAGAGTTTTTTTCATCTAAATTTTCTACAAAGAACTTTTTTGCCCTGTCTGTAATAGAATTGCTAATTTTATAAAATATATTGGCTTTATAAATTTTTTTAGAATTTTTTATATTTCCTATGGCATAAATTCCCTGTGCCTTATAATTTTTATTGTAGTCAAAGCTTCCTTCATTCATGGAAGGAAGAGGAGATGTGAATTTTCCCGCAATTTTATAACCTGCTCCCCTTTCTAGCTTTTCGTAAATTAAAATTTTTGTCTTAAAATTTTTTCCATTTATAGAAGATGTCTTTAAAATAGATTTATTTTCGCTTGATGATATAACTTTTCCAGTGACCATGCCAGAAAAATCATTGAGATTATAATTTCTAAATGAAAAATTTGTAAAAACTAAAAAAGTAATAAGGGGAAAAATGTATAATTTCATCTTATTCTTTTGTGCTAGAAGAATTATTGATAGCATAAGAAAAAATAATGCCTTTAATAAACTTATTTTTGTAAAGATTGAAAGTAATATTCCAAAAATAATTGCTGCAAATAAATACATAAGCACCCCCTTCTTATTATATATCTTTTTAAAGCGTCAAGTCACGAAATATGATAATATATTAGAGGAGGTAATTATGAATTCAAAATACAAAAACTCTTACAAAAAAAATTACAAATTAGAAATAATTGATAAAATAAATCGCGACGGAATTACTTATGGAAAGCTTGAAAATCCACCTTTCTTCACTGGAAGTGAAAAACTTTTAGCAGATGATATAAAAATAAATGGAGAAGATCCAGTATTTTTATCTGGCAACAAAAACTATTTTAAAATTGATGAAAATAAAAATGAAGTTGAAATTGAAATAAATTGGAAAAATAGACTTTTAATGATGCAGGAAAATCTTGGCAATGCCTTGGTAAGATATTTTTTATCTAGCAACACAAATTCAGAAATTTTAAATTATAAGGTGGAAAAAAATTCCTCCTATATAGACATTGCAGCTAAGGATTTCAAATTTATGACTGTAAAAAATATTGAATCTCTTGTCAATTATGCCATCTTTTCAAATTTATCCATTGAAAATTTTGAGGAACACATAAAAATTGAAAGGCTGGCAGAAATTTCCTATGAAGGTCCTTCCTTAAAGAGGACTGGAGAAATTGGAATGGTCTTTATTTCTTCAGTCGATAAAGTAAATTCCTTTATTAGATTAAGTATTGTCTCAGGAGAAAATGCCTACAGGCTTGCCAGAAATTCGCTTAACCTCCTAGACAATATGAAGATGTACTTAAATAGCGACAGCATAGAAAATGTATTTTCAGATGTAAAAAAATTAAAAGCAAAAAATTTCTCTGATAGAGAAAAAATGCCTGAAAAAGAAAAAATACATGAGGCAGAAGAACTCCCAAAAGAGGATAGAAAATATGAATTACCAAAAAATCTATGCTTAGAAAATTTTGATAAAAAAGAAAACACAAAAGAAATAGAAAAAATTTCTCAGTCTGGAAAAGTTACTGAAAAAGCAAAAAATTCCGAAGTAGAAAATTCTTCTCTTTTAGAAAAAGGCTCTTTATCCCATGAAAATTTTCATGATAATAAAAAAAATCAGGAATCCAAAAAAGTTTTAGAAGATACAAAATTTAATGAAGAGGCAAAAAAAGAAAAATACGATTCTAAATTCTTCCACGAAAAATATAAGCTTGAATCCTTTAAAAATTTAAATAAAAAATTTGAAAATAAAAAGGATGAAGGGGAAAATAAAATAGAGTACCAACAAAAAAATAAAATAGATGTCAAAAAAATAAATGATGAAGAAAAAGAGGATAAAGAAATTAAAAATAAGCTTAGCCAAAATAAGTCTATAAACTCTAGTGAAAAACCTCCGATTTTTTATGAAGCAGTAGAATCTTTTAAAAGATTTTCCACAGAAGTCTCTGGAATAAATTACATTTACAAAGTTCTTGAAGACGTAAATTTAAAGGAACTTCGTGAAATTTCTAGCTACATTTTAAAGGACGATAACTTTATACAAATTTATGGGCTTAAAAATGGCAATAGATCAAAAATTATTATCCTTCGCTCCATGAATTTAAATTTTGATTTGAAGAAAATCTTTGAAAAATTAAAGGACCATTTTGACTTTAAGGGCACAGGCAATATGTACACCTTGGACTTAGAATGTAAAGAAAAAGATATAACTAGAATTATGGAAAGCTTTTTAATTGAGATAAAAAGAGAAGTTAAATAAAAAGATAAGTAAAATATAATTAAAAAAAATTGGCTGCTAGGTAAAACTAGCAGCCTTATTTTAATAATATTTTTCGTTTATATAGTGATCAATAATGGAAGTCTTCATTTGGTTGTCAAAAATATTTTCTTCTTTTAAAATTCTTAAAAGCCAAGGAGCCTTTGAATGAAATATAGCCTCTTTTTTATCCTCTAAGACTATTTCATAAAGTTCATTTCTCAGTGCCTTTGACTGGCACTTGATGTAATAAGCCTTGGTATTTCTAAAATCTTGTATCTTTAAAATATTTAAGACAGATTTATCTTTAAGCTCATAATATTTATTTGTTAAATTTAAATAATAATTATAGTACTTTGAATGTTTTTTTGTATTCCTTACATCTTTAGATAGGGCTCTATAATACTTTGCCATTACATTGTAATACTGGTAATTATACATTCCCTTTTCATAAGAATCCACTTTAATATAAGGTCTGGCATTTCTCATTTGGAAATAATCAAAATTTTTTTCCAAAAACTCTCTCTTGGAGAGATCTCCATTTGTATATTGCATTATGAGAAAAGATCTGTGTTCAAAAAAATCTTCAAATAGTCCTTTTTTTTTCTTAAATTCCACGAAGCACCATTACTTCACCATCTTGCACTTAGAATTACTGGTACTATCATTGCAATAACAAGTAATATAGCAATAATTCTAGCCATTGTTTTTCTATCCACTTATAACACCTTATTTACTAGTTACTTCTAGACAGTGATCCTTTAGAGATTCAGGCATGTCTTCCTTTAGATAATCAACATTAATATAGATTTCTTTATTTTCTGCATCAGGAATTTTAGAAACTTTATTGTAAAGATGTTCTAAATCTTCAATATTAAGTGTCAATACTTTGTAAATTCCATCAACATATATTTTGTGTAGGTCATAATCCATTGCAAGAAGTCCACAAATAAAACCATAAAAACTTTCAATTGAGTTTAGTCTGTATTCAGTTGCATTAATAAGTCTTACATTGTAATCTAAACTAAAGATGTGATCGTCATCAACTTCTACAAAAGCAATATTTCCATCGCCCTTTTTCATGTCGTCATTAGCGTTGTCGATTAACCATCTTGTCTTACCAGAGCCTTTGCTCCCTAAAATATACTTTATCATAGTATTTCTCCTTTCACTAGATCACCTTGAGTGTATCCATTTTCATGCATAACTTCTATAATCTCGTCTCTAATTTTCCACCAGGAAGTATTCCAATTGCAAAAAAGAGAATTTTCATAAGGTGCTCTTCCTATTATTCTTTCCACTATTATATCATCTTTAAGATTTCTTAAAAAGAGTATAACTTTTTTCTTGTAATCATCTAAAGAAATTGGATCAATTTCTCCTCTTTCATACATCTTTCCAAGAGCCGTATCTTTTAAGATGTAAAGGGCGTGAATCTTAACTTCATCGATGTTAAGAACATTTAAAATTTTCGCACACTCAATAATATCTAAGTCATCATCCCAAGGAAGTCCTATAATTATATGAGTGCAGACATTTAAATTTCTCTTTTTTAATTTAATTGCAGCATCGATAAATTCAGAAAGACCATGTCCTCTATTTAATTTTTTCAGGCTGTGATAATTTGGCGTCTGAAGACCAATTTCAACTGTCACAAAATAATTTTTGTTTAGCTCTTCCAAAAAGTCGAGATGTTTCTTAGGTAGATAGTCTGGTCTTGTGGATATACTGACACCTACGACATCTTCTATTAAAGATTCTTCAATTACTCTTTTAAAATCCTCAAAGGGCATATAGGTGTTAGTGAAATTTTGAAAATAGGCAATATATTTATTTGCCTTATATTTATTTTTTATGTGGTCTTTATTTTTTAAAATTTGCTCTCTTACAGTGCCAAAATTATTTTCAAAAGAGCCACCTTCTTCGCCACAAAAAATGCAGCCACCCACTCCACAAGTTCCGTCCCTATTGGGACAAGTTAAATCAAGTTTAACAGGAAGTTTATAAACTTTTTCGCCAAACTTCTCTCTAAGAAAATCAGAATATTTTCTATAAGTCATTTAGAAAATTATTCTTCTTCCTCGTCATCAAAAATTTCTTCAAAAGTTTTTGAAACTTTTTCAAATTCTTCTTCTGATTCAATAACATCAAGTTCTACTTCATCTTCATTAACTTCACTGTACTTGTAAATGAATACATCTTCGCCATCTTCTTCATTTTCAGGAAGAAGTGCAATGTAATCATTTCCTTCACATTCAAAGATTCCAAGAACTATACACACCATTTCACTGTCATCATCAAGTGTAAGTGTTATAGTTTCATAACCTTCTTCTTCGTGGTCGTGTCCGCATCCACATTCGCAATTTTCGTCGTGTTCATGTAATTTTTTTTCTTCGTTACTCATAATATCCTCCAAATTTATTTTAAATTTTCTAGTATTTTTATTAAGAAATCAAATACTCTTTCAGTTGATGAAATTGAAAGGTGCTCGCCAGGTGCGTGAACTCCCTTCATATTAGGTCCAATTGAAAGCATATCGATATCGCCAATAGTTTCTACAAAGATCCCACATTCAAGGCCAGCATGAATTGCTTCAAGTTTAAATTCTTTGCCGCTTACTTCTTTATAAGCCTTCTTTGCAACTTCACGAAGTTCTGAATGTTCTTTGTATTCCCATGCAGGGTATTTTGTTATAATTTCTATTTCTGCACCAAAATTATCTGCTGCAATTTTATTTACAAGACCAATATATTCCTTAGAAGATTGAACTGAAGATCTAATATTTGAAATAATATTTACTGATGCTTCTTTATTTTCAATTACTCCCACATTTACAGAAGTTTCTACTAAAGCTTCAATATTTTTACTCATTGCAATTACACCATTAGGCAAAATATTTAATAGACTAATAATTTTATTTTTAAGTTCATCAGTAAAGGCTTTATCCCTATTTAACTTTGATTTTTCAAAATTTAATCTCACATCAGGATCAACTTTTCCAAGTTCTGTAACAAAATTAGAGTTCAGCTCTACTATAAGGTCTTGGATTATTTTGATGTCACTTTCATTTATTGCAACAAGAGCCCTTGCATATCTTGGGATGGCATTAGGTTTTGCTCCGCCTTCTATTTCAACTAAGTCTCCATCAACTTTTTCAAAAATTCTATAAAGACTTCTGCCAAGAATTTTTACTGCATTGCCTAGACCAACTTGAATTTCTTGACCAGAGTGTCCACCCTTTAGTCCATTTACAATTATTTCATAAAGATTTTTATTTTTATCTAACTCTTTGTATTCTTTTTGTAATTTTATTAGGTCTCTTTCTGCACCAGCACAAGAAATACATCCAACACCTTCAGTTTCAGAATCAATATTTAAAAGTCTCTTTGAAGTAACCATTCCTTTTTCAAGATTTGCTGCTCCAGTCATTCCACTTTCTTCGTTGACTGTGAAAAGTGCTTCAATCTTTGGATGTTTATATTCATCAGATTCTAATAGAGCAAGAGTCATAGCAACTGCTATTCCATTGTCTGCTCCAAGAGTTGTCTCACGTGCTATAATAAAGTCGCCATCTATTTCATATTTTATGGCATCCTTAGAAAAGTCAATTGTGCATTCAGGAGTTTTTTCGCAAACCATGTCCATATGGCCTTGCAAAATGATGCTATCAACATTTTCATAGCCCTTTGTCGCCTCTTTAATGATTACAATGTTTCCTATTTTGTCAGTTTTATATTCCAAATTATGTTCTTTTGCAAATCCAATTAAATAAGCTCTAATTTTTTCTTCTTCAAAGGAACATCTTGGAATTTTAGTTAATTTATCAAAGTAATAAAAAATTCTGTTCTCTAATAAGGTATTTATATCTTTCATTTAAACCTCCCACCTACATTATACATGAGTAGAAAAAATATTTATAGTTTAAAAAGTGTAATTGTCCTTAAATATTTTAATGATTTTTACCAAGCTTGTGGCATCACTTTTTTCTATTTCACATATTACAGAATTAAATTTTTTTAATGATATCTTTAAAAGAAAATCTATAGAAGGTGTTTCTCTAAATTCATCAATTACTGATGACAAAAATATATTTTTTATTTCATCTTGGTCATCCTTGGATATGTTTTTACTTTCAAAAAGTTTTGAAAGACACATCATATATTCGCATCTTACAAAAATAATAAATTCTGTAAAAATTTCTCCGTAGGATTCTTGTGTAATTAATTTAATAATTTTAATTAAAATATTCCAATCTAAGTCGTTATTTATAACTTTTTCAAGAATTTTAGTTATATCCTTTGAAAAGTTGTCATAATATTTTGGTTTGTTTTCAAAAACTATGTATTCTTCAACATTTAATCCACTTCCAGATACAGAATTAATTTTATTTATTAAATTGATAAAATTTTCTCCGTAGCTTAGATCTTTATTTTTACTAGACTTCATAAATAAAAAATCTACTACAACATCAGTAATTGTTTTAATATTTATGAATAGTCCAAGTTCATCGTGAATTTTTCTAGTAAAGACATCGTGAAGAATCTTTGAAAGAAGTTTTTTTAACTGAATTTCAGCAGAAATAATCTCTGATGCATCTTGCTTTTTCACGTGATCGTATAAAATCATGAGTTGCTTATCGATCATCTTCAAATTGTCATTAATTGAATTCAAAATTTCCCTAAAAAAGCCTTCTGTAATAATATAATTATAATTTTTATAGAGAAGCTTGTGATCTATTTCTCCCCAAAATACATTTACAAAAGATTTTATTTGAAGTTCAAAACAATAAATAAATGAACCTGTGTCATATTCACCATCAAGTTTAAACATTGTGAAACCATTTGCAAGAGTCTGAGGCTGTGGGTCATCTAATTTAAGTCTTATCTTTTTATTTATAGTAGATTTATAATAACCCCTATCAGATTTAATAGTGAAATCCTCAATAATTTTTTTATATAAAGCTTCTTCATCTTTAATAAAACGACATTCCACTCTAATACCAACTAGGTCTTGGATATATTTAAATCCACGAACTGGATCAGGAAATCTCATGAAAAAATTTCTTCTAATTAATTTTTCACGAAGAGATTCCTGAGTCTTAATTCTCGTGGTAATATTTGTAAGTCTGTCATCATCAGCTAGTAAATCAGAAAAATACTTTTTAAGCTCTTTATTAACTCCTGCAAGTTCAATTTTATGATAATCAAAAAGATCTAGTACATCATCGATATAATTAAAAAGCTCAAGTTTCATATTTCACCTAGATATTCATTTTCACTTGGTATTTATCTTTAAGTTCAGATATTTTTTTACTATAAAGTTCTTGTTCCTTTTGTCTTCTAACTTGCTCAGCTATTTTATCTTTCACTTCATCAAAATCAAGGTCTCTTCCTTCATTTTTTTCATTGACTTTAATGATGTGATAGCCAAATTGTGTTTTAACAGGTTCTGTAACTGTTCCAACTTCACCATTAAATACAGCATCTTCAAATTCTTTAACCATTTGTCCTTTAGTGAAAGTTCCAAGATCTCCACCCTTTTCCTTTGAAGGACAAGTAGAAAATTCTCTTGCTAGGGCTGCAAAGTCTTCGCCATTTTTAATTTTTTCGTAAATTTCTTTAGCCTTGTCTTCTTCTTCAACTAAAATGTGAGATGCATTGGCACTTTCATTTTCTTTGAAAGCTTCTTTATTATCTTCATAGAATTTTTTAATATCGTCATCAGTAACCTTTACAGTAGCAAGAAGTTTTCCAAGAGCATAAGTCTTTAGCATACTTTCTCTAGTTTTTTCTACAACTTGTGTAAATTCATCCTCTTTATCCATGCCCTTTTCTATTGCATCTTCATATAAAAGTGTTTGATAAACAAGTTCATTTACAACATCTTTATTCATTTCTTCTCCACCAAAATATTGTTTAAGTTGTGGATTTAAAGAATCTATAAATAAATTATAATCTACTCCTGTAATTTTCTTGCCATTAACCTCTGCTAAAAGTTTATCTTTATCCATTATTGCCTCCATAATATATATCAAATTATAAGTTTTCTATAAGTAATGTTACCATTTGAAAAATTTTTTTTCAACTAATATACTCTGTTAAAACTCTTGCATACATTATATTTCTCTCTCTATTTTTAAAGAAAAAATATAAGCCATTTTCTTTGGCATATACATCTATATAGACATGATCTCCTAGTTTTAATTCCTTTGTGTAATTTATGTTTATATCAGTAAATTTTACTTTAGAAAACTTAGTTGGTAATGCTTCATATAAAAGTTCTGCATAAATACTGTTGTTTACATGCTTGTTAAAGTCAATATCTCTTTTTAATATCTTATAATCAAAATTATTTACAGTTTCTAAATCTTTAGGCTCATTAATTCTTTCTATTTTATCAAAATTTTTCACATCATAAATTTTATAAATTTCAATAATTTTTTTAGGAATACTTATTGGCTTTATAGTTTTTAAATCAACTAATAAAAAATTGGCTGTAGCACTTGCAATTTTTTCACTTCCCAAAAATATTTCATATTCACGCGAAGTTATTAGGCTTTTAAAAGAACTTGTCCAAGTTATAATGTTTATTTTTTCAAAGGCTTTTGGATACTTTAAAATATTTATCTTCCACTTATAAAGCATCCAGGTATAGCCATTTTTAACTAATTCTTCATTACTAAGTCCCATAGATTTAGAGTGACAATTTGAAGTTTCTATTAAATAATTAATTATATGATTAAGAGGAAGTTCCTTATATCTACATAAAAATTCTTCCACAATAAATTCTCTTGAATATTTATTCATTTTTGCCTCCAAATATATTTTAACACAATAATTTTTAAAATTTTTTTATTATATTTTTCAAAAAGCTTACAAAATCTTTAAAAGTTTACTTTAAATAGGGCTTATGTTAAAATCAACAGAAGAGATAAAAATAATTAAAGCGCCTGAGCCCAAGTGGCTGACGAGGGGTAGAGTTATCGAAAATCGGCGGATGCTCTAAAGGTTTCACAGCCTAAACATTTTAAAAAAAATGAAAGCAATTTTATAACAAAATAAATGTAGTGAGTCTCTAATAAATTTGGAGGTATAAATATGTGCGGAATAGTTGGATACATTGGAAAAAACAATGCAACAAAATTAGTTCTGGAAGGTCTAAAAAAATTAGAATACAGAGGTTATGACTCTGCTGGACTTTCTATGATAAGAGATAATAAACTTGTGACTTTTAAAAAGAAGGGTCGCATAAAAGTTTTGGAAGATTCCTTTGACCAAGATGAATTTTCTTCAAATATTTGTATTGGTCACACTAGATGGGCAACACATGGGGAGCCAAATGAAATAAATGCTCACCCTCACCTTTCTAGTGATGGAAAAATTTCTGTAGTTCACAATGGCATTATAGAAAATTATTTAGAACTTAGAAATGATTTGACAAATAAGGGCTTTAAATTCCTTTCACAAACAGATACAGAAGTAATTCCAAATGTTATTTCTGATAATTATAAGGGTGACATTCTTGAAGCTGTCTTTAAAGCCACAGAAATTTTAAGGGGAGCCTATAGTCTTGGCATAATAGTTGAAAATGAAGCTAATAGACTTATTGCTGTTAGAAATTCTTCTCCTCTTCTTTTTGCAATTTGTGATGATGGATATTTTGTGGCAAGTGATATTACATCTGTCATTGAACATACAAATAAAGTGATTTATCTTGAAGACGGCGATGTTGTCGATATGAAAGATGGATCTTATACAATTTATGATAAATTTCATAAAGCTGTTGAAAGAAAAATAACTGAAGTTGAAATTTCTGCAGCTGATGCATCAAAGGAAGGCTACGATCACTTTTTAATTAAAGAAATTCATGAACAACCTCGTGTTCTTCGTGAAGTTATTTCAATTAAACACAAAGACTATAAAATAAATCTTCCAGCTGAAGGAAGTTTCTCATTAGAAGAACTAAGAAAGTTTAATAAAATTTACATCACAGCTTGTGGAACTGCTTTTCACGCAGGTGAAGCAGGAAAATTTGCCATTGAAAATCTTGCAAAAATTCCTGTTATTTCAGAAATCGCTTCTGAATTTAGATACAAGAATATGTTTGTTGATGACAAGTCTCTTGTAATTTTTGTTTCACAATCTGGTGAAACTGCTGACACACTAGCAGCTCTTAAAGAAGCAAAAAAGCAAGGTGCAAAGACACTTGCAATAACAAATGTAGTTGGCTCATCTATTTCAAGAGAAGCTGATAAAGTTGTTTATTGCTATGCTGGTCCAGAAATTTCTGTGGCATCAACTAAGGCTTACACAACGCAAGTTATTTCACTATATTTCTTGGCAATGGATATTGCTCTTAAACTAAATAGAATAAGTGAAGACGAAGTTAAAGAAATTATTAAAAGTATGGAAAAACTCCCATCACAAATCGAAGAAATTTTAAAACATAAAGATACTTTTGAAGATATTGCTGAGTTAATTAAAGATGCAAAATCAATTTTCTACACAGGAAGAAGTCTTGATTATATAACTGCAAAAGAAGGAGCCTTAAAGCTAAAAGAAATTTCATATATTCACACAGAATCCTTCCCTTCTGGAGAATTAAAACATGGATCTATTGCTCTTATTGAAGAAGGCACACCAGTTATATCAGTGGCAACACAAAGTCAAATCTTAGAAAAAACTATTTCTAATAATCAAGAGTTAATAGCAAGGGGAGCAACAGTAATTTCCATTGCAGAAGAAAAAAATTATTTCGTGAGAGATTCATCAAATGTCATGATTGAAATTCCAGATACAATTGATTTATTGACGCCACTTCTTGCAGTAATACCTGAACAATTAATTGCTTATTACACATCAGTCCTACTAGGAAATGATGTTGATAAGCCAAGAAATTTAGCAAAATCAGTTACAGTTGAATAAAAGAAAAGAGCTGCATAGTGCAGCTTTTTTAGTTTTCATAAAGACTTTTCGGGTATATAATAAAAGATGGAGTTGAATTTTATGAATGAGTACATTTACTTACTTATATTCCTTGTGGCACTTTACCTTTCCTATTTGTTTACACTTATAGAAAATGCCTATCTTGCCCTTGGACCAGTAAAAATGTCAAAACTTGAAGACTTAGAAGTAAAAAATCTTACAATAATAAAAAAACTAGTAAAAAAAGAAAATATTTATTCTTCAACACTTTTGTTAGATTATTTTTCCAATTCTATAGCTGTAATTTTTATGTCTCTATTTTTCTTTCATAGATGGAATCATTTTGGAATAATTTTAGGAATATTATTATCAACAATTATAGTAATAATTTTTGGAGAAACTTTACCTAGAAATTTTGGCAAAAATAATTATGAAAGCATTGTGCCAAAGTACGCAAAATTTTTAAATTTTTTAATAATTTTTATGCGTCCTCTTTCCATGCTAATTAACTTCTTGTCACAAAGCATAATTAAAATAGTTATTAAGGACAAGACTTACAAGGAGCCAATTATTACAGAAGAGGATTTAATCGATGCAATGGATCTTAGCATGGAAGAAGGAATAATAAATAAAAACGAGTCCATGATGATTCAAAATGTAATAGGATTTAAGGACAATTTTGCAAAAGACATTATGACACCAAGGACAGACATAGTGGCAATTGACATAGAAGATGATTACGATGAAATCATGGAAAAAATATCAAAATTTTCTTATTCAAGGATGCCAGTTTTTGAGGATAATTTAGACAATATAATTGGCATTTTAAATGTAAAGGAACTCTTTCATATGGATAGGACTAAGACGCTCGCTGAAAATAAATCTTATTTTAAAAAGCCTTTTTTCACTTATGAATATAAGCCTACGGGAACACTTTTTTCTGAAATGAGGCAAAATAAATTATCTGTTGCTATAGTTACTGACGAATACGGTGGAACTGAAGGCATGATCACCTTTGAAGATATTATAGAAAAAATCGTGGGACAAATTTCTGACGAGTATGACACAGAAGAAGACGAAGACATAATAAATATTGGACCTGGAAAATATTTAATTGACGCTTCAGTAAATATTGACGAAATAAATCAAAAATTTGGAACAGAACTTGAATGCCAAGAATTTGATTCCCTTGGTGGATTTATAATCGAAAATATTGACAGATTTCCAAAATTAAATGAAGTTTTAAATATTTCCGATTTAAAATTTACAATAGCAAAGAAAACAAAAAATAGAATAGAAAAAATAATTCTCGAGTTTCCAAAAAATAAATAAAAAATAATCCCACAAGCCTAACAGATACTTTCTTTACTGGCTTGGGGATTTTTTTATGCAATAAATGAATAAAAAAATAGAGCAAGCCTTAACTTGCTCCATAAAAATTTTCTACATTCCACTTACTATCTTTCCAAAGAAGGACAAGAACAATGGATTATAAATATCGTCAATAATAACAGCAAAGGATGGATAAAGTACCCAAGCTATGTTATTGTAACCATAAGTATCCATAACAGCCTTTGTATTTGCTACAGCATTAGGGCCAGATCCGCATCCCCAACCACAGTTTCCTGCTGCCATAACAGCTGCTCCATAATTTTTGCCAAAAATTCTGTAAGAAATAAAGATAGAAAATAATGCCATTAAAACAGCTTGTGATGCTAAAACAATACCCATTTGACCTAAGTGACTTAATAATTTTGTAATATCAATTGTCATAAGAACTAGGGCTAGATAAAGTTCTAGGAACATATGCTCAATAGCACCGACTTCTGATACATAAGTATCTTTTCCCATTTTTTCAATAACATTTCTTGCAATTGCTCCTGCAAAAAGACAACCTATAAATTTAGGCATTTCTATTCCAGGGATATTGTCAAGTAAGAAATAAATTGGCATACCTAAAGCTGAAACAAGAAGAACCATAGCAAAGGCAACAATCATTCTGCTATCAACTAGAGGATGAACTACATTTGTATGTTCAGATTCTGGTTTGTCATTTGGATCAGCTTTTAAGCCGTGTTTGCTAATTAAAAAGGCAGCAACTGGTCCACCAATTAGTGAGCCAATAATGTTTCCCATAGTTCCTGCTGCAACACCGATTTCAGTTACACCATCAGGTGCTCCCCATTTAGCAAAAATTGGTCCAAAGGCAGAGGCAGTTCCAACACCACCTGACATAGAAGCAGATGAACATTGAAGTGCATATAATGGGTGCATGCCAATAGCTTTACCTACTACTACTCCCAAAATATCTTGTAAAGTTATTAATAAACAAGCTGCAAAGGCAATATTGAAAATAAGTTTTCCACCAGCCTTCTTAAACAATGAGGCAGAAAATCCATATCCAACAGTTAAGAAGAATATATTTTGTGCCAAATCCTTAGTTATCTTAGCATCAAAGCTAAGGGCTATTATACCTGATAGTTTAATTATTGCTACAATTATTGAAAAAATTAATCCTGAAACAACTGGTGCAGGTATAGCGTACTTCTTCAAGGCCTTTGAATGGCTTACACACCATCTACCAGAGAAAATTACTAAAGCAGCAATACCTAATGTACATAAGTATTCAAATTGAAAAGTTGCTACTTCCCCATTTTCGCCAGGAGTATAAGTTCCAAAATATCCAAGAACATCATTTAATGTCATATTTAAACCTCCCTAAAAAAATTTTTTACATACAAAACTTATAAATCTATAAGATTTATATGATGCTTAATTATAGCACAAGTTTCATCACTTTACCATAAAATTTGTTATTTGAATATAGTTTTGTATTTTAAATATTAAACTTTTTATTCTAATAAAATATTCTTTACAATTTAATGTTCTTTTTAATGTTCTTTAATTTAACGCATTAAACTTTTACTTTTAAAAAAAAGGTTCCTTCCCTTATAATTAATTTAAAGGCAGAAATTAATTTATGATTTTACAATAAAAGAAAAGGGGTTTAAATGAGAACTAGAAATCGAAAAAGAAAATCTATATTTTTTAAAATTTTAATTGTAATAATTTTTTATTGTTACTTGCCCTTTCGACAATATTTTTGTATAAAAGTTTTTTAAGCGGAAAACTTCCGATAAAAAATTCTAAAGAAAATTTAGACTATGCAGTTTATAAAAAGGATGACTATAATCCTTTTATAGTGTTTACAATGATAAGTCCAATGACAAGGATAATACAGTCGTTTATTATAAGGTTGATAAAAATGAGGACGATCATACCTATGACTTAATGAGGTATGAGAATGGAGAATCTATTTTAGTAGACACTGGTGTGGGAATTTATACCTATTTCTATAAAACAAATTACGAGTGGGAAAGTAGTCTATAACAAGCTATTAAAAAAATAATTTGATAATTAAATTATTGCTAAATCAACTAATGTATAATGGATAATTCATAATAAAAAAATAAGAGATTCCTATATCTAAAGGAATCTCTTTTCTTTTCTTATTTTTTAATTATCAATCAATTTTCTTGAAGTTCAACGACTTTAAGTTTAGAATTTTTCCAGCTAGCATTATCGCCAAGCCTTTCCACTATATTTATAAGTAACTCGTCATCTTCCAACTCTTCTGTAAGTGGTTTTACTCTCGCATCTAGGTCGTGGGCAATAAAATCAACTTCAGATCCAAGGTCAACACTTACCATAACTCTACTTTTTAAATTTCTGAGTTCTTCTAGGTCTTCAACCTTTACATACTTTCCGTTTTTTCTAGTGTAGAAAAAAATATCTTGTCCATATTTTTCTCTGTAATACATCATGTAAGTCTCACAAGAAAATTGAAAACTTCCAAGTGGACTAATGTCAAAAATTACTTTTTTCATTACCTCACCTTGGAAGTATTATATCACAATTATAAAGTTTTATATACAATTTACCTACTTTTGTAAATTTTTAATCAAATATGACGCACTATTGAAGAAATAACTTCTTCTCTCTTCATTTGATTTTTTGGATTAAAATTTTTCTTTGAATCTAAGTTTAAATAACTATCACTAAGTGCTTTGTTTACAGCATCAATGGCATAGTCAGAAATCTTTTTTGCATCATTAATTTTTATTTTTTTGCTATTTTCTAGCTTAAATAAATTTGCTATAACTACTGCATAATCTTCTCTAGTAATATTATCCTTTGGAGCAAATTTATCCTTGCCTTTTCCATTCATTATGCCAAGGTCACATGCCATATTTACATATTTATTGTCAGTATCCTTAAAATGTTTAACTGATCCTTGGGAGCTTCTCTTGTACTTGATCTCATAAGCCTTAACAGAAATTTCAGCAAATTCTTCACGAGTAATTTTTCCTCTAGTGTTTGACGCAACTTCTTTAGAGAAAAGTTTTAATTCCTCTGCCTTCAATAAATCTTTGTATGCCCAATTGCTATAATTTCTAAAAATTGGTGCCTTTCCAAGATTAAGTTCATTTGTAAATTTTGAATTTCCATCTTTTTTTGCAAATCTAAGTCTAAAAGTGTAACCTGTTGAAGGTCCCACAAGAGAATCTAATTCATTTTGTGTAATAGAAATATATTTTTTATTATTTTTAGAAAGTACATTTTTTGTTACTTTAGATTTTACATCATTACCTTGGCTTTTTACTTCGATTTCAACTAATTCATTAGCTTTGGCATTTTTTATTTCAAAGTTGTAGTTTTTATTTTCCTTTACTGCACTTACACTAAGTGGCACAGAATCTTCCTTTGCTGCAAAAACTCCAAAGGGCATTGCTAGTAAAATTATCATCAATATTAATATTTTTTTCATTTTTCACCTCGATGTCTTATAATATCAAAAACTTTGGTGAAAATCTTTAAAAATTAAGATTTGTAATAATTTTGTAATTTTTTTGATAACAAGCTAAAGTAAACTAAATACCAAGTTCTCTCATTAATTTTCTTTTATCTTCAAGAAATTTTTCTTCTTCTTGTATTCTTTTATCCATTTCTTTTGCAACTTTAAGCTTAATATCCTCTGTTAAACTTTTGTCTGCAAAGGGATAAACTGTTTTATTTTCCTTTTCTGCGTGATTTCTCAAAAGTTCTACATAAGCCATGGCATTAGTCAAAATGTGAAGCTTAGAAAGATCAGCCTTAGATTTTTCAAATAAATTTAAATTATTTTCAAGCTCCATAACATAGCCTCTTGCCATTTGATGTTCAACAAGCATGCCACCACGCACAACTTTTTCTGCCACAGGTCCAAGATTTTCTAGCATTGCCGCAAATAAAATGTCCTCTTCCTTTTTGTGGTGAAGTCCATCGGCATATTTTCTTATAAAATCTATAGCATTTCTAAAAAATCCTGTGTCAACACTTCCCTTTAAAATTTCTAGACATTTTTCTTCCATTTTGTCGCAAAACTTTAAAATTTCCTGGTGTTCGTCTTCTAAATAAGAAATTGTATTTTTTAATGTATCCATTTAATCACTTCCTAATTACATAATTTTCTTCTATCTTTTCAAATTTTAAATCAGAAGAATTTAAAGATCCAAGAATAAAACTGTCTCTTAAAACCCAATAAATCTCTGGACTTACATAGTCTTTCCAAATATTTTTGTGGACATCAGATAAAACTGTAAATACAAATTCATCTTCATCATTTTTTAAAATTGCAAGTGCGTGATCACAGGGCATACCATCTAAAAATTTTGAAGTGATAAAAGAAAATACTTCCATTGGAACCTCGCCAGCATCATAATTTTTACCAATTTCAAAAAATTTATTTTTTAACTTTTCTAAGTCAAAATCCCTTAATAAAATAGAAACTGCCTTTGCTAGTCTATTTTCACTTCTCACAACTCTTTCATTGAGCCAGCCGTGAATATTACTTTCATCAATTATATCTTCTAAATTTCCTTTTTCAAGTGGAAATTCTTCGTCTAAATCTTTTTTTAACTCATTTCTTTTTTCTTCTTCCAAGAAATTTAATAAGTTATCTAAAATTTCTTCTTGAAATAAAATTTTATCATACATTATATAGTGAATACGTCCTAAAAATAAACTCATTTTATCCCTCTTTTCTAATAAAATAATATCATTTTTTATAAAAAATAATGTGACAAAAATCACAATAAATTTTTAAGAAAATAAAAAAAGAAGCCTTAATAGCTTCTCTCTTTTTTGATGTAATTATCCTCTTAACTCTTGTCTATTTTCGTTAAGCATCTTAATTATTTCTGAAAGGTTAACTTGTGTGTTTTCAAGAAGTTCATCTGCATAATCTCTAGCGCCTTCTCTAATTTGAGTAGATTCTTCTTTTGCAGATTTTAAAATTTCACTTGCTCTTTCATTTGCTTGTCTTACAAGTTCATTTTCATCAATAATTTTTTCAGAATGAGCTCTTGCTGCTGCAATAATCTTATCAGCTTCATCATGTGCTCCGTTAATTATGTCGTCTTTATCCTTAGCAATTCTTTGTGCTTCAGAAATTTCTCCTGGAATTTGCATTTTTACTTCATTTACAATTTCCAAAAATTCTTCCCTGTCTACCATTACCTTATTTGTAAGTGGTATTTGTGAAGATGTTTCAACAAGATCTTCCAATTCTTCAACTAAATCAATTAAATTCATATCTTCCTCCTAAGTAATTTTTTCTTCATAGCTTCTCCTACAACAGGAGGCACGAATAAATCTGTATCTCCGTCAAAGGTTGAAACCTCTTTTGCAAGTGTTGAGCTTACAAATAAATTTTCATTTGATGCCAATAAAAAAACAGTTTCAACGCCGTCTTTGTAGTGCATATTTGCCATGGCAAGTGTGTATTCATTAAAATAATCTGAAGCTGATCTAAGTCCTCTTACTATTACTTTACAATTTTTTTTCTTTGCGTAATCAACTAAAAGTCCGTCAAAGGAATCTATTTCAACGCCCTCTTCTCCATCTAAAACTTTGTGGAGAAGTTCTTTTCTCTCTTGAACTGTAAATAATTCTTTTTTGGAGGTGTTATCTAAAACTGCAACAATTACCTCTCCAAAAATATCCTTTGCTCTCTTAATAATGTCCAAATGACCATTTGTAACTGGGTCGAAGCTACCCGCATATATTGCTTTCATCTATATCCCATCCGCATATGGAAATGGAAGTATTTCCATATTTTTTATTTTTTATTTCTTTAAAACCCTCGCCAATTAATAGTTGTTTATCTGTACTATATTCCACAATTAATTTGCCATCAGGCTTTAATAATTTATTTTCTTTAATAAGTTTAAAGGCTCTTTTATATAAATCGCGCCTGTCAAAGGGTGGATCCATGTAAATGTAATCGAATTTCACATCTAAATTTCTAAGGGCCTTATTTAAATGATCTTCAATAATCACTGCCTCATCTAAAAATTTAGCCTTATCTAAATTATATTTCACGCAGTCAATGGCTTCCTTTGATTTGTCAACAAAGTAAGCCTTTTTTGCACCTCTTGAAATAAATTCAATTCCATTTGCACCGCTACCACAGAATAAATCTAAGACAAGGTCATCAAAGAAATTTTGACCTAAAATGTTAAAAACAGATTCCTTTACCCTATCTTCTGTGGGTCTCGTATCTAGTCCCTTTGGTGCTTTTAATTTGAGTCCTCGTCTATTTCCTGAAATAATTCTCATAAAGCCTCCAAATTAGTTTTATTTTACCATAAGTCAATAAATATTAAAAGATATTAGTTCAAATCAGAATAAAAGTCACTAATTTCTCCATTTAAATAAAAATATTTTTTGCTCTCTAAGTTTGGGTCTTCTTCCAAAATTTTTTTCACATCACCTGCTGCATATTTTAAAATTGTTTCGTCTCTAAAGGGATCTGCAAGCCTTAGGTTTGGCATGCCCGATTGCCTTGTGCCTAAGATGTCTCCAAAGCCACGAAGTTCCAAGTCCTTGTTGGCAATGTAAAATCCGTCATTGGAATCCGTCATGATTTTCATCCTCTCCCAAGAAATTTCGCTCTTGGAAAGATTATAAAGTATGCAATAAGACTGATGAGTTCCTCTCCCCACTCTACCCCTTAGTTGGTGAAGAGTGGAAAGTCCAAAGCGCTCTGCATTATAAATCATAATTACACTTGCATTTGGCACATTTACTCCAACTTCTACAACAGTTGTTGATACAAGTAGATTTATTTTATTTTCAGCAAATTCATTCATTATTTTATTTTTTTCCTCTGCCTTCATTTTCCCATGAAGAAGTCCAATTTTATAGTCAGAGAAAAACTTTTTTAATTCTTCATAAACTTTTTCTACAGCCTGTAAATTTTCATAATCTTCATTTTCTTCAATTAAAGAACAAATAACATAGGCTTGTCTTCCCTTTTCTAACTCTGATTTTATAAAGGCAAGAGATTTTTCTAGCATATTTTCATTTACTGCAATAGTCTTAATTGGTTTTCTGCCCTTTGGCATAGTCTTTATGACGGAAATGTCTAAGTCTGCATAGAGAACGAGACTTAAACTTCTTGGAATTGGCGTTGCAGACATTACAAGAGTAGCTGCATCCACATTTTTATTTTGCAGCATATTTCTTTGGACTACACCAAAGCGGTGCTGCTCGTCAATTACATTTACTCCAAGCTTTTTAAAAAGCACATTTTCTTCTATAAGAGCATGAGTTCCAATTAGAATATCAATTGAACCCATCTCCAGATTATCTAGGATGTCTCTCTTTGCACTTTTTGTAGTTGAACCAATGAGTAGAGAGACCTTTACTCCAAAGGGTTCTAAGAGCTCTACAAAGGATTCAAAGTGTTGCTTGGCTAAAATTTCTGTTGGCGCCATAATAGATGATTGATAGCCATTTAAATAAGAAAGATACATTATTATAATGGCAATAATTGTCTTACCGCTTCCAACATCACCTTGAATAAGTCTATTTATTGCCTTTCCCTTTTTCATATCAGAGAAAATTTCATCTATTGCCTTTTCTTGACCTTCTGTTAGTTTAAAGGGAAGTTTATTTATAAAGTCATAAATTTCATCTTTTATTTCAAATTTTATGGCATCTCGCCTTTGATTTTGAAATTTATTTTTTAAAATTGAAAGTTCAAATAAAAATAATTCTTCGTAAATTAGTCTCTGGCGTGCCATAATATAATTTTTTCGGGACTTTGGATAGTGAATGGCCCTTATGGCTTCATTTTTACTAATAAAAGAATATTTTTCTAAAATTTCCTCTGGCAAATTTTCATTAAAGAGATCTAAATCAATTATTTGACCAATTAAATTTTCAAAGACAAAATTATTTAAGCCTTCAGTTAAATTATATATGGGAGAAATTTTTCCAAGCTTTTTTAATTTATGTAGATCTTCGATTTCTGGACTGGTTATGCTAACTCTTCCCCTAAAAAAATCTGTCTTGCCATAGACAAGATATTCTCCTCCAATTCTTATGAAAGAATTTAAGTAAAAGGCATTGAAAAAAGAAAGCTCAACTTCTCCACTATCATCTTCTGCCAAGAAAGTAGTAAGAGTCAGACCCTTTCTTATTCTCCTATTTTGAAGTTTTGATAAAATTCTCACTTTGAAGGTATTTTTTTCGCCAATTTTTGCCTCTGAAACTTTATTAATTTTTGAGCTATCTTCATATTTTCTTGGATAATATAAAAGTAAATCAGAAATTGAATAAATTCCAAGTTTATGAAGAAGTTTCTCTCTTTTTGGTCCAATTCCCTTTAAATTTTTTATAGAGTCACTTAATTTAAGCATTTTTTCACCTAAGATAAAAGCCCAAAGAAAAACTTCGGGCTCATAAAAATTCTAATTATTCTAATGAAAGGATGTAATAATAAATTGGTTGATCTCCCTTAATTACATCTATGTCAATATCTGGATATTTTTCTTCAATAGCCTGGCGAGCCTTTTCGGCGTCTTCTTCTTTAACATCTTCCCCATAGAAAAGAGTTACAAGAGAAATATCTTCATCCATTAGCTTATCCACAGTTTCAGTAACAACATCAAAGACAGTTTTTCCACTAGAGATTATTTCCTTTGATGCAATTCCTATAATGTCATCTTTATGAATTTCCTTTCCACCAATAGTTGTATCTCTAACAGCATAAGTTACTGATGCGTCGATTACACTTCCTATAGCTTCTATCATATTTTCCTTATTTTCATCTTTATCCAATTCCCCATTAAAGGCAAGCATAGCTGCAATACCTTGTGGAACAGATTTTGATGGAATTACAATCACTTCTCTATCAGAAATATCTCGTGCTTGTTCTGCTGATAAAATAATATTGCTGTTGTTAGGAATAATATATATAACTTTTCCGCCAACTTTATCTATTCCCTTTAAGAAATCTTCTGTTGATGGGTTCATTGTTTGTCCACCAGACACAACATAATCAACGCCAAGAGATTTAAAAGTTTCTGTCATTCCACTTCCCATAGAAACAGTAATGAAAGAATAATCTTTTTCTTCAATTTTTTCTTCCTCTTCTTCCTTCTTTTTGGCTTCAGCAACTTCGCTGTCGTCAAAGAGAACTTCTCTATGTTGATATCTCATGTTGTCAATTTTAATATCTTGAAGAAGACCAAGTTCGCAAGCGTGTTGCAAAACAATTCCTGGGTCATTAGTGTGAACGTGAACTTTAATAATATGAGTCCCGCCACCACCAACTACAAGTAAACAGTCCCCAAGAGTAGCAATTTTTTCTCTAAAGGAATCAATATCTTCGTAATCTGTATTTATAATAAATTCAGTACAATATCCATATTTAAGAGATTTATCAGCTTCAGTAAATTGAATTTCTTTTTGTGCCTTTTTCTTTAAAGTTTCATCTTCACTTTGATCAGCTATGTCTTCCCCCTTTAAAACTTTTAGTGCACCTTCAAGTAATACAACGAGACCCTTACCTCCAGCGTCAACAACATTAGCCTCCTTTAAAACTTCAAGAAGATTTGGCGTATTGTCAAGAGATTTATTTGCCTCAACAATTACATCTTCCAAAAATTTTACTGGATCTTCAGCCTTTTTATAATGTCTAATGGCAAAATCAGCAGTTTCCCTACCAACTGTAAGAATAGTTCCTTCAATTGGCTTCATAACAGCCTTATAAGTTGTCTCACTAGCCTTTTTAAAAGCATGAGCAATTTCAGAAGTGCCAGCTTCATCTATTCCTTCTAAACCTTCAGAAAAACCTCTTAAAAGTTGTGAAAGGATTACTCCACTATTACCCCTAGCTCCCATAAGAGCTCCACGAGCAGCTGCAGCAGAAACATCTCCTACTGAAAAATCTCCTTCTAAAGCATCAATTTGTTTTAAGGCAGATTTTGATGTAAGGCTCATGTTTGTACCTGTATCACCATCAGGAACTGGGAACACATTTAAAGCGTTAACCTCTTCCTTTCTGGATATTAGATAATTTACAGCCCCTTTAAAAATTTCTTTTAATAAAGGACCATTAATTTTATTTATTTCCAAAATCTTACCTCCACTATTTAAGTCTAATGCCTTCTACCAGAACTTCTATATTATCAACTTCAAGTCCTGTTAAATTTTCTATATTAAACTTAACTCTTTCTATAATATTTTCTCCAACTGTAGAAATTTTCACTCCATATTCAAGAACAACATGAAGTTCTATATTTATTTCATTTTCTTCAGTGTTTACAACAATTCCCTTCGATAAATTTTCAAATCTCAAAAGTTCAAAAATTCCATCTGCGGCATTTTTTGATGCCATTCCAACAATTCCGTAGCTTTCCATTGCTGAAATTCCAGCTATGTTTGCAAGTACGTTATCTTCTATCACAATATTTCCAAGTTCTCTATTTATAATTGCCGGCATGAGGGCACCTCCTTATCTAACTTATTATAACAAATTTTACAAAAGATTACGAGAATTTGAAAAATTCCTTTGTAAAAAATAATAAATTAGTGTAAAATAAGAACATATTGAAAAAATTATTTGCACTTTGCAGCATTTTTTGATAAAATATTTGTTGCTTAATGACTAAAGGAGGTGCGTTATGGCTAAAATATGTGAAATATGTGGAAAAGAAAAAAAATTCGGAAATAAAATTTCTTTCTCTCACTCTCGTTCTAACAGAAGCTGGTCTCCTAACATTAGAAGAGTTAAGGCTGTAGTTAATGGATCTACAAAAAGAATCAACGTGTGCACTAGATGTTTAAGATCTGGTAAAGTAGAAAGAGCTATCTAATTAAGGATCTAAATTAAGATCCTTTTTTTGTAGCATTTACATATTCTAAATGTGATATATTTTATTTTAATAAAATTTATGAAAAAAGTTCCCTATCATCAAGGGAACTTTTTCTTTATCTTAAAATTTTTTTACTTAGATAATTTATCTAAAATAATTTTCCTAATATCCTTAATTAAATATAAAGAACCGCACCATAAAATCATGTCGCCTTCTTCAGCAAGAGAAATAGTTTTTTCAACAGCTTCTTCTCTATTTTTTATTGGGTAAATTTCTTTTTTTGAAAACTTTTTAAATTCACTTTCAAGTGAAACCAAATCTGTATGCCTTTCATTATTAATTTCTGTTAAGACAATTTTATCAGCAATATTTTCAATTTTTTTAAGTATGTGTTCATGATCTTTGTCTTTTAATAAACTAAATCCTAAAATAAGTTTATTATACTTAAATTTTTTTACACTCTCTTCTATTCTTTCTATGGAATCTAAATTGTGAGATCCATCAATTACAATTAGCGGATTTTTAGATAGACATTCTGTCCTTCCAATATTTTTTGCATTTTTTAGTCCCAATTTTATTTTTTCTTCATCAAGTTTATATTCTTCTTTTAAAAAGTCAAGGACCATTAGTGCAAGGGAAGCATTAAGTGCTTGATGTTCACCTATTAGAGAAATTTCAACATTTTTATAATTTCTAAAATTAAAAATATTTCCAAGTTCATTAGATCTTAAAATTTTAACTTCATCCTCATTAAATTCTTCAAAATCAGAATTTTTTTCAAGACTTATTTTTTTAAGTTCACGTCTTGCAGCTTCTTCTTGTGGATAAGAAAATATATGAGAATCTTCTTTTATTATGCCGCCCTTTTCACGAGCGATTTTTTCTATTGTATCTCCCAAAATATTTGCGTGGTCGAGAGAAATGTGACAGAATACTGGAATTGACTTTTCCATTACATTTGTTGCATCAACTCTTCCACCCATGCCAACTTCCATTACTGCAAAGTCAAGATTTTTTCTAGCAAAATAAATATAAGAAATAGAAGTTAAAATTTCAAAACCACTTACAAAAATTTTTTTCTCGTCAAGTTCTTCAACTTTTTCTCTTACTTCTGTAGCAAGATCTGCAAAATCTTTTTCAGAAATTTCTACATTATTTATTTCAATTTCTTCACGAATATTAGTGATATAGGGTGATGTAAATTTTCCAACTTTATAATTATTTTCAATTAAGGCATTTGAAATAAAACTGGCAACTGATCCCTTTCCGTTAGTGCCAGTAATGTGTATAATTTTTAATTTATCTTGTGGCTTATGGAAAATGTTTAAAAGCTCTTTTATATTATCAAGTGTAAATTCACCAAGAGGTATATTTCTATTTTCAAGCCAAGTTACTGATTCAGTATAATTCATAATTATCTCCTTTAAGAAAATAGTACCAAAATTTTTATTACTATTCAACATTTTAGTGTACCAAAATTTATTTAATTGTGGTAAAATAGAAAAAATAATTATATGGAGGTAAAAAGATGAATAATGAAATTCGTACTAGAGATTTATTCGTAATCGGTTTTGCACTTTTTGCAATGTTTTTTGGTGCCGGAAATCTGATTTTTCCACCTTATCTAGGACTTATATCTGGTCCACAATGGTGGGTCGGATTCCTGGGATTTACAATTACTGATGCAGGATTAGGATTACTTGCAATTATTGCTCTTTCTAAATATGATGGTAACTTAAATGTACTAGCTTCAAGAGTAAATAAGACTTTTGCAATTATTATTTCAACAGCAATTATTTTATGTATTGGACCTTTCCTTGCTACTCCAAGAACTGCAGCGACTACTTACGAAATTGGTATATTGCCAATCTTTGGTGAATCTGTAAATAGATATTTGTTCTCTGTTGTATTCTTTATAATAGCTTGCCTATTGAGTATAAGACCTAGCAAAGTTGTTGATATAGTTGGAAAATTTTTAACTCCTTCACTAATTCTTTGTATGGCTGTTCTTATAGTAAAGGGAATTGTAAGCCCAATTGGTGAAATTGCAAATACTACTATGATCGATAATGTTCTTGAAAAGGGAATTACAGATGGATATCAAACAATGGATGCTATTGCAGGATGTATGTTTGCTCTAGTTGTACTAAATGCCGTTAAAACTAGAAATTATTCTTCGCAAAAATTAGAAATTAAAGCAACTATTTTATCTGGTATTATCGCAGCAGTATGTCTAGCAATTATTTATGGTGGACTACTATATCTTGGCGCTCAAACTTCAAGCCTTGGTGTATATGATATTAATACAGACAATACTAAACTTCTTGTAGATATTACAAATAGAGTTCTTGGTGGAGTTGGTGTTTATATCTTGGCAATCATAACTGCCCTTGCCTGTCTTACAACTGCAATTGGTTTAATTTCAGCTGCAGGAAATTTCTTTAATGAACTAAGTAAAGGAAAAATTTCTTATGAAATTATAGTTGTTATTTGTTCAGTTGTATCTTGTGCTATTTCAGTTCTTGGTGTAAGTCAAATTATAAAAATTTCAGCACCAATTCTTGAAATTCTTTATCCATGTGCAATGACAATAGTTTTGATAGGACTATTTAACGAAAAAATCAAAAACGATATTGTATTTAAAATTCCAGCAATTGTATCTCTAATTTTTGGACTTTTATTTGTACTAAAGGGAATGAATCTTTTAGGAAGCTTTGGAGATGTTTTGGATTCTTTCCCACTTACTAAGTTTGGTCTTGGTTGGGTTGTTCCAATGTTAATTGGTCTTGTTATTGCAATTGTGATTGCAAGCATGAAAAAGACAAAGACAGCTTAAATTTAAATATTTATAAAAAAAGAAACTCTTCTTACTTATATAGTAAAAAGAGTTTTTTTCTTGCAAAAATTTATTTATATTTCAAAAACTTTTTGAATAACTTCTAAAATATTTGAAAGTTTTATAAGTTTTATATCCTTATAATTTTCTTCTTTAGCACTAGCATATTTTGAAATGTATGCTTTTTTAAAGCCCATTCTCTCTGCTTCTTTTAGTCTCACATCAAGACTTGGCACATTTTTAAGTTCGCCAGTTAGTCCTACATCGGCAATAAAAACAGAGTTTGCTTCTACGGGCTTATTGAGAGTAGATGAAACTATTGAAATCATTACAGATAAATTAGATGCTTGTTCCTTTACCTTAATTCCACCAGTTGATTTTACAACAATATTTTTGTCTAAAAATTTTATTCCTGCTCTCTCTTCCAAGATGGAAACTAAGGTGTTTAAATGTTCCCTTCTTATAGATTCAGAAATTCTTGAGGGATAAGGGAGAAAGGTCTTTGAGGCAAGTGCTTCTGTTTCCAAAATTATTGGTCTTGTCCCCTCTCTTATAACAGAAAGAGAAGATCCAGGTACTTGTTCACTTGCTGATCTTTTAGTCATAAAATATTCTGATGGATTGTCAATAGATATCATGCCCTTTTCAGTCATAGAGAAAAATCCAATTTCTCCAGTGGAACCATATCTATTTTTTGTAGTCATTAGTGATCTTAAATCTTCAGATGAATCTCCGTCAATTAATAAAACTGTATCCACTAAATGCTCAAGAGATCTTACTCCAGCAAGTTCATCTTGCTTAGTCATTTGTCCCACAAGAAAAACCATGCGGGGCTTTTCTAGGTCCTTGGCAATTTCAGTCATCTTGTAGGCACACTCCATTGTTTGAGTTGGCGTGCCAGGTCTTTGTGGAAATTCGTCTAGGGTAAAAGTTTGAATTGAATCAATAATAATCATCTGTGGATCAATTTTTTCAACTTGATCCAGAACAGAATTAAGAGAAGTTACTGAATAAACCCAAATATTATCAGAAAGCTTATCCAAAATTCTCTCTGCCCTCATTTTTATTTGCGTTTCAGATTCTTCCCCTGATGCATATAAAACTCTCATGCCCTTATTTGCCAGGTCATTTGCCACTTGCATAAGTAGAGTCGACTTACCAGAACCTGGCTTTGCGGTTAAAATGCTGACAGAATCTTTTACAATTCCGCCACCCATAACCCTATTAAATTCTTCAATGCCTGTCATAACTCTCTCGTCAGAATAAGTTTCTACTGCCCTTAGTTTAAGGGCATCTTTTTTTATTTTTTTATTTTTTGAAGGAGTCTTATCATTAGACTCCTCCTCTTTTTCTTCTAAAGTATTCCATGAGTTACAATTTGGGCATTTCCCAAAAAATCCTTGGGAAATATATCCGCATTTACTGCATTGATACACTATTTTCTTTTTCATTTTTAGCCCTTTTAGTCTTTTTAACTTTTTCTATTTGAACCTTTTTGTATTTTACATTAACAGAAATTTCATCGCCATCTTTTATATTTCCATCTAAAAATTCATCGGCAATTTTATCTTCAATTAGTTTTGTAATAGTCCTTTGAAGTGGTCTTGCACCAAAGACTTTGTCATAACCTTCCTCAACTAAAAAATCTATAAGCTTATTTGTATAATTTGTCTTTATTCCCATTTCAGAAAGTCTATCACTTAATTTATCAAGCATATTTTTTACTATATCTTTAATTTCAGCTTTTTCAAGAGCTTTAAATATTACAACATCATCAACTCTATTTAAAAATTCAGGTCTAAACTTTTCCTTTAAAGATTCATTAATAATTTTTTTCATATTTTCATATTCGCTTTTCTTAACTGAACTTTCAGAAGTTGAAAATCCAAGAACTGAATTTTTGGCAAGGAGATTAGCTCCTGCATTTGAAGTCATAATTATAACTGTATCTTTAAAGTTTACAGTTCTTCCCTTGGAATCTGTCAATCTACCTTCATCTAAAATTTGTAGCAAAATATTAAAAATGTCTGGATGTGCCTTTTCGATTTCATCTAAAAGAATTACTGAATAGGGATGTGTTCTAACTGCTTCAGTTAGTTCTCCGCCTTCTTCATAGCCAACATATCCTGGAGGTGACCCCACAAGTTTTGAAACTGTGAATTTTTCCATATATTCAGACATATCAAACCTAATCATATTTTCTTCTTTACCAAATAAATTTTTGGCAAGGCTCTTGGCAAGGAAAGTCTTACCAACACCAGTTGGCCCTACAAATATAAAGGATCCAATTGGTTTATTGGGATCTTTAAGTCCAATTCTTGACCTTTTTATTGCCTTGGCAAGAGTTTTTACAGCCTCATCTTGACCCTTGGCATCTTCTTTTAATTTGTCGTCTAAATCTCTTAGCTTTTCAGTTTCTTCTGCAGTCATTTCAGTAACAGGTACCTTTGACCAATCAGATACAATTTCGGCGATAAGTTCTGCTGTAACTTCTTTTTTTGATTCTTTTTCTTGAAATTTTTCTATTTCTTCTTTATATTTTTTTTCGACTTGTTTTTGCTCATCACGTAGATTTGCAGCTAGCTCATAATCTTGATTTTTTACTGCTTCAGATTTTTTATTTTCAATTTCTTCAAGTTCTTTTTTAAATTCTTCTTCAAATTCAGGAATTTTGTAAGTTTCAATTTTTAATTTTGAACTTGCCTCATCAATTAAATCAATTGCCTTATCTGGCAAAAATCTATCATTTAAATATCTATCAGAATATTTTACAGCAGCTTCAATAGTTTCATCTGGAATTAAAACATTGTGATGTTTCTCATAAATATTTTTAAGTCCCTTTATGATTTTTATTGAATCCTCTACACTTGGCTCGTCTACCATAATTGGCATAAGTCTTCTTTCGAAAGCTGTGTCCTTTTCAATTTTCTTTCTGTACTCGGAAATAGTTGTAGCTCCCATAACTTGTAAAACTGACTTTGTTAAAAGGGGCTTTAAAATATTTGAAGCATCAAGTGATCCTTCAGCTGAACCTGCACCAATTATGACGTGCATTTCATCAATAAATAAAATAATATTTTTGTTTTTTGCAGCTTCATTAGTTACATTTTTTAGTCTTTCTTCAAAGTCGCCTCTGTATTTTGAACCAGCTATAAGCTGAGAAATATCAAGAGTTAAAATTACTTTATCCTTCATTATTTCTGGCACATTTCCTGCAACAATTTCTGCTGCAAGTCCTTCTGCTATGGCAGTTTTACCAACGCCAGGTTCTCCAATTAAAACAGGATTGTTTTTTGTCCTACGAGATAGAACTTGAATTACTCTTTTTATTTCTTTTTCTCTTCCAATTACTGGGTCGATTTTTCCCTCTTCAGCCTTTTTATTTAAATTTGTTGTATATTTTTCTAAGGCTTCTGAAGAAATTTCGCTGCCTTCATCTTCATAATCTTCATAGTCTTCCATATTATTTAAAATATCATTTTCAAGACTTATAATATCTATGCCAAGTCTTTTTAAAACTAATATGGCAACACCTTGACCTTCACGCAAAATGCCAAGAAGAAGGTGTTCTGTTGACACTGCTACTTCTCCCATTTCCTTTGAAACTTCAAAGGCAAGTTCAAAAATTCTCTTTGTCCTTGGAGTGTACGCAATACTTGAAATAGCTGGACCCTGACCACTACTTACAATGTCAAGTGTTGCTTCCTTTGCCTTTTTATAATCTATGCCAAGCTTTGATAATATGTGAGCGCCAGTATCTGTTCCTTCTCTAATTATTCCCAATAAAATGTGCTCTGAGCCTATATATGAATGTCTCTGCTCCCTAGCTTCTTGCTGAGCAAAGAGAATTGCCTTTTGTGATTTTTCACTAAATCTTCCAAACATACTCATTTGAAAACCTCCTTCATGAGAGCTCTCGCCTTATTAGCTCTTAAAATATCTCTTGATTTAAGATCTAACATTGCCCCTCTCTCAATTTGCAAATGTCCATTTCTAAGTTTTTTAATCTCCTCATAAAAATCAAAATCTCGATTTGCCTTTAAAATGGAAAGCTCAATTCCAAGATTAATTGTAGACATGGACTGCATCATCTCTTCTTCCGACAACAACCTTGCATGGGCAAGAACTCCAAAGGCTCTGTTTACCATATCCTCAAGAGTTATGATGTTGTCTAAATATAATTTTTTTCTATTTTCCCTTTCAACATCGGCAATTTCTCGCGCGATGATTTTTAATTTTTCAATATAAGACTTTTCCTCTTCGCCAAAGGTTGACTCAAAGGAAAGAGTGTAAATACTTGCCAAAGCCTTGTTAGAGCTATCTCTATAGGAGGCAAGAGTGTAGCCAAGTCTTGATAGACCTCTTGCAATTTCTTCGATACCAAAATAGTTTAGGGCAGGTAGATACAATAGTACAATGGGCTTTAAGCCCGTGCCAGAATTTAAAACTCTAGAACTTAAATAACCAAAATTTGAATCAAAGGAAAAATTAATTTTTTCTTCTAACTTTTCTTCCAAAGAATAAATTTCTCCATACAAATCCTCAATTGATTTTGTCCTTGAAAAAGCTTGAAGCTCAATATGTTCTCCTGCATTTATTAAAATATCTGGAGAGTTTTTTTTTTCATAAAATCCTAAATTTTCTCTTTCAACAGTTTTTTTGCCAAGTCTTCCATTTTCTACATATTCAAGTTTTTTTAGAGAAGAAATATTTAAAAGATCAACTTTAGTATAACCCAAGTCACTTAAAATAGGGTCTAGGAAGTCTAAATTTTTTCTTAACTCTTCCTCTGTCATGGTATTTACAAACTTTTTTCCGTCAATATTTCTATATAATTTTAATTTATATCCTAAAATAATTTTAGACACTGACATCTTCCTTTAACTTTTTTATTTCGTCTCTTATTTCTGCTGCCTTTTCATATTCTTCTAAATTTATGGCAAGGTCAAGTTTTTCCTTTAAATCCTCAAGTTTTCTGTTGTAAACTAGATAACTTTCTGCATTTTTTGGAATTTTTCCCCTATATTTTAAATTTATATTAAGTGCATTTAAATATTTTTTAATTTCGTCTCCAAAGGAATCGTAACATTTTGGACAACCGAGAGTTCCTTTTGACTTTAGCTCACGAAAAGATCTGCCGCAATATTCACAGCTTATGTCATCTTCTTCATTATAAGAATTTGCTGTAAACTGAAAAATATTTTTTAGAGCATTTTCAAGTTGAGGAATAATATTTTGATACCCCTTAAAATCCCTTTTAAATTTTTCTTCAGCACAAACTTCGCAAAGATGCACTTCTTCTATTCCATCGTCTTTTATCCTTGTATAGGAAATAACTGATTCTCTTTCCTTGCAAACATCACATAGCATGATCTTCCCTCCTAACTAAAAATAACTAGGAGCATATTTTTTAACAAATCTGCTCTAATTTCATTTTTATTATCACACTCACTAAGAGCCCTGTCTGAGAGAGCAACTTTCATGAGTTCCATCTCCCTTTCAGTCACTTTCTTAAGTCTTAAAAGTTCCTTCAAAAGTTCATCAGAATTATTTTTTGTAATAGAATCTCCTATAAAACTTAAAAAAGTATCAATTGTATCTTCATCATCTTCAAATTTAACCTTTACTATCCTAATGTAGCCTCCGCCGCCTCGCCTTGACTCGACATAGTAGCCCTTAAAGGGCGTAAATCTAGTGGTCAAGACATAATTAATTTGCGAAGGCGCACAGTTAAAGTGGTCTGAAATTTTTGATCTTTGTATCTCAAGAGCTCCACCAGATTCAAAAATAAGTTCATTTAAAAAATCTTCAATGGAGTTAGAAAGCTTTGCCATAATACACTTCCTTTGACTATCTTTGTCTTTTAAATTATAAAAATCTGACTATCTTTTACTATTTCTAGTTTAATATAAAATATTTATTTTGTAAAGCTAATAGCTATTATAAATTTTTATAATAGAATTATTTTAAATAAATACATAAGGTTCTTATAAATATTTCCTAAATTTTAAGACAAAAAAAGGTTGGGCACTTAAACATGCTCAACCCAATTAAAATTTATTTTATTTTTCTGCATTTCTTTCTTCAATAATTTTTTCTGCAATATTTTGTGGAACTTCTTCGTATCTCACAAATTCCATGCTGAATGTTCCTCTACCTTGAGTTATTGATCTTAAATCAATTAGATAAGAGAAGAGCTCAGCTTGTGGTGCTTCTGCAATTAAAATTTGTGTGCCATCATTTTGTTGGTCCATACCAAGAATTCTTCCACGTCTCTTATTCATATCGCCCATTACATCTCCAAGATATTCTTCTGGAATTGTAACTTCAACTTTCATTATTGGTTCAAGAAGAACTGGACTTGCCTCTTGCATTCCCTTCTTGAAAGCAAGGTTAGCTGCAAGTTTGAAACTCATTTCATTGGAGTCAACATCATGGTAAGATCCATCATATAGGACAGCCTTAAAGTTTGTTACAGGATAGCCTGCAAGGACTCCCTTTTCTTTGGATTCAATAATTCCCTTTTCAACTGCAGGGAAATAATTCTTAGGAACTGCACCACCAAATACTTCTTCATCAAATTCAAAGTCCTTGTCAGATGGTTCAAATCTAATCCAAACATCACCATATTGTCCTGCTCCACCAGATTGTTTCTTGTGTTTACCTTGAACGCTGGCAGTCTTTCTAATTGTTTCTCTATAAGGAACTATAAATGGAACAATATTTACTTCAACGCCATAAGTATTCTTTAGTTTGTCTAAAATTACATCAAGTTGAACTTTTCCTTGACCACCTATAGTCATTTGTTTAGTTTCAGGATTTCTTTCGATAGTAAATGTTGGATCTTCGTCCTTAATTTTCTTTAGAGATTGAGAAAGTTTTTCTTCGTCTCCCTTAGTCTTTGGTTCTATTGCATAATATAGAACTGGTGTAGAATATTTTAATTTTTTATATTCAACTATATGATCTTTATCACAAAGAGTATCTCCTGTTACTGTCTTCGCAAGTTTTGTAGTTGCTCCAATATCTCCTGCGTGAATTTCTTCTATATCAATTTGTTCTTTACCTCTCATAATGTAAAGCCCACCAAGTTTTTCACTTTCTTCAGCATTTACATTGTATAGAGAAGTATTTTTATTAATTGTGCCTGATATAACCTTGAAAATAGAAATTTTTCCAAGGAATGGATCAGAAATTGTCTTAAAAACAACTGCAGCAAAAGGATCCTTTGAAGAAACTTTTCTTTCTTCTCCATCTTTATATCTAAAGCCTTGATTTGCACGATCATCATCAGGTGCTGGCATATAATTTACAATTGTGTTTAGTAAAATGTCAATTCCAATTCCCTTTTCACCACTTCCTACAAGTAGTGGAACAGCGTCACCTTCAAGAAGTGCTGTTGTAACTCCTCTTAAAAGATCTTCTCTAGTGAATTTTTCTCCAGAGAAATATTTTTCCATTAAAACTTCATCAGAACCAGCAACAACTTCTGCAATTTCTTCATACATTCTTTCAGTTGCCTTAACTTGGTCGTGATTTAGTTCAGTTTCTTGTGGTGCAGAGTTTACATATTTGTATCCCTTTTGGAAAATAACATCTGTAACTCCGACAAAGTGTTCTCCTTCGCCAATTGGCACTGAGAAAGGAATAACTTTTTTACCAAAGGAAGCTTCAAGTTCATCCATTAATTTTCTAAAGTTTACATTTTCTCCGTCAATTTTATTTATAAAAATAATTCTTGGAAGTCCAATTTTTTCTGTGTATTTCCAAGTTCTTTCTGTGCCTACTTCAATACCCTTAGTTGCATCAATAACCATTATTGCAGCTTCACTTGCTCTTAGAGCACCATGAGCTTCTCCAACAAAGTCAAGATAGCCCGGAGTATCTATAACATTTACTTTATAATTTCTCCATTCAATAGGAATAATTGATGTTCCTATGGATGTTCCTCTATCCTTTTCTTCTTTTGAGAAGTCGGAAACTGTATTCTTGCTAGAAACATTTCCAAGTTTTTGTGTAGCTCCACTTTGGAATAACATAGCCTCTGTTAGGTTTGTCTTTCCGGAGCCAGAATGTCCTACGAGAGCAAGATTTCTTACCTTATCTGTTGTATAAACTTTCATACTTTCCTCCTGTTATGTAAATTTTTTGAAATCGTTTCGATGAATAAATTATAACATAGATTTTGCCATTTGAAAACTGTGTAAAAATATCTATTTAGGGTAATAAAGTTTTGAAAATATATTTTTATAAATGAATGAGTGATATAATGGATTCTAAATTTTTTAAAAAAGATAATATTCCTTACATAGTGATAATTTTTTTGTGCTTAATAATTGGATATCAATATTATGATTCCCACAAATTTCCTAATGAAACAAAGGCTCTTCTTGACATAAAAACTTCAAGTCATGAAGAAAAGGAATTTGACAAAAAAGATTTAGAAAAATTAGAAATAGAATCAACTGATGAAAATAAAGATATAATGGTACATATTTCTGGAGCAGTAAAAAATCCTGGGATTTTAAAAATAAATTCATCAAAAAGAGTTGTGGACGCTTTAGAAATGGCTGGTGGAGCCACAGATGATGCAGATCTTGATAGGATTAATCTTGCTGCAAAACTTCACGACGAAGAAAAAATTTACATTCCAAAAATTGGCGAAATTAGTAATAATGAAATTTCTAGCCTTGTTTCAAGTGGAGAAAATAGTAATGCTGGAAAAATAAATATAAATACAGCCGATTCTACTGAGCTTCAAAAAATTCCTGGAGTTGGAGCAAAAACAGCAGAAAAAATAATAAATTATCGCTCACAAAATTCTTTTTCGTCAATTGAAGATATTAAAAATGTAGATGGCATTGGCGACAAAAAATTTGAATCCATGAAGGATTACATTTCAACTTATTAAATTAAAATTAAATAAAAAATTAAATTTAAGATTAAAAATTTATTAAAACTAAAAAAAGCTCAAGAAAAAAGGCTAACCTCTAATCTTGAGCTTTTTATTTTTATAAAATTTTATCTCTTTCTAGGATTTCTCTTGTAACGATTCTTTCCTGAACTTGAAATGCCAATAATAAGGGCAAAAATAAGTGAAACCAAACCAGATGATACTCCTATTACAAAAATAATAAGATTATCTAAACTACTTGGGTCAAAAAGTTTATTTATCACCATAAAAAGTGAAATAATTCCAATAAATACTAGGGCAAGACCTGGCAAATATTTTATAAATTTTAAATCTTTTGCTGCAAAGTTAACTATAAAGGTAAGGACTACTCCAATTAATATCGCCCCAAAAGTTAGAAGCAAATAAGTTGAATTTTCCATAACCAATTCCATTATTTTATTCATTTTACACCTCATTTATTAGATGACAGTTCTTGTTGCCAAATATTTGAATAGCGTCCAGTTGCCCACTCTGTCATAATTGTAGACGCTTCATTACCTATTTCTCTTTCAAAAATTGCACTAGGATTAATTTTATTATCCTCTATATTATATATTCTTAGATAATTATTTTCCAATGTTATTAAAAATTTATTGTCAGGAGATACAAAACCGTCCTTAATGCTAGATTTAAAATTCTTAATGTGAGACATTGGTATATTTATTTCGTTGTACTTATTTACATCATAAGGAAGAACTAAGTTTAAATCAAAATCAGAAAACTTATTATCTTCTAAGTCCACTCTTCCCTTTAGTTTCCAAAAACCATTGTCCCTATAAATACCTATATTGTATGGATCTTTTTTTAAGGTTTCAATATTTTTTCCTTCAGCTTCTAAGTTTTTTTCATTTAAAAATTCCTTATAACTTAAAGGGTTTTTGCTATCTAAATCATCTAATTTATAAATTCTAAGACTTGTCTTATTAGACTCTCTATCTAAACTTTCCACATTTATATAATTATTTGTAACAAAATCGATAGTCTTTAAAGTATTATTTTCTTTTAAATCTTCGGTCTTCATTAAGTCCCCATCATCTTTTATAATTTTTGAATTTTTATAATCCTTTAAAATTACTTTATCTGTGGTCTCTTCTCCCTTAGATTCTTTTTGAACACTTATTTCAGAAAAATTATCATTTCTCGGAATAATAATATTATTCATCTCATATACATTTTCTAGCTTTGAATCAGAAAACTTAATGTAAAGAGTTTTATAATTCCATGTAGGCATATTTGAATCACTTTTAGTTTTAAAAGCAATTAAAAAACCCTTATCACCATTGTAATCAAAGAGATTACCCCTTGCAAGAACTTCATCTTTCTTAGCAATAATTAAATTATTTAAGTCATCATTATTAATTTTGTCGTCTATAAGTTTCATCTCAAGTATTACCCCATTGTCAAATAATAGGGCTGTATTTTCACTTGTCTTTATGACTTCATAATAAATACTTCTGCTTGATTTTGAATCAAATATATAAGTTGTATAAACATCTGAATCTTCTATTCCAAGACTTTTATAATCTAAATTAAATTTTTGATAAAGATATTCAGATAATTTAACATACTTTATCTTATACTCTGCATCTTTTATATAATCATCTGCCAAAACAACCTGATCATTCGAAAAATATAAGTTCTCTCCAATAATATCCTTAAATAAAAAATTATCTTGGTTTATTTTTTTATTGTAGATAAATTTTGTAATTGCCCATTTACCATAAATTGGAGATTGTCCCATGACTGGTCTTTCAATATTAGTGCCAGCAGATGACAAAAAGGAGCATGCAGTTAAAAAAATCAATGAAATTATTAGAAATAATTTTTTAATCAATTTTATCACCTACTTCCTTTGGTATCTCAATTGGAAGAGTTACCTTTACTGTAGTTCCAATCTTTTCTTCTGAGAAAATTTCCAAATTACCATTGTGAAGTTTTGTAATCTCATCACTTATTGATAAACCAATTCCGCTATGACTCTTAGAATGTTTGCCCTTATAAAATTTTTCCTTTACATGGGCAATTTCTTCCTTTGTCATTCCCATTCCATTGTCAGATATCATTAGGTGTAGAAAATTATCTTCCCTTGCCATTTGAAATTTAACCCAACCCTTGTCAGATGTAAATTTAATTGCATTATCAAGTAAATTTATAAGAAGCTGCTTAATTCTATTTTCATCGGCATATAAAAGTATTGATTCCTCTGGAAATTCCGTTATAAATTCAATATTATTTGACTTGGCACGAGGCCTCATTTGTTTTGAAACATCGATGCAAGTTTGCGTCATATCAAATAAATCCTTATCCAAGGTAATTCTTCCAGAAATATATCTTGAAAAATCCAAAAGTTCTTCAACCATTTTTGCAAGTCTATCGGCTTCATTTTCTATAATATTTAAACCATCTTCAACAAGTTCTTTTTCGTCATCCTTTGCATCCTTTAGTACAACTGCCCAGCCCTTTATTGATGTAAGCGGAGTTCTAAGTTCATGAGAAATTGAAGAAATAAAGTCATTTTTAATTCTATCCTTATTTATAATTTCATCGCTCATGGCATTTAAAGTCTTCGCTAGTTCTCCTATTTCGTCATCTTCATAGACTTTTGCCTTTTCTTCATAGTTTCCCTTTAACATTGTCTTAGCAACTTCTGTAAGCTCAAGTATTGGCTTTACAATTGATCTTGAAATAAATAGTGAAACCATAGTTGTAACTAAGGCAACAAAAAGTGTGAATATAAGAAGAGAAATTCCTGTTTTTAATATCGCCTTATTTGCATCTTCCATTGATGAAATAAATCTTAAATAGCCAATATTTTCTCCATTATTGTTTATTATGGCTCCAGTTACAGACATAATTTTCTCTCCAGTTTCTACATCTTCACCACGCCAAGTTTTTATTTCTCCCTTTTCTGCTGCTAAAAAGTCTGAAGTCTCAATTGAATTGGTAGAAAGCTTTCCTATAGAATCTAACAATACTTCCCCATTATTATTTAAAATTTGAACCTCTGCATTAGTATTTGATAGAAAAATATCGCTATCTTCATATATTAAATCTTCAATTGCCTTATCTGAATAATCTCTCTTATAAATTTCAAGAGAAAGTTCCATTCTTGAAATCAATTCTTTGGAGATGTTATTATAATAATAGAAGCTAAAAACAGAAAGCAAAAATATATCTATAATTGAAATTGTAATTAAAATAACTATTAGAAAACTTCTAACTAATCTTTTTCCAATTTTATTTTTCAATTACAGACACCTCTTATTTCCATCTGTATCCTGTTCCCCAAACTGTTTCAATGTACTTTGGCTTAGCAGGATTAGTCTCAATTTTTGACCTAAGCCTCCTAATATTAACATCAACAATTTTTGAATCGCCTAAAAAGTCATCACCCCAAACAAGTCTTAATATTTCATCTCTTGTCATGGCCTTACCTGGACTTGTCATAAATATTTTTATAATTTGATATTCAGTAGGTGTAAGCTCAAGCTCAACATCATCTTTATAAAACTTTCTTGAATAAGAATCTATTTTAAAGGGTAGATCGATTATTAAATTACTATCTTTAACTTCTTCAGGTTCAAGTCTTCTTTCAATAGATTTTATTCTTAAAGTTAGTTCTGTTGGATTAAAGGGTTTTGTAAGATAATCGTCAGTACCATATTGTAGACCCATTATTTTGTCATAATCCTCTGCCTTTGCAGTTAGCATAATAATTCCTAGGCTTGGAAACTCTCCTCTTAGAGTTTTACAAACTTCAAAGCCATCAATTCCAGGTAGCATTATATCTAGTACAACAATATCTGGTTTTTCCCTTCTTGCGATTTCAATTCCATCTTCGCCACTTCCAGCTTCAAAAATTATGTATCCTTCTCTTTCCAAATTTATTTTTACAAATTTTCTTATTGATTCTTCATCTTCAACAAGCAATACCTTAGTTTTCAAAATATCACCTCTCAATGCTAATTATAAATAAAATCCACTCCAAATTCAATTGAAGTGGATTTATTAATAAATTTTTAATAATTAATAGTAGTTAGGAGCTTCTCTAGTAATAGTAATATTGTGTGGGTGAGATTCTGTAAGTGAAGCTTGAGTAATTTTTACATACTTAGCTGTGGCTCTTAGAGTTTCTAAATCCTTTGCTCCAAGATAACCCATGGCAGATTTTACACCACCAACAAGTTGGAAGACAATGTCTCCTACAAGTCCCTTATATGGGACTCTACCTTCAACTCCTTCAGGAACATATTTAGTAGTTCCACTTTGGAAATATCTATCAGATGAGCCTGCACTCATAGCTCCAAGTGATCCCATACCTCTATAGGCTTTAAATCTTCTACCTTCAACAAAAATTTCTTCTCCTGGTGATTCGTCAGTTCCTGCAAAAAGTGAACCCATCATAACAACATTTCCACCAGCAGCAAGTGCCTTTGCAACATCTCCTGAGAATTTAATACCACCGTCAGCAATAATTGGCACGCCATATTTTTTTGCAGCCCTATAAGCTTCCATAATGGCAGTGATTTGTGGAACACCAATACCAGTTACAACTCTTGTAGTACAAATTGAACCAGGTCCAATACCAATCTTAACACAGTCGGCACCAGCTTTGATTAAATCTTCAGTTCCTTCATAAGTTGCAACATTACCTGCTATAAGTTGAATGTCTGGGAAGGCATCCTTAATATTTTTTATAGTATTTAAAACATTTTTAGATTGACCATGTGCAGTATCAATTACGAATACATCAGCCTTAGCCTTTACAAGGGCTTCAATTCTATCAAGAACATCCTTAGTTGCTCCAACTGCAGCACCTGTTATTAATCTTCCAGATTTATCTCTTGCAGAATTTGGATATTGTTCATGTTTTTCAATATCCTTGATTGTTATAAGTCCTTTTAGGACATTATCCTTATCTACAAGAGGAAGTTTTTCTATTTTGTATTTCTTCAAAACTTTTAAAGCTTCATCAAGAGTAATATCAGGAGCACCTGTTATTAATTTTTCAGAAGTCATTACCTCACTAATTCTCTTAGATAAATCAGTTTCAAATCTTATGTCTCTGTTAGTTATAATTCCTTCTAATATTCCCTTTTCAGTTACAACTGGAACACCGCTTATTCTATATCTTTCCATAAGCTCAGAAGCATCTTTAATAGAATGGTCCTTAGTAAGTGAAAATGGATCAGTAATTACTCCATGTTCAGATCTCTTAACTCTATCAACTTCAAGGGCTTGTTCTTCAATTGACATATTCTTATGAATAATACCAATTCCACCTTCTCTTGCCATGGCAATTGACATTCTGTGTTCAGTAACAGTGTCCATACCTGCAGACATAAGTGGTATGTTTAATTTTATTTTTTCTGTCAAATTAGTAGATAAATCAACTTCGTTAGGCAAAATTTCTGATTTTGCTGGCACAAGTAAAATATCATCAAATGTTAATCCTTCTCCAAAAAATTCCATATTCCCTCCTGATTATTAAAAATTACTCTACTTCCTTAACTTTTTCCTTCAATTTATAATTAATATTTTCGTCAACTAGTGTAACCTTATCTGGCAAATTCAATCTAACTACATTTTCACCTATCTTAATGTTGTTAAAATTAATAGGTTTAGTTTCTATAAAATCAATAGAATCAATTACATCAGAATTTCCTCTAATTGTAACAGAAGCTGGCTCAATTGAAAAGTCATTTATTACAATATTTTTTGTTGTATTTTCATTATAAACTAATTTAATAGGAACTGTCTTACTCTTTAAAATAGGTACATCAACTTTTACAGTAAGAGGCGTTACAGTAACTTCCTTTATAATTTTTCCCGAATCGTCATAGGCAAAAATTTCAGCATCCACACTTGTAGTTTCACTTATATCCGTTACATCAATTTGGGCTTCCACTTTATTGATTTTATTTATATAAGTACTTGGTCCCTTAACTACAACATCAAGAGTTTTGTCAATTTCTCCAACAGATAAACCTTTTTGAGGTTTGTTTTTTGTAACTACGCTAACTCTGTGTTTTTCTTCTAAAATTTTATCTATTTTAAAGGGTATCCTTCTTGGTGATGTATTTACAACAGAAATGCCAAGATCAATATAAGAAACATTTACAGGAACAGAATGCTCTCCTTCACCAAGTTTACTTACATCAACTTTAGCAACTATCCCATCTTTTGTAACATTTCTCATATAAGAATTATATCCCTGAAGTTTTACATCTACCTTTGACTCCTTTGGTGATATAATCGTCAAATTTTTATCTTTTAAATTATTAAGACCATCATAAGTAACTTCAATATTTTTAAAATTTGCTGAAGTTATAAAATTTGCCTCTCCCTTTACATAGGACCACAAGATAATAGCAAAAACAAGAGACATGATTTTTATCATTAAACTTTTGTCATTTTTAAAACTTATCTTTTTCATCTTTATCACCACGCTTTGCGAAAATAGTTCTCGCCCTATATTCAGGACTGTAAATCTCAAGAAGTTTTGCTTCAAGAGTCTCAATATCTAAATATCTTGAGATAAGACCATTTTCTGCAGTTGAAATAGTTCCATTTTCTTCAGAAACCATAATGCTTAGACAGTCTGACTTTTCAGAAATTCCAATTCCTGCCCTATGTCTAGTTCCAAGTTCCTTAGAAATTTTTTGATTGTCAGAAAGTGGCAAAAAGCAGGCTGCTGCCTTTACCTTTGAACCCTTTATAATAACTGCCCCATCGTGAAGAGGTGTATTAGGTATAAAAATATTTATAAGTAGACCACTGCTGACAAGACCGTTAATCTCTGTACCAGTTTCAATAACTTCTGTTAAGCCAACTTCTTTTTCAATAATAATAAGGGCGCCAATCTTTTGTCTTGCAAGAGAAGCTACAGCCGAAATAATTTCTTCAACAGTTTCTGGAACAGCTTCCTTATTTTGACTAAAATTATTTTTAATACTTGAAGTTAAACCTAAATATTGAAGACCTCTTCTAATTTCCGGTTGAAATAAAACAATTATTGCGACAATACCATCATTTATAAATCTTGTGAAAATCCAATTTACAGTGTAAAGTTGGAAGAACTGTGAAATTTTTATAAATAATAAAATTAAAAGAATTCCCTTGAAAACTTGCTCTGCTCTAGTATTTCTAATTAATTTCAAAATATAGTAAATTAACATTGTGACTATTAAAATATCCACAAGGTCTCTTAAATTTATTACATTGAGTAGATTATTTAAATTTCCCAAATTAAGCACCTCTTTTCCTTGAAATTAAAATTATTGCAAGAAATAAGCCAAGAGAGATGAAAATGTCTCCCACGCTAATTACCTTTGAATTTCCAATTAACCTATGTAGTGGAATGATATCTGACAAAAAATAAAATTTAGGACTTTCAAAAACTCCGTGACTTGAACTTCCACCCATGTATATTAATTTAATTATTCTCTCATTATCTATCTTCATCAGGGCTGAGGCACTGACGGGCATCTTGCCGTTAAAAATCACTGGGATGGCATTTAAAAAAGTTCCTATACCACATAAAAGCAGTCCATAATTTTTATAATTTGCTAGAAAAGAAATCCCTATAGCTAAAATTGAAATAATGTGAAAAACTGTAAAATACTTTACAAAAAAATCTGTAAGACTTCTAAAATAATGAGCAGTTACAAAATTTATAAAAATCATTAAAAATATGCCAAAAAAAGCAAGAGAAATCATTTTAAATTTAAAATTTATTAAATTGTTTAAATCTTTATCTCTAATAAAAAATAAAACAAGAGCTGATAAAATTACTGCTTCTAAAATCATTTCCTCACCATAATTTATAATAACACAAATAATTTACATTGACATAAATTCAAAAAATTTTTCTTTTATAATTAATTATTATAGCACAAATAAAATTCTAGATTTATCCTTTAAAAGGCGAAATATATTTTTTTTGCAACAAAAAAAGAGAGACCTGAGTCTCTCTAATTTTATTAATTATTCTTCAGTTGATTCTTCAGATTCTTCTTTTTCTGGAGCTTCTGAAATTTCTTTTCCGTCTTCAATTATATCAGAATCTAATTCTGCATCAGCGAAGTTAAGTCCTAGCATTTCTCCAATAGTCATATTGAAGTCATCTTGTTTTGGTTCTTCAATCTTCTTTTCTCTCTTTGGAGCTGGTTTTCTTTCTCTTCTAGGTTTTCTTTCTCTTGGTTTAGCTTCTTCAGTTTCTTCTTTTTCTTCAGGTTCAATTAGAGCCTTAATAGAAAGAGAAATCTTTTGGTTTTCTTCATCAATATCAGTTACTTTAACTGTAACTTCTTCACCAATAGAAAGTTTATCTTGTGGTTTTTCAACATGTTCTCTTGAAATTTGAGATACATGAAGAAGTCCATCAACGCCTTGTTCAAGTCTTACGAAAGCACCAAAGTCAAGAAGGTTAACAACTTTACCCTTAACTACATCGCCAACTTTAACTTCATTTGTAAATACATCCCATGGTTTTTCCATAGTTTGTTTTAGTCCAAGTGCAATTCTGTTCTTTTCTTTATCAACAGTTAGAACTTGTACTTTAACTACATCTCCAGGTGATACAACATCTGAAGGGTGTTTTACTCTGTTCCATGAAAGTTCAGAGATATGGATAAGTCCATCAACTCCTCCAACATCAACGAAAGCACCAAAGTTAGTTAATCTTTGTACAGTTCCTTCAATAACGTCTCCTTCTTTAAGCTTATCATATACTTCATCACGAACTTTATCTAATTCTTCTTGAAGTACATTTTTTCTTGAAGCAACAATTCTCTTCTTTCTCTTATCAAAATCGATAATTTCAACTTCGAATTCTTCTCCAATAAATTTGCTTAAATCTTTTTGGAATCTAACAGAAACATGAGATGCTGGTATAAATACATTTAATCCTCTGTAATCTGCAGTTAGTCCGCCTTTTACTTGGTTCTTTACAGTTACTGTTATATTTTCTTTGTTGTTATAAAGTTCTTCAACTTCATCCCAAATTTTCATATCAGCAACTCTTTTTGTTGAAAGAACAACATTGCCATCTCCATCATCCATCTTTAGAACGTATACGTCAATTTCTTGACCTTGTTCATAAAGATCTTGAGGATTAACATCTGGTCCTCCTGCAAGTTCATCTTTAGAAATGATACCATCTGATCTGTATCCAAGATTAACCATTACTTCTGAATCAGTTATATATAAAACTTCTCCAGTTACTACTTCGCCCTTTCTAATTCTTTTGAAAGAATTATCAATGGCTTCCATCATCTCACCTTTGTCAAAATTTTCCATCCTACAAACAGCCTCCTTGATTACCGATTCCGGTGTGGATGCTCCGGCGGTAATACCAATTTTATTAAATTTTTTAAATATATTTAAATCAATATCTTTAATAGATTGAATTAAAAATACATTTTTACAATTTAATTTTGCAATCTCTGCAAGTTTTTTTGTATTAGAAGATTTTTTTCCGCCGAATACAAGAACGGCGTCAACTTTTTTTGATAAACTCCTAATACTTTCTTGTCTCTTGAAAGTTGCATTACATATAGTATTATAAACTAAAACTTCATCTTTTGAAATATCTTTTATAATATTTATTGCTTTTTCAAAAAATTCTACATTATTTGTAGTTTGTGATACTACTACAATTTTTCCATCTGGAATTTTTATATCTTCCAAATCAGAAATCACAGTTGCAGAGTCATTGCAGTGAGAATTTATCCCTATCACTTCGGGATGATTATAATTCCCCACAATTACTATATTATAACCTTTTTTATAAAAATTTTCTACTATATTATAAATTTTTTCAACTTTAGGACAGACGCAATTTATTATTTCATTATTATTTTCTTCTAATTTATCTAAAATTTTTTTGTGGACTCCGTGACTTCTTATAATCACCTTAGAATCATATACATCAGTGTCATCAATTTTTTTAACACCCTTATCTTCAAGGTCTTTAACAACAATTTCGTTGTGAACTAAGTCGCCGTAGGAATAGACCCCCTCTTTAGCATTGTCAAAAGCCATTTTCACAGCTCTTTTTACTCCGCCACAAAATCCATTAACATCTGCTACAATAATTTCCATTTAATTTTATCACCATAAACTATTCTCATAATATCTTGAGAAATATTTTCTAACTCTTCATTAGAATATTTTATTTCTTTATTAATTTTTACAGGTTTTCTAAAATAAACTTTCAATTTTCTAAAAACCTTATAATCGCCTTCTATAAAAACAGGAAGGACTTCTGAATCGGTTTTTTGTGCAATAAGTGCAACACCTGATTTTATTCTCCTGTAGTCAATTTCACTGACTCTAGTTCCCTCAGGAAAAATCCCAAGGACATCTTCATTTTTCAAAATTTTTAAAGCCGTTTTTATTGCCTTTAAGTCATTTTTTTCTCTGTCAACGGGAAAAGCGCCAAGTCTATCTAAAAAACCGCCTACTAATTTATTTTTAAAAAGTTCTTTTTTTGCCATCCAAAAAATTTGTCTTGGAAAAATTGCAGAAATTGTCACAGGATCTAGGTTGCTCTTGTGATTTCCGCAAATTATTAGTCTTTTATTATCCTCTGGAATATTTTCTAGTCCAAAAACTTCAACTCTATAAATAATTTTTACAAAAAAACCAACTACTGTCTGTATAAATTTGTAAAACATAAATCACCTTTTAATATATGAAATAATTTTTTCTATAGTTTCTTCAGCATTTAGGTCTGTGCTGTCAATTAATATGGCATCATCAGTCTTTATTAGGGGAGAGTTTTCTCTATGAGAATCGTTATAATCTCTTATTTTTAAATCTTCAAGAATTTCATTAAAACTCAAACTATCATCATCAATTTGCTTGTATCTTCTCATGGCACGGGTCTCTACATCTGCTGTAAGGAAAAATTTATATTCAGCATCTTTTAAAACTACTGAGCCTATATCTCTTCCCTCCATAACAACATCTCTATCTTTGGCAATTTCTCTTTGCATCTTAACTAAATAATCTCTAATAATTTTTTTCTTAGAAAATTCAGAAGTTTTATTAGAAATTTCATTTTCTCTAATTTTTTCAGACACGTCTTTTCCATCTAAAAATATTTTATCGCCATCAAAATTTATTTTTGTTTCTTTTAAAACTTTTTCAAAATCACTTTCATCTGTTTTTAATAGCTTTAAAGTTATGGCACGATACATTGCACCTGTGTCTACATATAAAATATTAAGTCTCTTTGCAAGATCCTTTGCTATGGAACTTTTGCCAGAGCCTGCCGGTCCATCTATTGCAATTTTCATTTTTACCTCCAAAAAAATCACTACAATCCATAGTAGTGATTAATCTCATTATATTTTATTTTCAAAAATAAGTAAAGGAATAGACTTTACAAATTAATTCCACAAGAATATCCAGTTGAGTTTGCTATTTGAATGTTAAATCCACCAGTAAGTCCATCAAGGTCTAGGACTTCGCCAATAAAATAAAGTCCAGAAACTTTTTTTGACTCCATAGTCTTTGGGTCTATGTCTTTTACATCAATGCCGCCACTTGTTACTATGGCCCTATCAATATCATCTAAGCTGTCAAATTTTAGCTCAAAATTTTTTATAGTTTTAACTAAATTTTCTCTCTCAATCTTTGTAATTTGATTTACTTTTTCATCACCACTTATACCTGCACTATAAAGTACATAAGAAATTAAATCCTTGGGCAAAAGTGATTTCATTACATTTTCTATATTTTTATTCTGATTTTCAGAAAAGTCTCTTAAAATTCTAGCATCAAGTTTTTCAGGCTCAAGGGCTGGCTTTAAATCTAAAAACATTTCAAAATCTTTTAATCTATTTATTTTACTTGAAGTAGTAAGGACAATTGGACCACTAATACCTCTGTGAGTAAAAAGCATTTCTCCAAATTCATTAGAAATTATTTTTTTATCTTTAATAACTTTTAATTCAACATTTTTTAAAGTTAGTCCTGCAAGAGAAAAATTGTTTTTTAAATTTATTCCAATAAGACCTGGCACTTGGTTTATGATCTTATGTCCAAAGTTTTTCGCAAATTTATAGCCATCTCCTGTTGAACCTGTTAGTTTGTAAGAAATACCTCCAGTGGCAATTACAACTTTATCAAATTTTTCTCTTCCATTTAAAATAAATTCCTCTCCAACTTTTTCTATGGATTTTATTTCAAAATTTAAGTGAACTTTTACACCAAGATCTTTTAATTTTTTTTCATAAGCTTTTATGACATCAGAGGACTTATCACTAAGAGGAAAAACTCTATTTCCTCTCTCAACTTTAAGGGGAAGACCAAGCTCTTCAAAGTAATAGTAAGTTGTGAAGGGCGAAAAAGAATAAATTGATGAGTACATAAAATTAGAATTATTTACCATGTTTTTCAAAAATTCTCTCTCATCACAATAATTTGTTAAGTTGCATCTTCCCTTGCCAGTAATAAATAATTTTTTTCCTAATTTTTCATTCTTTTCAAAGATAGTAATCTGGTGATTTTCTGCTGCCTTAATGGCACACATCATCCCAGCAGGTCCTCCTCCAATTATTGCAATTTTCATTTTTCTACCTTCTTTTCAATTAAATACACTATAGGTGGATTATTTTTCTGATTGTAAAATTCTCTCTTTTCAACTTTAAAGATCTTTTGGTCGAGATTTTTTAAAAATTCATCAAGACCCTCCCTTTCTTCAAAGGAATTCTCATGACCTAAGTAAGACACGACAATAATTATTCCGCCTTCTATAATTTTTTCAGTGGCTTTTTTAAGAGAATTAATAGTTGAATCCTTTAGAGTTGTAATTTTTTTATCAGAACCAGGGAGATAGCCAAGATTATAAATTACTAAGTCAAATTTTTCTAATTTATCAAGGTTTTCGTGGCTTTCTAAAAATAATTTATAATTTTTATAATCCTTTAATAATTTATTTGCAGCATCAAGAGCTTCCTTTTGCAGGTCAAAACCATAGACGAAGCCCTCATCTCCCACTGCTTTTAAGAGTTTTAAAGTGTCCTTTCCCTTTCCAACAGTGGCATCCACAGCAATTTTACCTAAAAAATTATGAGATAGAATTTCATCCACTATCTCATAATATTTTTCCTTTACAATCATTTTAGTCCCTTCAAATATTTTATTTCATTTTCATTTAAGTATCTGTAGTTTCCAACTTCAAGATTTAACAGCTCAATTTTACCCATAGAAATTCTCTTTAATTTTTTTACACTGTGACCAATGTAATCAAACATCCTCTTCACTTGATGATTTTGTCCCTCAAAAATTTCTATTTCTAAAATAGAATCTTGCTTAAAGTTTTTTAAAATTTTAACATTTGCAGGAGATGTTTTTAAATCTCTAATATCAAGTCCTGATCTTAATAGGGAAAGTTCATGGGCATTAGGTGTTCCTTCCACAGTTACAATATATTTTTTGCCAATTTTATATCTTGGGTGCATTAAAATATTTGCAAGCTCGCCATCATTTGTAAGAAGCACAAGGCCTGTTGTGTCAATATCAAGTCTTCCCACAGGATAAACTCTATAATCATCTGGCACAAGGTCTGTTACAGTTTGCCTATCCTTTTCATCATTAGCACTTGTGACAACTCCAATAGGCTTATTTAAAATCATATAAATTTTTTTATTTTCAAGAGTAAGCCTTTTTCCATTTAGGTAAACTCTATCAACATTTGGATCAACTTTTGTGCCAAGTTCTGTAACAATTTTGTCATTGACCTTAACAAGTCCTTCTTTAATATATTCTTCGCATTTTCTTCTGGATGCAGCTCCACAGTGCGCCATGTATTTTTGTAATCTCAATTAGATTCCTCCTCCAATTCTTTTAAATCGGGCAAGTCTTCCAAATTTTTCATGCCAAACTTCTGCAAAAATTTATCAGTTGTGCTGTATAAATTTGGATGGCCAATTCTATCAAGCTTGCCAGAAATTTCTATTAAATTAAAATCAAGAAGACCTTTTATTGTGCTATCACAATTTACTCCTCTTAATTCCTCTACTTCAACCTTTGTAACTGGTTGCTTGTAGGCAATAATCGATAGAGTTTCAAGGGCAGGCTTTGAAAGGTTTTTCTCATTTTTTTCTTTAATCAAATTTTTTAAATAAGGTTCATTATCTTGCTTAGTTCCAAGCTGAAATTTGCCATCAACTTCTCTAAGTCTAAGACCCGAAGTTTCATTTTTATAATTTTCCTTCATTTCCATGAGAATTTCCCTTGCGTAGTCCTTTCTAAGTTCAAGTGAACTTGCAAGGTCCTCTAAACTTATAGGATCTCCCCAAATAAAAAGTATTGATTCAATTATTGATTTGAGTTTGTTCTTGTCCATGGTATTCTCTTTCTTCAATTAAAATATCTGCAAAATTGTCGCTTTGCCTTGCAATAATATATTCGTTCTTAATAAGTTCAAGCATTCCCAAAAAATATGTTATTACGTCAACTTTATAGACAATATCTTCTAAAAGCTGACTAAATTTAATCTTCTTATTTTTCTTTAAAGCTTGTTTTATCTTTCTTGATGCATCTTCAACTTTAAAATATTCTCTCTCAATTCCAATTACTTCCTTATCCTTGTAGTTTTTCAAAATATTGTAAAAGGCCAAGGAAAGTTTTTCTACATTGGATTCCTTTAAAAAATCCATTTCACTCATAGAAAATATTTCTGTTCTTAGCTTATAGAAAGATTTTGATTCATATTCCTCTTGAATTTTTAAAATTTCTGAAGCCTCTTTATATTTTTTATACTCTAAAAGACTTTCAACAAGATCAAGTCTTGGATCTTCTTCCACTTCTTCATCTTCTAGAACCTCTTTCTTTGGAAGAAGCATTTTTGATTTTATTTCTAAAAGAGTAGATGCCATTAAAATAAAGTCTGATGTTAGAGTTAGGTTTAACTTCTTCATATTTTCAATGTATTTTAAAAATTCTTCTGTAATTTTAAAAATTGGAATGTCGTAAATATCTATTTCATTTTCTTTTATTAAATCTAAAAGAAGATCCATTGGACCTTCATAAGTTTTTAAAACAATATTATATTCCATAAATTAATTCCTAAGTAAATAATTCCACTTAAAATATTTTCAATAATTGGCGCAATAAATTTATCTACAAGACCAGAAAAAATCATAATCACAAGAACAAAATAAAAATATTTTTCATACTTATAAAATTTGTATTCTAAATTTTCTGGCAAAAGTGTCGCCAATACCTTTGAACCATCAAGTGGTGGAAGTGGCACAAGGTTAAATACGCCAAGCATAATATTGTACCAAAAAATTGATGTGAAAAGTGGAACTAAAAAAGATGACTTATAATTTAAGTAAACTAAAATAATGCCTGCAACAAAACCCAATACAAAATTAGTAAAAACTCCTGCAAGTGAAACTAAAAGTGATGCCACTTTTCTATTGCCCTTAAATCTATAGGGATTAATTGGCACAGCTTTTGCCCAGCCAAATCTAAATATAATCATAGAAATTAAACCCACAGGGTCAATGTGATTAAGTGGGTTTAAACTAAGTCTTCCGTCGTCTTTTGCAGTTGTGTCGCCACAAAGATAAGCTACATAGCCGTGAGCTATCTCATGTGGAATTATGGCAATCATAAGTGCAATAATATTTATTGCAATAGATGCTATATCTATATTATTCATATTAATCAATCTCTTCTATAATTAATTTATAAGTTTCTTTTTTTTCAGAAAAATCATAGGCCTTTTTAATTCTCTCAATTGCAGCTTCTACTTCATTTTCTTTCTCAGTGTAAATTGTAGCGATTTTTTCGCCTTTTTCTACATAGTCGCCAACTTTTTTGTGAAGATAAATTCCAGCATTTAAATCGAGAACATCGCTTTTTTTGTGTCTACCTGCTCCAAGATCTCTTGATGCAATTCCAATTTCAATTGCCTCAATGGATTTTACGAAGCCTGTTTCTTCTGATACTATGTCTTTTATTATTGATGACTTTTTAAATTTATCTGTGTCATCAATATAAGATGAATCCCCAGCTTGAAGTTCTACCATTTCTTTAAACTTTTCTATTGCAGATCCATCAGAAATTTTTTCTTCAAGAACTTTTATAGCTTCCTCTTCATTTTTAGAAATACCTTCCATAATCATTAGCTTAGATCCAATTCTAAGTGCAATATCTTTTAAATGGCCAGATTTTTTGCCCTTTAAAATATTTATAGCTTCAATAACTTCTATGCTATTTCCTATGGCGTCGCCTAGAGGTTCATTCATACTTGTTATAATTGCCTTAGTATTTCTGCCAAATTTTTTACCAAGATTTACCATGAGTTTTGAAAGTTCAATAGCTGATGGCACATCCTTCATAAAGGCACCATTTCCAACTTTTACATCTAAAACTAGGGCGTCAGTTCCAAGAGCAATTTTTTTGGAAAGAATTGATGATGCAATTAAGCTTACATTATCAACTGTTGCTGTTGCATCTCTTAGGGCATAAAGAAGTTTATCTGCAGGAACAATATTTTCCGTTTGACCAATTACTGCTATATTTGATTTTTTTAAAATTTCAACAAATTCTTTGCCACCAATATTTATGTTAAATCCAGGAATTGCTTCAAGCTTATCAAGTGTTCCTCCAGTGTGACCAAGTCCTCTGCCGCTCATTTTGGCAAAAACTAGACCAACTGAAGCAAGTAGTGGTCCTAGGACAAGAGTTACTGTGTCTCCAACACCACCAGTGGAGTGTTTGTCAACTTTAGAACCTGGCACCTCTGATAAATCAACGCGATCGCCAGAATCTATCATTGCCTTTGTGAGATAATAAGTTTCATCTAAATTTAACTTGTTAAAATAAACTGCCATTAAAAATGCTGAAACTTGATAGTCTGGAATTTCTCCCTTAACATAATTTTCAATAAAATATTTTATTTCTTCTTCAGATAAGATTTTATTTTCTTTTTTCTTTTGAATAATATCTAAAAAATTCATCAAATCTCCTCAACAATATCTTTTAAAAGTTTTGTAAATTTGTCTGCAACATTTTTACCAACTTCTACAACTTCTGCGTGATCAAGTGGAGTATCAAGAATTCCTGTACTCATGTTTGTAATAGTCGAAATTCCAAGAATTTTAAGTCCTCTATGTCTTGCCACAATTGCTTCAGGAACTGTGCTCATTCCAACAGCATCTGCACCTAATATTCTAGCCATTCTAACTTCAGCAGCTGTTTCATAACTTGGTCCAGTAAAATACATATACACGCCTTTTCTTATATTAATGCCAAGTTTTTTTGCAGAATTTTCAGCAAGTTCAACAAGTTCAGGTGTATAAAGGTCAGTCATATCAGGAAATCTTGGTCCTACTTCGTCATCATTAGGTCCAATTAATGGATTTTTTCCCATTAAATTTATATGATCAGTTATTATCATAAGATCTGCTGGATTAAAATCTTTATTTACTCCGCCTGCAGCATTAGTTAGAATTAAAGTCTTTACTCCTAAATTTACAAGAACTTTTATTGGGTAGACAACATCAGACATTTCATAGCCTTCATAAAAATGAATTCTTCCCTTCATTAAGCAGACATTTTTTGAATTTATTTTTCCAAAAATTAACTTGCCATCGTGACCTTTTACTGTGGATACAGGAAATCCAGGAATGTCTTTATAAGCTATTTCAACTTTTTCTTCAATTGAATCTGCAAAGTCGCCAAGTCCTGAGCCAAGAACAATTCCTATTTCTGGCTCAAAATTTATTTTTTCTCTTATATATTTAATAGTCTTATACATTTTTCCTCCTGAAAGTATTGTAATATAAAATACCTGCCACAGATTTTGAATCAGTTATTTCGCCAAGATTAACTAATTTTAAAGCTTCGTCGAATTTTAGTTTTTCTACACTTAGGTGTTCAAACTCGTCAAGATTTTGATTCCCTGCAGTAAGTCCTTCTGCGTGGAAAATAAATAATTTTTCATTTGTAAAACCTGGAGATGAATAAGTTTCTAAAAGATATTCTGATTTTTCTGCATCATAGCCAGTTTCTTCTTTTAATTCACGAAGAGCAGCCTTTTGTGGCTCTTCACCAAAGTCCACCATTCCTGCTGGAATTTCATAAATTTCCTTGTCAATTGCCTTTCTGTATTGTTTTATCAATATGATTTCATCATCTTCAGTTAAAGCAACTATGCCAACAGCAGGCTGTCTTTCAACAATTTCTCTTTTAGTGTATTTTTGACCTTCCATCTCAACAGTATCCACTCTAAGCTGTAAGACTTTGCCGTCAAAAATCTTTGTGGATTTCATTGTTCTCTCTTCATTATTTGAATTTGCCATTTAATCACCAATCATTTCCTTTGCAGTTTCTATTGCAACTTCACTTACATTCATTCCGCCAATTAATCTTGCAACTTCTTCCACTCTCTCATCATAATTTAATTTGTCAATTGTAGAAATTGTGCTGTTATTTACAACATCTTTCTTTATTGCAAAATGCGTGTCTGCCAATGCAACGATTTGTGGCAAGTGAGAAATTACTATAACTTGTCTATCTCCTGCAAGTTCTTTTATCTTGTTGCCAACAATTTGTGCAGTTTTTCCACTTATTCCAGTGTCTATTTCATCAAAAACAAGAGTAGGAATGTTGTCTTTTTCAGCAATAATACTCTTAAATCCAAGCATAATTCTACTCATTTCACCACCAGATGCAACCTTAGCCATAGGCATCAAATCTTGACCTAAGTTTGGTGCAATCAAAAATTCTATTTTGTCAATTCCATCAAAGGAAAGCTCCTTATTTACTAGGTCAATTTTAAATTTTGCATCTTTAATATTTAACTTGTTAATTTCTTCTTCTACTTTTTTCTCTAAAACTTCTGCTGTTTTTTTTCTATTGTAGCTAATTTTTCCAGCAACTTTTAAGGCTTCTTCTTCCAAATTTTTTATTTTATTTAAAAGTTTATTTAAATTTTCCTCGAAGTTTTGTAAGAATAAAAGTCTTCCATTTATTTCTTCATAAAAAGAATTTATCTTTTTAATGTTATTTCCGTATTTTAATTTTAAATTATTTACAAGGTCAATTCTCTCTTTTAGGTACTGAAGTTTTTCCTCGTCAACTTCACTAGAATTAATGAATCTATCTAATTTTTTTGCAATGTCAGATAATCTATATCTAATGTCTTCAAGTTCTTCTTCTGTAGATTTTAAGTCCTTATTATACTTTGTAACATCTACAATATTTTCAATTATCTTATCTATAATATCTTCAGCAGAAACACTTTCGTAGCCATCATTAATAAGTGATTTTGCCTGAGATAATTTTATTAGAGTGTCTGTCATGTTATTTAGGACATTAAAATCATTATAAAGCTCATCATCATCGTAATCGGATAAGTTAGCATCTTCTATTTCCTTTATTTGATAGGTCAAAAGATCCATTTCTCTATCTTTATTTTTTTCAAGTAAAGTTTTTTCTTGATATTCATCTTTTAAAGAATTTATCTCTTGAACAAGATTTTTTAATTTAAAAAGTAAATCCCTTTGATCCTTTCCAGAAAAATCGTCAATTAATTTAAGTTGATTTTTGTTATCCATAAGTGAAATAGACTCATGTTGAGCAAAAATATCAATTAGATGAGTGGAAATTTTTGAAAGTATTTGTGATGTAATGGTCCTATTGTTAACTCTTGTAATAGATGGACCCTTGTCCCTTATTTCCTTAGAAATTACAATTAAATCTCCTGAATCAATTCCATATTGAGATAAAAGCTCTTTAGTTTCATCATCATAGGAGGAAAAAACAGCTTCTATATAAGCTCTGTCTTTTCCCTTTTTTATAATATCCTTATTTACTCTTTGACCAAGGACGAGACCTAGTGAATCTATAATAATTGACTTACCTGAACCAGTTTCTCCAGTTAAAACATTTAAACCACTTTCAAACTCAATTTTCATATTTTCAATTATTGCAAAATTTTCGATATTTAACTCTAAAAGCATACTTCACCTAATCATTTAAACTTTCATAAGCCTTATTTACTATTTCACTTGCATCAAAATTTTCACTATTTTCTAAATCATTTGACAAGTAAATTAAAAATTCAATATTGCCACTTGTGCCCTTAATTGGAGAATTTGTAAGAGCCATAATATTTAAATCTAAATCTTCTGCAAGTTTTATTATCTTTTCAATAACTTCAATATGTACTTTTTTATCTCTTACAATGCCACCTTTTCCAACTTTCCCTTTGCCAGCTTCAAACTGTGGCTTTATAAGGGCGACAATTTTTCCCCTTTCTCCACAAATTTCCTTTGCAACGGGAAGAACTAATTCAAGGGAGATAAAGGAAACATCAATGGAAATAAAATCAACTTCTTCAGAAATTAATTCTCTGTCAAAATATCTTATATTAGTTCTCTCAAGAGATACAACACGCTCATCCATCCTAAGTCTGTAGTCAAGCTGATTGTAACCAACATCAATGGCATAAACTTTTTTTGCGCCATGCTTTAACATGCAGTGAGTAAATCCACCAGTTGATGCACCTATATCAACGCAGACAGCATCCAATAAATTTATGTCATAGTCGTCAATCATCTTTTCAAGCTTATGGCCGCCTCTTGATACAAAAGTGTCTTCTAAGCCCTTGATATAAATTTTTACATCTTCTTTTAATTGCATTCCAGGCTTTTCCACTCTTTCAGTGCCAATAAAAACCTTGCCTTCCATTATTAATCTCTTGGCTTTTTCTCTTGAATCAATTAAACCCTTTTCAACTAATAAAACATCTGCGCGTTTCTTAGCCATTATCTGCTCCTATTTATTAATTTTGCAACAAAACTTTTTAGTAAATTATCTTTGAGATCAAGTCCTTCAAGGGCTTCATAAGAAGAATTAGTAAGATCAATAATTTCATTTTTTAATTCTTCTTTTTCCTTAAAGAAAAGCATATTTATTTCGCCACTGTCGGGATCTTTTTCTTCATCAAGTAGGTCATCTTCAAATTGATAAGCAAGGCCAATATTTTCTCCAAACTTTGCAAGTTTTGTAATATTATCTGCTTCAACTCCTGCCAAAATACCACCAACTACAACAGATGCCTTTATTAGAGCACCAGTTTTTAATTTGTACATATTTTCGCAAGTATCTTCTGTATAGTCCTCTAAGTTAAAATCTATATCAATAGTTTGACCGCCAATCATACCATTTACTCCAGTGGCATTATAAATATATTTCATTGCCCTAATTGCACGCTTTAATTCATCCTTGTCTTCAAGGTTTTCAATGTGTCTAAGGAGAATTTCCATAGACATATTTAAGAGCCCATCGCCTGCTAAAATTGCAATTCCTTCTGTGTAAACCTTGTGATTAGTTGGCTTTTCTCTTCTAAAATCATCATCATCCATTGCAGGAAGATCATCGTGAATTAGAGAATAAGTATGTATCATTTCAATTGCAGCTGCAAAGGGAAGAATTGTATCTAAAGAATCATCTTCCTTAGAAAACTCTTTGTAAGTCAAAATAGTTAGCATAGGTCTAATTCTCTTTCCACCAGAAAATAGTGAATATTTTATAGAATCAATAACTTTGTGTTGTAAACTTTTGTCATAGTCAAGCAAGGAACTCAAATAATTATTAAATTTTTCTAGTAGGTTATCTATATCTGTCATCTTTTTTATCCTCAATAAATTCAGAATTTTCTTCTGCAATAGTTTTAATCTTACCTTCGTATTCCTTTAAAGTGTTGTTAAGATACTTGTAAAGTTCGATGCCTTCCTCGTATTTTTTTATGGAATCTTCAAGACTAATGTCCTTAGACTCAAGTTCCTTTATTATTTTTTCAAGCTCTCTAAAAGAACTTTCGTAATCTCTTTGCATTTAATCCCTCATTTCCACATTTTGAACCTTAGATTTAATATTTCCATCTTTAAATTTAAGAGAAATAATTTCTCCAAGCCTAGCATCTTTGGCAGCTTTTAACTCTTGACCATCTTCAGTAAGTATTTCAATTTTATTTATTTTATCAAAGGCAGATTTTAATCTTATGTTTAAATATTTTAGCCTGTCTCTTTCGTTTTTTAATCTATCATCTAAATCATAATCCAAAATAAATTTTTCATAGGCTTTAAACTTTTTAAATTCATCATTGATCTTTGTTTTAAAATAATAAGATAAAAGTTTTCTATTAAAGTTTAGATTTTCTCTATTTTTGCTGATTTTTGAAGATAATTTTACAGAAATATTTTTTAGTCTATAGGAATAATTTTCTATTTCCTTAGACTTATTTAACTTAAAATTCTGCAAGTAAAATTTTTTATTTTGAAGTTCATAAGAATGTCCCTGCAAAATTTTTTTCATAGAGTTATTTAATAAAGTTTCCCTATACAAGAGGTCTCTTGTCATAGAATTTATCTTGTAAAATTGATTTTTTAGAGAAATATTTTTGTATATCGAAAGAAGTTTAAAGCGACTCAGGTTTAGTCTTTTCTCAATTAAATTATTTAGCTCAACTTTCTTTTTTAAAAGATAGTCTTTTAGCTCATCTTCACTAATAGTTGAAAGCTCAGCTGCATTTGTTGGCGTTGCTGCCCTTAAATCTGCTACAAAATCACATATTGTAAAGTCAACTTCATGACCAACTGCAGAAATAATAGGAATATTTGAGGCAAAAATTTCTCTTGCTAGATTCTCATCATTAAAGACAAATAAATCTTCAAAATTTCCTCCACCACGAGCAATAATTATTGTGTCAACTTTTTCTTTTTCATTAAAGTATTTTATTCCACGAATTAAATTTGCGCTAGCAGATTCTCCTTGAACAAGACTTGGAAAAACATAAATGTCTGAGCTTTTATTTCTCTTTCTAAAAAGATTTATAACATCTTTTATGGCTGCTCCACTTGTAGAAGTAATAAGCCCAATAGAAGATGGGTAGCGCTTAATCTTTTTCTTGTGAGAAGGATCAAAAAGTCCTTCCTTGGAAAGTTTTTCCTTTAACTCCAAATATTTTTGGTAGAGATTTCCCCTGCCATCAAGCTCAATTTCACTGACATATAAAAAAATCCTTCCACTTCTATCATAATAAGTGACAGTGCCCTTAGCCATGACCTTGGCACCGTCAAATAATTGAATATTTACATCATCTCTACTTGCCATAGCATCAATTCTTGCATACTGGTCCTTTAGAGAAAAATAAATATTGCCATTACTATGCACATTTAAATTTGTGACTTCTCCAGTGATGTTAATATCTCTTAAAATATAATCCATTGAGATTAGCTTTTTGATGTAACTATTAAGTTCACTTACATTAAAAGCAGCTTTAGCCAAATTAAAAACTCCTATAAATTGTTCCCAAAATTCCGTTTATAAATTTAGGAGCATCATCAGAACTATATTGCCTTGCAATGTCCACAGCTTCGTTTATAGAAACCTCTGGTGGAATATCATCTTTAAATAAAAATTCATAGACAGCAATTCTTAAAATTTGCCTATCCACCTTGGCAAGCCTTGCCATAGTCCAGCCCTTTAAATTCTTTTCAATTGTCTCATCAACAGTTTCAAGGTTTTTTAAAATATCTGGCACTACCCTATTAATATAGTCAACCTCATCACCTAGAAAGTGATTATTTTCCATAAATAAATTTAAACTGTCTAGAGAAAAATCCTTATTTATATCCATAGAAAAGAGTGCCTGCATGGCACCTATTCTTGCTTTTTTTCTACTCATTTTACAATCGTCTTTTCAGAATTTTTAACAGCGATGCCTGAAATGTGAACATTAACTTCAACAACATCAAAGTCTGTCATATTTTCAATAGCTTCCTTAACTTGTGCTTGCACCTTTTCAGAAACTTCAACGATTTTTATTCCGTACTCAATAGTAACATATACATCTACAATAGTTTCTCTTTCGCCAATATTTACTTTGACTCCTCTATTGAAGTTTTTTGTATTTAAAATGTCAGTAACTTGAGACTTAAAGTTTGAACCAACTTTTACAATGCCATCAACACTTTCAGCTGCAACTGATGCAACTGTAGCGATAACATCTTCAGAAATCTTAACTTTACCATCTGCCTCATTACCATTAACAAGATATTTATTATCCACTATTACACCTCCAAATTAACTAAAATAATTATACCAAATACTTCATATATTATCAATTTATTGCACTTTGCCGCACTTTAAAGATAAGATTTTTTTGAAAATTTTTTGCTAAATAAAATTTTTCTAAAATAAAAAAGCCCCTGGGCTAATACTTAACATCTACTAAGTATAGTCCACAGGCTGGCGCTGTCGGTCCTGAAGCCTTTCTTTTTTTCTTTTCTAAAGCTTCTTTCATGTATTCAATTTCTCTTTGTCCTCTTCCAATTTCAAGGGCAGTCCCAGTAACAATTCGTATCATATTTTTTAAAAAGGCTTTTGCCACAAAATCAAGATACAAAAAATCCCCATCTTCTATAACGTCAATTCTCTCAATTGTCCTTATAGAGTCTTTTACAACAGCCCCCTTTCCCATAAAAGAATTAAAATCGTGCTCGCCAAGTAAATATGAAAGAGCCTTTCTCATTCTATCAGGGTCAACTTCATAGGGATACTCGTAGGCTCTATTTAAAAGAAGAGAATTTCTGTAGCGAGATCTATGAATGACATAGCGATATTTTTTTAATTTTGCATCGTATCTTGCATGAAAATCTTCTGGCACAAATTTTGCAGCAACAACAGAAACATCCTCCGGCAAATTATAATTTATAACTTTAGGAAGATTTCCTATATCAATTGTTGTATCTGAATAAAAATTCGCATATTGACCAAGAGCGTGAACTCCTCTGTCAGTTCTTCCTGCGTAAAAAACTTTTACTTCTTCCTTTAAAGTTTTTGCAAGACCCTTATTTAATTCCCCTTCCACAGTTCTCTCATCAGGCTGACTTTGAAAACCATGAAAATTTGTACCGTCATAGGTTATTTTTATAAGTATATTCATAGTTTTGAAACCAAAATTATTGCTGCAAAAAATATTATATTTCCAAGAAAAATAATTACATCTTTCTTAACAATTTTTGATGCATTCATTTTTGTTCTGCCATCTCCACCTCTGTAACACCTTGCCTCCATTGCTGTTGCAAGTTCTTCTGCCCTTCTAAAGGAATTTATAAATAAAGGAACAAGAAGTGGCACCAAATTTTTTGCACGCTTTATGAGATTTCCAGATTCAAAATCTGCCCCTCTTGCCATTTGTGCCTTCATAATTTTGTCAGTTTCTTCGATTAGTGTTGGAATAAATCTAAGGGCAATTGTCATCATCATTGCAATTTCGTGACTTGGAACCCCAATTTTTCTAAAGGGTCTTAAGAGTGACTCGATTCCATCTGTAAGTTCAATTGGTGAAGTTGTATAAGTTAATAAGGACGTACCAAGAACTAATAAAACAAGTCTTATTCCCATAAAAACTGAAAGATCAATTCCTTCTTGTGAAATTTTTAAAATTCCAAAAGTATATATAGCCTCGCCTGGTGTAAAAAATAAGTTTATTATAAAGGTAACGAGTATTATCCATTTAAGAGGTTTAAGTCCACGAAGAACTAAGCCAATAGGTAATTTTGCATTAAAAATAATTAACATCAAATAAATTACCACTGGCAAATACATAAATACTGAATCAATAAAAAATAGTGATGCTATAAAAAGTATCATTGTAAGCATCTTTAATTTTGGGTCATATTTATGAACTAGAGTTTCTCCAGGAAAGTATTGTCCAATTGTTATATCTTTAAACATGAGAAACACCTCTCAAATATTTTATCAAAGACTCCTTAGCTTCTTCCACCGTTATTGAATCTTCGTTAATATCTAATCCCTTTTTCTTTAAAGCTCTCATAAGGGAAGTTATTTGAGGGATGCCAAGTCCAACTGATAGAAGTTTGTCTTCATTTCTAAAAATTTCTCTTGGATTAGAGTCCAAAAATACTTTTCCCTTGTCCATAACTATAATTCTCTCAGCAATTTTTGCCACATCTTCCATAGAGTGGGAAACTAAAATAACAGTTATTTTTCTCTTTTCATGAATGTTTTTTATTTCACTAAGTATTTCATCGCGACCTCTTGGGTCAAGTCCTGCCGTTGGTTCATCTAATATGAGAACTTTTGGCTCCATGGCAAGAACTCCTGCTATGGCAACTCTTCTCTTTAAGCCGCCAGAAAGTTCAAAGGGAGATTTGTCCTTATAAGTTTCATAGTCAAGACCAACTGAATCCATAGAGGACTTCACTCTATTTAAAACCTCTTCTTCAGATAAATCTAAATTTCCAGGTCCAAAGGCAATATCTCTTTCTATAGTCTCTTCAAAAAGTTGGTGCTCAGGATATTGAAAAACTAGCCCAATTTTTTTCCTAAGTTCAGTTAAGTTTGAACTGGATTTATTAACTTTCATTCCATCAAGAATTATTTCTCCACTGCTTGGCTTTAAAAGTCCATTTAAATGTTGAATAAAAGTTGATTTTCCAGATCCAGTATGGCCAATTAGTCCTATAAATTCATTCTCTTCAATTTTTAAATTTATATCATCAATTGCCCTTTTCTCAAAGGGAAGACCTTCACTGTAAATATGTGTTAAATTATTTATCTCTATAAGTGACATATTTCCTTCACCATTTCTTCGATGTTTAAAACTTCTGTAGAAATTTCAATACCATCTTTTTTTAGTTCATGTGCAAGTTCTGTTACTTGTGGAACATCAAGTCCCAATTTTTTAATTTCTTCCACTTGAGAAAAAACTTCTCTAGGTTTTCCACTTAGAACAATATTTCCATCTTCCATAACAACTACTCTATCGCTAATTGCAGCTTCTTCCATGTAGTGAGTGATTAGGATAATAGTTTTATTTTCTTCCTTATTTAACTTCACTAAAGTGTCAATTACTTCTCGTCTTCCACTGGGATCAAGCATGGCAGTTGGCTCGTCTAAAATAATATATTTTGGACTCATTGCAAGTATTCCTGCTATGGCAACTCTTTGCTTTTGTCCGCCAGATAAAAGATGGGGAGCATTTTTTTTGTAATCAGTCATGCCAACATCTTCAAGAGCCTTATCCACTCTCTTTCTTATTTCAGCTGGTTCAATTCCAAGATTTTCTGGACCAAAGGCAACTTCATCTTCAACAATAGTTGCAACTAATTGGTTATCAGGATTTTGAAAAACCATACCTGCATTGCGCCTTATATCCCAAATTTCCTCTTCATTTTTCGTATTCATTCCATCTACAAGAACATCTCCCTCACCAGGGATTAAGAGTCCATTTATTAGTTTTGCAAGAGTTGACTTACCTGAACCATTGTGTCCAAGTAGAGCAAGGAACTCGCCTTCCTTTATTTCTAAATCTATATCTTTTAAAATTTGTTTTGCATTTTCGTCTTCATAATCATATTTAAAAGACAAATTTTTTATGCTAATCATTTTATCACCTTTATGTTAACCTATTATAAATGATAACTTAACAAAAATCTACATTATTTTACTGAGACATAGTGGTTATCCTCTATGTAAAATCTCAGAGGAAGATTTGCGTCTTCTCCTGCATAATCGATGCCAATCCTCTTAGTCTCAATAATATTTCTTACATCTTCGCCTTCTTCTATATAAAGATAGTCTTGAGAAAGAATTTTGCCATTTAAAGCTCTATCAATTCCCATAGCTATAGTAAGTTTACCTGGTCCATTTGTAAGATTTTTCTTTTGATAGCTAGAAAGATCTTTATAAATCTTCCCGAATCTATTTAAAGACATAGCGTCTATATTTTCAATTGGCTCCACTGCCCTAATAAGAACTGCCTCTGGATCATTTTCATTTTTTGTAACAATATTTAAGAGATTATACATTCCATAAATCAAGTAGACATAAATTGTACCGCCCTCTTTATATAAAATTTCATTTCTCTTTGTAATATTTCCGCCATAAGAGTGACATGCCCTATCTTCAAGTCCAATATAAGCTTCAGTTTCCACAATTTTTGCACAGAAAAAATTACCAGAAATGTTTCTGATAATTTTCTTGCCTAATAAATTTTTTGCAACTTCAACAGTATCTCTTTTGAAAAAATTACTTTCTAAAATTTTTCCACTGGTCATATTTTTCCAATTCCCTGTCAAGTTTTTTTATGATGTAAGTTAGGACACTTAAATCGTCAAAAAATCCAAAAAATAAAATAAAATCTGGAACAATGTCAGCTGGATTTAATAAATATAAAATCCCAGCAATAATTAATAAAATATCCTTTTTCTTGACATCTCTGTAGTTTCCTTTTGAATAGTCAATCACAAGCCCAAAAGCAAGTTTTAGTTCACGAGAAATCTTTTTAAAAAGTTCAAGTTTATTGGTCTTAGACATTGACTGCTCGACAACTTTATTTAATCTGTCTTTATTTTTAAAGACTTGATTGGCATAAGGAAGTATCTTTCTTAAAGTTTTATAATAATTCAACTTTTTTTCCCCTAAGTTTGAATTTCACTTTTTCTTTACCCAAAAAGTAGATCAAACATTCATCCATGATGAATCTTTGGGATTATCTCTAAAAGTTTGTAATTTAAGAATTTCACTTTCCTTGATATAGTTCATTTCATGAGCAACTTCTATTAGTTCATCAAAATTTGTTAAAGATTCATGTTTAAATCCTGCAGCCTTAAAATTTTCAGTAGCAGATTTCATGTTGTAGGTGAAAATAGAAACAATTCCAAGAACATCGTAATCTTCTTCTACCAATGCTTTCGCAGCTTCAATTGATGAGCCACCAGTTGAAAATAAGTCTTCAATTACAACAACCTTTGCTCCAGGAATTTTTGCACCTTCAATTTTGTTTTGCTTGCCATGGTCCTTATTAGATGATCTAACAAATCCCATAGGAAGGTTCAATTTATCAGCAATAATAGCAGCATGAGGTATTCCTGCAGTTGCTGTTCCCATTATATATTCTGCATCAGAAAACTTTTCTTTAATTAAATTAACAAGACCATTTTCTACAACTTTTCTGTCTTCTGGATAAGAAAGAGTAAGTCTATTATCGCAATAAATAGGAGATTTTATGCCAGATGCCCAAGTATAAGGGTCTTCTGGAGAAAGTGTTACAGCCTTTAATTTTAATAAAATTTTTGCAATTTCTCGCATTATTCTCCTCCTAAAAAGTCTCTTTTAATTTCTTTATATTCCTTTAATGGATCTTCTGCTTTTGTAATAGGTCTTCCAACAACGATATAGTCAGACCCTAAGTCTCTTGCTTCACTTGGAGTTACAACTCTCTTTTGATCATCAGTGTCCTTAACTTTTCTAATTCCAGGAGTAACTGTAATAAACTTTTCTCCTAGATTTTCTTTTATCTTTGGAACTTCAAGTGCTGAACAAACTATGCCTGATAAATTAGCATCTTTGGCAAGATTTGCATAATCAAGTACAACTTCATTAAGGGATTTTTTTCTATCAATTTTAAGTTCATTATGCATAACTTCTTCGTCAGTTGAAGTAAGCATAGTTACGCCAAGAGTTATCATTTCAGGCTTTTCTCTATTAACAATATCACTTGCCTCACTTAACATTTTTTTGCCGCCAGCTATGTGGTAGTTTATCATATCAACGTCAAGCGAAATGAGAGAATTTGTGGCACCCTTACAAGTGTTTGGAATGTCGTGAATTTTTAAATCCAAAAATATTTTGTGTCCTAGTTTTTTTATTTCATTTATAATACTTGGACCTTCCTTATAAAAAAGTTCCATTCCAACTTTTACATAAACTTTTTCATCCTTAAAATTTTTTAAAAAATCAAGAGCTATTTCGCCACTTGGAAAATCAAGAGCAATAATTACATCCTTTGCCATTTTAACCTCAGCTTTCTGTAGTCGCCATATTTTGCAAATAGGCATTAATAAAAGTATCTAAATCTCCGTCCATTACTTTTTCAACATCACCAACATCTACATTAGTTCTGTGATCTTTAACCATAGTGTAAGGTTGGAATACATAAGACCTAATTTGAGAACCCCATGCAATTTGTGAATAATTTCCTTGAAGATCTTCGATTTTTTCCTTCTTTTCTTCTTCAGCAAGGGCAATAAGCTTTGCCTTTAACATATTCATTGCCTTTTCTCTATTTTGAATTTGACTTCTTTCATTTTGACATTGAACAACAATACCAGTAGGAATATGCGTGATTCTAACAGCAGAGTCAGTAGTGTTTACGTGTTGACCACCAGCACCAGAAGATCTGTAAGTGTCAATCTTTAACTCTTCTTCCTTTATTTCAACTTCATTGTCATCGTCAAGTTCTGGAAAGACATCAACAGAAGAAAAGGAAGTGTGCCTTCTCTTGTTAGAATCAAAAGGAGAAATTCTTACAAGTCTGTGCACGCCCTTTTCCCCTTTTAAATAACCATAGGCATTATCGCCAGAAATTCTTAGAGTAACAGACTTAATACCTGCTTCATCTTCTTTTAAAAGGTCAAGAGTCTCAACTTTAAAGCCCTTATTTTCAGCATATCTAGTGTACATTCTAAGAAGCATACTCGCCCAATCTTGTGCCTCTGTACCACCAGCACCAGCGTGAATGGAAAGAATAGCATTGTGTGAATCGTACTCGCCATTTAAAAGAGTATTTAACTTAAATTCAGCAGTTTTCTTTTCAATCTCATCAACTACAGCTTGAAAATCAGAATAAGAAGAATAATCTTCCTCAATTTCCATTAATGCAATAAGATCCTCAGCATCTGTTATTAGTTCATTTAACTCGTCGTATTGATCTATCTTCCTTTGATATGAATTTGTTTCATTTATAACTTTTTGGGCAGCTTCATTATCGTCCCAAAAACCTGGTTCCATTTGTTTTTTATTAAGTTCAACAACTTTTTCTTTAAGAGAATCAATCTCAAGAGAATCTCCCAAAGCCTTAGTAGTATTTTTGGAATTTTCCAGGCGCTCTTTATCTAAATAGACATTTTGCTCCATAAAAATCCTCCTTTATTTTGCTTATCTTAGTATATCACAGATGTCTTAATCTCACTAATATTTTTGTCTTTCAAAGGACTTTTATTTAAAAATTTTTCACATTACATAAAGTTTAAGTCCTAAATTTTTAAAAAATTGCATAAAAAAACTACCTAACAAAAGTTAAGTAGATTTTCTGGTGCAGAAAGAGGGACTTGAACCCTCACGCGATTTCTCGCACATGCCCCTCAAACATGCCTGTCTGCCTATTCCAGCACTCCTGCATAAAACAAAAAAGCTTGTAATATAAAATTACAAGTTTTTCCTGGCGTATCCTAGAGGATTCGAACCCCCGGCCTTCTGGTCCGTAGCCAGACGCTCTATCCAGCTGAGCTAAGGATACATAAAAAAATGGAGCGGATGACGAGATTCGAACTCGCGACCCTCGCCTTGGCAAGGCGATGCTCTACCACTGAGCCACATCCGCATAAATAGTTTTTTTATTAAATTTAAAATGGTGGAGGAGAGTGGATTTGAACCACTGAAAGCTAAGCTAACGGATTTACAGTCCGTCCCCTTTGGCCAACTCGGGAACTCCTCCATATAA
>NZ_JAFBDH010000002.1 GCF_016908115.1 Peptoniphilus gorbachii
CCTACAGTTACTTTCGCATCTGCTGGTAAATCTTTGTTTGCTTCTCTAACAGCTTTTTCTACATCTTTCTTTTCGTCTTCTGTTAACTTAGATGGGTCAGCTACTTTAACTGGTTCTGCTGGAGCTACTACTGCTCCTGCTTTCTTTTCAACAACTGTGTCTGCTTGTGCAAGTTGTCCAACTTTTTGATTTTCTCCAGTGCCTTGTGTAACTGTTACAGCTCCATCGTTAGATACTGTAATACTAGCATCTTGTGGTAGAGTCGGATTTGCTTTCTTAACTGCTGCAATAACTTTATCCTTTTCTTCTTGTGTTAAGTTTGACTTATCTGCAACTAGTGTTTTTTCTGGTTCAACTAGTTTTATAATTTTATCAGCATTTCCAGCTTGTTTAACTGTCTTAGCTGATGCTATAGTTTTATTACCATCTTTTCCCATTGGTACTGTTACTGTACCATTTTCAGCAACTTGGATTTCGTCGTCTGTGAAACCTAGGTCTTTGTTAGCTGCCTTAACAGCATCTTTTACAGCTTGTTTTTCTTTCTCTGTAAGATTGCTTGTATTAGCAACTGTTGTTATTGCTGGGTCATTTAATGTTTTGCCAGCTCTATCAAATGGTTTTACCGTGTCTTTTCCTTCTAATGTTCCTGTCTTTTTACCATCTGCAGTAGTTACTTTTACATTACCCTTATTGTCAACTTCAATCTTATCGCCATCAGCAAGATTATTCTTTGCCTTAACTGCTGCAGCTACCTTATCTTTTTCTTCTTGTGTCAAATCAGTTACGTCTTTTACTTCAGTCTTATCTGGAGCTTGAAGTTCAAGAATACTATCTTTTTGTACAACTGTCTTGTCAGCTGGAATTTCTCCTGTCTTACCATTTTGATTGATAGTTACCTTACCATCGTCTCCTACGGTAATTTCATCATCTTTTAAGTTTCTATCTGGGTTAGCTTCCTTAACAGCATCTTTAACAGCTTGTTTTTCTTTATCAGTTAATTTTGTTTTATCATCAACCTTAACTGGTTCTTTTGGTGGGTTGAATTTAACAGTAACTTCTTCTTGTGTAACTGTCTTATCCGGAGTTATTGTTCCAGTCTTACCGTCTTTAGTAACTGTTACTGTACCATCATCATCAACTACAACATCTTCTTTTGTTAAGTTTAAGTCTGGGTTTGCTTTAATAACAGCAGCTTCAACAGCTTCTTGTTCTGGTTCTGTCAATGATGTTTTATCTTTTACTACTGTCTTGTCTGGATCATTTAACTTCAAAGGTGTCTTATCAGTTTGATCCCAAACTGCATAATAAGTTTTTGGTGATGTGATGTTTGTAAATTCTGTAACATTTGGTGTTTTTGCGTCTTTTGTATCTGCCCAACCCTTGAATGTGAATCCATCTCTTGTTGGGTCAGCTGGTTTTGTTACTTTTCCACCTTCAACCTTAACATTAGTTGTGTCCTTGCCGTCAGTAAATGTACCTTGATTTGCATCAAATGTAACTGTTACTTCATCTGAATAAACAGCATAAACAACTAAGTGTTTTGTTATTGGTGTTTCATTAGTAAAGATTTGTTCTTTTGGTAATTTATTGAATTCATCAGCTGTAACAACTGCCTTATCTCCTAAGGCTGTCTTACCTGCTTCAGTAACCCAACCTAAGAAGTTCTTTCCAGTTAGTTTTGGTGCTTCTGGGAATTTATCGCCAGTATCAGCTTTAACATTTGCACCTTCAAAACCATTAGGTTTGTAGTCTTCTTGGTCTAAGAAATTAATGTTATCTGGTGCTATCTTAACAACTTTCTTTGTGCCGTCTGCAAATTGACCGTCTGTTGTATCAAACAATACTCTTGCTCTAACTCTTGTTTCTAATAGGTCAGATGGAAGTGATGATCCGTCTGATGCAGTTGTAACAAACTTCATATCCTTTAATAAAGTAAGTTTTGTTTCAGTCTTTTCATCTGAATGATAAGGAAGCATCTTTGTTAAATCTACCTTGTATTCATAAGCCCTATACTCTTTGCTATCTTCTGTAAATTGAGCATCAAAGATATCAGACTTAGGAATAGTAATCATCTTACTTACATCATCGCCGACTAAATTACCATCTTTATCGTATTCGTTTTCGTCAGCTTTGACTTTTGCATAAAGCCTTTTATCTTTTCCATCATAAAGTGTTCTTACCTTACCACCGTCATACTTAGTATAACCAACGAATTTTTCAGTGTCTTTCATAAAGTCTTTATTAGTTCCAGCAAATACTCTTGGATCCTTATAGAAGTCATCTGTTCCATCTGCATAGTCATTTGTAAATAGCACTTGATATGGAGTGTAAAGTGACTTATTTATAGAAAGGATTGATGATTTGTCTGAGTGGTCAGTCCATGTAAGTTCCTTAACATTGTCTGCAGATTTTGTTAAAGCTCTATACTTAAACAAAGATGTTTGATCTTCTAACTTAGTGCCATTTTCATCATAGGATTCTACAATTATATCTGCACCTGGTTTTAATTTCTTTGTGTTGATATAGAAGTTACCAGCTGTTGAATTAGTTAGTGCATTTGTACCCGGATCCATAACTTTGTCTTTGTTGTCAAATTTCCATAATCCTTTAGGTTCAAATTTCTTTTCAGCCTTTGTTCCGTCTGCAAGGGTGTATTTTAGAATGTAGTAACCTTTATTGCCTTCCTTATAAAGGTGCATATTGATATTTCTATCTTTTTGTAATTTTAGTGTTGCTCCACCTTCATTTAGCTCAGTGCCGTTGTGAATTTCAAGGAAGTTTACAGGATCAGCGTGGTCTTTTGCATATGGCATGAAAACTTTTAGCTTGTCTCCGGCCTTTACAGTCGCGCCTTCTCGAAGGTCAAACTTAAAGATACCATCTGCATACTTTTCGATGGTTTCAATACCCTTATTACCTGTTACGTAATAAGTGTAATATCCTTGTTGTCTTCTAATGATGGCATCTTCATTGCCCATTTGGATCATGATTTGACCATCTGCAGGGTCTTTCGTCGTATCGATAATAAAAGACTCGCCTTCATGAGCTACATAGCCATCATCGTATGTTTTTTCAAATACAGCCCAGCCGTCGACATTTGGATTAGTCCATCCAGATATCATAGAGTAGTTAAGCTTTCTTGTAGCATTACCACCATCTCTACCTGCAAAGGTATCTTCAAATTTGCCCTTATCTACAACATAGTCGATAGCTGTTACGTAGAAGCCAGATAGCATAGTGTGTTGGTCATGTTGTGGTATCTCAACCTTTTTAACTCCTTCTTTTTGGAAGTCATGGGTACCTATAACAACGTAAGCAAGCTCACCATCTTTTGATAAATTGAAGTCTGTTTTCTTGATACCAAAATTGTGTGACCATTTTGATTTTTGTCTTGAGTTTTCAAGAACATTAACATAGGCTACATTACCGTCGTCATCCGGCTTCAAATAGTTAAGAAGATTAGCATCAAAGGCTTGGGTAAAGGCAATGGGCTTTCCACCTACTGTTGGTGAGGCAGCACTTCCAGCTCTTTGACCCATGTATTGAGTTCTTATGATACCAAGATTCTTTTCATCCTTGTATTGCTCCGGATTGGCAATAAATTCAGACATAACGAATTCTTGGTTTGTTGCACTAGTGTTATCTGATTGGTAGCCACCCTTGATAAATAATCTATTGACCTTATCTTCAAGAGAAACTGATGTTGTCTTCGTATAAGAAGAGTAGTCCATGGATGAACCCTTAGGTGCATAAGCATAGATTTTTTCGCCCTTTGTATCAGCAAGTCTCATTTGAACGATGTAGTTTTGCTTACCTAAAGTGTCAATTGTTACGCCTTCTTTTAATACTAGGTTTATAGGAAGGTTCTTTCTTTGGTTTGTTAAGTCCCCTCTCAATACACCTAGGTCAACAATTCTTTCCTTGCGGTCATTAAATGGATCTAGAGTTCCTCTTTTAGCTTCGTTACCTGCGACACTTACACCAACCATGTAAGACTTATCATAGTCGATGTATTGGTCAAGGTCTCCGAAGTTAAATATAGCTCTGTACCAAACACCTGTAGCTGCTTGACCTTTTTCCTTGTAAACCATTCTAAGAACAGTTCTGCCATTGGCATCGACAAAGTTACCATCGTAGTCGATATCGTTCATTTGAACTGGTTCTGATGTAACAACTCTTACAAGTCTTTGATTGTCGCCTACAGGCCAACGTGACTTGTCCTTAATTTTGTTTTCCCAGTTTGCCTTATTGTAGTAGGTTGCACTAGATAAGGCATCATTAGTTTCTCCAGATCTTACAGGTGTTTTAGTATTTGCAGTTGAAAATTCTAACTTTTGTTCGCCAGTTGTTGCGGCTGTAAGAGCCTTATCTGGACTAGCAAATACATTGTAAGGTATCATGCTTGCTAGCATTACACCTGACAAAGCATAAGCAGCAACGCGATTTGCATTTGCTTTCGCTTTTGCTTTTTTCTTATTATCCATTATTTCTCCTTTCATTTTTAAGTTATTAGCTTCTTAATTTTTAAGTTATTAAACTCTTTATTAAGTTATTGACTAATTACTTTTTAAGTTATAAACTTCTTACTTTCTTAATAAATATTCCTTTAATATATCCCAGGAAATCATCTCCCTTTATCTGAAAACGTAAACATTCTTTTTAAAATTTTTTATGTCTCATATATTGCTTTTGCTTTATGCTCCAGATTTTTTTTATACAGCTTTATTATAACAAATCAAAATATTCTTTTCAATTTTTAAAATTTAAAATTTTCCATAATTTCAAGGAATTTAGATGCTCTTATACCCACCCCTAGTAAATTTTGTCTTTATTTTGTGCAATATTTTAGTTCTCTCCTTAAAGTATTTCATTATCATTAATCTATTTTTTATTTATGTCATTTAATTTAGTCTGCTATCCTTTTTCATTTTACCTGTTTTTTTATTGTTTTTTGATGAAAACCTTACTTTTTTTATTCCTTTTTGTATAATTTTATATACTTTTAATTAAATGTATTTATTTTTTTTAATATAATAATTTTTAAAATTTTCTTGATTTTTATTCTAAATTTTTTTATATTCTCGAGAAATTTTTTATTTTCTTGACATAAATTTTCTTTAAAACTATAAAATTTTCCCAAAATTTCTTTACACTTAAATTTATAAATTATTTGTAATATGTTTTTCAAATTTAAAATAAAAAAAGAGCAAGTTTTCTCTTGCTCTAAATTTTTATTAATATTTATTTTTATTTTTCGCCTAAAAGCCTCATGGCAATTTCTACATTTTTCTTGGATTCTTGACGCATTTTTTCTGTATTTTCTCCCAGTACCTGTCGCCTTTCTTCCAAGTTATCAAGTGCCTTTTGGGTTTTTTCAAATAATTCTTCTGCTGAGAAATTTTCAACATCTACTGCTTCTTTTATGCCAAGCTCTCTCACCATGGCTTCAACTTTTGGGTCATAAATGATTCCCACCATAGGTAGATTTACGCTAGCTGCATAAACAAGTGAATGAAGCCTCATTGCTGCTAAAAGTCTTAGTTTTTTAAAGATGCCCATAAGTTCGCCTGCTGAATAGTTTTTTTCTATTAACATGACTTTTTCTTTGTGGCGGCACTTTTCTGCTACTTCTCTCGAATAGACATTGTCCCTTGGTGTGTGGAAGGGCACAAGTAAAATGTCGTAGCCTGCTTCTATTAAGAGGTCAATAGTTTTTGCAAATTTTTCCTTTATTGTTTCGTCTTTTTTGTGATCTCTTATACAAAATCCCAGAGTCTTTTCTGTTATTTTTATGCCTTCATCTTTTAATATTTCATCTACTCTATTATCATCTGCTTCTTTTAGGGTAAAAACTGGGTCTGCTGTCACTTCTATATTTTTATTTGTAACCCCCAATTTTTCTACAAAGTCATAGGATAATTTGTCGCGAAGGGTAATGTAATCTACTTTATTTAAGACTCTCTTTGTCAAAATTCTATTTTTTCTCTTGTCAATGGGACCTATGCCATTGGCATAGACATAGACTTTTTTCCCCAACATTTTCGCCAAAGTTATCACAGAGAGATAATAAATTATACTCCTAGTTGATGTTATATCCTGAAGAAGAGATCCTCCACCTGATAAAAATAGGTCTGCATCCTTTAGTGTGGAGATGAGTTCTGGTAATGAAAATCTATTTACTGCATCTATGCCGTAAACTTTTTTTGTCTTCTCAGGATTTTTTGAAAGTGCTGTCATTTTTATTTCAAAATTTTCTCTATTTAGTTTTTTAAAGTCTTCTACCATGGCTTTTAAGATGGCATCGTCGCCAGAGTTGTCAAAGCCAAAGTATCCTGATACTACAATTTTTTTCATACCATTCATTTTATCACTCTGTTATAGGATTTCTTTCTATTGTATTTTCTGTATTTTTTAATTCTTCTTTATTATCTATTGTATTTTCTTTTTCTCTTTCACTTTTTTCTACTTTTATGGCTGTAAAAATTATGGCAAGGACAATCCAAAAGCTAAATATTATTCTTGGAATGTATAAAAAGTGTTCTACAAGTCCATGACCCATAATGCCAATTATGCTGGCAAAAAGTCCGGCTCCAAGATATTTAAAATATTTGTCCTCTGATTTTACCAAATTCACATAATCGTATTTTAGTGTGGAAAGTAAAAGTAAGATGAAAAATATAAATCCAATTAAGCCAATTTCTGCTGCCACTTCAAGATAGGTATTATGAGCGTGATATATTGGCATTGTCCTAATATACCTTTCAAAGGTATCTTTAAAGGGCATATAGCCAAAGCCAACGCCTGCTATAAAATTATCTCTTATTACATCCATAGTTATGTGCCAAATTTTTATTCTATATAAATTTGATGTATCCACTGTTGAACCAATAGATGTAATTCTATCTAGGACTTTTTGCGGAAGAAAAGCAAGTCCTCCAAGAATTAGTGGAATACCTAAAAGTAGTAGTCTCTTATCAACTAAGAGGACAAAGGCAAGGGCTGCAAGGGCAATTCCTACCCAGCCACCTCTTGAAAGTGTCATGACAATACAAATTAGTAGTATGCCTGTTGATGCTGCAAAGAGAAATTTTTTCCTCATGGACTTTGTGTACCAAGTCATGCCAACAGCTATTGGCGTAATTAAAACTAAGTATTCTGCCAAAATATTTGGATTAAAAAATACTGAATAAACTCTTACTGCAATATCTGTATTATTTTCTGTGTCAAGCCACTCTGGTCTCATTTGAACTCCCGTAAAATATTGGACTACGCCAAGAAGGGCAACTACAAGAGCTGACAAAAGTAGAGTTGATATAAGGGCGTTTAGTTCTGCCTTAGTCTTTATTGAATTTGTCATGGCAAATAAAAAGGAAATTCCTGCTGCATTTAGTGCCAAGTCACGAATTGATCCTGATGGGTCAACTGATGTAATAGTAGAAAAAACTATTATAAAGGCAAATATTGCTATGGGAACTGTCCTTTCGCCTACTGTAAAACTTTCTTTATATAAAATTGTCCTTAGTAAAACAAAAAATCCCATGGAAAGTAACATTATAAGTCCCAAGGCATCAGGCACAAAGGGATATAAAAATACTGATGCAAAAAGTCCAATTTTTATGTCATAAATGACTAAAAGTAGACCACTTATGCCAAGGAAGGCTGCCAAAAATAGTTTTGTTCCCAAAAAATAATATATTAAGCTTAGAAAAACTGCGGACAAAAGTATAAAATTAATTTTTTTTGATTTTACCACCAGTTTTCACCGCCTTCATCTAATTTAAAGAAAGATGTAAAAAATTCTAAGACTTTTGAGCCTTTTATTATATCCATGTATTTTCCCTTTAAAAGGGAAAGAATTATGCCAAGTATAATAAAGGCAAGGGGGAAGATTATTTTTCCCTTAAAAATTATGGAGATAATTAGGGTGAAAATCCCAGTGTAAAAGGTGATATTTGATATTATGCCTGCAATTTCGTCAAAATCATCAAAGGACTTAAAGGCTGAGCCAAGGAAAAAGGAACTCTTAATCATTTGCACAAAAACTCTTCCCAAAAAATTCATAAATTTTTCTATTAAGTTAAAAAGTCCTCTATATATTCTATAAATAAAGGAATTTGCAAATAAAACTTTTTCGCCTGTTAAAACTTTTTTAGTCTTTGAATTTGCAAAGTTTTCTGCTAGAGGTTTACTTATAAAATCATGAATCTTTTTTGTAAGTGAGCTTTCATAATAGCCAGAAAAGGACCTGTAAATTTTATTTAAAAACCTTATAGTTAATGAATTAATAGTGATCACCTAGTTCTTTACTTCTATGCCAAGTATTGTCATAAAAGTTGTAACACTTTTGTTTTTAATTCTCATTTCTGCACCAATTCTTATTTGTTCAGTGCCTACTTGATAAAAATCTTGTGTTTCCTTGACATCTGCGTCAATTGTCATTATTACTCTGTACTTGCCAGGAACTTCTGCATTATAAAATTTACCTTGGTATTCTGTCTTATCCTTATAAGGTTCAACTTCAGCTGCAATAATTTTTCCTATTAAAGTTCCCTTGTCATAATCGTAAATAGGGTCGCCAACTTTTACATTTTTTGCTGTTACATCTCTAACATCTTTTATTTCTGCTGTGATGACGCCTTTTTTTGTTGTTGCTTCTCCAACTGCTGCCTTGTTGCCAAATCTCTTTACTCCCACTGCTACAAGGGCAAGTAACAAAATTATTATAAGTAAATCAACTATGTTAATTAGTCCAAAAAGTCTGCCCTTTTTGTCAATTATTTTCATTTTTTCCTCCAATTAATATTTCATCATAAATTTCTTTTTGTCTATTTCCCATGGATTCATGAGAATATTTTTCTATTACTTCTCTTTTTATATTTTCGCCAAGTTCCTTTAATTTTTCTCTATTGTCATATAAATCCAAAAGATATCTTGAAAGGGCCTTGTAATTTTTCACTGGGAATAAATATCCAGTGTAATCGTCCTTTACTATTTCTGGTATGCCGCCAGTTTTTGTGGAAACTGTAGGTACAGATAAAAGTGCAGCCTCAAGAATTACATAAGGAAAGGACTCAGATATAGATGTCAAAACATTTATATCAATGGCATTCATGAAAGAATATTTATCCCTTACAAAGCCAAGAAAATAAATATTTTTTTCTATATTATATGATTTTGCCATTTCTTCAAGTTTTTTCTTTTCATCGCCATCGCCTGCTATTAAAAAGATTATGTCTGGATTTACTTCTAGGGTTTCTTTACAAGCCTTAATAAAAGTTTCATGATCCTTAACCTTATCTAGCCTTGCTGCAATTCCCACCAAAAGCTCACCATTATAATTAATCTTGTATTTTTCTAAGAAAGCAGTCTTTGGAATGTACTCAATTTTTTCTTCTGTGTCTATGCCATTGTATAGGACATGAATTTTCTTTTTGTCAAAACCTCTATCTTCTAGCATCTTTTTAAAATTGTCACTTACACAAATGTAGTGATCAAATTTTTTTAAAGCCATCTTATTTAGAGTAGTGTAAATTAAATTTTTGTAAAAGGAGTCCTTAAAGTCAAGCATATAATCTGAGTGGATTGTAGTAACCATAGGGACATGTATTTTCTTTTTTAAAAACATGCAAATAAAATTAGCTCTTGCCCCATGGGCATGGACTAAATCGTATTTGCCATTATTTATTTCGTCACTTAATTTAGAAACGACGGAAAGGTCTGATCTTTTTTCTTGTGGATAAACTTCTATGTCGATGCCTCTTTCTTTTGCTTCATCATAAAAAGTATCTTTTATAAAACAAATTATTTTACTTTCGACTTTTCCACTAAGGCCTTTCATCAAGGTAAAAATATGTGTCTTTGCGCCACCTGTGTCGCCGCCACTAATTAAATGGAGAACTTTTGTCATAATTTCTCCTCCTTATCTTTTTTATTATACAATAAATTGTAAATAATTTTAACTCTTTTGTTGAATAATAGCTTTCAAATGAATTAAAGACCAAGAGATTTATTTTTCTTAAAAGATTTATAAATTTTTTATAAAAAATCTCTTGCAATTTTTTCTCAAAAGTGATTTAATAATAAAGATAAAAAAATAGAAAATCAGTCCAAGGACTGAGTAAAATCATGTCCTTGCGCATGATTTTTTTTTGAGCAAATTTAATACCTTAAATTTTTTTTGCCCATTTTTAAGAATGTTTGATCTTTTATTTGGAAAAGGAGAAAAAAATGCCAAGAGATAATTCGATTAAGAAGACGCTAGTAATAGGATCTGGTCCCATTGTAATAGGACAAGCTGCTGAATTTGACTACTCAGGTACACAAGCTTGTGAAACTCTAAAAAAGAATGGTGTAGAAACTGTTCTTGTAAACTCAAATCCTGCTACTATTATGACAGACAAGGGTGTTGCCGATAAAATTTATATCGAGCCAATAACTATTTCTTTTATAGAAAAAATTATTGAAAAGGAAAGACCTGATTCCCTTATTGCAGGCATGGGCGGACAAACTGGTCTTAACATGACACTAGAACTAGACAGGCGTGGAATTTTAGATAAGTATGGAATAAAAATTATAGGCACTGACATTGACGCCATAAAAAAAGGCGAAGACAGAGATATTTTTAGAAAAACTATGCAAGAAATTGGCGAACCAATTATCCAGTCTGAAATTGCAACTACACTAGAAGAAGGAAAAGTTCTTGCTAAAAAAATTGGCTATCCTCTAGTTATTAGACCTGCCTACACTTTAGGTGGAACTGGCGGCGGCTTTGCCTATGATGAAGAAGAACTTGAAGAAGTTTTATCTCATGGACTTAGCCTTAGCCCAGTAAATGAATGTCTTCTTGAAAAATCTATTCGTGGTTGGATGGAAATTGAATTTGAAGTTATAAGAGACTCTGCTGGTGAAAAAATCATTGTCTGCGACATGGAAAATGTTGATCCAGTTGGAGTTCACACTGGCGATTCCATTGTAGTTGCTCCTTGCCAAAGTCTTGATAAGAATGTGCTACAAAAATTAAAAAATGCGGCCCTAAATATAGTTGAAAATGTAAATGTTGTTGGCGCTTGCAATGTTCAACTTGCCTTAAATCCAGAAACTTTAGATTACGCAGTAATCGAAATTAACCCTAGAGTTTCTCGTTCTTCTGCCCTTGCATCAAAGGCAACAGGTTATCCAATTGCAAGAATTGCAACAAAAATTGCCCTTGGACTTAACCTTTCTGAAATCGAAAACGAAACTACTGGCGACACTATAGAAAATTATGAACCACACTGCAATTATGTAGTTGTTAAAATTCCTAAATGGCCTTTTGACAAATTCAAATATGCAAATAGAAAACTTGGCACAAAGATGATGGCAACTGGCGAAGTTATGTCAATTGGTTCATCCTTTGAAGAAGCTCTAATGAAGGGAATTAGATCTCTTGAAATTTCTAAATTCTCTCTTGAATCAAAATTCTCTGAAGAAAGAACTACTGAAGAACTTAAAAAGAGAATTAAATTCCCAGATGACGAAAGACTTTTTGATGTTGCAGAAATTATAAGACGTGGACTTTCCATTGAACTTATCCACGATATAACTGGCATTGACCTTTACTTCTTGGAAAAAATTGAAAATATTGTTCGTGAAGAAGAAAATCTTAAAAAATTAAGTCTTGAAACAATGACACCTGATGAGCTTGCTAAACTTAAAAAACTTGGTTTCTCTGATAAGACTATTGCCAAGGCTCTTGGCGTAGAAATGGATGATGTAATTGAACTTCGTGAAAAAAATAAAATTCTTCCAAATTATAGAAGAGTTGACACTTCCCCATTTAGAAAGAATGGCGCTTACTATTATTCAACTTATGAAAAGACAGACGAAAATATTGTATCAGACAAGAAAAAAATAATTGTAATTGGATCTGGTCCTATTAGAATTGGTCAAGGTATTGAATTTGACTACTGTAGCGTTCACGCAATTAAGGCCCTTATTAAACTTGGCATCGAAACAATTACTATAAATAACAACCCTGAAACTGTTTCAACAGACTTTGACACATCAGACAAACTTTACTTCGAACCACTTACTGAAGAAGAAGTTAAATCTATAATTGAAATAGAAAAACCTATGGGAGTTATACTTGCCTTTGGTGGACAAACTGCCATTAAGCTTGCAAAATATCTTCACTCACAAAAAATAAACATCTTGGGAACAGACTTTGAAGACATAGATAGGGCTGAAGACAGAGAAAAATTTGACGAAATGCTTGAAAAATTAAAAATAAATAGACCTAAGGGACATGGTGTTTTCACAGTAAAAGAAGGACTTGATGCTGCTAAAGATCTTGGCTATCCACTACTTGTTAGACCTTCCTATGTACTTGGTGGTCAAGGAATGCAAATAACTTATGACGAAGATAGTTTAAAAACTTATTTGCAAAGTGCCTTTGAAAGAGATGCTGAAAACCCAGTTTTAATTGACAAATATTTAGTTGGTCGTGAAATTGAAGTTGACGCAATTTCAGATGGCGAAGATATTTTAATTCCTGGAATCATGGAACACCTTGAAAGAGCAGGAGTTCACTCTGGAGATTCAATAACAATTTATCCAAGCCTTCACATTTCTGATGCCATAAAGGCAAAAATTTTAGACTACACAAAGAAAATTGCCAAGGCACTTCATGTAAAGGGCATGATTAACATTCAGTTCATCGAATACAAAAATGATTTATACATCATCGAAGTAAACCCTCGTGCATCAAGAACTGTACCTTACATCTCAAAGGTTTCTGGTGTGCCAATAGTTGATCTTGCAACAAAAACTATGCTTGGCGAAAAATTATCTGATTTAGGCTACGGTGTTGGCATTTATAAGGAACCAAAACTTATGGCAGTAAAAGTTCCAGTATTCTCAATGTCAAAACTTAACAGAGTAGAAATTTCCCTTGGACCTGAAATGAAATCTACTGGAGAAGTCCTTGGAGTTGGAAAAGATATAGACGAAGCACTTTTCAAAGGCTTCTTGGCAGCAGGCTCTGCAATAGAAAGTGAAGTTTCAACTGTCCTTGCAACAGTAAATGACAATGACAAAGAAGAATTTATTGAAATTGCAAAATCTATGAAGGACTTGGGCTACACATTTATAGCAACTAAAGGAACTTGTGGGCTTCTTAAAAAAGAAGGCATTGAGGCAAGAGAAATTGGAAAAATAAATGACCCAAGACCAAATATCTTAGATGTAATAAGAAATGGCGAAATCGACATTGTAGTCAACACTCCAACAAGAGGTGGCGACTCAACAAGAGACGGCTTTAAAATTAGAAGAATGGCAACAGAATATGGCATCGACATAGTAACATCTCTTGACACCCTAGCAGCAAGAGTAGCTGTAAAAAATAAAAAATTCCACGAAGAAAACATGGATATCTATGACATCACAAAATTTTAATTAAAATTTTTGAATTTATAATTTAATTTGTAAATTAAGAATATAAAATTTAAGACAAAAAATTAGCCTTGGTGTAGGAACATCAAGGCTTTATTTTTATTTAATATCTAATTTTTCTCTCAAATCTTTTATGGCTGAGTCAAGTTTTTCCTCGTCGAGCTCTCTATTTTTATTTTCTATGGCTTTTTCTACTAGGTCCATAAGTTGGTCGTCCCTGTCATTTTCAAGCCTATCTAAGGCAATTTTTACCAGCCCGCCGAGTTCTCTAAATTTTGTGACAACCCTATGCTCATCAGCAATATGACCCATTAAAAAGGCAAAGGTCCAGTCTGCATTAGTCTTTGTTAAGACGCATTTGTTGTCAACCATTACTCCCTCTTTTTTTAGGGCAATTAAAAAGTCCTGCAAAATATTTCTGTCAAAGTCAGAAAATACCATTAATTTATTTTCGTCTTCCACAAGATCATTTTCTCCCAAATCTAAATTAAAGAGTTCGCCAACTTTTTTCTCTAAGTCATTTTTTGCAATTTTATTTATTTCAATGCCAAATTCACTTGCCACATTTTCTGTGATTTTTGTCTTTTCTTCTTCTAATCCATATAATAAAATTTTTTTCACATTAACACCTCCCTTTTATTTTACCCAATTTTAATATATTTATTGGGTATATTATTATTGAGGTGTTTTTATGAGACTAAATAAGGGTGACGAAGTTATATATGAAAGAGTTTTTACTGAAAAAGATTTGAGGGACTATGCAGAAAATGCAAACTTTTGGGGCAAGCACCACGAAAGTCCAAATGACAAGGGCGAATATCTCTTACAGGGTCTACTTACTGCAAGTCTTACTAATAAAATTGGCGGCGACTACGATATTTTGATGTATCGCATGGAGTTCGATTTTATAAAAAAGGCTTACACTGGAAGGAAAATAAGATGCGTAAACCTAGTTGAAAACCTAGAAAATAAGCGTGGAAAAAATTTTATCGACATAATTTCAGATGTCTATGACGAAAATGGCGACCATCTCCTTCATGGATTTTTAAGGGGGATTTTATTAGATTAAGTGTGGGAAGCTTCCTACACTTTTTCTTTTGCCACTTAACTAAATTTCTCAACCACTTAGAGAAGATTTATTTACTTTTTCTTTTCAAGGTTTATATTATAAGTAAAGGAGGTCAGAAATGGATTTTGAAATTAAAATTGATGAAAATTATAAGGTACCCAAGGCTCTTGTCTACACTAATAAAGTTACAGAAGAAGTTTTAAGGCTGAAGTCCTTTGTGCTAGAAAATTCTGAAAATTTGTTAATTGGTTTTCTTGATGAGAAGATAAAAATTTTAAAGCCTGCAAAGATTTATAGGATTTACACAGAGGATTCAAGGGTCTTTGCCGAATCTCTCCATGAAAAATATTTAGTGAAAAAGAGAATTTATCAGCTGGAAGATATGCTGAAGGCGAAAAATTTTGTTAGGATTTCAAACTCTGAACTCATCAACCTAAACTTAGTTGATAGCTTCGACTTGTCCTACTCTGGAACTATTTCTGTCACTATGAAAAATAAGTCCAAGACCTTCGTATCTCGAAGATATGTGAAAAAAATTAAAACTACTTTAGGTATATGAGGTGATTTTATGAAAAAAATTATTAGTCGAATGGTAAATGGTCTTTTGATTTGTGAATTTATTTTGCTTGTCATTTCCCTAATTATGTCCTATATTTTTACTGATGGAGATTTTTCTATTGCAAACCCAAGCTTAATAGAAAGCTCTAAGTCAGTCTTTGCGGCAAACTTTTTGTCAATTTGTCTTAGTGGAATTCTTGGCATGGTCTTTGGTCTTGCCTCTGTAATTTGGGAAGAAGAAAAACTTTCAATACTTACAAGAACCATCATCCACTTTCTCTTAACTGCATCCACTATGGTTTTTGTGGGCTACAAGCTCTACTGGTTCCAAAAGTCCCCTTTGTCCCTTGCCATCTTCCTTGGCATTTACCTTTTAATCTATCTTGTAATTTGGTTTGTTGAATACACACTTGCCAAGAGGGACATAGCAAGATTAAATGAAAAATTAAAAAATAATATGTAAAAAAATGCCAGCTTATGAATTAATTTCATGAGCTGGTGCTTTTTTTACTTGTAAATTTTTTTCAAATTTTTTACTTGACTAATAAAATTTTCAGAAATATAATTTTGTTAGAAAGTATGATTTTCTAACTAAGGAGGCTCTCATGTTAGTTGAATTAAAAGCAAAGTCACAAGTAACTATACCCAAAGATATTATTAATTCCATGAAATTAAGTCAAGGCGACCAGTTTGAAATCCTTGAAGATAATGGAAAAATTATTCTTGTTCCAGTTGCAATTTATCCCAGCCATGTTATTGAAAATATAAAAGAATCTGTGGAAGAAATTAAAGAAAACATAAAAAGGGGTCAACAACCAGTTTTTGATTCTCTAGATTCTTTATTTGAAGAGTTGGATAAATAATGTCTTTTAAAATTACTTTTTTAAAACATTATAAAAAGTTATCTAATGTAGAAAAAAATCAGTTTAAAAATAAATTAAAAATTTTTATAGAAAATCCTACTCACCCATCTCTAAGAACTAAAAAAAATAAAGGTTTATACAATACTTGGGAATCATCAATCAATATGGACATAAGAATTATTTGGTTCTACCAAGATGACGAACTTATTTTTTTAATCGATACAGGGCACCATGATATTTTAAATAACTTATAATTTATTGCATTAAAAATCCACATCAGCTTTGATGTGGACTTTATCTTTATTTATTTTTCTCCAATTACTTCAATTTTATATCCGTCTGGGTCTTTTACAAAGAAGTAGGAATCTGATTTGTCAGAAAGTGCTTTTAGTTCTGTGACATCATAACCTTTATTTTTTAATTCTTCCCTAAAGGCTTTTATGTCCTTGTGAGAAATGGCAATGTGACCGTAGCCGTCGCCAATTGTGTAGTCCCTTCCGTCATAATTATGTGTCAGCTCAAGTTCATAGGGTGAGTCTTCTAGCTTTAAATATAAAAGTGTAAATTCATCTTCTGGAAAATCCTTGCGCCTTGATTCAACAAAACCCAGGGCTTCTTTATAAAACCTTTCAGATCTTTCCAAGTCCTTTACTCTAATCATTGTGTGTAAAAATTTCATAAGATCCCTCCAATTTATTTATACCAATAATTTAGTTCGGTACTCAAAAACTGCAAAAAAATATCTATTGAAAATTTTGCAATCAATAGATATTTCAACTTTATAAGTTGTTATAGAAAAATTCAATGTTTGTCAAATATTCTAAATAGTTAATTGAATCTTTTTTCCTATCATCTTCTGATATTCCTTTATACAGAAAAATTTCTTCAAAAATAATATGTTGACCTATGCTAAAATATTGTGTATTTTTTTCGAATACAAGATAATAATAATCTGATTTGTTATAAGTTTCATTTTCTAAAAAATAAATTTCTGTCTTTTCATTTTTAGGTATTTTATATATAACAATTTCTAAAATTTCATCAGAAAATTTGTAAGTGTATGGATGATTTATCAGATTCATTAAAATAAAATTAAATCTTACTCTATTGTTCTTTATATATTCTGAAAAGCTAATTTTATAAGCATCGTATCTGTCTTCTATCCAAGTTAAAATCTCATCAGATGATTTTTTTCTAGGTAATTTGAATTTTATAAATTTTCCCTTTAAATGTTCAGCTTGATTCATTTCTTTACTCCCAAGAATCCTATTTGATCACTAGCTACATACCACCCATGATTTAATATATATATTTTAATTTGAGTACAATCTACTCTAACCTTATCAAATTTTTTGGTAAACTTATTTCTCCTATTTTAAAATATACAAGTTTATTCGCACCTCTCCTTGATGAAAGCATGAGGTATTTCTGCTAATATTTTTTGATTCAAAAAATTAGAATCTTTAACAATAAAATTCTTTACTTCTAAAAGATTTGCTGAATCTTAACCCAAATACTTAAAATAAAATCAACTATATCTGTCCCATCATTTAGCCTAATAAATACAGGTTCTAATGTTGATATTTTTCCTAATGAGTAAGGAACAATTTCATACTGATTTTCTTATTCATACTTATCTAAACTATCATATACTTTAAAAGTAACATATTCTTTATCCTCAGTTGTTTCTTGATAAGCAAAAACATTAATATTAATAAAGAATGTAATTATTAATATTAAAATTGTTTTTTTCCATTGTTAATATCTCTTTTAATTTAGTCTATTTTAAATATGCAAGCTCTGCATTTACTTTTTCTGATTTTTCTTCCTTCATCTCGTCCTTTGAGATAATGTCTTTTACCTTCATTAGCCTTGTTATATTTGCTCTTTCACTTTCATCAAGTTTTGAGCGAATATATTTTATAGTTTCTTCTAAATCTGGTATTGTTTTATACTCAAGGGCATTTACTCTTCTTCTTGTTTTTTCTATCTCATTGGCAAGAAGTTGTGCCGCCTTTTCCTTTTGGGTAAGAGTTAAAAGTTCATCCATAACTTCTGTAAGATCGTCTATGGCATAGTCAAGGTCAGATGTTGTTTGTGCATATCCATAAGGATATCGAGATGCATCTTCAGCTGTCTTTTTTGTTATAAATTCCATCTCTGGCACATCAACAGACATTACATTTTTCTTTTTGATATTAACAAGAGTTTTCATTGTGGGAAGTGAAATTGCTTCTTCTAACATTTCTGGACTCATAGCAGCTGATGCCATGAGAAAGGCTTTAAAAGAATTTTGTAATTTTTCTTCCACTTCAAGTCTAAGCTTTTTATTTTCCTTTATGAGAGTGATAAATTGTCTCATAAGTTCGTCTTGCTTGTCCTTTAAAAGTTTGTGTCCTCTTTTTGATGTTTCTAATTTATCTTTTAAAATGGACAAATTCATTCTTGTGGGATTTACTTTAAGTCTTGTCATTATAATCCCTCATTTTCTAAATTTTCAGAATCTTTAGAATCTTTCTCCTTATCGCCCAAATATTTTTCAATTAATTTGTCGTCAATTCTCTTTAGTTCTGTTTTAGGTATTATAGATAAAAGTTCCCAACCTAAATTCAAAGTATCTTCAATAGGTCTATTTGTTTCAAAACCTTGAGATACATATTGTTTTTCAAACAAATCAGCAAATCTTGCAAAGGCCTTATCTGTATCTGATAGAGCAGTTTCGCCAAGAATGGCAGAAAGTTCCTTTGCTTCTTTACCTGCAGTGTAGGCTGCATAAATTTGGTTCATTGTATCAGCATGGTCTTCACGAGTTTTACCTTCGCCAATTCCCTTATCTTTAAGTCTTGAAAGTGATGGGATGGCATTAATAGGTGGTTCAAGTCCTTGCTTATAAAGGTCAGTTGAAAGAATTATTTGTCCTTCAGTGATATAACCTGTAAGGTCAGGGATAGGGTGAGTGATGTCTCCTTCTGGCATTGTCAAAATTGGAATTTGTGTAATGGATCCTTCTCTACCCTTAATTCTTCCTGCTCTTTCATAAATACCTGCAAGGTCTGTGTATAAATAACCAGGGTAACCACGTCTACCTGGAACTTCTTTTCTTGCGGCAGAAACTTCTCTTAGGGCTTCAGCATAATTTGTCATATCTGTCAAAATTACAAGTACGTGTTTTCCAAGTTCAAAGGCCAAATATTCTGCTGCAGTTAGCGCCATTTTTGGTGTTGCAAGTCTTTCAATTGCTGGGTCATTGGCAAGATTCATAAATAAAACTGCTCTATCTATAGCTCCTGTCTTTGTGAAGTCATCTATAAAGTATTGAGCTTCTTCAAAAGTAATACCCATGGCTGCAAATACTACGGCAAAGTCTCCACCTGAAAGTACAGTTGCTTGTCTTGCTATTTGTGCTGCAAGTTCGTTATGGGGAAGTCCTGCTTCAGAGAATATTGGAAGTTTTTGTCCCCTAACAAGAGTGTTAAGTCCATCAATTACAGATACACCTGTTTGAATAAATTCTGATGGATAGTCTCTTGAAACTGGATTTATTGCAGTTCCGTTAATATCTATTTTTTCTTCAGGAATAATTTTTGGACCATCGTCAATTGGTTCTCCAAGTCCGTCAAAAACTCTACCAATCATATCTGGTGAAACACCAAGTTCAAGTGGCTTTCCTAAAAATCTTACGCTTGTGTCCATTAAGTTAATTCCACTGGAACCTTCAAAAATTTGAACCATGGCCTTGTCGCCTTCAATTTCTATAACACGACCACGCCTCTTTTCGCCGGTTTGAAGTTCGATGTCCACAAGTTCTTCGTAGGCTGCACCTTCTACTCCTTCAACAGTCATAAGAGGTCCAACGACTTCTGTTACTGATTTATATTCTTTAAGCATCTACATCACCGACCTCTTCTAATTCTTTAAGTTCACTGTCAATTTTATCTTTTATTGCGTCGATTTTTCCCAAGTCATCATTAGGAAGGTACTTCATTCTGGCAATATTTTCTTTTACATCAAGTTTTTCAATTTCACTAAAGTAGACTCCATTTTCTAGTGCTTCTTGACATTTGTCATAGAAGTATAGAATTGTGTCAAGCATCTTAAATTGCTTTTCAAGTGGACAGAAAGTATCAACATCGTGGAAGGCATTTTGTTGTAAAAAGTCTTCACGAATTGACTTAGTAGTGTCAAGTTTAACTTGGTCTTCATCAGATAATGTGTCACGACCTACAAGTCTTACAACTTCAAGTAGTGTTGTTTCTTCTTGTAAAAGTGCCATTGCCCTCTTTCTAAGTTTTGAAAATCTTCTATCAACTTTTTCATCTAAATATTTGTCAATTTTTGCTTGATATAGTGAATAAGAATCAATCCAGTTAATAGCTGGGAAGTGTCTTTGATAAGACAAATCGTAGTCTAACTTCCAGAATATTTTTACGATTCTAAGTGTGTTTTGTGTAACTGGTTCAGAAATATCTCCACCTGGAGGAGAAACTGCACCTATAACTGAAAGTGCTCCTTCTCTTTCTTCAGATGCATTTACAATTACACGACCAGCCCTTTCATAAAACTCTGCAATTCTTGAACCAAGATAAGCTGGATAACCTTCGTCACCAGGCATTTCTTCAAGACGACCAGACATTTCACGAAGAGCTTCAGCCCAACGAGATGTAGAGTCTGCCATCATGGCAACTGAATAGCCCATATCTCTAAAATATTCAGAAATTGTGATTCCTGTATAAATTGATGCTTCACGAGCTGCTACTGGCATGTTAGAAGTGTTGGCAATAAGAACTGTCCTCTTCATAATTGACTCGCCAGTTGTAGGGTCCATTAGCTCTGGAAATTCCATAAGTACATCAGTCATTTCGTTTCCACGCTCTCCGCAACCTACATAGACAACTATTTGTGCATCTGCCCATTTTGCAAGTTGATGTTGTACAACTGTTTTACCTGAACCGAAAGGTCCTGGAATAGCAGCAGTACCACCCTTAGTAATTGGGAAAAATGTATCTATTACTCTTTGTCCAGTAACAAGTGGTTCCTTTGGGTCAATTTTTTTCTTGAAAGGTCTTCCCTTTCTTACTGGCCATTTTTGTAGCATTGTGAGATTTTCATCGCCCTTTTCTGTTTCTATAACTGCAATAGTTTCTTCAACAGTAAAGGAACCTTCCTTTATGTCTTTGACCTTACCCTTAATTCCATTAGGAACCATGATTTTGTGAGTTACAACTGATGTCTCCTCTACTGTACCAAGGATATCTCCCGTTTGAACATTATCTCCTACATTTGCAACTTTTTTAAATTCCCATTTCTTTTCTCTATTTAAAGGATTTACTATAACTCCTCTTTTTAAAAAGTCTCCGGCTTCATCTCTAAGTCCAACAAGAGGTCTTTGAATGCCGTCAAACATTTGCTCGATCATTCCAGGTCCAAGCTCAACGGAAAGTGGTGCTCCTGTTGTATAAACTTCATCTCCAGGGCCAATACCTGTAGTTTCTTCGTAAACTTGAATGGAAGCTTTGTCGCCTCTCATTTCAATAACTTCACCAATTAGTCTGTCTTTAGAAACTTCTACTACATCATAAACATTGGCATCTTCCATGCCAGATGCTACAACTAGTGGCCCGGATACTTTAATTATCTTTCCTGATTTCAATAAAGCTCCTCCTTTATAAAAAGGTGATTAATCACCTAATATATTTGCTCCAACTGCCTTTTCAACATTTTTGTTCAAATTCTTCATACCAATACCAAGAGTTCCCTTATTTGAAGGAATAACTATAATTGCTGGCAATAATTTGTCATTATATCTCTCTATAGTATTTGGTATTTTTGCAGCAAGTTCTTCTGTAATATAAATTACACCATAATCTTTTTTGGCAAGAGCATCAACTTTTGCCCTTGCGTCCTTTTCTTCGTAACTAACGAAGACATCTATCCCTATTGCCTTAAAGGATAAAACTGAATCTTTGTCGCCAATAACTGCAATTTTATACATAAGTATCACGCAACTTTTCTCTAATAAATTCACTGTCAAGTCCATTTAGTTTGGAAACTAAAATGATTCTAAGATTTTTAATCTCCATTTCCTTTGCCAAAGCATTGGCAAAAACAACTTCTGGACCATAAGTGATGTACTTTACATCTTTTATCAAATCTATAAAGTAATTGTCCATCTCTCTTTCAAAATCTGAAAGATTTCCCATTTCCTTAAAGGAATCAAGTGCCTCTTTTATATACTTGTAAATTTCAAGTTTTTTAAAGGCATCTGTATCTGAACTTATATCTCTATTTAATAAATCAAAATAAGTTTCCTCTCTAACATTGCCGCCTTCAATAATTATACTCCTTAAAAATTCTACGCTTTTTTCTTGCTTCTTAGCCCTTAAAAGTGTCCTAATATTTGTAAAATCAATTAAATTCTTTGCATATTTTATAAATAAATCCACCTTAGACTCTTTTGCAAGTTCAAGAAGTTCAGTAAAGTAAGCATTATCTAGATAAATATCAATCAGCTGTGGATCTTTCTTTTCTTCATAAAGCTCCTCAACCCTTGTTATGAGTTCAAAATACTTATTTTTTTTGCTTCCCTTTAAAAGAGCGTCCTTATATTCTTTTAGATCAAAATCTCCAATATTCATATAGAGATCTTTTAAATCCTTTTTCCCAATATCTTCTTTTATTAGCACCTTTAAATTGTGATAAAAATACTTTAAAGTAAGAAGTTTTACTGGAATTTTAGAAGGAGAAATATCAAAAAGCTCATCATAAAAATTTGTGAGTTCCTCTTTTAAAATATATTCATATTCTGTGGGAGAAGAAAGTTTATTAATATACTTGTTATAAACTGTATCAGATAGAGATCTAAGTGCGTCTTCCAAAGTTTCTGTTTCAGAAATTCTTATAAAGTTTTCACTTTTTAAAAATTCCTTTTCCAAAACTCTAAGTCTTGTAGAACTTTGGATGAATTTACTTTTATCCATTTAACCACCTTTTCCCTTAACTGAAAAGTTTTTCAGCCAAAAATTTTTCCAAGTCTTCTCTTTCAGATTTTACAATAGATTTAAAATCACCATTGTAAATTAAATTTCCATTGTGAAGGACAAAACCTCTTTCTACATCGGTTTCAGACACCTTAAAGTCAAGATCTGCATTTTTTACTGCATCTCTATATTTACTTGGCACATCTAATATAGAATTTTTGTCTTCTACACCTTTAACATTATTTTTTACAAATTTTATAAAATCTTCTTCTGACAAATTTTCTAGCTCAGCTACTGCCTCTTCAAGAACTTTATCAATTAATTTGTGCTTTTCAGCTAGAATATTATCTCTTGCTTTTAACTCAGCACTGGATTTTGCCCTTTTTAAAATGTCTTCTCTTTCTTTTTTTGAGATTTCATTAATTTTATCAGCTAAAAATTTTGCGTCATCTTCTCTTTTTTCTACAACAAGATGTTGTTTTTCTTCTGCTTCCTTTATAATTTCATCAGCCTTAGTTTTTGCATCCTCAATAATTTTATTTAAAATATTTTCAAGTCCTGCCATAGTATCACCTAGGCTCTAAATAGAATAAAGAATGAAATTGCAAAGGCAAGAATTGCATAAAGTTCAACCATTACTGCAAAGATAATCCCCTTTGCTTGTTGTTCTTCATTTTTTGCCAAGATGTTAATACCTGCAACAGAAACTTTTCCTTGTGCAACTGCAGATACAAGTCCAGCAAGACCAATAACGGCACCACTTGCCATGTACATAAATCCTGTGTTTACTGGAACATCTGGTGAAAGTCTAAATAATATAAATAGTCCAATTACAAATCCATAAAGACCTTGTGTACCTGGAAGTAGTTGAAGTACAAGAGATTTACCAAATTTTTCTGGTTCATCAATTACTACACCTGCAGCAGCTTCCCCTGCCATACCTACTCCCTTAGCAGATCCTGCACCAGAAAGTGCTACTGCAAAGAAGATCCCTAGAGATCCTAAAATCAATCCACCATATTGTCCCATTAATCCATTTAACATAATTTTCCTCCTAGTCTATATTAAAGTAATCTGAATTTTCTATCATTTTTTTGAAAGGTATGCCTCCACCTTCATAAAATTTATTAAACATTTCTACATAAGTAAGCCTTGCTGTATGAACATAAGCTGACAAATAAGAAAGAAAGGCATTAAATAATTGAAATACCACAAAAATTACTATTGCAAATAATTTTCCAAGTATATTTGATTCAAAAAGCATTCCTGCAATCATGTTTATGGCAAGTCCCAAGAAGGAACCTGATAAAACTAGCGCCATAAGTCTTAGGTAAGATACGAAATCACCAAGATAAGATGAAATTCCATATAGAGAATAAATTCCCCAACCTATTTTTGCACCAGTGGATTTTTCTTCTCTACCACCAGTTGCAACTATTCCTATCATGCCAAGTACCATTACAACTAAAAATACTTTGCCAAAGGCTGCAACTTGTGGAAGGAATTTACTTAAAATAAATCCAATTGCTCCCAAAACTGCCATATACCAAAAACCAACATCAAAAAGTGCATCCTTTGGTTTGCCATCACGAATATTCATATAAGCCTTTATGCCAAGGGCAAAGAATATGTGAATGCCACCAAGAATTAGTGAGAGAATTACTAAAAGTGTAGAATCCTCTGCTGGATCTATAAGTGCTGGGAATTTTATTATTCCTCCAAAGAAGGAACCAAATACAAGCCCAAATATTATTGTAGAAATTGAAAGATAATTAAAAAATTTAATAAATCTTCTCTTTTTATCTGTCAATTTAAATTTTTTAAGGGCAAAAAGTGTACCTAAAAATACTAATAGGCCATAGCCAAAGTCGCCAACCATTATACCTGCAAATATGAAATAAAAAGGCGCAAAGAAAGGCGTCGGATCAATTTCATTATATTTTGGCATGGAATACATTTCCGTCATAAGCTCAAAAGGACTTACAAAGGAATTGTTTTTTAGTAAAATTGGCACTTTATCAGAATCTCTCTTGGCATCTTCTGCACTTAGATAATAATTTTCGCCACATACTTTTTTAACTTCATTTTCAAAATCTTCTAATTTTTCACTTGGAACATAACCTTCTATTAAATCAAGTTCTGTAGTCTTTAAAAATTTTCTCTCTGACATTATCTTAATTTTTTCATTTCGATAAAATTCATAGGAAAATTTAAAATCTTCCAAATATTTTAAATAAGTCTTTAAGTCTTCTTCTATGTTTTTATTTTTTTCATAAAGAAACTCTTTGTCTCTTTCATAGGAGTCTATCTTGTCCTTAACTTTGCCATCTGCCTTAATGTTTATAGGTGTGAAGCCATAAGTTGAAAATAGGGACCTTATATTTTCATCAATAGATTTTTCCACTATCATGAGATAATAATAAAAATTCTTGTCCTTTGAGACTCTTTCAATATATGCTAGCTCATTTTTTATAAATTCACTTTCAAATTCAGCTACATGATTTGAAGATATTGTACCTGTGTAAATGTTTACAGCACCCATATCGTTTATCCTAGATAAGGAGGATGAAAGATTCTCCCAAGGTTTTAATTCGCCTATCTTGGAATCGATATTTTGAATTTTGCTATTATTTTTATCTTTTTCATCAACTAAGACTTTTATCTCACCGTCTATTTTTTCAAAGGGAAAGGTCATTGCTCTAGCTGCAAGTTCCTCTAAAGTGATGTTTTTTACTCCATCTTTCATGGCCTTAATAGGATTTTCCTTTTCCTTAAACTGAAGAAGCAGATCAATATCTTCCTTAGACCTTTTGATTTTATCATCAATTTCAATTAAATCTTCTGAAGATCTAGGTCTTGTGAAATCATCTTCTGACAAATCATGGTCAATTTTAGACTCATCAATGTGAACATAATTAAATTTTTGAAATTTATCAATTAATTTAACTCTATCCTCATCAAAGATAAAGAGTTTGAAATTTTTCATATTAACTATTGCCATTATTCACAATCCTCTCTACCACTGACTTTACAATTTCAGCTTCTTTGTCTTTAGAAATATTTGAAATTTTAGCAATCTTCTTCTCTTCTTCTTCTCTTATTGGCAGTATTGATTCTTCTCCCTCAAGTCTTGCCTTTTTAAGAAATTCATTCTTACTTTCATTTGCCTTATTAACAATTGAATCGTAAGACTTATCTGCTAGAACTCTTGCATTTTCAATAATTTCCTTAGCCTTAACCTCTGCGTCGTCAATAATTTTTTTTGCTTCAGCTTCAGTGTCTCTAACTTTTTTTACTGCATCATCTGACACTAAATCACCTCCAATGTAAAATCTTTCTTAAACTAATTATAACACTTGTTAAATTATTATTTAACTATAATAATAAGAATTTTAATTTTAGTTACTTTTACTTGATACCCTATTAGAATTTCTTTATTTAAAATTAATTGAAAAAAAAAGAATTTAATTGTTTTTTTTATCAAAAGTAACTTAAAAATCTATAAAGTGGAGAAAAATAATATAAAAAAATACTTTTGTTAAAAAAACCACTGTTAAAAAAACAGTGGCTGAAAATTTTTAAAATTTTATAATTTTATTTGTTTAAAATATTTTTAAAAGCATTCATATTGTAAATCTTTGAAACTAAAATAATTGAAAGCAACTTGTCTAGGTAGTCTGTAATAATTTGAACTCCTAGGACAATTACAAAATCTGAAATATCTATAATTGCACGAAGGGCTTGGACAATATAAGATGATCCAGCTGTTGTAACTGTACCAAAAAGATAAGTTGCAATAAGTGCAGATGAAATTGCTGCTGGTATAGACATAACTGGTGTTAGATAAAATTTAGAAAGAAAATCCTCTCTCTTTAAAAATTTAAAATAACCTGCTGTGAAACCTACTATAATTTGTGTAGGCATAAAATACAGGGCAACAGGATCTGAAATTGTATTTACTAAAGCTGTTATTACTCCTGCTAAAATACCAAATACTGGACCAAAGGCAAAGCCTGCCATAACTGTTCCAATTGAATCTAAATAAACTGGAAGTTTAATCATAAGTCCAATCCATGAGCCTACCATATTCATGGCAATGCAAAGTGCCAAAATCGTTATTTTTTTTGTACTAATTTTCATAAAATATCACCTAAAACTTTCTCATCAACTTCACTTTTTGTAATTTCTTCTAAAAAATACTTCCAAACTTCATAGACATCTAAGTCTTCATAAAGAATTATATTTTTTTCTCTCTTCATAAAGTCCATTTCATCAACCATAAGCATTCCCCTAGCTGGTCCATCTGTTATGCACTCTGCATTAAAGGACCTGCCTCTGAAAAACTCTGGCTTTCTTTCAAGAAGAATTGTAAGTGGATCATTTATAACAGATCCTATAATTTTTTCATATTCCCAGTGAAAATCCATATAAAAATCTGTAATTTTTTCAATGAAATTTCCCATAGTCGGATTTAGTCTTTTCATGTAGGACAAAATACTAGGTGTAAGGACGAATTTTCTCGTGACATCAAGAGGCATAATTTCAACTTTTCTTGGTGCATTTTTTATTACATAGTCTGCCGCATCTGGATCTACATAAAAATTAAATTCAGCAACTGGACTCATGTTACCATGACTCTTAAAATTGCCACCCATAATAATAATTCTAGTGTCTAAAAAGGCATCTCTGTCCCTTTTTAAGGCTCTAGCAATATTTGTTAATGGTCCCAAGGCAAAAATTGTAAGATTTCCTTTTCTAGCTTCTTGAATTAAAAAGTCTATGGCATCTCCATCTACTTCTTTTTCATCAAAATCAAGATAAGTTTCGCCAAGCCCATCTTCGCCATGTGTGTCCTCTGCGTTAATAAAATCTTTAATTAGAGGAGCTTCACTTCCCATGTAAATTTTAAAGTCTCGATTTAGAAACTTTGAAAGTCTCAGTATGTTTTTTCTTCCCTTTTCAATATGAACATTACCTGAAACCAAAGAGATCCCGAGGATTTTATATTCCTTTAGCTTAGCTGCAAGCATAATAGCTATAGAATCATCAATCCCGGGATCTGCGTCGATAATAATTTTTTTCATTTTAACCTCCATTTCTTTGGAGAACAATTAGTTTTTTATACTTGGAGTTCCCGAACAAGTGAAACTTATTATACAATAAATTTAAAAAATAGACAAGTTTATAGTCATGAAGTATAATTGATTTAGGCAAAATTAATTTATGTAGGTAGAATTATAATTTAACTTGGAGTGATTACATGAAAAAAATTTTTAAAATACTAATTTTATTTGCTTTAGCACTAACACTTTTTGCTTGCAACAAGAAAAATAATCCAGCCGAAACAAATAAAGTTGAAGAAAAAGATAAAACTACAGCAACTGCTATTGAGCTAGAAAAAATGCCAATTGAAAACTTTGATTTTCAAACAATGGATATTTTAGATGGAAATGTCATTAAATCAGAAGAATTTTACAAAGAAAAACCTCTAACACTTGTAAATGTTTGGGGAACATTTTGTGGACCATGTAAAGAAGAAATGCCTGATCTTGCAAAATTATATGATGAATACAAGGACAAAATGAACTTCCTTGGAGTTGTGGTAGATACAAATGTTAGTATGGACACAAATGTGGAAGAAGCACAAAAAATAATTAAAGATTCTGGCGTAAATTATAAAAATATTATGCCAAACCCAACTACGGAAGACACTTTAGTTAATATAACTGCTATGCCAACTACATTTTTTGTAAATAGTGAGGGAAAAGTTCTTGGTGGTTTTGTTGGTAAAGCTGACAAAGACTCCTTAAAGGCAACAATTGACAAATTGTTAGAAGAAAATAAATAAGAATAACTTATAAAAACTTAAAAAATCATTATAAATGACTAGTTTATAAAAATTTATTAAGTCGTAAAGATTTACTAGCTTGCAAGATATTTACAAGTAGCAAGTCTTTAATAAGTCATATAAGTCTACAAGTTGATAAAAATTAAGAGATGGGAGACCATCTCTTTTTTTATCAACTGACTCTTAATCAGTGGCCCTTATTTATCTATAAATTTTCTTGATATAGGTCCTTAAAATTGGGTAAATAACAATACATAGGAGGAATAACAATATGATTTATGATTATAAAGTAGAAAAACAAGATGGATCTTTCTTAGACTTAAAGGATTTAAAGGGTAAAGTCATCTTAATAGTAAACACTGCAACTAGATGCGGCTTTACACCCCAATACAATGACCTACAAGACCTTTACGACAAGTACCATAACAAGGGACTTGAAATAATTGACATACCTTGCAATCAATTTAAGGAACAGGCGCCTGAAAGTGATGAAGAAATATCAAAATTCTGCCAATTGAATTTTAATATTGAATTTCCACAAATGAAGAAGGCTGAAGTAAATGGAGAAAATGAAATTGACCTTTATAAGTTTTTAAAATCTCAAAAGGGATTTGAAGGCTTTGGACATGGTCCCAAGGCACTTGCCATGGCAACACTTTTAAAGTCTAGGGATAAGGACTACAAAAACAATCCTGATATCAAATGGAACTTCACAAAATTCTTAGTTGATAGGGATGGAAATGTAGTTGAGAGATTTGAGCCAACTGCAAAAATGGATCTTGTCGATGAAAAAATTTCAAAATTAATTTAAAAAATCAGCTCACAGGAGCTGATTCTTTTTTTTGCTTTATTTTAATTTTTACAAACATCAAGCCAAGCCTTATAGTTTGAACACTTTTCTAGTTCTTCTATTGACATTTCTATTGCACTATTACTAGATCCACATGCAGGAAAAACTGTGACAATTCTTTTTAAAGACTCATCCAGATAAACATCTACATCATCTTTTATGGCAAAGGGACAAACTCCCCCTACCTTATGCCCTATTAGTTCTTCAACCCTATCTTTTTCAATCATTTTTGCCTTGCTGCCAAAAATTCTTTTAAATTTCTTATTATCGATTTTGACATCTCCTGCAGTTACAATTATTATTGCTTTTTCCTTTAAAATAAAGGAAAGGCTCTTGGCAATCCTTTCTGGCTAACAATTTAAGGCTGCCGCTGCAAGCTCTACATTTGCACTAGAAGTGTCAAAATCTATTATCCTATCCTCAAGACCAAAAACTTTAAAATAGCTTTTAACTTTTTCTATACTAATTTTTATCACTCCATAAATTTTTATAATTATATCACAACTTAATTTTTATGTTAAAAAAATCTTTTTATTTTTAAATATCTGCAATTGAATTTTAATTTAATTTTTTCCAAGTTACTTTTAAAAAATTTCCTCAAATTTTAAATTTTAAAACTTTTTTATTTAAATATTTTTCTCAATAGTATTTATAGAGTGTAAAATTCCATAAAAAAAGAGCGAGTTTCCTCGCCCTTAAATGTTTTAATTTTTATTTTAATCTAAATGATTAGTCAAGAATCTTAGATACTACTCCAGATGCTACTGTTCTACCACCTTCACGAATAGCGAATCTTAATCCTTCGTCCATTGCGATTGGTGTGATTAGTGTTACTGTAAATGTGGAGTTATCTCCTGGCATTACCATTTCTGTTCCTTCTTTTAGTTGGATATCTCCTGTTACGTCTGTTGTTCTGAAGTAGAATTGTGGTCTGTATCCGTTAAAGAATGGTGTATGTCTTCCACCTTCTTCTTTTGTTAGTACATATACTTCTGCTTCAAATTTTGTATGTGGGTGAATTGTTCCTGGTGCTGCTAATACTTGTCCTCTTTGGATTTCTTCTCTTTGTACACCTCTTAGTAGGGCTCCGATGTTGTCTCCTGCTTCGGCTTGGTCTAGTTGTTTTCTAAACATTTCTACACCTGTTACTACTACTTGTCTCTTTTCTTCTGTAAGTCCTACTACTTCTACAGTATCTCCTACTTTTACTACACCTTGTTCTACTCTTCCTGTTGCTACTGTTCCTCTTCCTGTGATTGAGAAGATGTCTTCAATTGGCATTAGGAATGGGTGTTCTGTATCTCTTGCTGGTGTTGGAATGTATTCGTCTACTTCTTCCATTAGTTTTACGATTTTGTCTCCCCATTCTCCGTCTGGATCGTCAAGTGCTTTTAGGGCTGATCCTACTACGATTGGTGTGTTGTCTCCGTCAAAGTCGTATTCTGAAAGTAGGTCTCTTACTTCCATTTCTACTAATTCGATTAGTTCTGGGTCATCTACTTGGTCTTCTTTGTTTAGGAATACTACAATCTTTGGTACACCTACTTGACGAGCTAGTAGAATGTGTTCTCTTGTTTGTGGCATTGGACCATCAGCTGCTGATACTACTAGGATAGCGCCGTCCATTTGTGCTGCTCCTGTAATCATGTTCTTTACATAGTCAGCGTGTCCTGGGCAGTCTACGTGAGCGTAGTGTCTGTTTGGTGTTTCATATTCTACGTGAGAAGTTGAAATTGTGATTCCTCTTTCTCTTTCTTCTGGTGCCTTGTCAATGTGTGCGTAGTCTACGAATTCTCCTCCACCGTATCTCTTGTTCATTACAAGTGTGATTGCTGCTGTAAGAGTTGTCTTACCGTGGTCAACGTGACCAATTGTTCCAATGTTTACGTGTGGTTTATTTCTTTCAAATTTTGCTTTAGCCATTATTAATCCTCCTAATTATTAGTTTTTCTTTTTATCTCCAACTACTTCTTCTGCTATTGATTGAGGTACTTCTTCGTAGTGATCAAATTGCATTGAATAGTTTGCTCTTCCTTGTGTATTTGAACGAAGGCTAGTTGCGTAACCAAACATTTCTGCTAGTGGTACATAAGCTGTAACAATTTGAGCTCCAGCTACAAGTTCCATACCTTCCATTCTTCCACGTCTTGAGTTAATGTCTCCAATTACATCTCCCATGTATTCTTCTGGAGTTGTAACTTCAACCTTCATCATAGGTTCAAGAAGTACTGGATCTGCTTTTGCAAGAGCATCTCTTACTGCCATAGAACCGGCAATCTTAAATGCCATTTCAGAAGAGTCGACTTCGTGATAAGAACCATCGTAAAGAGTTACTTTAACATCAAGTACTTCATATCCACCAATAATACCTGATTGAAGTGCTTCTTCAATACCTTGTTGAGTTGGTCCAATAAATTCCTTAGGAATAGCACCACCAACGATGGCATTTTCAAATATAAAGCCTTCACCTGGTTTATTAGGTTCGATTCTAATCTTAGCGTGACCATATTGTCCACGACCACCTGATTGACGAGCGTATTTAGCTTCGCCTTCAGCTGCCTTCTTAATACCTTCTCTATAAGAAACTTGAGGGTTACCAATGTTGGCTTCAACTTTAAATTCTCTTAAAAGTCTATCAACAATGATATCAAGGTGAAGTTCACCCATTCCTGCGATAATTGTTTGACCAGTTTCATCATCAGTATATGTTCTAAAAGTAGGGTCTTCTTCAGCAAGTTTTGCTAAGGCAAGAGCCATCTTATCTTGAGAAGCTTTTGTCTTTGGTTCAATCGCTACAGATATAACTGGTTCTGGGAATTCCATGGTTTCAAGAATAACTTGATTTTTTTCATCACAAAGAGTATCACCAGTAGTAGTATCTTTAAGACCTACAGCTGCAGCAATTTCTCCTGCATGGATTTCTTCGATTTCTTGTCTCTTGTTAGCGTGCATTTGAAGAATTCTTCCGATTCTTTCTCTCTTGCCCTTAGTTGAGTTCATTACATAAGAACCAGCTTGTAAAACTCCAGAGTAAACTCTAAAGTATGCAAGTTTACCAACATATGGGTCAGTAACAATTTTAAATGCAAGTGCTGAGAAAGGTTCATCGTCTGAAGAATGTCTTTGAACTTCATTGCCATCTAAATCAACACCTTCAATTGATGGTACATCAATTGGAGATGGAAGATAATCAATTATAGCATCAAGAAGAAGTTGAACTCCCTTGTTCTTGTAAGAAGAACCACAAGATACTGGAGTGATTTCTACAGCAAGTGTTCCCTTTCTTATAGCTTTTTTAAGAAGTTCTTTGTCTATTTCTTCTCCTTCAAGATAAGCCATCATTAAATCTTCATCAAATTCAGAAGCTTTTTCAATTAATTTTTCTCTATATTCATTTGCAAGGTCTAGGTATTCATCAGGAACATCAGTAATTTCGATTTCCTTACCAAGTTCGTCCTTGTAAATTTCTGCTTTCATTTCAACAAGGTCAATCATTCCAATGAAAGTATCTTCTGCTCCCATTGGGATTTGAATTGGAATAGGGTTACCATGTAATTTCTTGTCAATTGTTTGAACTGATCTAAAGAAATCAGCACCAGTAACATCCATCTTGTTAATATGTGCAATTCTTGGAACATGATACTTATCTGCTTGTCTCCAAACAGTTTCAGATTGAGGTTCTACACCACTTTTTGCATCAAAAAGTGCAACAGCACCATCAAGTACTCTTAGAGATCTTTCAACTTCAACTGTGAAGTCAACGTGTCCCGGAGTATCGATAATGTTAAGTCTGTAACCCTTCCAGTGTGCAGTAGTAGCTGCAGAAGTAATTGTGATACCTCTTTCTTGTTCTTGTTCCATCCAGTCCATTTGTGCTGCACCTTCGTGAGTTTCACCGATTTTGTGAATCTTACCAGCGTAGAAAAGAATACGTTCAGTAGTAGTAGTCTTTCCAGCATCAATATGGGCCATAATACCAATATTTCTATATTTCTCTAATGGTATTTCGCGAGCCATAAATTCCTCCCCTTATTACCATCTATAGTGAGCAAAGGCCTTGTTAGCTTCTGCTGTTCTATGCATTTCATCTTTTCTCTTAACGCTTCCGCCTAGTCCGTTAGATGCATCAAGGATTTCTTTTGCAAGTCTTTCGTGCATTGTCTTTTCGCCTCTAGCTCTTGCATATCTAACTAACCATCTAAGTCCTAGTGTTTGGCGTCTTTCCGGTCTAACTTCCATTGGAACTTGGTAAGTAGCACCGCCTATTCTTCTTCCCTTTACTTCAAGTACAGGCATTACATTATTAAGTGCCTTGTAAAATACTTCAAGTGCGTCTTCTCCAGTTTGTTCTGCAATTGTTTCAAGTGCTCCATAAACAATTCTTTGAGCAGTACCTTTTTTACCGTCAAGCATAACATTGTTTATAAGCTTTGTGATAACTACATCGCTATACATTGGATCAGCCATAACTTCACGTTTTTGGATATGTCCTTTTCTTGGCATAACTTCCCTCCTTAACTATTTTTCAGTCGATTCATTGGTACTCAGGTTGAGCCCGTAAGCCAAAAATCTATAAATTCTTTTAAAAAATTCTATCAATTTTTAGGTTTCTTAGTACCATATTTAGATCTAGATTGCTTTCTATCAGTTACTCCAGCTGTATCAAGAGTACCTCTTACAATATGGTATCTAACACCTGGTAAATCCTTAACTCTTCCACCACGGATTAAAACAACGCTGTGTTCTTGTAGGTTGTGTCCGATTCCTGGAATGTAAGCCATAACTTCGTATCCATTTGTCAAACGAACTCTGGCAACTTTTCTAAGAGCTGAATTCGGTTTCTTAGGTGTTACTGTTCTTACTGCAACACATACTCCTCTTTTTTGTGGAGAATTAACTTCAGTTTCAACTTTTTTAAGTGTGTCATAGTTTACATCAAGAGCTGGTGATTTAGATTTACTGTGAATTTTCTTTCTACCATTTCTTACTAATTGGTTAATTGTAGGCATTAATTGCACCTCCTGTTTTAATAATAGTATCAGACATTTCAAAGACTACCCAGTCTTAGGTAGTCTTTCCGTCTCAAATACTCATCAATTTTATCATTACAAAGCCATTAAGTCAACAAAAAATATGAGAAATTGGCGAATTCCTCATATTTTTTAAAATTATTTTTATTTTTTTGAGATTTTTTCTAAAATTTACATTAATCTATCAAGATAAAAATCAAATCTATTGATATTTATCATGTTATAGATTGTAAATCCTGTAAAAAATAATAAATATAAAATTTGTAAGATTACAAAAGTTTTTCTGTAAGAGTCCTTTTCTACAAAAATTTTAGAAAGTAATTTTTTTGATAAATAATAGCTAAGCCATAAGATAACTAGCATAAAGCATGACAAAACTATTAAAAATTCATTTTTCGCGAAGTAACTCACTTTATGACCATCTTCAAGGGTCATAAAGAATATTAGTTGATAAATTATAAGAATTGCTTGTACAATAATTGTCGTTATTTTATAAAGTCTTGGGTCGTCTTTATACTTGTTTTTCATAATATCTTCTGTGTAAGTTCTGTAAACAAAATATGCTATAAGACCAAAAACTGCAAAATAGATATATAGCTTATCTTGTCTAAAAACTATGCCAATCCAAAAAGAAATCATGATAAAAGCATAAATATAGTTTCTCAATACATCAATACTTTCAGTTTCAATTTATTTTTTTGCTTTAATCTTATCTCCAATTGGATTTATTAATAAAATAAGTATTGCTGGTATAAAAAATAAAATTAAATTACTCATAAAACGCCATAACCTTCCTCGATACTTATCTATTTATAAAAATCAAATTTTTATAAATCTTAAAGAACTATAAAATACTAAAAACTTAGTTTAATTATATCAAAAATCTCTCTAATAATTAGAGAGATTTAAAATTATTACTTTACTAATTGTAAAAAATATCTTTATCTATTTTTAGATAACTAAAAAGCCTTTCTTCATTTTCGTCAAAATTTATTATTTGTTCTTTTGGAAAGTTTAATTCTTCTATGAGATCTATTGCCCTTTTAAAGTCACCTACTTGGTAATCTACATGAGCATCTGAATTAATTATTACATCTACTTTGTGTTTCTGGCAAAGTTCTAAAATTTCTATATTATTTTCCCTTGCATTTTTTCTTGAACTATTTTTTGTCAGTGAGGAATTGTTAAGTTCTATTAACACTTTTTTTTCTTTTGCCGAAAGTACTAGACTTTCTCTATCTATTGGGTATCTATCATCATCAGGATGACCTATTATTCTAACCTTTTGTCTATCCATTGCCTTTATAAGGGCTTCAGTGTTATTTGTAATTCCTCCATCTTTTATGCAAGGTGTATGAAGTGATGCTATGATATAATCTAGATTTTTTATATGCTTTTCTTCTGTAAGATCAAGGTCTCCTGAGTAATCCATTATATTTGCTTCAGCTCCTCTTAACAAAAAAATCCCATCAAAATCTCTTTTTAATATTTTCATATTGTAAAAGTAAACATTATTACAAGATCCAGGCATATTTTGAGAATGTTCACTTGTTCCCAAAAATTTAAGTCCCTTTTTCTTTGCCTCTTCTATATTTTCTTTTAAAGTTGAGTAAGCATGACCACTTATTATTGTGTGAGTATGAAGGTCACATAGCATTTTTATAAGTTTCCTCCTTCATTACTTTTACTTCTTCACCAGGTCTATATATTGGACTTTTACTGTGTACATTTAATATTCCATGTTTAGATTCTAGTTTATATTCGTATCCTGTTCCCATATACTCAAGAGATAATACTCTTGCACTTATACCTGTCTCTCCCTTAGATAAATATAATTCATCTGGTTTTATTGGATATAGGTTTTTATTTTGAAAGTTTTCTTTTACTGATTTGTCTTGGAAGAAAATATCAGAATCTTCTACTACAAATAAATCTCCCTGCCATTTTCCACTAATTAAATTTGATTTACCTACAAATTTTGCTACATATTCTGTTTTTGGATTTTCGTATATTTCATACGGACTTCCTTCTTGTTCAATAACTCCATCTTTTAAGATAACAATTCTATCACTCATTGCAAGTGCTTCACCTTGATCATGAGTTACATAAATTATTGTAGTTTTAAATTTCCTATGAATTTCTTTTATAAATTTACGCATCTCAATTCTTAAATTTGCATCAAGAGCTGATAGAGGCTCGTCCATAAGAACCATTTCGGGTTTTGTTATCAATGCTCTTGCTAGGGCAACTCTTTGTTTTTGTCCACCTGAAAGGTCTTCAGGATAGGAATTTTCAAATCCACTTAGTCCCACTATTTCAAGCATATCCTTTATATCCTTATCCGCATTTATATTTTTATTTCTTCCTTTAAGTGCATAAAGAAGATGTTCTTTTACATTCATATGTGGCCAAAGAGCAAACTGTTGAAATACCATATTTAGACTTCTATCCTGTGGAGGAAGAAAAGTTTTGTCATCACTTATAAAAACTCTATCGTCTTTTGTAATCTCTCCAGAGTCAACACCTTCAAATCCTGCAATGATTTTTAATAGTGTAGTTTTACCACATCCACTTGCTCCAAGAAGTGATACAAACTCAGCGTCTTTAATTTCTAAATTTATATTTTTTAAAACTGTTTTATCTCCAAAACTCTTATAAACACTTTTAATTCTTAAGCTCATTTTTTCCTCCTGCATTTATTTTTTCCATTAAAATATACATTATTAATAGGATTATTAACACCAATGTTGACATCGCATAAGCCAAATTATAATCACCTGATTGTTGTAAGTTAAAGATAAAAAGTCCAATAGTCTTTGTAAATGGCCCTGACAATATAGCGGATAGGCTAAGTTCTGATAGAGAATATACAAAAATCAGTAAACTTGATGTTAAAATATATCTATAAATTAATGGCAAAAATATTTTTGTCCACTTTTTAAATTTAGAACCATTTGATAGATCTGCAGCATATTCTAAGCTTGATGATATAGATGAAAATCCTTGATATGCTGATTTCATATCTATAATTAAAAATCTACTTACATAGGCAATTAAAATTATTATTGGACTAGCATAAAATCCTATATTTAGTCCAGGTATTGGTTTTGCCCAGTGAAATATCATGCTAAGTGCAAGTACCATACCTGGTAAGGAATATGAAATACTTGTTGCCTTTTCAAGTAAAGATATACTTATACTAAATTTCTTTTTCCATTTTAAATAAGCATAAATAATTGATAGAACTCCACATACAATTACTGTTATAATTGCATAGCTTATACTATTTGTAATTGACATTTTGATTGAAGAGATTGAAAATAATAATCTATAATTATTTAGGTTAAAGTTTGAAAAAGAAAATCCACTTACATAATTTGCTACAAGTGAAGAATAAATCATAAAACCTATTGGCACAATGTTTATAAATATAAATATTACGAAAGTTAAAACTTCTATAATTTTTCTATCACTTGGTTTAAAGATATATCTTATATTTGTATCTTCTGATGAGTCTTTACCCGTTCTCGATCTATTAATTATAGATGATTCAATACCAGAAACTGAAACGGAGATTATAAATAAAAGTGCCGATAAAACAGCAGGATCAGTAAAACCTCCCGTTGATATGGATATTGTCTTTTCATAAATTAAAGTAGAGAGAACAGAAATACCTGCTGGGACTCCCAAAAATGCTGGAATTGAAAAATTATCTAAACTTGATAAAAATACAAGGACAAAAGTACTTACTAAAGTTGGTGTAATTTGTTTTAAATTTATATTTTTAAAAGTTTCAAAACTCCCATAATTTAATAATTTTGAAGCATATTCGTGACTTTGTGGAACTTTAATTAAACTTCTATAAACACTTAAATAGACAAAGGGTGTATAACAGACAATCATAAGAAAAATTATACCACCCATTGAATAAAGGTTAATTGGTTTTAACCCCAAGGCAGTTAGTAATTTTGTAACAATTCCTACACTTGATGTTATATTTGTCCAAGCAAGTGTCATAATATAACTTGGCACAATAAAAGGGAGATACACTAATATTTTTAAAATACTTTTAAATCTAATATTAGTATAAGCTATTATAAATGCCAGATAAGAACCCACTATTAAAGTTAAAAAAGAAGATGTTATCCCTATAATAAAGGTATTTATTATTCCCTTTATAATTCTTTTGTCAGAAAATATCTTGCTGTAGTTTATAATAAGACCATCCCCTCCAAAGCTTCTAATAAAAAGCTTTACAAAGGGGATGACAAATACAAATAAAACTACAATGGCTATTAAATAGTCTAGTGCTTTATCTTTTTTCAAGGTCTATTCCTCTTATTGAAATAATTTTGAAAATTCTTCTTTGTCGGCTTCTCTATTATCTAATAATTCTTTATTATTTCCTGTTAAAATATTTAATTCATTAGATGATTTAAGTCCTTCAGGTGCCTCTACATCTCCTCTTATTGGAGTATACCCCATTGAAGAAGCAAGTTCTTGGCCATCTTTTGAAATTATATAATCGTAAAAAGCTTCAGCTGTATCAATATTTTTGCTTCCCTTTACGATTCCCACTGGTTCTGTAACAATTGGAGATCCTTCTTCTGGATATATAAATTCAACAGGTGCACCTTCATTTTTTGAACGGTTTGCCATATAGTCAACAATAATACCAAGTCCTTTTTGACCTGCTACTACAGATTTTTGAACTGCACCATTTCCCTTATCAACTAAAATGTCATTATCCTTAAGACCACTGTAAAATTCCCAACCAATTCCTTCTGTTCTTGTTAAAAGTGATAGATTATAAGCAGCTGCTCCTGAATATAATGGTGATGGCATAATAGTTTGAGATTTTGTTTCTTCTTTTATTAAGTCACTAAATCCTTTAACTTCTCCTTTATATACATCTGTGTTTTGGATAATACCTGTAGAGATTATTTTTGTTCCTGCATAATAGTTTTCTTCATCATAGAATTTTTTATCAATTCCTTCTAGTTCAGGTGAAGCGTATTTTTCTAGGATATCTTTTGATTTTAAAATTTCAAAAGTAACAGTATCTGCAACTAATACAACATCAGCTTGTAATGCATTTACTTCTTTTTCAGATAGAATTTTTGAAACAAGTTCTTCTGTTCCTGATCTGAAAACTACAACATCAGCTTCTGGATGGACTTTTTTAAATCCATCAATTAATTTTTTTGCGTCCTCTTCTGGTTGTGATGTATAAAGTGTTATAGTTCCCTTTACATCTTTTTCTTCTTTTTCTACACTTTCAGTTTTATTATTTTTATTAGCACTTACGGCATTTTCTTTTGCAATTTCGGTAGAATTTGATGAGCAAGCTACAAGAGCTAGAGCCATTAAGATTACAGCGAATATTCTTTTCATAATAAGTTTTTCTCCTTTAAATATCTAATATTTTTATCTAATACTGTCTTACTTCTACCTATTTCCATGCCTTCTATTACCATGGGAATAGTTTTCTCTCCTATTTTAAAAATAACTTCTTCCATTGGAAAAATTCCTCTTTCAAGCTCAGTGTGATATTTATCTTTTAATCTATTGCTAATATGGCACTTAGATATATTTTTAATATTATTTAAATTAGAATATATTTCTTCTAAAGAATCACAATGAGATATATCTAGAGTATATTTAAAATCGTCGTAATTATTTCCCATAAGTTTTTTTAAAGATTTGAGATCTACAATAAATTCATTTTTTATTTTTTCCATTACTTCTATTGAAACATTTATATTTTTATTTCTAGAATAATCTAAAATGGTATTTAAGCTTTCTTTTAAAAATTTATAATAAATTTCCTTGTTAAAACCCACTGAAAATCTACCTGGATGAATCGTAATTTCTTTAGCTCCAATATTTCTTGCTAAATCTATATCATCTAAAATTTCTTTAAGGCTTACTTCTCTAATTCTTTCATTAATAGAAGCTAGGTTTAAATCCCAACTTTTAGCATGAAGTGTTAGGTCTAGTTTAAATTTTTTTGACAAATCTCTTATTTTTTTAGTAGATAATCTTTTATCTTCTATTTGTTGTGACCAGAACTCTATACCCGAAATTTCATTCTTATTGGCATAGTCGAAAATCTCTTCTTCAGAAAAGTCCCACATAAGAGAAGATGAAATAAAAATTATATATATATTAATCACCTCTTATATAATTTAAATCATCTATGTATATTAAAGGTAATATAAAATTAAATTTTATGTAAATAGTGTAAAATTTTACTTTGTTATTAAGATGTTGAAAAATAAAAAATCTGCTGAAGATATATACTTCAACAGACTTTAAGGTTTCTTAATTTTGTTTTTTTCTTTAATCTTATCTCCAATTGGATTTATTAATAAAATAAGTATTGCTGGTATAAAAAATAATATCAAATTACTCATAATTATTCCATATTATTTCTTTATAATTTTCTCTTTCTACATAAAAATCAAAACGGCTGGCATTTTTTATGTTGTAGGCACTTACTAAAGCAAATATTAAAATCAAAATAATCTCTGAAATAATAAAAGTCCTTCTCCAAATATCTTTTTCAAATAAAATACTTTTTAAAATTCTCATGTCTAAAATTATTTTAATGTAGGTTAGAAAAAAGATTGAAATTATTAAAATTTTTTGAAAGTCGCTTTTATTGTATCTCAAAATAGTATCCCCATCTTTTAATTCTAAAAAGCTAAGGCTTGCTATTAATATAAAAGATATGGAAATAAATAAAATCCTCCACTTAGGCTCATTTTTATTTTCCAATAACTTCTTTCCCATTTTGCTCTCTGTGTAAAGTTTATAAATAGCCCAAATCACAAAATATACGAACATGCTGATAATAATTATGAGACCAATATTTTGATAAATGTCAGAGTAATATTCTAAGATTAAAAAATTTGCTATTAGGAAGGAGTATATTATGTCATTCTCAGAATCTTTTTCTTCTTTCTTATTTTCTCTTATGTAAATAAAAGTGACTAAGGCTGATGTAAAAATTGCTACTAACAAACATATTGTTGAATCACTCATTAATTCACCTCAAAATCTTTTATTAATAAATAAAAACTTTTCCTTCTTAATTTATTATAGCACTCCCCATAAATTTTTAAATCAATTTCCTTTTATCCTCTTTGCATAAAAAAAGTAGGCTGACTAATCAACCTACTTAAAATTTATTTTTATATTTTTATTCTTCTTCTGCTACAGGTTCAAGTTCAACTTTTACATCGTCGCTTGTTATTACTTCAGAATCTTCAAGGATATTGTAATCTTCCTTTAGGCTTTCGTCGATTCCAATTTGTACCTTAGAATTTATACGAGCGCCTGTACCTGCCGGTATAAGTTGTCCGATTATAATATTTTCCTTTAAGCCTTCAAGCATATCTTCCTTGCCTTTTATTGCTGCATCTGTAAGAACTCTTGTAGTTTCTTGGAAGGATGCTGCTGATAAGAAGGAATCTGTTGCTAGTGATGCCTTTGTAATTCCAAGAAGATTTACTTTTGCAATAGCAGGCTCCTTGCCTTCTTCTTTTGCTTTTTTGTTTGCTTCTTTGTAATCAACTACATTCACAAGTGAGCCTGGAAGTAAATCTGTGTCTCCTGCATCTTCGATTTTGCACTTTGATAGCATTTGTCTAACTATTATTTCAATGTGCTTGTCGTTGATGTCTACACCTTGAAGTCTGTAAACTCTTTGAACTTCCTTAACAATGTATTCTTGTACACCCTTTTCGCCCTTTACACGAAGTAAATCTTGTGGATATACTGAACCTTGTGTAAGTTCGTCTCCTGCTTCAACTTCATCGCCTGCTTTAACTTTAAGTCTTGAGCCATAGACGATGTTGTAGGAGTCAACTGTTCCATCTTCTGCAGTTATAAGAACTTCTCTCTTCTTGTTTGTTTCTTTAATGTCAACAAGACCGCCTCTTTCTGCAATTACTGCAAGTCCCTTTGGCTTTCTTGCTTCGAAAAGTTCTTCAACTCTTGGAAGACCTTGTGTGATATCTGCTGCTGCAGCTACACCACCAGTGTGGAAAGTTCTCATTGTAAGTTGTGTACCCGGTTCACCTATTGATTGAGCTGCAATTACACCAACTGCTTCTCCAATGCCAATGTGAGAACCTGTTGCAAGGTTTCTACCATAGCAGTGAGCACAAACTCCATGTTTAGCCTTACAGCCAAGAACTGATCTAACCTTAACTTCTCCTATACCAAGTGATTCAATTAAAACTGCGTCATCGTCAGAGATAACTTCATTTGCCTTTACAATAACTTCTCCACTTTCTGGATTTATTATGTCTTCAAAAGAATATCTTCCTTCAATTCTATCAGCTAGGGATTCAATTAATTCCTTGCCATCTTTAAAAGCTCTAGCTACTAGATATTCATCAGTTCCACAGTCTTCTTCAGAAACAATTACTTGTTGTGAAACATCTACAAGTCTTCTTGTCAAATATCCAGAGTCGGCAGTTCTAAGTGCTGTATCGGCAAGTCCCTTTCTGGAACCATGGGCTGACATATAAAATTCAAGTACAGAAAGACCTTCTCTAAAGTTTGAAGTAATTGGAACTTCTATTGTTCTACCTGAAGGTGATGCCATAAGTCCACGCATACCTGCAAGTTGTCTGATTTGGTTTTTTGAACCTCTGGCTCCTGAATCTGCCATGATATAAATATTATTTAAGGCATCAAAGCCGTCCATTACATCATCAGTTAAGTCATCAGTTGCCTTGTTCCAAATTTCAATTACCTTTTCATATCTTTCTTCATCAGATATAAGACCTCTTCTAAAGGCTTTTTCGTATTTAGCAACTTCCTTTTCTGCATTAGCTAAAAGTTCTGGCTTTGTGTCAGGAATCTCAACGTCACCCATTGAAATTGATACAGCTCCAATAGTTGAGTAGTGATAACCTGTAGCCTTGATGTTATCAAGTAGCTCTGCAGTTTTTATATTTCCATGTTTTTTGTAAGTTTTTTCAATTATTTTACCAAGAAGTTTTTTGTCTACAACTTGGTCAATTTCAAGAGAATATTTGTCTTCATCTCTATTTACAAAACCTAAGTCTTGTGGGATAAATTCATTTACAATAAATCTACCAACAGTTGATGGGACAATTTTACCTCTCTTGTCATTTTCATCTATATATCTTCTAACAGATACATGAGATTGTAGGTGTAAAAATCCTGATTCATAAGCGTGGAACATTTCATCAAAGTTTCTGTAAATTGATCCATCTCCCTTTAGTTTATCTTTTCTATCTAAAGTTAGATAATATGAACCAAGAACCATATCTTGAGTAGGAGTAGTAATTGGCTTACCATCCTTTAGTGCCAAGATATTATTTGTTGATAGCATTAGTAGTCTTGCTTCAGCTTGTGCTTCAGTTGATAGTGGCAAATGGACAGCCATTTGGTCACCATCGAAGTCGGCATTATAGGCTGTACAAGAAAGTGGATGAAGCTTAATTGCCTTGCCTTCTACTAAAACTGGTTCAAAGGCTTGAATACCAAGTCTGTGAAGTGTCGGTGCACGGTTAAGAAGAACTGGATGGTCCTTAATAACATCTTCAAGTACATCCCAAACTTCGTCTTTTCCTCTTTCAACCATTCTCTTTGCTGACTTAATGTTATAAGTTAATTCTCTCTTTACAAGTTCTCTCATTACGAAAGGCTTGAAAAGTTCAAGAGCCATATTCTTTGGAAGACCACATTGATAGAATTTTAAATCTGGACCAACTACGATTACAGAACGACCAGAATAGTCAACTCTCTTACCAAGTAAGTTTTGACGGAAACGACCTTGCTTACCCTTTAACATTTCTGATAGGGATTTAAGTGGTCTGTTTCCAGGACCTGTAACAGGTCTTCCACGTCTTCCGTTATCTATAAGAGCATCAACAGATTCTTGTAACATTCTCTTTTCATTTCTAACGATAATGTCCGGAGCGTTGATGTCCATTAACTTTTTAAGTCTGTTATTTCTATTTACAATTCTTCTATATAAATCATTTAAGTCACTTGTTGCAAATCTGCCACCATCAAGTTGTACCATTGGTCTTAAATCTGGTGGAATTACTGGGATTGCATCAAGTATCATCCATTCAGGCTTGTTATCTGATTGGATGAAGGCATCTATTACTTCAAGTCTTCTTGTAATTCTAATTTTCTTTTGTCCAGTTGCATCTTGAAGTTCTTCTTGAAGTTCATCATTTTCCTTTTGTAGGTCGACTTTTACAAGAAGATCTCTAATAGCTTCTGCACCCATCTTAGCAGTAAACTTGTCGCCATATTCTTTTTTGAACTCTCTATATTCAATTTCTGAAAGAAGTTGTTTTTCATAAAGAGTTGTTTCGCCTGGTTCAACATAAGTTACAACATAAGAAGCAAAGTAAAGAACTTTTTCAAGAGCTCTAGGGCTCATGTCAAGCACAAGACCCATCCTTGAAGGTATTCCCTTAAAGTACCAAATGTGTGATACTGGAGCAGCAAGTTCAATATGACCCATTCTTTCACGACGAACCTTAGCCTTTGTGACTTCAACGCCACATTTTTCGCAGACTACTCCCTTGTATCTTACTCTTTTATATTTTCCACAGGAACATTCCCAATCCTTAGTAGGTCCAAATATTTTTTCACAAAATAGACCTTCCTTTTCAGGTTTTAATGTCCTGTAATTTATAGTTTCCGGTTTTTTTACTTCGCCATAAGACCATGATCTGATCTTTTCTGGTGAAGCAAGTCCAATTTTTATTGAATGGAATAATTCATGTTCGCTCAAGGAGCACTTCTCCTTTCCTATTAATTAAAATAACTAATTAATCTTCAGATTCATCGGATTCATCAAAATCGTCTTCTTCGCCATCTTCATTTTCGTAAATGTGGCTGTTTTCAAAAGACTCAACCTCATCATTTGAAATTGTTCTGATGCCAATATTTGCAGTTCCTGTGTGTTCAATAAGTTCCTTTATTTCGTCATCTGATTCATTATTTTTGTCGTCAATGTTGTCAATCTTCGTTAATTCATCTTCATCAACTTCAAGATCAACTTCATTTCCATTTTCATCAAGTACTTGAATTTCAAGAGCAAGTGCTTGTAATTCCTTTATTAAAACTTTAAAGGATTCAGGAACTCCTGGTTGTGGAATGTTTTCGCCCTTAACTATTGCTTCGTAAGTCTTAACACGACCAACAATATCGTCAGACTTAACTGTAAGCATTTCTTGAAGAGTATGGCTGGCACCATAAGCTTCAAGTGCCCAAACTTCCATTTCCCCAAATCTTTGTCCACCAAATTGTGCCTTACCTCCAAGAGGTTGTTGTGTAACAAGTGAGTAAGGTCCAGTAGAACGAGCGTGGATCTTTTCATCAACTAAATGGTGAAGTTTTAACATATACATGTAACCAACAGTTACAGGGTGGTCAAATTCTTCTCCAGTTCTACCATCTCTTAGTTGAATCTTTCCATCTCTAGAATATCCTGCTTCTTCAAGTGTATCGAAAATGTCATTTTCATTGGCACCATCAAATACTGGAGTGGCAACATGCCAGCCTAATTTTTTGGCAGCAAGACCCAAGTGAACTTCTAGAACTTGTCCAAGGTTCATACGAGAAGGAACCCCTAATGGGTTAAGAACAATTTGAATAGGTGTACCATCTGGCATATAAGGCATATCTTCCTTAGGCATTACCCTAGAAATAACTCCTTTATTACCGTGACGACCACACATTTTATCTCCAACTTGAATTTTTCTCTTTGTAGCAACAAAAACTCTTACCATTTCATTGACGCCTGGTTGAAGTTCATCGCCAGCAGATCTATTAAAAGTCTTTACGTCTACGACAATACCTTGTTCACCATGAGGAAGTCTAAGGGAAGTATCTCTTACTTCTCTTGCCTTTTCACCAAAGATTGAACGAAGAAGTCTTTCTTCTGCAGAAAGTTCAGTTTCTCCCTTTGGAGTTACTTTACCAACAAGAATGTCTCCTGGTTTAACTTCTGCACCAATTCTTATAATTCCTCTTTCGTCAAGATCCTTTAACATATCTTCGCCAACATTAGGAATATCTCTAGTTATTTCTTCAGGTCCAAGTTTTGTATCTCTTGCTTCAGATTCATATTCTTCAATGTGAAGTGAAGTTAATACATCGTTAATTACAAGTTCTTGACTTACAAGCATAGCATCTTCGTAGTTATATCCTTCCCAGTTCATAAAGGCTATTAGGATATTTTTACCAAGAGCCATTTCACCTTGGTCTGTACTTGGTCCGTCGGCAATAATTTCTCCTGCTTCAACAGAGTCTCCAGCATTTACAATTGGTCTTTGGTTAATTGTAGTGCCTTGGTTTCCGCCCATGAATTTGTGTAATTTATATGAGTCAATGCCCTTGTCAAATTCTCTTTCAATTTCAATATGAACAGCATCAACTTTTTTTACAGTTCCCTTATTTTTAGAGACTATTACAACGCCTGAGTCCTTGGCTGCTCTATATTCAATACCAGTTCCAACAACAGGTGCTTCAGTTTTTAATAGAGGTACTGCTTGACGCTGCATGTTGGCACCCATTAGGGCTCTGTTGGCATCATCATTTTCCAAGAAAGGAATCATAGAAGTACCAACCGCAACAATTTGTTGAGGTGAAACGTCCATGTAATTTACATCTTTGATGTCAAATATATCGGCATTACCACCATGACCTCTGGCTGCAATTCTGTCTTCAACGAATTTATTATTTTCATCAAGCCTTTCGTCAGCTTGTGCAATGATTTGTTCGTACTCAACATCGGCTGTTAGATAATCAATTTGATCAGTTACAACTCCGTCAACTACTTTTCTATATGGTGTTTCAATAAAACCATAGTCGTTAATTCTTGCGTAAGTTGTAAGTGATGTTATAAGTCCAATATTTGGACCTTCTGGTGTCTCAATAGGACACATTCTTCCATAGTGTGAGTTATGGACGTCACGCACTTCAAATCCAGCTCTATCTCTGCTTAACCCACCAGGTCCAAGTGCAGATAACCTTCTTTTGTGTGTTAATTCTGATAGAGGATTGTTTTGGTCCATAAATTGTGAAAGTTGTGAAGAGCCAAAAAATTCTTTTATGGCAGCTGTCACAGGTCTAATATTTATAAGTGATTGTGGTGTTGTAGCATCAACATCTTGAACTGTCATTCTTTCACGGATAACTCTTTCCATTCTAGAAATACCAATTCTAAATTGATTTTGAAGTAGCTCTCCAACAGATCTAATTCTTCTGTTGCCCAAGTGGTCGATGTCATCAACTGAACCAACATTATTCATAAGTCCAAATTCATAATTAATTCCAGCGATAATATCGTCAATTAATATATGTTTTGGAGAAAGTTCTTTGTGAGCTTTTAAAAGTTCTTCTTTGAATTTTTCTGTGTCTTCAGAATATTCTTCATAAAGTTCATCGAAAAGTGGTCTATAAACTTTTTCTTTAAAGCCAAGTTCTTCCATGTCAAAGTCAAGTTCGTAAGCATCAACAAAAGTAAAGTTATTTCCTATAACAATTGTCTTATCTGTTGCGTGTTCATAATTTTCATCAGTTTTTATTAAAACTTGGTTAACTCCAGCTGCTTCGATTTTTTCAGCCTTTGCTCTAGTAAGAAGTTCACCTTCTTCAGCTAAAATTTCGCCAGTCATAGGATCAACTATGTCTTCTGCAGGAATATTATTTTCTATTCTTGCACTGATGCCTAATTTTTTGTTGAATTTATATCTTCCAACTTTTGCAAGATCATATCTTCTGTCATCGAAAAACATATTTTCAAAAAGTGACTGTGCTGAATCAATTGTAGGTGGTTCACCTGGTCTTAACTTTTTATAAATTTCAAGTAAAGCTTCATTTTTATTAGTAGTAATATCTTTTTCTAATGTCTTTAAAAGTGCTTCACTTTCACCAAGAACATCAATTATTTCTTGGTTAGACTCAACTCCCAATGCTCTTAAAAGAACAGTGATAGGAAGTTTTCTAGTTCTGTCAATTCTTACATTAATTACGCCTTGAGCATCAGTTTCAAATTCAAGCCAAGCTCCTCTATTTGGAATAAGTGTTGCCGAATAGATTTTTTTACCAGTCTTGTCTCTTTCTTCTTTGTAATATGCTCCTGGACTTCTTACAAGTTGTGAAACAACTACACGTTCTGCTCCATTTATTACAAAAGTACCAGTTGGTGTCATAAGAGGAAGGTCGCCCATAAAGACTTCTTGTTCCTTTACTTCTCCCGTTTCACTATTGATAAGTCTTACCTTTGCCTTTAGTGGCGCAGAATAATTAGTGTCTCTTTGTTTTGATTCATCAATATCATATTTAATATCTTCAGATAAATGATAGTCGACAAATTCCAAAATTAAATTACCAGTGTAATCCTCGATAGGAGATACGTCGTCAAATACTTCCTTTAACCCTTCTTCAATTAACCATTTATATGAAGAAGTCTGCACGTCAAGGAGATTTGGAAGTGACATAACCTCATCTACACGAGAAAAACTCATTCTCTCACGTTTCCCATATTTAACAGGATGTACCATTAATTTTCTCACCCTAGCCTTTCAAATGAGTGTCTCCAATTAGAGTACAAATCACCACTCTAATTATTATTATGCAAATAGGTATTTTATCATTTTTTATGTAAACTTGCAAGCTTTAAAACAAAAAAAATCCTGCCACTTGGCAGAATTTTTTTAAAGTCTAATATAAGCGTAACCTTCATTTTGAAGTTTTACTATTTTTGTAATTACTAATTCTTCTACATGAATTCCAGCAGGAATTAATTCCTTTGTAAGTCTATTATCTTCTAATGCTTTTTTACCAATTGTGATATTTACTTTAGGATTTCCTAAAACACCATGAAAATCAACTCCAGAGTATTTAGTGAAAAGTGCTGCAGCCTTAGCCATTGCAATTATTTCAACATGTATATCATCAATATTATCTAATAAATCTCTTACATTTGAAATTACATCTGCCCATTTATCTTCTTCGACTACGTGAAAAATTACCTTCATATAAATCCCTCCTTATTAGTTAATATTTTACACTAATAAAGTGAGAAAATAAAGTAGCTTTTACTTTATTAGCTATTTCTTAAAAATTACCTTCTTTATTTCTTTTATTTCTTCAACTCTTAATACAATTAATAAGATTAAATAAATTAAGCCTGCAATAATTATAGAAATTAATAGAGATAAATTTATTCCAAAGCTCTTAGTTAATATATTGTAGAAAAATTTTGAACAAATAGCCATAACAATTGATGAAATAGTAATTTTTATGACATTTGTAAAAAGTTTTTTGTTAAATACATTGCCAATTAATTTAATTGATGGGAGGTAAAGTGCTATAGCCCCAACTATAAAAGAAATAGAAGTCGCAAGGGCAATTCCCCTTATTCCCATTACTTTTGAAAGTAAAAGAGCAAGAATGACATTAATTGCTACTATTAAAACAGAATTTATAACTGGAGTTTTGTTATCTCCAAGAGAATAAAAAACTCTTGAAATAACTTCACGCACACCAATTCCAATTACACCAAAGGCAAAAAAAGATAAAACTGTTGCCGTAATTTTTGCATCATCTACTGAAAATTCTCCACCAACAAATAATAAATTTACAATTGGGAAGGAAAAAATATAAAGACCAAAGGCAGCTGGCACAACTAGAAGTAGCATATTTGAAAGTCCTTCAGAAAGTGCAGATTTTAAATTTACATAGTCCTTTTTTGATCCAAAGTTTGCAAGTTTTGGATAAGTTGCTGTAATAATTGATGTTACAACTATTCCCGTTACAAAACTTTGAAGTTTGTAGGCATAATTTAAAATAGAAATTCCACCAGCATAGGCTCCTGATGCAAGAGAACGGGAAATCATGAAGTTTATTTCAATTGCTGAAGTTGAAATTAAAATTGGAAGAATTGAGATAAACATTGTCTTCATGTCTTCATTAAAACTAATTTTTAAACTGTGTCTGTAGCCAAGTTTTTTAATTGGCAAAATAAAAATAGAATATTGCAAAATAAAGGCAAGTAAAATTCCTATGGCAAGATAATTTATTCCTAGCTTGTAAGAAATTCCCATTGCAATTATTATTATGACATTCATTAAAATTGAATGAAGAACGGAAATTATAAATTTTTCGTATATTTGTAAATAGGCCTTATAAATTGAACTTACAGCTGTTACTGCAATAGAAAGCATGGCAACTCTTGAAACAAAAATTGCTGTTTCTAATTTCTCTCCCTCAAAGCCTTCAGCCATTAATTTCACAAGAGGTCTTGCAAAAATAATAGAAAGAATAGTCACAAGAACAAAGACAATTAAAATAATATTGGAAAGATTAGCAGTAAAGAGGTCTGCTCTTTTCTTGTCCTCTCTCTCCTTTATCTTGTCGTACATGGGTATGTAGCCATTGGCAACAGCCCCGCTAATGACATTGGTAAAGGTCATGGGAAGTTGGAAGGCAATTAGAAAAATATCTGCCACCATGCCAACTCCAAAAAAGTAAGCAAGTGCCTTTTCTCTCAAAAGTCCAAAGATTTTTGAGACAATTGTAATAATCATTAATATATATGAAGTCTTCATCATTTCTCCTTTAAATAAAAAACTTGGCTTTAACCCCAAGTAATTATATATTTATTTAATTTTATTTACAAGTTTTATTGATTCAGTTATCTCAATAACTTTTCATTAAAATAAACTCTCATATTTTTTCGATTTCGACTATACTCGAAATCTTTTGCTATTTTTGATTTATTTCTAGTATAGTCGAAGCCATAAAAATTTATTAAATAAAAAAGTGATGCTAAGAATAAAATTAATTATCCCTAACATCACTTAAAATAAATTATATTAAACTGTTAATAAACATAAAGAGAGGAAAAATTATAATCAATAAAAAATTTAATACTCCAAACAAAATCGACTTTTCTTTTACTGCAAAGACAAGACCAATAATGCCAATAATCCTACAAATAAATAAACTAGTGAGACCTGTTGGTCTTAAATTTGTAAAGTTTTCAAAAAGATCTACTGGCAGCATATAAGAAATTATAAAAATTCCTATGCCAATAAAAAATAATAATTTGCTAATATTTTTTCTCATGACTACCTCCTAATCAAATCCTCTTATCAAATCAATGGGATCAATTTTTAGAATATTTTTCAAAGATAAGTTGTAGATTAAGATATTTATACCATAAATCAAAATTCCAAAAACAAGAAAATATTTATATTCAAAATATGATAATAAAATCTTCATATCCATTGTTGGTGAAATTTTTGCAATTATAAATAAAGCAGCAAAACTTACTGTTAAAACTATTGCCAGAGATTTTATTTCCTCGAATATGAAATCCTTTATAAATTTATTTTTTAGTTCTTCCTCATCTATTCCACAAGACATTAAAGAACCAATTTCTTTTTTTCTTGCCATTAAACTTAAATTAATAGAAGAATATCCATTAGTTATATTTAAAATAAAAATTATACTTGCAATAGAAATTATCATAAGGCCAAAAGTTTTTACATCTTTCATGCGATTTGCCTCTTCGTCTTTACTCGTAGTTAAATTATATGTTTCATTATAAGCAATGGATGAATCCAATCTCTCTTTAACTTCATTCTTTATATCGTCTAACTTATTTTCATCAACTTGCATTGATAGTTCATAGGTGTTTCTTCTCAAGTCATTATTGTTTTTTAAATAGTATTTATTCCATTCATCTAAGAGTTTAAAATATGTGTCAAAGTCAAGATATAAATACACATAGAAGGGTTCTCTTCTTTGTCTAAAGTCCTTTGTGTCATCAATTAATTTATCCACTTTAATTGAATAATTGTAATCTTTCTCTTGTGTTATAGAGTAATTTAAACTATTTATATTTTTAAAATATTTTGTTGTTTCTGATCCATCAATAGGTGCATTTGGATTAACTTGGACCCTATTTAATAGCAAAACTTCTCCCTTTTTACCACCTATTTTTTCAAATGTTTGGTCATCTAAAGCCGTTATAATTCCATCGAGATAAAAATCTTCGCCATTATCGTAATATTTTCGCATTTTTTCATCTAAATTAAGAGATCTAAACTCATCTGAATAATTTTGCTCCTTACTAAGAGAAATATATTTTTCAGTTGAAAGGAAGGCTCTGTGATTTTCTGTAGTCTTCATTATATCCTTTAAGACATTTGGAACTTCAGCTTCATTTGAATGAATTAGTATATTAATATTCGTATTGTAAGTGTAAGTATTCTTCACCCTATTGTACTTTGCCATAGAGAAAACTATCAAAAAAATTGATACAATTATCATTCCAATTGCAGAAATATATCTCTGAGAAGAAGTAGTTTTTAAATTATTTATCTTCAATTCTTTCCAAATATCTTTATTTCTCTTTAGTTTTATATTTTTGTCATTAAAGTTGCCTTTTATACCATCAATTATATTTATCTTTGCGATTTTTTTAGCTGGAGCAAATATTGATATGAAAATTATAAAAAAGCAAATTAATAAAATTACAAAGGAAAGGCTTGGCGAAAATTCTATATATTTGAGTTTTTCCTCTTCCTCTACAATTTTTTGAAGACCAAGATAGAGGAGGTTGATTCCCCCATATCCGAAAACATGTCCCATAACTATTGGTAGAAGTGAAATTTTTAATCCATCTTTTAAAAGCAATTTATAAATTTGATAATCTGTTGAGCCAATGGATTTGTACATTGAAACTTCTCTTATCTTTCTTAGACCCCAAACTGTAAAAATATTTTTTACAAAAAATATAAAAATAAGGATTGTAGCAAATATTAAAATAGAGTCTACAATCACCTGCCTATTTTGTTGTAAAAGACTTCCATCAACATTATAGTAATCTTTCATTATCTCGCTATATTCAAGTTCTACTTTATCTTTATTCAAGGCAGATGCAAGATCTTTTTCTAAATTATCTTTATTATTGTAGGCTTTTCTAAAATTATGGAATCTTACAAAGCTATTGGTCTTTGCATCCTTTCCAATGACAGTAGAAGCATAAAAAATCTTCATATTCTCATTGTAAAGATTTCTTGTGAGACCACTTATTACATATTCTTTGCTATCTTTTCTTATAAATTCTTCATCCTTAGTAACACTTGAAACTGCTTTTATTTGTTTTCCATCAACCAATCTATTTCCAAATTCTACTTTTATCTTATCGCCAATTTTTAAATTTTCTTTTTTTGCAAGACTTTTTGGTATGGTAATTTCATTATCTTTTGCAGCAAAACTTCCCTCTTTTAACATATTATCTTCTAACATCTTGTTATAACCCTGGTCTATGTAATTTACCACTAAGACATTTTGAGATAGCTTGGCAGAATTATTTTCTACTGCAACTTCTCCCACTTCTTTAATATTCTTTATTTCTTTTAATTTACTTGATTCACCAGAAACTGTATCAGACATAATTTTAGCATCATAAATTGATCTGTTCCTAAAAAATTTATAATCAAACTTATTATTTACATATCCAAAGTAAAGGCAAAATGTAAAGAAAATTGCAGTTATAAAAAGTGAAAGTGAGATTGATAGATTCTTCCTATTCATTCTTATCATCTCCCACTACTTTTCCATCCACTATTGTTATTACTCTTTCTGCCTCTAGGGCTATGGACTCGTCATGGGTGATTACTATAATTGTCTGTTTTAAAGTCCTGTTAAAATATTTTAAAATTTCAATTATTTCTCTTGAATTTTCTCTGTCTAAGTTTCCTGTTGGCTCATCAGCAAGTACAAGGGACGGAGAATATATAAGACTCCTTGCTATGGCAACCCTTTGTTGCTGACCACCTGATAGTTCACTTGGAAAAGAATCCAACTTGTTTTCTATGCCAAGTTTTCTAATAATATCTAATAGGACTTCATCTTTGATTTTTCTCTTATCAAGCTTTAGGGGCAACTCAATGTTATGCCTAACTGTTAAGTTGGGAATTAAATTATAAAATTGATAAATTAGACCTACTTTCCTTCTCCTAAAAAGTGCTAATTCCTTTGATGAATATTTTGAGATGTCATTACCGTCTATAAATATTTTTCCGGAACTTGGATTGTCCACACCACCCAACAAGTGAAGAAGAGTTGACTTGCCTGATCCACTTGGTCCAACAATTGCAATAAATTCTCCTTTTTCTATTTTTAAATTAACATCATCAATTGCCCTTACAAGATTTTCTCCACTTCCATAAGTTTTTGATAAATTTTCAGTTCTAACAATTTCCATATGTACCTCCCTCTATTTGTCTCAATAATAAAGGGTTAAAATGACTTTTAAGTGACATTGTAAAATTTAATTTTAAAAATCGCACCATCTTTGCCATTTTTTACAGATATATCTCCATTGTTTGCCTCAACAATTGATTTTGCCATAGCAAGACCTATGCCAAAGCCCTTAGAGTCAGGACTCTTGTAAAATCTTTCAAATATTTTTTTGAAGTTTTCTTCTTTAATACCTCCGCCGTCATCTTCAATTATTATCTCTGTGTAAATTGGATTCTTATTTGTAGAAATTTTAATTTTTGTAGTTTCTTCACGATTTAAAGCGTTTTTTATAATATTTATTAGGGCTTCAGAAACCCAATAATAATCAACTTTTATCTCAGAATCCTCATAATCAAATATAATTTTAATGTTTTTTTCATCAATACTTTTTCTTAAAATATCTAAGGCGTATTCAATTATTTCTGAAATTAAAACTTCATTCTTTTCCATTTTATCTACATTTGCATCAAGACTAGATAGCTTTAATAAAATATCAGCAAGAGAATTAAGCCTTTCAAGTTGAAGCTCAAGTCTTTCAATTTCTTTTTTATTGTCCTCATCCTTATTGATCATCTCCAAATCAAAAAACATTGAAGTAATTGGAGTCTTTATTTGATGGGCAATATCTTCTAGGTTTTGAGTTTGCTTTTTTGAATTTTTCTCCACTAATTCTCTAGCTTCAACAAGTTCTATAAAAATTTTATAAATCTTATCTTCAAGGATTGAAAACTCATCTTGCACCATGGGAATCGAATAATTTTTTTCTCCCAGCCTATCTATAAGTTCTTCCAATTCTTCAATTCTTTTCTTTTGTCTTTTCTTTAAAAAATAATAAAGTATAAGTAAGCTCACAGGGTAAAATAAATAAATCATCAGTCCATCCTATAACCTATTCCACGGATTGTTTTAATAATATCTCTGTCACTTTTATCTCTAATTCTTTTTATAGTGGCAGTTAGTGTATTGTCGTTGACAAACTTTTCTCTTCTATCCCAAAATCTCTCTAATAAAAATTCTCGAGTAAAAATTCTATTGGGATTATTTATAAATAAATTCATAACTTCAAATTCTAGCGCTGTTAAATCAAGTTTCTCATCTTTATAATAAAAACATCCTTCATTTTTATTTAGGCTTAGATCTTTAAAGCTAATAAAATCATCTTTTACAAGAGCAGTCCTTAGAGTCTTGTCAATCCTAGCTCTTAAAATAGCTAATTTAAAAGGCTTAGTAATATAATCATCTGCTCCATTGTCAAGAGCTCTCACGATAAATTTCTCATCATTTTTCACTGTTGTGATGATGACACGGATATTATTGTTTCTCAAAATTTTTAATAAGTTAATTCCATCAATATCAGGCAAATTTATATCAAGAATCGCCAAGTCAAAAGAATTGTTTATTTTATTTATTGCCTCTTTATAAGAATTACAAATTTCCACATCAAAATTGTTTGCAGACAAATATTTATAAATTTGATTTGATAAAATTTCATCATCTTCTATTAAAATTATTTTTTTCATTTAATCACCTAACATAATCTTGTAAACAAATTCTATCACACTTTGGTTTTTAAAAGAATTCCTAATCATTTTAGACTCTTATAAATTTTCCTAACAAAAAAGCACCGGTCTTTGCCAGTGCTTGTGTTTTAAAAATTTTATTCTATAAATTCTTTTGGATCAAGATCTACTAAATTTATGCTGCCCCTTGATATTATTTTCATGTCGCCTGTTAGATGATAAATCCAATTTGATATAAAGGGCTCATGGGATACAAAGATGTAATTTTCATCTGGGTCTAAAGTTTTTAATATATCTTTTATTCTTCCACCGGCAAGATAGTCCTTCACTTCAAAATTTGAGTCCAGATGTTTTGCCAAAATTTCTGCAGTTTCTTTTGCTCTTTCAAGAGGTGAGGAGTAAATTTTAAAGGATCTTTTGTCTTCTAAATTTTTTGCAAAGGCTTTAAAGGCTTCCTCTAATTTTTTCTTGCCTAAAGTTGTGAGCTTTCTCTTGAAATCATCATCTGCATAAATTTCTGCCTCGCCATGTCTTATAAAATAGATTTTCATTTTAAATTAAAGAAGGCATCAAAGCCAGGATAAATTGCAAGATCGCCTAGTTCATCTTCTATACGAAGAAGTTCGTTATATTTTGCAACTCTTTCAGATCTTGCTGGTGCACCAGTTTTTATAAAGCCAGCATTAGTTGCAACTGCTAAATCAGCAATTGTTGAATCTTCACTTTCTCCAGATCTGTGAGAAATTATTGCTGTGTAATTGTGTCTCTTTGCAAGTTCTATGGCATCAAGAGTTTCTGTAATTGTTCCAATTTGATTTAATTTTATTAAAATTGAATTTGCAGATTTCTTTTCAATCCCTTCTTGAAGTCTCTTTGTATTTGTAACGAAAAAGTCGTCGCCAACTAATTGAACCTTGTCGCCAAGAAGTTCTGTCAAGTGCTTCCAACCTTCCCAATCGTCTTCTGCTAGTCCATCTTCAATGGAATAAATTGGGTATTCATTTACAAGTTCTTGATAAAATTTTGAAAGTTCTTCTGCTGTAAATTCACGACCTTCTCCTGCAAGTACATATTTTTTCTTATCTTCATCATAAAATTCTGAAGCTGCTGCATCAATGGCAAGGACAATGTCTTTTCCAGCTTCATAGCCTGCTGCTTTTACTGCTTCAAGTATGCAGTCGAAGGCTTTTTTATTTGATTCAAGATTTGGTGCAAAACCACCTTCATCGCCAACACCAGTTGAAAGTCCCTTGTCCTTTAAAACTTTTTTAAGGGCATGATAAACTTCTGCGCCCATTCTTAGTGCTTCCTTAAAGTTTTCTGCTCCAATTGGCATAATCATAAATTCTTGGATGTCTACATTGTTGTCGGCGTGTTCGCCACCATTTATTATATTCATCATTGGAATTGGCATAGTTTTTGCATTTACTCCACCAAGATATTGGTAAAGTGGAAGCCCTGCTTCATTTGCTGCAGCTCTTGCAACGGCAATGGAAACTCCAAGAATTGCATTGGCACCAAGTTCGCCCTTGTTTTCTGTTCCGTCAAGTTCTATTAACATTTTATCAATGCCAAGTTGGTCAAAAACATCAAAACAAATTAATTCTTCGGCAATTCTTTCATTTACATTTGCTACTGCCTTTTCTACGCCCTTGCCATTATATCTTTCTTCTCCATCACGAAGTTCAACAGCTTCGTGAATACCAGTTGAGGCGCCACTTGGCACAATGGCAGAGCCAAAGCCACCATTAATTGTTCCAACTTCTACTTCAACTGTTGGATTTCCCCTTGAATCAAGGACTTCTCTCGCGTAAACATAATCAATTAAACTCATAATTCCTCCTAATTAAATATTTTATAAATTAAAATAAACTTTCGCCCGTCATAAGTTTTGGCTTTTCAATGCCCATTATCTTTAAAATTGTTGGCGATAAGTCACAAAGGGCACCGCCAGTTCTAAGTTTTACATCTTTATTGAAAAGGAAAACTGGCACAGGGTTTGTGCTGTGGCTTGTAACTACATTGCCTTCCTCATCAATCATGTATTCACAATTTCCATGGTCTGCAGTAATTATTGCAACGCCATCTTTTTCCTTTAAAACCTTTAAAATTCTTCCTAAATTTTTATCAACTGTTTCCACAGCCTTAATTGTGGCATTTAAGTCACCAGTGTGACCAACCATGTCTGTGTTTGCAAAATTTAAAATTATGGCTCCATACTTGTCTTCCCTTAATTTTTCAATTACAGCATCTGTCACTTCATTGGCTGACATTTCTGGCTTTAAGTCATAAGTAGCAACCTTTGGTGAAGGAATTAGAACTCTATCCTCGCCTTCAAAGGGTTTTTCACGTCCGCCATTAAAGAAAAATGTGACATGGGCATATTTTTCTGTCTCGGCAATTCTAAGTTGCTTGATTTTATTTTTTTCTAAGATTTCTCCCAAAGTGTCCTTTGGAATTTCATCCTTAAAGGCAACAAATTTATTTTTTATATTTTTGTCATATTCTGTCATGGTAATGAGAGTTGTATTTATTTTTTCTCTTTCAAAACCCTTAAAGTCATCATCAACTAGGGCTCTTGTAATTTGTCTAACTCTATCAGGTCTAAAGTTAAAAATTATTACTGAGTCCCCATCTTCTATTTCAGAATCTTTTACAAATTTTGCTGGAAGCAAAAATTCATCAGTGATGTCCTTGTCATAGGAAGATTTTATATAAGATAAAATATCTTCTTCAAGAAAATCAGAATCACTAGTCAAATCATCGTAATATTTTTTTGTTCTTTCCCATCTGTTGTCACGATCCATGGCATAATATCTGCCTGAAATTGTGGCTATTTTTCCCTTGCCAATTTTTTCTATTTCATCTTTAAGCTCTTTTATGTCATCTATTGCAGCATGAGGCGAAACATCACGACCATCTGTAATTGCGTGGATGTAAGTTTTTTCCATGCCTTCATCTGCCATTAGCTTTATAAGAGCCAAGAGATGGTCAAAATGTGAGTGAACTCCACCCTTGGATACAAGTCCCATTAAATGAATTTTTGAATTATTCTTTTTTGCATTGTCTATGGCTTTTTTAAATTCAGGATTTTCAAAAAAATCGCCTGATCTTATGGCTTCAGTAATTTTTGTAAGATTTTGATAAATTACTCTGCCTGCACCAATATTTAAGTGACCAACTTCAGAGTTGCCCATTTGTCCATGAGGAAGACCAACATATTCTTCGCTGGCAAAAATTTGTGTATGAGCTGAATTTTTATAGAGTTCATCAAGAGTTGGCGTCTTTGCAAGCTTAACTGCATTGCCAACTTGACTTTCCCTTATGCCAAAGCCATCTAAGATTATTAACATTGTTGGTTTCATAGGCTTTCACCTGCTTTAATAATTTCTATAAAACCTTCCACATCAAGGCTTGCTCCACCAACTAATACACCGTCTATATTTTCCTCTGATAAAATTTCTCTGGCATTGGAAGGCTTGACAGAGCCGCCATATAAAATTCTTATGTCCTTAGAAATTTCTCCGTAATTTTTGTTTATAATGTCACGAATTTCCCTGCACATCTTTTCTGCATCTTCAGCTGAACATGTTTTGCCAGTGCCAATTGCCCAAATTGGTTCATAGGCAATTGTAATATTTTGAAGATTTTCTATTCCAGCAAGGGATTTTAAAAGTTCATCTTTTACGAAGTCTACTTCCTTGTTTTCAGCCTTTACTTCAAGAGCTTCGCCAAGACATAGAATTACATGAAAATCATCTGCAAGAGCTTTTTTTACCTTTGCATTTACAATTTCGTTACTCTCAAAAAATTTTTCTCGCCTTTCGGAGTGTCCAATGATTACATTTTTAACTCCAATGTCCTTTAACATGGAAGTTGAAACTTCGCCTGTGTAGGCACCGTCATCAAACTGAGAAATGTTCTGAGAAGCTACTTCAATTTTTTCACTTAGATTTTTTCTAAAACTTTCAAGAGCAACAAAACTTGGAGCAAGAAGAACATCAACATTTTTAAAATCAAATTTATTAATTTTTTCTGCAAAATCTCTTGCTTCAGAGGAAGTTTTGTTCATCTTCCAGTTTCCACAAATATATTTTCTTCTCATGCTTCTTCAACTGCCTCAATGCCAGGAAGTTTTTTGCCTTCAAGCATTTCAAGACTTGCACCGCCTCCAGTGGAAATGTGAGTTAATTTATCGGCAACGCCTGCCTTTTCCACTGCAGCAACAGAATCTCCTCCGCCAACAATTACAGTGGCATCAAGACCTGCCAAAATTTTTGCAAGTTCTATAGTTCCATGAGAAAATTCTTCAATTTCAAAAACTCCACAAGGACCATTTAAAACAACAGTATTAGCTTTTTCAAGAGAACCTTCAATATCTTTTAAACTTTCACGACCAATATCAAGAATCATGTCATCTTCTGCCACATCTTCAACGTCCTTTAAAGTTCCCTTTGCATTTTCAGAAAGTTCTGGAGCAACAATTACATCTCTTGGAAGAATTAATTCCACATGATTTTCAATTGCCTTAGCCATAATTTCTCTTGCAAGATCTAATTTGTCATCTTCCACAAGAGATTTACCAACTTCAAGACCCTTGGACTTTAAGAAAGTATTTGCCATGGCACCAACAATTACTAGAGTGTCAACTTTTTCTAATAGATTTTCAATTACGCCAATTTTGTCAGAAACCTTTGAACCACCAAGAATTGCAGCAAAGGGTTTTTCAGGATTTTTAAGGGCATCTTCAAAATATTTAATTTCCTTTTCAACTAAAAGACCTGCACAAGAAGGCAAAAATTCTGTAACGCCAACATTTGAAGCGTGAGCTCTGTGGGCAGTTCCAAAGGCATCATTTACAAAAATATCACCTAGACTTGCAAGTTTTTTTGCAAAATCAGGGTCGTTTTTTTCTTCGCCCTTAACAAATCTTAAATTTTCAAGAAGAGCAAGCTCTCCCCCTTTAAGATTTCTAACTTCTTCAATAACTTTTTCGTCAACAACTTCCTTTGATGGGATAAATTTAAGGTCCTTCTTTAAAAGTTCAGCCGCCCTCTTGGCAACAGGAGCAAGAGAAAATTCTTCCTTGTATTCTCCCTTAGGTCTACCTAAGTGACTCATGAGGACAACTTTTGCACCCTTTTCAAGTAAATATTCAATAGTTGGAATAGCTTTTACTATTCTATCGTCGCCAGTAACCTTGCCATCCTTTATAGGAACATTAAAGTCAACTCTCACAAGAGCAGTTTTATCATTAAAATCAAAATCTCTAATAGTTTTTTTCACATTACACCTCTTATTTTTCGATTTATACTTAAAATTTAACACTTAAATTATACCATAAAAAGAAAAGAGTTGAAGTTACTAGAAGGTCTTTATAAATAATTATTCTTGCTTAAATGATTAAAAATTTCCTATTAATTATTTTATAACTTTCCTTTTTTGTAATATAATGTGTTAAATCGATAAATGTGTAGGCCCTTTAATTTTTTACAATATAAAGCTAATAAGAAGGTGTAAAAATGTACTTTAACTTACATAGATGTAAAAATGGAGACGAAAAAAATTGTGATAAGATTTTTTATTTAGATTTTTAATGGAGGAGCATAATTATGAAAATGCAAATAATAAAATTTCTAACAATAATCCAGCCTCATTATCTTTTTAACATAATTGAGATTATCCTTTTAATTTTAATATTAAATAAATTAAAAGAGCTATTTAAGGAGATGTAATTTTATGGAAAAATATCAAGCGACTATGACAATCCTAACAGGTCTTATTCCCTACACCATCTTACATGTGATTAAAATTGTTTTACTGGTTAAAATATTAAATCTCTTAAAACAATTTAAAAAATAAAATAGACATAAAAATAGGAACTGAGATAAATTTTTCTCAGTTCCTTTTACTTTTATAAATAAAATTTTTATTAATATAATTTTGCACCGGCTGGGATTTTGTCGTCTAACATAAGAAGATTTAATAATTCTTCGCCGTCATAATCGCAAACTGCTGATAATAGCATGCCACAGGATTCTATTCCCATCATCTTTCTTGGTGGAAGATTTGTTATTGCAACAAGAGTTTTTCCCACTAATTCTTCTGCAGAATAGAAATTTTTAATTCCTGATAGGATTGTTCTTTCTTTTTCTGTTCCGTCATCTAAAGTGAACTTGAGAAGTTTATTAGATTTTGGAACTTCTTCACAGTTCTTAACTTTTACAACTCTAAAATCAGATTTTGAGAAAGTGTCAAAGTCTACAAATTCTTCAAATAGTGGTTCAACTTTTACCTTTGATAGGTCAAGTTTTACTGCTAATTTTTCATCTGCTGCTTTATTTGCATTTATTTCTGCAACTTCTTTTCCTATTGGCTTCATTGTTGGGAAAATCCCCTCTACCTTAGATAATTGTCTAAATCTCTATAAAAGTCTATTTTATGGTACTTCTCCATTTACGACAATTTGCTAACTCTCTATAAGTGCCTATAGATTTCTAGCAAATTGTCGTAAATTTGTCGTAAGCTGTCGTAAATTCTAAAATATAAATTTCATCGCTTTTTCAAATTCTCCCATCTGTTCTATCTTAAAATCTTCTGTTGCATCTACATATATATCCATTGTTGTACTAATATCAGAATGACCTAGAATAGACTGCATTGCTTTTGTATTTATATTTTGTTCATTAAGCCTTGTAGTAAAGGTGTGTCTGAAAATGTGATTGCTTAAATGTGGAACTAATAGAATATCATTAGAGTTCGATTTATTTTTATCCATTATACTTAAATTGCAATCTCTAACAATTCTTCTTAAAGCTTTATTAAGTGTTCCATTATTGTGAACCTTTCCAAATCTATTTAAAAATACAAAGTCTCTAAATCCATCGATTGAATCACAACATTCGATTCCAAAAGTTTTTTGTAACTCTCTTTCCATAAGAAAAGCATCTTTTACTTTTTGAACCATAGGAATACTTCGCTTACCCGATGCTGTCTTCGGTGTATTAATAGCATATCTATTGTTTAATCCTTTACCTTTACTATAATATACCAAAGTCCTATTTACATTTATAAGACCATTATCAAAATCTAGATCATCCCATTGCAATCCTGTAACTTCTCCAACTCTCATTCCTGTCCAAAGCATAACAATGAATATTGGATACCATTTTTTATATTCGTCACTATTAGATAAATATTCTTCAAATAGCACCTGTTCTTCTATTGTCATGGCTTTTTTCTTCGGAGATTCATTTCGATAAGCTACTTTCAATTCCTTCAAAGCATTGTCAGATGGATTAAACCTTATATATTCGTCATCCACTGCTAATTCTAAAACCTGATGTAAGACAGTATGGACACAATCTATGGTAGAAACCATCAATCCCTGATCTTCCTTTAATCTGTTATAAAAACTTCTAACATCAGATCTTTTTATATCAGATAGTTTAATGCGACCAAAAGTCGGTTCGACAAATTGTTGATACATATAGATGTAATTTTTAAAGGTATTATCTTTTAAACCTCTTTTTACCTTTGTCCATAGCTTAAAAGTATCATTTACAGATAAGCTACTTCCTTCGTTGTTGATTCCATCTATAGTATTGCGTAAAATCTCTAATTCCTTTTCTCTTAATTCTTTTAGAGTTTTCGCATAGATAGATTTTCTACGACCTATTTTGTCTTGCCACTTAAATTCATAAGTGCCATTTGATCTTTGATATTCACCGTCCTTTAAAACAACCCCTTTACTATCTTTGCGTCTTTTTACCATAAAAATTCTCCTTTTTTGATAAAAGACACGCTATAATTATTATACCGCATTAAGCGTGTTTTATATATAGTTTTAGATTAAATAGAGAACTGTCTATTTAAATATTCTTCCATTAACTTTTTCTTAATAAGACGCTTACTACCATTAAATAATACAAAATCGCAATCATTTTCATCGGTTAATTGTCTAACTTTATCTTGACCAATATTAAAATATTCAGATGCTTCTTTTAATGTTAGAAATGCTTTCTCAGAAACACGAACACCTTTTATATTTTCGTTAATCATAAATCCTCCAAATAATATATTTAAAATATTTATTTTAATATTTTTAAAGTTTTTTGACATTGACAAGTGCCTTGGATTAGCAACATAGGAATCTCACCTCCGCCTCTGTTCAGGATGAGCCGGCTTCAACCTTAGAAGTATCATTATCCTCATTTTCTTCATAGCGAATAGGGTATCCCTCCCTATATTCAAACTCTTACTTATCGCTCCCTTTCTTCTTCCCTTGCTTTTGGCTTAGCAGTACTTGTTTTGCCGAATTATTCAGCAGAAAGATCTTGGCGGATAGGTTATTACGCTCCAAAAATGATTAACGTCTTGTCTTGGTCTATTTAATTGTTATGGTTCAAGTATTGTTTAAATTTCTTTTAAAATAGAAAGAGGACAAAACTCCCCTCACTTTATAAAGGAAAATTTGCCCTCTTTGGTAACCAGAATTTATATTTCTTCTATAAATTTCTTTAGTTTTTCTAAAATCTTATCTCGTCTTTTTATTAAAGCAGGATGTGATATATTTTGAGTCTTTGCTACTGCACGAAGTGTTTCATCATTGAAATATAATCTTTCAATTATTTCTCGTTCATCCTTATTTAACTTTGACATTGCATTTCTTAGTGCTTCAATCATCATTTGTGTAGCTACAACTTTTTCCACATCAACATTTTTATCTTCTAGATTATCTACACAATTCCCATCGTGATTTAGAGACGAAAAAAAGAGCAAGTGGTTTTTTCTGTCCACCTGCTCTAAATACTTTTCATGTTCTCTTTCCCGCCAGTAGACTTTGTAAATATCCTCACTGACTTTGACCTTTTGTCCGCCTACATATAGATAATATTCTTTTTTCATTTTGAAGTCCTCCGTTTCTTTTGACTGACTGTTTTTCAGGCAAAAAAAAGGAGGACTTCTACACTTAGGCATACGAAGTCCTCTAAAACAGAAAATTAAAAGTATTTTACTAACTGCACTTGATTGTTTCAGTTTGCATATGAAACAATAATCTGCTATAAAGATTATAAAAAAGAGGAATGTTTTGTTTCTTTGGTATTTCTAACATTAGATGTTTAGATTCTTTCATATTTGTTTCCTCCATTTTATCAATAATCTAAATAGTCAGTATTTTTATCTTCTTTATACATAATTGATTTTTATTCATTTTTTTTAGTTTCTATTCTATCAAATAGTTTGATAATCTCAGAATCAGAAAATCCTAAGACATATAGTTTTTCAAACAATATTTTTGTTAGCCTGTTCAAATGCTGATTTCTTAACTCAATTATTTTCTTCTCACTTTCAATAACAAAATATCCTTTACTTCCACGACTAACAATTAGTCCCTGTTTCTCAAGAACTTTTAAAGCTTTTTGAACTGTTGCAGGATTACATCCCTCCCTCTGTACTAAAGCCCTTATAGGTGGCATCTGTTGTCCCGGAACATAATCGCCTCTTAAAATAGACACTCTTAACGCTGAAGCAATTTGCAAATATAGATATACATTCATTTATTTTTATTTTTTCTTCCTCGTACGAATTTCCAATAAGCAGAATACGGAATAACCGTAGTAAACAGAAGATAATATTTATTAGCAAACATATCGGGGATTCCTTTTGCATTGAAATGAATAGGAATTTTCTCTGGGAGAAATATGCAAATAATAAATATTACAAACATCATTCCTATCAGCACTAATACATCTTTCAAAAATCTTTTTTTCATGGCAAATCTCCTTTCTATTTGTCAATAGCTTTCTATTTTCCTAAAATTTATCTAACCACCTTATAACTTCTACAAATGTATCCCTATTAATTGAATAATAGATATAATTTTTATATCTACTGTCGGTAATTAATTTACTCTTTTTTAATAAAGATAGATGATAAGATATAGTTGCTTTTTCTAATTTAAAATGACTTGCTATTTCTCCAGCAGTTAAATTTTTATTAGAAATAATTAATAAAATATCCATTCTAATGGGATTTGATAGGGAATCAAATATTCTAACTAAATCTATCATCTTTTATTCCTGAAATATTGCAAATAAACTTAATATTGAAATAAACACCATTATATCTTTTAATAATTTTTTTCATAGAACATCTCCTCCTTAAACTAAAAATTTAATCTACAAGTTTTTATATAAACGCCACCCGCAATAACGAGCAAAATAAGTGCTACTCCCAATAATGTAGGTACTATAGAAAAATGCAAAAACCAATGGAAAAGAATTGGTATAACTAATGCAGCCATTCCAATAATTGCAGATACAATAACAGGCATACTCTGTTTTACTATCATCATCTCACTTTCCCATTCAAAGTTGGGAAATTTTTTATTCAAAGAAATTCCAATCACTGTTATAAAAACGGAATAACAAATAGGAACAATTATTAAGCTGATGGTTTGAAGAATGTCCATATCAAGCTTTAGCAAAAATATAAACACAGAAACAATATATCCAATTAAATGAAGCGTAAGATTTACTGCAATCTTAGAATTTAAAATCGTTTTTACCCTAATAGGAGAACTTTGCAAAATCCAAACATTTTTACCTTCTAAAGATATGGAAAATGCTGCCGGACAACTAAGCAAAAACATTGAAGCAATACACATTGGAGCAAAATTCGAAAGATATTCATTAATATTTTCGATTCCCGAATATTCCCCTATTTGTTGTAAAGAATTAAAAAGAAGAAATATACTAAAAACACATAAAAGTATTACACCAAGACCTGCATTCAACACTGCCATATATGAGTTTAGAAACAGTCCCATTTCTTTTTTACATAGGGCAAAAAATACTGATTTTCTATTATAAGATTTTTTGTTATCAGAATATCTTGATGTTGTTTTAGCAAGAGTATTAAGCAATCCATACTTCAATGAAACCATTTTGGCAAATATATAAAAAAATACTATTGAAAGAACAATAAATAATCCTACTCCAATGTACAGTGGAAAATTATAGTATTCCATAAATAGCTTAGATAGTGGGTACAATCCGGTAATTTGCTTAGAAAGCATAATCCCAATACCATTTTCATTACCTGATTTCATAGCTGCCACTGCAATATATCCAATTATCCCTATCATTGCAAATGAAAAAATTAAAGCAATAACATTTTTTCTCTTAAAGAAAGATGAAGCAACAACAATAACGATTCCCATACATGCTGCTATACACATAGGTATCAACGGAACAAAAATTATGGAAGTAAAATACAATATAATCTGTAATACATTTAAACTTCCGTTTAACACCCAAACAATTCCTCCCGGAAGCATAAACATCAATCCTATTAAAAAATTCAATAAATACATAAACATAAACTTGCTGCTTATAATATCCGAACTTTTTACAGGCAATGACAAAAGATTTTCCATATCACGACTGCCAAATAAAATCCCATTCGAATAAAATATTGTCAAAAATAATATTGCAAAGCTTGATACCGATACCATATATGCCGGTATCAACTCCTGCTGTCCCAGTTGTACCAATGTTTTGGCTGTTATGATATTATAAACAAAGAAAAATATAGCAAGAGTTATTATTCCAAAACTTGCAATAACAATTGAACTTTGTTTTTTATTTCCCGGCTCTTTCATTTCGTTGATCGGAAAGAAATTTATCAATTGTGCTCTAATTAGTATCCAAATTTTGCTCATTATCCTGCACCTCCATGAAAAAAGTTTCCAAAGATTTATTGCCTTTGACTTCTTCTGTATTTCCGCTCGCAATTAACTTTCCATTTTTTATAATTGCAATTTTATTACATAATTTTTCTGCAACATCCAATACATGTGTTGAAAAGAAAATAGCTCCTCCATCTGATACGCATTCGTGCATTATTTTCTTTAGTAGAAAAGTTGCTTTCGGATCAAGTCCAACAAAAGGTTCATCTAAAATTAGTAACTTTGGAGAATGCACCAGTGCAGAAATAATCGCCGTTCTTTGCTTCATGCCATGTGAATACGAAGATATCATTCCCGAAAGATGTTTCGTCATTTCAAACAAATCGCCGTATCTCTGAATTCTTTCTCTGCGTATTTCAGTAGAAACTTCAAATAAATCAGCAATAAAATTGATGTACTGAAATCCTGTCAGATGTTCATATAAATCCGGATTATCCGGAATGTATGCCATTATTTTCTTACAAATAACAGGCTCTTCTTTAATAGAATGCCCGTCAATCGTTATACTTCCATTCTCAAAATCATGAATTCCAACTACCGCTTTTATCGTTGTAGTTTTTCCGGCTCCATTTGCACCAATGAATCCATAAATATCTCCAGACTGTACTGAAATGGATAAGTTTTCAACAGCCTTTTTGTTCCCATAGAATTTACTAAAATTCTTTATCTCTAACATAATTTCCACCTCCATTGACAATTTGTCAGTTATTCCTTGAAATAAAACCGATAACTTGTGTATCAGTAGCTATCGGCAAATTATTCTCCTTGCAAACATTCTATTCTTTTTTAATTACTAAAGAGCTTTTTCGTATTTAAGCTTTGTTCAAGCATTATCTTAAATGCATTTAAGTAGTTATCAACAGGTTCTTCCTTTAAATATCTTATACTTATGTTATTTGAAACAAAAACATAAGCTGTCATAAGCAACTCTGCTGTTTCTAATGGATATTTTACAGAAAAAACTCTTTCCATTATTCCTTGATTTATAATCTTTTCAAAATATATTGTCAGTTTTTCAACAAGCTTATGGGATAACTTATCTATCATATATTGATTTTCTTTAAGGTCAATTGTTTTTTGTAGCACTGTACCCTCTGCTGAAATATTTTCTGAAGATATAATTGTAACATCTATAAATGATCTGATTTTTTCTATGGCAGTTTTATCTTCATCATAAGCAATAATATAAATATCTTTCAGTAGTCTATCTGAATATTGTTCTACAAGACAATATAAGATATCCTCTTTATTCTTAAAGTGATAATATAACAACCCTCTTGATATATTTACTTTATCAACTATATCCTGAGTTGTTGTATTAGTATATCCTTTCTCCATAAAGAGTATCATTGCAGCATCCATAATCTCTGCACGTCGTATTTCAGGTTCTTTTACATCTCTCATTTTATACCTCCTATTTAAAGGATATCACACAACTGACATTTTGTCAATTGAGTTTTCTCATTTCTCTTGAATTTTATGGTATAATATATTTACAATTTTAGAAAAATGCTTAATGCTTGCTTGACTTTTGTAGCAAGCACAGTAAGTGTACGGACACTTACGAAAAAATTAATGGAGCAAACCTTTATGGAATGCTCCATTTTTTTAATTTTTACCTTGTTAGGGAGAACCCTAAGACCCCGAAATATATTTTATAAAGGAGAATAAAATGGCAAATAGATTTAGAAATGAAAGAATAGAAATAAAATTAACTAAGGAAGAAAAGGAAGTTTTTGAAAATAAAATGAAGCTTGCAAATTGTAAAACAATGTCCCACTTTCTTAGAAAGTGCGTATTAGAAAAAGAAATTTATGTAGTAGATTTAGAACCATTTAGAAACCTACAATGGCTACTTTCAAATGCAACAAATAATATAAACCAGATTGCAAAAGCTACTAATACAACTGGTGTTATTTACAAAAATGAAATTGAATCTATGAATAATCAGATAGAAAAATTATCAAGAGAAATATGGCAGATCCATTCCCTACTTCTTAATAAATCAAAAGAAAGTTCTGGTGATTAGTGTGGCAATTACAAAAATACATCCTATAAAATCAACTCTAAATTTGGCAATAGATTACATTACTAAGAGCGAAAAAACTGATGAAAAAATTTTAGTATCTTCATTTAAATGTCATCCAGCTACTGCCCATATTCAATTTTTGAAAACTCAAGAAGATAATGATACTAAGGGTACAGTTTTGGCTAGACATTTAATTCAATTTGTCTATCTGAATAAGCCTATACAAACAAATCTTATTTAATAAATTTTCAGGTTATAAAATATAAATAGAATTCAAAATAGCTGCTTTTACTCAAATAATACTAAAATAAAAAGAGCAAAATTAAATAATATTTCCAATTTGTTTAAAAATATATAAAATTAACTCAATCAACATATCTGACATCATACAATTATAGATGATAACACTTGATAATTACGGTATTTTCATACTACAACTATGTCCAACATACTACTTGACGCGTAGTATGTTTAGTGATATAATTTAGATAATCAAATACGGAGGTGTTATCAATGGGAAATGATTTACAGAAACACATTCCTTTAACCGAAACAATGTTTTTAGTCTTGTTAACAATGCTGGAAGAGAATTATGGTTACAAAGTTTCACAAGAAGTTGAAGAAATAACTAATGGAAGGATTATTTTGGGTCCAGGAACCTTATACGGAGCCATTAATAATCTTAATAAGAAAGGATGGATTGAATTAGTTGATAAAGATGATAGTGGCAAAAAAGTTTATATAGCCACAGATATTGGAAGAGAATTAGTTTCATTAGAAATTAATAGAATGAAAAATTTGGTTTTAAAAGGAGAAAAGAAATTTAAAAAGGAGGAAGACTATGAATAAAATAAAAATTTTTCTAAATCCTATAGAAGGCAGAGAAAAATATTTAAATCATATAGCCAATGAGGGATATCGACTTGTAAAAAGCGGATCAATTATACATGAATTTGAAAAAACTAACTCGGACCATAGGTACGCTGTAGAGTATATAGGATATATGAATAACAAGGAAAGAAAAAAATACACAGAATTTTTAAATGGTATGGATTTAAAAGTTTTTACAGCTCCACTTAACATAGGAAAACTTAGTTTTGGAAATATAAAATTGAGACCCTACAACTCTCCTAAAAGTATGATAGCGACTTCTCCGGGTATGATTAACAAAGAAATTTTGATAATTGAAACAGACGGAAGTAAGGAAATACCAATTTTTTCTGATAGGGACAGTAAAAATTTAGATATTAATAGGAGAAAAGCTCCATATTACTATCTTTTATTTTTCTCTGTGCTTTTAATAGTATTAGGTTTACTCAAGGTGATTGATTATAAATCAATAATTTTAGGTGTAATACTTATTATATTTGCTAGCTTCGGCTTATATAATTTGAATTCAATTAAAAGAAGTTAATAAAATTATTAGACAAATATCGCCTGATTATATATAGGAAGGTTGGATTCCTATTTGATACTTTTATAATAAATTCTATAATCAAAATTAGAGTGTTTAATAAACAAGAAGTGTCCTAATTAGAACAACCAGCGTATAAAGGTGGCTTCTATGTCCCAATAATGGTCTTCTTCCCTCTGTACAGCTGGTACACTCTAATTTTCCCGACGATTGTACTTCTTAATAAATCAAAAGAAAGTTCTGGTGATTAGTATGGCAATTACAAAAATACATCCTATAAAATCAACTCTAAATTTGGCAATAGATTATATTACTAAGAGTGAAAAAACTGATGAAAAATTCTTAGTATCTTCATTCAAATGTCATCCATCTACTGCCCATATTCAGTTTATGAAAACACGAGAAGACAATGATACTAAAGGTACAGTTTTGGCTAGGCATTTAATTCAATCTTTTCTACCAGGAGAGGTTAATCCTATAAAAGCTCACGAAATTGGAATAGAATTATGCAAGAAAATTTTAAAAGAAGATTATGAATTTGTTCTTGCAACTCATATAGATAGAGGGCATATCCATAACCATATTATTTTTAATAATGTTAGTTACAAGACGGGTAAATGCTATCAATCTAACAAAAAAACTTACCATAAAATCAGGTATCAAAGTGACGAATTATGTAAAGAAAATAAGCTTTCAGTCATTGATAAATACTATGAAGCTTACAAAAGAAAATATAAAACTGCTGGTAAATCTTGGAACGAATATGACCAAAACAAGAAAGGAAATTCTTGGAAGTCTAAACTACAATTTGATATAGATAGAATGATTAATAAGTCTAAATCGTGGGAAGAGTTTTTAGAAAATATGAGGTCTCTTGATTATGAAATTAAGTTTGGTAAACACATTGCTTTTCGTCATAAAGTTAAGCAAAGATTTACAAGATCAAAGACTATCGGAGAAGATTATGCTGAGGAAAGAATCAAAGAAAGAATAGATTTAGCAATTAAAAATAAAGCTAATCCTATTAAAAAACGTGTAGAAAACGTCATTGATATATCTACTAATAAAAAAGCTCAATCCTCAAAAGGTTATGAAGTTTGGGCAAGAAAACACAATATCAAAACAATGGCTGATTCAATAATTAAACTTAGAGAACAAGGAATTAATTCAATTACTCAACTCGATGATCTTATCAAAAAATCTGCTGATGATAGACAAGACTTGTTAGATAAAATAAAGAAAATTGAAACTGAAATGAAGAGTTTATCCCAGGATATGGAAAATATAAATACTATAAATAAGTATCGTGAAATCTATAAATACCACAAAAAAAATCCTGAAGACAAGCAATTCGCTGAAGAATATTATAGCGAACTTTCCGTCTACAAAATAGCCGCTAAAGAAATACTGGAGAACTATAAAAAGCTGCCCAACACAAAAGAAATACTATCAAACCTCGATAAACTGCAAGAAAAAAAGAACACCCTTATGCAAGAGTATTCTTTGAATAAAGAACAATTTTCTGACCTTGTTCAGTATAGGAAAAACTATGAAAATTACTATTGGAAGGAAGTGGAGAGGTAGGACTGCTTAACTACCTCATTTACTTTTCCCACTCGAATAAAATAGTAAGTTCCTTATATTCTTCTGAATATTTTTCTTTGTCTATATTTGTTCTTAACTCTTCCTCATCTATATCAATTATTTCTCCTATATCATTTCTAATAAATAAACTACTACAATTATCTAGAAGAAATATAGCTATAGTTCTTGAAAAAACCAAATTTTGAATCTCTATAATATCTGAATCTGTAGTACCATAATCTATATACTCTGCCAAATCGCAGACAAGCTCTAAATTAGTTGATTCTAATATTGGATGGTAGTTACTTACATATATTTTAATCCTATATTTTACCTTTCTAAATGTATAGATTAACTACCTAATTATAGCATATAACACAGATTCCTTTCAATTATATGATTTACCGCGTTAAACCAAATAAAAAAATAAAAGATTATAACCTTATAAAATTACAACCTTTTATCTGATGGTGTTATTTAATTATAGAGAATATATTTCTCTAACCTTATCAACTAAGAACTTTACCTTTCTTTCAGAAATAATTCTTTTAAAACTCTCATTATTCTCTATTGCATCTATATAAAAGTTAACAATCATATCGTCACTTCTGTTTGGATTTGTTGATAACAATAAATTTTCATCAAGCCAATCATCTATTTGGTTAAAATACTCATCGCCTCTTATCTTAAAAGATTTTTCCTTGCTCTCTATTATTAGGTTGAGTAATTTTTCTACATATTGACTAGCAAGTTTGAGATTATTATCTTCAATATAGTGCGTTGCCAAGGATAAATAAAAATTTAAAACTATAGAAACATTTATTTCAGTAAGATTAAAAGTTTCTATTAAATCCTCCACTTTTTCCAAGGTTTCGACCCAATCCTCATCATGCAAACTACTCTTCATCATAAGAAGGGTGATTAAATCAATTATGTTCTTATAAATCATTACTTGAAGTTTTTGATCTACTTCATTTTCCTTCTTCGTTTTTAAATAAGCTGAAGCCACTAAACAATCTTTTGATATAGATAGCATGTCCGAAGATGGCAAAATATTTAATGCTTCTTCTGATTTTCCTAAACTAATTAAGCAGGCTGCCCTCAAGCTCAGTGATTTATCTTTAAGTATAGAATCTTTCGAATCCTCACACACTCTCTTTAATATATTATTTGCGTATTCGAGATATTCCTCTTTCTTTGTAGTGTCAGTTGCTAAATCACAATGGTTCAAAATAAACAAAGACATATAGTATAGAAGATCAAAGCAAGAATAGTATTGTTTAATTTTAATTTTTATATCTTCTACGATACTATCCATACCTGCATCAGGGACACGATTCTCTAAGTCTATATAAAATTTTTGTATTTGAGCTGAAGATAAATCTGGATCATATCCTATTAATTCATCCACACTTATATTAAAGAAAGTGGCAAGTTTTGGTAGAAGTAAAATATCTGGATGGCTTTGACCTGTCTCCCATTTTGATACGGACGCCTTTGTTACCATCATGAATTCTGCTAATTCTTCCTGTGTTATGCCTCTTTCTTTTCGTTTCTGAAGAATATTTTCTCCAATTTTTAGCATTCTATTTTACCTCCTAACTGATTTGTTTTTTGTTTATTACAGCAATCGAAATTACAATGCACAATATAAGCAAAATACTGCCTGTTATAATCGGTACATAGTAGTCATCATATCCAATTCCTTTAATAAGGTTCACAGGCTTTCCTATTAATGCGATAGGCATGTATTTAACAATTTCATCTCTAATGGACAATATAAGTTGAATCACAATCCCAACGGTCGTTAATATTAATGTGCCTATAACATTTCCTGAAATTACACCAGCTAATATCTCTAAGGATATTAAAAATAATCCAAATATAAAAGGAAGTAAGGCTGCCATAAGTATATTTCTAATAGGAAATGAAATCCCGAAAAAGTACTTTGTGTAAAAATAAGTGAGTATAAATGAGGAATAGTAAGCCAAAAACCACAAAATGAAATTGTAAAAAATCTTCGATAGCACAACTTGATACCTTGGCAGTCCCTTAGATAACAAATTAATCAAGGTTCCCTTTTGGAATTCATTTGCCATTTGAGTACTTAATATAATGGCTAATCCAAACATACCTATTTGACTAATGTTTTTAAAGAATTGTGTCCAAGAGTCAATTTCTGATGGTGGTGCTACGTTAATATCTATATTTCCTGTAGCTATGGATTGAAGTAGCATGGGAGTTAATTTTGCTGTCAAAGGACTTATTAACCCGATGAACAAGAAAAGGATAAAGGTAGAAATCATTTTTTTAGTCCTTGCACCTTCAATAGCTTCTTTCTTTAATAGAGATAAAAATATCCTCATGCTTTCGTCACCTCCATAAAAATATTTTCTAAAGTCGGTTCTTCTATTTTTATTTCTAGAGGAAATATGTTTAACTTATATAGCTCATATAAAATATCAATATCTTTTAGTTGATTGTCTTCATCTGTTAAGTACAGAGTATCTCCTTTTTCATTCATTACCAGATTTGAAAATTTATCTAGTGACTTAAATACCTTTAGTTCTTCATTCGACTTAAATCTGATTTTAATTGTGTTTTTCCTCTTTATATTTTTTAGTTCATCTATTGAACCTTCCAGTACATTTTTTCCTTTATCAAGCACCACAACATGATCACAGATTGCTTCAACGTCCGATAAAATATGTGTGGAAAAAATAACGGTTGTAGAGTCTTTTATTTTTAATATAATGTCTAATATCTCTTTTCTTCCAAGTGGATCAAGGGCGGAAGTTGGTTCATCACATATTAATAATTTGGGACTATTTAACAACGCTTGGGCAATACCCAAGCGCTGCTTCATACCTCTAGAATAGCCACTAATCCTTTTATTGACATTTCTTAATCCCACCAATTCTAAAAGTTCTTCGCTCTTATTTTTCATTTCATTTTTGTTAAGACTAGTTATAGACCCACATAAATTGAGATATTCTTTAGCAGTCATATAACCATAAAATTCAGGGACATCTGGAAGATACCCGATAAATCGATTGGTTTTTGACTGACCAAAGCTTACTTCTTCTCCAAAGACTTCAATGGAGCCTTCATCAATTTTCAAAAATCCTAAAATCATTTTCATTGTCGTTGTTTTTCCAGCACCATTTTTGCCTAAAAACCCAAAGATTGTGTTTTCAGGAATGGACATGGATAACCCATTAATAATCGTATTTTTACCAAAAGATTTATGAAGATTGTCAATTTTTAGCGCTTCCATTATTCGTCCTCCCTACCTATTGTTAAGTATAAGATAGGTCCAATAATTTGAATAAAAACAACTATTAAAATCCACATAGTTCTGCTTCCAAATTTATATCTATCGTGTTTTAAAACATGACTTAAAGAATAAATCATAAGTGCAATTTCTAAAATAATAATAGGTATAAGTATTGGCAAGTATTCTCTAATAATATCTGGCATTTTTAACCCCCTTTATTTGTATATATCATATCATTTTACTTAATCAACCTTCAAGAAACTATTAATTAACTTATCCTATTTTTATCAACTACAAGTAAACTTTTCTTAAGTATTTATTGTTGAAATTCATTTAATATATTTCTTAAATAAAAAAATACTTATAAGAGTTCTTGTAACCCCCATAAAACATTGATTCCAATACTTTTATAATCTATTATCTTATTTATTCGTCAATATTATAGTTTCCACATATTACGTCATTATACAACCTATATACATATAAAAAATAAAGGCAGTCCTAAGACTGCCGATATTTATCTCTCTGTTCCTTTGCTATGTTCTTTCTTATTTGACTTAGCTTTGTCATCTGTCTTAAAGCTTTTATTTTCCATAATATGGACTTTTTATCTTTATCTTGACGCTTTCTTGTTCTTTTGCTTTTAAGAGCTTAGAAGACAAAATACGGACATTTTTATGTTCCTTTCCGTTGTTGTAAATGCTTGTTTTTACTTGACCAAATATTTTTACAAAATCTCTTTGTTTTAACTTCTCTAAATCTGTTGTATTATCTCCATAGGCTGAACAATTGGTATAAATTTTATTTCCATCGTCATTTTTTTGAAACAAAAGAATAATTACTTACTTTAAACTTTTCTCCATTAGCATTTTCTCTTTCATGATTTTCTACTTGACCTACTATATTACCCACGAGATTTATAAGATCGTCTTTTTCTTCAATATCACTGACATTTTCAACAATCTTACCTTGTTCTTTCATGTAATCAATCATATAGTCAAAATCTTCGCTTAATAATGAAATAGTATAATTGTCCATATATCTGTCATAAATCTCATCAAGAGTTTTTTAATTGTCTATTCCTTTTTCAATTCCTATTAAGGATTTTATAAGGTGCTTGTATTTTTCTTTTGAAATTATTTCTATATTTCTTCTCATTTCTTTTTGTTCCATAATTTCCTACTTAAATTAAAATTAGAAGAGCTAATTGATCTCCCTATCTTTCTTGTTTGTTTTTTACTTTTCACATTAATATTATTATTATCATTTTCTCGTTTTGACAAAGAAAAAGCAGTAGACATTTTTATCAGTTTACTGCTTTTTTATCATTATATACTTACAATAATTCTATAACAATTTACAAGTTAAAAGATTTATTAAAAAAATATTTTTTTTATCTTTTCCATTAGTGTAGGCTTTGCACATCCATAAACTTTTTCTTTTCCGTAAATCACAGATTTTACAAGAAAAATAATGTATGATCCAAACAAATATATCAGTAAGTATAATAATATTATATCTAGAACCTGTTTAAACATACTATTCCTAACACCTCCAAACATCAACAACTATACTACCACCACCGATTACAATAATCCACCTAAACATACTATGCAAGCATGAGGAATTAGAGTACAAGGCATTCCGAAAACTTTGTCTATTAATCCAGAGACAGTTACTCCAGCACCAGATACTGCTACAAAACATGGTAAATTTAAACCTCTATTTTGAGATTTAATATTCTCTTTACTAAACAACACCTCGAGTTTTTTGTTACTTTATTTTTCTATTCTTCTGATTCAACAACTCGTAAATTTTCATATTTTTTAACTGGATTTGCTTCGCACTGAGTTTACATAGGAAAAAAGAGTTCATAGAAACTATGTTCAAAATCAACACACATGATGAAAAAGTATCTATTATTTTTTTCAACATTAAATATTCTTCACTTTCTATTTTATTTTTCAATTATAATAAGTTAGTAAGATATTCAATCTCCATTTTTATACCTACGAGGATTCTTATAATTTATATTCGTGTCTCCTTGTAACCCTAATTTATTAAGCTCTTATTTAATTGCATGAGTAAATACTGCAAACTTAAATAAAATCAAAAAATTTTAACAAAATCTCTTTGTTTTAAACTCTCTAAATCTTTTTTCTTATTTCCATAAGCTGAAAAATTGGTATAAATTTTATTCCCATCGTCATCTTTTTCTAAGTCCATGGTTGTTTAACATTATTCCTGTTATCAGGTAAGTTATAATCTTTTATTTGTTTTTCAACTTGCTATACTCACCTCCACACCCTATGCCCAAAAACATAGAACCGATTATCCATGCATACTCTGTTTTTCCTGTTTTATATGACATGTATATTGATAATATAAGTGTAATAAATGAGATTATTGCTAATATAAGCCATAAGTTCTTTTTGTCCATTTTATTCCTCCAAGATTTTTAACTCATCATTTCTATTCTTATTCTATATTCTTTTGACTTCAACTTCAGCTAACTTTTGTGAATATTATTTATTATCTTTGCTATATAATTTTTAGTCATTGAAAATACTCCATCACTTATTCTTTGAATTCCTTGTTCAAGAAAAATTATTACTATAATACTATTTTAACTTTTCTTTTACTTTAGAAATTGCTCTTTACTTCAATCTTATGTAAAACTCAGATAATGATACCCCTAAATGAATCAAAGAATGTTAAGCATGTCTTTATCTTAGTTAGCCTGATATTTTTGTTCTTCTTTTGATGTATAAACCGAAATAAAAAAATCTGTCACAAGATATAAAAAAATGTAAATATTATAAATAAATATCATGAGATTTATAAATACCACAAGAAAAATCCTGAAGATAAGCAATTTGCAGCAGAATATTATAGTGAACTTTCCGTCTACAAAATAGCTGCTAAAGAAATTATAGAAAACTATAAAAAGCTTCCAAATACAAAAGAAATACTATCAAATCTCGATAAATTGCAAGAAAAAAAGAACACCCTTATGCAAGAGTATTCTTTGAATAAAGAGCAATTTTCTGACCTTGTTCAGTATTGGAAAAACTATGAAAATTATTATGGAAAAGAAGTGGAGAGATAAAAAGGTATAAGCGGATAATCCTATAGCTTTTTTAAGATTATTTACAAAATTTTACTTTAAACTTATTATCTTACTTAAAGAAATCCTACTAGATGACTATCAAACATTGCTATAGGAAGTAATAATATCAAAAGGACATTTAAAGCCATAAACAATTTATCCTTTTCCTTTACGCCAAATATTAAACCTATTAGTCCAATAATGGGCAGACAAATATTGATGTGAGTCCAGTTGGTCTTAGGCTTGTATAGCTTTCAAAGATTTCTATTGGCAGTAGGTAGGAAATCACAAATATTAGGAGTCCAAGTAGAAATATCTTCTTGCTTAATTTATCTTTCATTAATCCTTCTCTTTCTTTGAAATTATATTGTTCGAATTAAATCTATGGTCGGCCTGTCTAAAATTCTCTTTAAAGAAAAATGATAGATGATTAGATTAATACCATAGACGACTAATGAAAATCCTAGGAAGCTTTTGTAGTCATAATATTTTATTAAAGTACTCATTCTTAAATCAAAAGCGATTATCAATATTATAAACATAACTCCTAAACTCACCATAATAGAAATTATAAAGGATTTTACCTGTTCTTCAATAAATTCCTTTTGATAAATGTTCTTTAACTCATCTACATCCATCCCACAAGAGTAAAGACTTCCGATTTCTTTTTTCTGCTCATGAGACTTAAATGTTGGAATAAGCAATAAATACGCATCTCATAATTTATTATATCATTTTTGAAATAAGAAAAAACAGCCCACAAAAAAGCTGTTTAAATTCTCTAATTGAACAAGTTATGATACTGGAACTGTAAACATTACATAGGAGGTAATAAGAGTGTTGGTAATATAACACTATAAATAACTTGTTTTTTTCTTTCCTCCAAATATCAACCCAACCACAACATTTTATGTTTTTTAGCAAGATATCTTATAATTCATTTATATTGTCAGTTATGGACATCTTATTAATTCTTTTAATAGGTTTATAAGTTGAAATAATTACGGAAATCAATATAAATCCTATCGAAATTATTACCGCCAAAATTGGAAACTGCCAAATTGCATAAGAAAAATGATCCTCTATCAATTTTGTAAATATAATTTTATTCAGCAAAACACCAACAATAATCCCCACAAAACAACCAAATAAACCATAGGTCGCTGATTCTACATTAATCATTCTCTTAATTTGGAACTTATCCATACCCACTGCACGCATCATTCCATATTGTTTTATTTTCGAAGATACGCTAATGGATATACTATTGATGCTATTTAATAAACTTACTAGGCCAATAATTGCAATGAAACCATATACAAAAAGCATAAATGCCATGTAGGTTCCTGTTGTTTTTTTATCTCTACGATCACTTATCATGTTTTTATTTCCTATAAGTTTCTGAATTTCATTTATACTTTCTTTCGAAAACTTCTCATTAGTCTGTAACATGACTAAGTTATATCCATCTTCATGTGTTATCTGCTTAAAAGTTTCACTTGAAGTTATTATTGTAGTTTTACCTCCAGTTTCACCATCGCTAGTAAATGGATCGTATTTCAATAGTCCAGCTATTTCAAAATCTTCTCCTTTAATTTTTATTTTATCTCCAATTTTATTATTGCTATCTCTATCCCAAGTAGCTAAAACATAATGGCTATTGCCAAATACCTTCGATAAATCACTTTTTCTCTTTAGGGCTTTATCTTTTTTTAGACTTTTTAAATCAAAATCATCATATGAGATAATATCTATTTTTTCTCTAATGTTAGATTCAGATTCTAAAATTGCATTTACATCAAAAACGCTTCTTCTACCATATACATTTTTTACTCCATCTACTTCTTTTAATTTATTCAACAAATTTGGATCAATATTATTTAAAATATCCTTACTTGTAATCTCTATATCTGCTCTGGCAGAAGATTGTGGCATGATATAATTTACAAATTGTCCGAAAACTATAAATGTTAAAAACAAAATAATACTTAATGCAAAGGAAGCTGACATTAAAAATAAATTCTTTTTATTTTCTATAGCATGATTTATTCCTAGTGATTTTTCGATGTTAAAGAACTTATTATTTACTAATTGTTTATTTCCTATATTAGATTTTGTATTTCCAGAAAGAGCTGCAATTGGTGAAATTTTAGAAGCTTCTTTCGCAGGTTTTTGTGCGGCAATTAAAACACTTGCAAGTCCTACCAGAACACCCGCTAGAATACCAGTTACACTTATTGTAAAAATAGGTATATTAGAAAATTCTTCTCCAACTATATATCTTAGTCCACCACAAAGAATCCAAGTTGAAACAACACCTATTAACGTACCAATAGGAATAGCTGTTTTGCACCAATTTAGTGACTCTAACCTTACAAACTTTTTAATCTGACCTTTGCTCATCCCAAGAGAGCGCATCATCCCAAAAAACTTCGTTCTTTGAGCAACACTATTATTAATACTCCCAGAAATCATTAAAGCACCAGCTACAAGTATCAGAATAAATAATAACATAGCTATAGGAATTAAAGTTTGCCCCAAGTTACTTTTTAATATATCATTGAAGTTAAAACCAGTATGCTTTAACTTCAATCTATCAATTTCCATTCGTAAGCCAATTTCAGCCATGCTAAAAATTGCTGTTACCAAAAATACTGAAATAGCTATGCACATTATAGTTAAATGATTCTGTTTTTTACGAACTTTAGCTGATATTGGAATTAAACTAAGATAACTTTTCATTTGTAGCACTTCCCTGATCAACTAGTATTCCATCTGAAACTCTTAAAACTCTATCTGCTGCTTGAGCTATCGAACGGCTATGTGTAATCATAATTATAGTTTGTTCATATTTCTGTGAAGATTCTTTTAGTAAACTAATAACCTCTGAACTATTTTTAGAATCTAGGTTTCCCGTTGGTTCATCCGCTAGAATTAGAGAAGGTCTTGTTATAAGTGCTCTACCTATAGCAACCCTCTGTTGCTGACCACCAGAAAGTTCACTTGGCAAGTGATTCTTTCTCTCTTGTAGTCCTAATATATTTAATAGTTCTTCAAGATACTTTCTATCTGGTTTCTTGTAATCCAATAAAACTGGAAAGATTATGTTTTGTTCCACAGTTAACTCTGGAATTAAATTGAATCCCTGAAAAACAAAACCTATATTTCTGCGGCGAAATACTGTAAGCTCGCTATCTTTCATTGAAAACAAATCTTTATTATTAATAATAACCTTACCTTCAGTAGGAGTATCTAGCGCACCTATTATATTCAGTAGGGTACTTTTCCCAGAACCTGACTCTCCTACTATAGCTATATATTCTCCTTTATCTACAGAAAATTTAATATCTTTTAAAGCATGCACTGCATTGTTGCCTTTTCCATATATTTTAGAAACAGATTTAACTTCTAATAAACTCATAAAACACCTCGATCTTATTCTATTTATTAAAGAATAACACTCCATTCCTACAATTAAATTACTAAAATCCTACAATTTTGTAGGATTTCTAAAAGTTAATATAAAAGTAGTCCCATAACCTAATTCACTAGAAACTTCAATTGTGCCTCCATGTCCTTCGATGATAGACTTTGCTAAGGGTAGTCCTAAGCCTATCCCTTGCGAATCTGTTAAATGTCTACTTCTATAGAAACGCTTGAAAATATGATAAAGATCATCCTCATGTATACCAAAGCCATTATCAGTAATTTTTATCTGTAAAATCGACGAGAATTGCTCCCATTCAATTTTAATTACATCACCGCTTTTAGTATGGTCAAAAGCGTTTTTGACAATATTATTTATTGCTTCCAATAGCCAATCTCTATCACAAATAAAATTTATTTTTTCATCTCCAGAAACTTGTAGATGTTTTTTTTCACTTTTTGCACGGTATGTAAAGTGGAGTTCTACATCTTTAATCATTGCATACACATTTTCATTCAATTTTTCAAGAACAATCACACCTGCATCAAACTTAGCTAACTTCAAAAGGTTTTGTATTAATGTATTCATTCGATTAAGCTCATGGTCTGACGCTTCACATAAATCTTTAATTGGATAATCTTTATCAACCTCATTAAAAATAAGTTCATTATATATGTTTAAAGCTGCTAATGGTGTCTTTAGTTGATGAGATATATCAGATATAATATCTCTTAGAAATTTCTTCTCTTTCGTTTCATTCTTAGCTCGGGCATTTAATATTGAAGCCATCTGATTTATGGAATTAAATAATCTGTAAATTGTCCCTTCTTTGTCAGAATCAATCTGAACATTATGATTGCCTTCAAGATACATATTGATTTGTGCTTCTACATTTTCTATAATTTCTTCTTGGCGTTTTAAATAAAGATAAAATATACCAGGTGTCAAAAAAATAAAAATAAGACTTATAAAAATTGAAGGAGTAGAAATAGTTTTGAACTCTTTCCAAGTAAATATTTGAATTAATAAGGCGAATAAGATATTAATTGTAAAGATATGTTTGAAATATCTTTTATTGTTTTCATCTGAAAATACTGACATCATTGTTTACCTCAACAAGAAACGTTCCACTTATATCCCAGACCTCTAATGGTTTGTATCATTTTAGGTTGACTCGGATTGTCTTCAATTTTCACTCTAAGTCTGCGAATATATACAGTTACGGAATTATTGTCTATATAATTATCATTAATATCCCATAATTTCTCTAAAATTTGATCTTTAGATAGGACAATATCAGGATTTTTCATGAATAAACAAAGCAGTTTATATTCACCACTCGTTAGATCTAAAGCGTGACCATTTTTATAAGCAACACTTTCTGATAAATGAATTTTTATACCATTTGATTCGATATTTTGGTTATTATATTTTTCTGTTCTCCTAAGAAGTGCATTTATTCTTGAGATTAAAATACTTAATCTAAATGGCTTAGTTATATAGTCATCTCCACCAATATCTAGACCCATAATTACACTTGTTTCTTCGTCAGAGGCTGTTAGAAAAATAATAGGTACATCAGAGTTTTCTCTGACTTTTCTGCAAAATTCAAACCCTGATCCATCAGGAAGAGATACATCTAAAATTAATAATTCATATTTGTTTTTTGACCATAAATCTAAAGCTTCGCTTATAGTTCTAGCTATATCAGCATCAAACCCTTGCTTTTCAAAAGAAAATGACAACCCATAAATAAGGCTCTTGTCATCTTCTAATAGTAATATCTTGTTCATATAAAATCTCCTAAAAATCATTAAATCTATGTTAGATTATACATTATAAGTACAAAAATACACTCTATTTTATAATATCACCATTTTCAGTATAAGTAAAAACAGACCCATTACGGATCTGCTATTTGTCGATATCAATTTCAATTTCAGACTTGAATATTACTTTAAGCATTTCATCATAAACCACTATCTTATCCACTAGTTTCCTTACCAATTCTTCATCATAGCTTTCTATTTCTAATTCTTGATTGTCTAAAAACTCTTCTAATTCCATTAGTCTGCTTTGTTCATTCTTCTCTTCCGCCATTTCAATGAGTATCTTTTCTTTTTCATTTCTTAACTCTTCTACTCTGTCTGCAAGGTCTGTGTAGTCTTTCTTGGCATTAGCTACTTTTAAAAGTTCTTCTTGCACTTTCAACATTGCTTGGTCTATTTCTTCTATTCCACTACTTCCATAACCTGTGATGACTTTTTCAATATTCTCTTTTATTATTTCTTTTAATTCACTGCTTTCAGATATAAGTTGATTAATGGCTTCTACGGCTGCCTCTTGTAGGTTTTCTTCTCTTATGGTTCTTGCTTCACATGCTTCTGGTCCATGGGTTACTCTTGTACAGCATCTCCAAACGGTGTACTTTTTCCCTCTGTTGTTCCAAGCAATTCTCCTGTAAATATCCCCGCATTTAGAAAGGTATTTTAGAGCATCTTGTAAATCTTGTGCTGTTTCTTGTTAATATTCTTCAATTAACATCTCGAGTTTTTTGTTACTTCATTTTTTAATTCTTCTGATTCAACAACTCGTAAATTTTCATAATTTTTAACTGGATTTGCTTCGCACGGAGTTTCCATAGGAAAAAGAGTTCATAGGAACTATGTTCAAAATCAACACACATGATGAAATAGTATCTATTATTTTTTTCAACATTAAATCTTCTTCACTTTCTATTTTATTTTTCAATTATAATAAGTTAGCAAGATATTCAATCTCCATTTTTATACCTACGAGGATTCTTATAATTTATATTCGTGTCTCCTTGTAACCCTAATTTATTAAGCTCTTATTTAATTGCATGAGTAAATACTACAATCTTAAATAAAATCAAAAAATTTTAACATAATCTCTTTGTTTTAAACTCTCTAAATCTTTTTTCTTATCTCCATAAGCTGAACAGTTGGTATAAATTTTATTCCCATCGTCATCTTTTGCTAAGTCCATGGTTGTTTAACATTATTCCTGTTATCAGGTAAGTTATAATCTTTTATTTGTTTTTCAACTTACTATACTCACCTCCACACCCTATGCCCAAAAGCATAGAACCGATTATCCATGCATACTCAGTTTTTCCTGTTTTATATGACATGTATATTGATAATATAAGTGTAATAAATGAGATTATTGCTAATATAAGCCATAAGTTCTTTTTGTCCATTTTATTCCTCCAAGATTTTTAACTCATCATTTCTATTCTTATTCTATATTCTTTTGACTTCAACTTCAGCTAACTTTTGTGAATATTATTTATTATCTTTGCTATATAATTTTTAGTCATTGAAAATACTCCATCACTTATTCTTTGAATTCCTTGTTCAAGAAAAATTATTACTATAATACTATTTTAACTTTTCTTTTACTTTAGAAATTGCTCTTTACTTCAATCTTATGTAAAACTCAGATAATGATACCCCTAAATGAATCAAAGAATGTTAAGCATGTCTTTATCTTAGTTAGCCTGATATTTTTGTTCTTCTTTTGATGATCTAATTAAAAAATCTGCTGATGATAGACAAGACTTATTGGATAAAATAAAGAAAATTGAAACTGAAATGAAAAGTTTATCCCAAGATATGGAAAATATAAATACTATAAATAAGTATCGTGAAATCTACAAATACCACAAGAAAAATCCTGAAGATAAACAATTTGCTGAAGAATATTATAGCGAACTTTCTGTCTATAAAATAGCCGCAAAAGAAATCTTAGAAAACTATAAAAAACTACCAAATACAAAAGAAATATTAACCAAACTCGATAAATTGCAAGAAAAAAAGAACACCCTTATGCAAGAGTATTCTTTGAATAAAGAACAATTTTCTGACCTTGTTCAATATAGGAAAAACTATGAAAATTATTATGGAAAGGAAGTAGAGAGGTAGGACTGCTTAACTACCTCTTTTACATTTATTACTTTTCCCACTCGAATAAAATATTTAGTTCATTATATTCTTCTGAATATTTTTCTTTGTCCATAATTACTCCTCAATATATTTTATCAATGATTCATTGTCTACAGTTTTAGCTATTACAATCTCAATAATTGCCGCTAATACATGAATTAATATTAGATAAGCCAACACATATATTAAGTTAAAATTATATTCGAACTTCAATACCATATCTCCGATTATATCTATCAATGTTTTCCCTATTATCCCCCCTAGTATAATTGAAATAATATTAGATATTACTATTATTATTTGTGTTTCAAATATTCTTGATAGTATAAAATGTGATTTTTTCATTCCTAGTGCCATCATAGTTCCTATTTGATTTTTTCTTTCAATAAATGTGGTTATGGATAAATTAATGACATTAAACAAAGCAAATATCAAAAAAACACACGTAAATATCAGTGATGCTAACAAAATTGTTTTGTATTGCTTGTTAAGCTCTTTTACATAATCATCAACTTTATTGAATTCAAGTAATTTATTTTCTGACAAGATGTTTCGAACTTTATCCTCTATAATATTCATTTTTTTCTTATTTATAGAGTCCTTTAATTTTAATGAAATAGAATTGTTAATGTTATAGTCGCATAATTCTTCTAATTTTTTTTCTGGAATACCAAATATATATTCTGAACTTGTATCGTTTACAATAGCGGATATAGTAAAATCTTTTTCATCAATATGTCCATCTTTCCCTCTAAATTTTAACCTAATAGTGTCCCCTAACTTTGGACTTAGTTTATACACATCTTCAAAAACATTGTTAGCATTATTAACTATCAAATCATTCTTATCTTTTATATCTCCCAATACTAATTTAGCCTTTAATTTATCAATATCAGTTTCTTTATATCCCACAATAGTTGTAACCTGATTGCGTATATCATTCTTTTCTATATCAAAATTTACCGTAGTAGCTTTTTCAATATTAATACGATCAATCTCATCTATTTCCTTAATTTTTGATATTAATTTTTCATCAATTGGATTGTTTTCGGCTTGTGTAAAAGCTTTTTTATAATTGCTTGCATTTATATCATCTGGTTTATACTCCATAAATTTAAATGTGATATTATATTCACCTAATTTGAATTTAGTATTTTTAGCTATATCTTCAGTCGAAATAGAAGAAAAAACACCTATCATAGCAATAAATATTACACTACATAACGCTAAAGATATTAACGTAAATATAGAACGCTTTTTATTCCTTTTAGCATTTAACATACCTAGATATAAAGGAGTAACTTTTTTAGAGCTATGCCTTGGAGCTATAACATCCGTATAAGAAGTATAACTCATTGCTTCAACTGGAGAAATTTTAGATGCGTAATTTGCAGGTCTTAATGTAGAAATACAAGCAATTGCGAATACAAAGATGACTGTTGCAATAAAAATCGAACCATGTATCTTGAAATCAAAAGTTCCTGGTCTAATCAATATATTTACCAAAATTCCCAATAATCCGCCCACTATTCCTGAAGGAATTGCAATAAACTGAGCCTGTCTTATTATTAATTTTTTTAAATCTTTACGCTTTAAACCTAGCGCTCTTAATTTACCAAGTTCATTGATGCTTCTATTTATAGATATATAATATATTGAATATAAAACTAATGAAGTTGTAATTGAAAGCAATAGCAAAATATGCATAAGTTCTATACTAGCATCACTAATTTTTTGATTATTGGAATAAGTAAAAAACTCATTATAAATATTAATGTTTTCTTTAGGAATTTCAAACTTATCTCTTATTTCATTAGCTTTACTATAAGCAAACTTCTCTGACTTATCTTTCAAAAATATCATAGAGGAACTTACTTTTACTTTTGAATTCTTAAAATAATTTTCCGATACGTATAAATTAGCCTGACTCACTTCCATATCCCTATATGCTATAGATGATATAGTAAATGTTTTTTCTCCAGAATTATCATCGACTTTTATTTCATCTCCGATTTTCAAACCATATTTGTCTGAAATAGATTTTTCTATCATAATTTCATGTGAATCTATTGGCAATTCACCTTTTATTGAATCGAAATAATTATTATTGTCTAAATAAATTACATTAGTTGGAGATCCTTGAAATTTTACTTGATCAATAATATTTAACGTAACAATTTTATCTATGCTTCTATCTGATTTTATATCATTAATTTTATCAGATTTATTTAATACTGTTATTTGAGGCATGTATTTTGTAGTCTTATGTATGCCAATTTGATTTGATGCAGAAAAAGAAAGTGTCAACGACAAAATAAATGCGGAAAAGATTATTGTTAAACCTATAAGGAAATTTTTATTTTCTCCTCTTATATACTTAGTTGCCAATCTACTAATATAATTCATTATTTTGATAACCTCCCATCTTCAAGACGCACTATACTTGCATATTTATTCTCCAATAAATACTCAACTATATTTTGATCATGGGTAATTAAAATAATTGTTTGGTTAAAATTTCTATTAGTTGAAACAAGTAAATCAATAACATTTTTACTATTTTTGCTGTCTAGATTCCCAGTAGGTTCATCTGCCAATAATATACTTGGATTTGTTATTAAAGCTCTTGCAATAGCAACTCTTTGTTGCTGTCCGCCCGAAAGTTCATTTGGCATTTTTTGTAATATATCTTCGATACCTAAAGTATCAACTATTTTATTTAGGTATTTCTCATCTTCTACAAGTCCACTAATATTAAGTGGAAAAAGTATATTTTCTTTTATATTCAATATATTTATCAAATTAAACCTTTGAAAAATAAACCCAATATTTTTACTTCTAAATTCAGTCAATCCATTATCGTCTAAATCCGCTAAATTTATACCATTAATTTTTATACTTCCGCTTGTCGCTCTATCCAGCCCTCCTATTATATTTAGGAGCGTAGATTTACCACTACCAGATGCTCCTTGGATTATTAAAAAATCGCCTTTCCCAACTTCTAAATCAACCCCATCCAAAGCCTTTACTTGATTATTTACTGTTCCATAATATTTTTTTATTGCTTTTATATTTAATATTTCCATATTTATCTCCTTGTATATCTAAATTTAAAGAAACTTTAAGTATGTTTTTTATATTATTAGTACTAATAAACTCACTGTGATATCTATCATGACTTATACTTAAATGTTTTAATCCGCCTTTCTTAAGCTGATAAAGTTTATCGTATGTTGCTTCTTCGTTTACAGCCCAAAATCCATTTGTCGCAATACTAGTATTCTTACCAACTTCTGTTGAAATTTCAACTAATTTTAATAATGTCGGATATTCTAAAAAAACTTCTCCTCCCGTAAAAGCTATTGTTTTTATTTCATTTATTTCTTCTGATTCTTTAATGTATTGTATCACTCTATTGATATCAAGTCTTTGTTGAGATTCAGGAGAACATGAAAAACAACAATATTTCCATTTTGCACTACATATATTAAATAGAGCAAATCCTAATTAATGTATCATGTGCCATAAAACTCTCCATTTCTAAATTAATAAATATCTCTTTTGCTAAGAATCATGGTATTCAATATTATCATAATAATCAAATAAATAATCGATAATAATGTCACTCTTAAATAAATAGAATCACCGCTATCAATTGATAGTAATACTATGTTTCCTGATATAAGATAATTCATAATTGAAAATGATAAATTTCCAGAAATTTGATGAAATATTGTATCAATTATTTGTAATATTCCAGCTGACTCAAGGAGACCAATAATAAGTGTAACAGCAGAATTTCTTATCAAATACGCTAAAAACATTATTATAATACTATAGGTTATATATAATAAGTATTCTGTGAGTATATATTTTATGAATATTCCTATTTCTGTGAATTTCAAATATCCTTCCATAAAGTAAAATGATAATGACATAATAATAAAACTAGTAATAAATATAGCTAATGTGTATAAACATATTATTGCTACTTTTCCTAAAGTTAGCTCTATTTTTTTTGGAAAAACTTGATTAATATTTTTTAGAAAACTAGATTTAAGTTCATCTCCTATATACATAACAATAAAAACTGTTTGGAACATCAATAAAATTTTACTTTGAATATTTCTCATAAATAATTCAGTTATAGGTATATAGCCTAAATCTAACCAATCTGGAATCACACTTCCAACATAAATCCCCCAATTTATCTGTGTGAAATTTATTTTCAAGTTTTCTAGTGCTGCTTTATCATTAATATAGTAATGATAATCAACTTTTGTCATATATACAGATCCAATTATCATAAGGCTACTAAGAATTAAAATTATCCATGGATATTTGTTTCTTCGTAGTCTATATAACTCTAATTTTATTGCTCTACTCATCTTAATATCTCCATATAATAATCTTCAAAGCTCATTTCTTTTACAGAAATTGAACTTATTTCTATACCACAATTTACTAACAAAGAGTTTATTAAACTTATTTTATCAAAGTAATCGTTTAATATAACTTTTTTACTATTTATAATCTCATTTTCATATCCATGTTTATTTAAAATTTTTGATACTTCATTCGTTTTGCTGGTTATTATCTCTATTCTTGATCTACATTTTTTATGCAAATCTTCTATTGTAAACTCAGCTAGTAACTTCCCTTTTGAAATTACTCCAAAATCTGTTGCGATTTTAGATAACTCTTCCAATATATGGCTTGATATAATTATGGTAATGCCGTATTTTTTATTAATTTCTTTTAACATATTTCTAATATCGACTATTCCTTGAGGATCAAGTCCATTAATTGGCTCGTCTAAAATAATAATTTCAGGAGACCCTATAAGAGCCATTGCAATACCAAGTCTTTGTTTCATTCCTAAGGAAAAACTCTTAACTTGTTTATTATAGCAATTTTCCAACCCAACTATTTTAAGTATTTCTTTTATATACATTTCATTTTCTATATCATAAGATAAGCATTTTAATTTCAAATTGTCATAAGCTGTTAGCTGCATATATAATGCTGGTGTTTCTATTAAGTTGCCTACTTTACTAAAATAACTAGAATTTTTTTTAACATTGTTACCAAATAACTCTATATTCCCACTACTTTTATTAGATAATCCAGATATCATTTTCATAATAGTTGATTTTCCGGCTCCATTATCTCCTATTAAACCATAAATAGATTGTTTTTTTACTTTTAAATTAACATTATCTATTGCTGTAAAATTTCCAAAATTTTTTACTAAATTTTTAGTTTCTAATATATATTCGCTCATTTGATTATTCCTTTCTATAATTTTATGAGGAATTCTAAATAATGATATTATATATCCTACTTTTAACATAATTATAAGATCTTTTATAAGATTTTTCAGCTAACTTTTGTGAATAAAAAAAGCACTAGGAATTAAAGTCCTAATGCTGATTATTAAAATGAATCTACATAGCCTAGTTCTCTGAACTTATCTATCATTTCTTGATAATTTCTAACATTTAATTTTTGATATATTCTAGATAAAGATACCGCCAAACTTCTAACATTTGTGTTAAGTTCTTTAGCTAATTCTTTCCTAGACATGCCATTTGAATACAATCTCACTATTTTTAATTCATATTTCGTCAACGATTCTAACATATAATTTTCTTCTGGGAAGATTACTTAGCCTTTCAAAGCGATAGATTTTATATCTTCTATTAATTTAGATGTCTCTTCATAATAGATATGATAAAAATTATTGATATTGTTATATAATAATATATTAAGTATTTTCTTGATAGAGCATATTCCATCAAGAAAATACTGTAATTTGATTTTTTATTTTTACCCATACTATTTCCTCTTCGTAATCAATATGGTATCAACAATCCTCAAAACAATTCTTCCAATGAAATACATAATAATAGAATACAATATAAATTCTGCAATTGGGAATCTATATTGCAATCCACCAAGAATCGGATCATTATTTGTATAAACGTGAAGACCATACGAAATAATAATTCCACCTATTAAAGTAATTATAAGAATTCTCTTCATATAGTAACAATTTTCGTTCATGAGCATACTAATTCGTTGAGATTTACTCATACCTACAAGATTTAAGAAAGAAATCTCTTTCTTCCTACTAATCACATTTGTAAAGTAAGTATTTATTAAGTTTCCAACACCCATAATTAAAATTAATATAGTTATTGATAAAAGAAACTTTTTACTAGTTTTTAAAGAAACTTTATATTCATCTACCGCATTTAAATAAGTTTCCATTTTTAATGGATGCATATTAATCAATTGTTTTACTTTATTTACAGTACTTTTTTGAGCCTTTAATGTCTTATCTTTTAATTCAAGTCTCAATTCATAATTAAAATTAGTATTAGTATCTCCAAAATAATTCAATGAATTATCTGGAATATAAAAGTATATCCCACTACTTAAAGTATCGGTTATACCCATTACTTTAGCCGTAAAATCTTTGCCATTTTGTTGAAATTTTACTTCGTCACCTATCTGTACATCCCATCCATAATATTTTTTTATTTCTTTTGGCTGATTAACAATAACTCCCTTTTCTTTGGTCAACTTCGAGTATGAGGTATTTCCTTCTATAAGTTTTTTATTAAGAAAGCTTTCTTGTTGATTAGTATATCCTACAATACTCAAATCTTCTGAGTTTCCATTTGGACTTACGAAAGTTGCATTTGTACCTTTTATCACTTCAATTTTTTCTACATTATCAATCTCTTCTAATGAACGAATTAAGTTATTATCTAATGGATTTCTTTTTTTCATATCGCCATTAATTTCATCATTAGAACTGCCTAAAATAGAATCTTCATTTGACATAATACTTATTTCATAATTTGTATAACTTTTTCTTGCTAATTGTTCTGGATCAAAGGATTTTAAAAAAGCATAAGATAAAACGAGCAATACTCCTCCAATACTTAGTGATAGAATCATAGTTATTGTCTTTCTAGGATCTCTTTTTATATTAAGCCATGCTATAAATTTAGGTGTAACAAAACTATTTTTCTTTCTCTTTACCAGATGGCTTGTAGATTGACCACTCATAAAAAGTTCTTTGGCAGAAATTCTATTTATATCTTTTCTTATAGATATTGCCGAAGATTTAAGAACTATAAAAATATACAAACTGCTAAGTATTAAAGTGACTATTATATATAATGGATTATGTTCTAATAAAAATATTAGTCCATTTCTGTTATTGATAAAAAATATGCTAAAAGTCCCTAAAATTCCTAAGCAAATTCCTATTAAACCAATATATAATATCCTTTTATTTAGAATAATCATTGACTGTTTTCTACTTGCTCCTATCAATCGCAGAATCGCTATGTTTTTCCTATCTTCTAATGTAAAAACATACAAAATATTATGGATAATGAGATAAGAAACTACCCCTAACAAAACTGCCAATATTAAAAGCATAATATATTGATCTGTATTAACCAACTTCATATAACTAAAGTACATATCAAAAAAATGAATGTTAGATTCATCTACTTTATACTTATATGCTATTGAATTTATCTCATTTTTTAGCATATCTTCAGAGTATGAATTCGGTGATTTCATACTTAGTTGTACTAAGTAATTATCAACTTGACCAAATTTATCAACATAAGATTTAGATACAAATACAGGATATGTTCCTTCTACACCTTCATTATATAAAATTCCACTTATTATATATTTTTTTGAACCATTACCTAAATTTAGATTTATGCTTTCTTTGATATCAACTTTTTTGTTAATACGTTTTAAGTAGCTTTCAGACACTATTATCTCATCATCTTTTTGAGGATAAGATCCTTCTATATTATTTACATTCCCTAAGTCACGTAAATCTGAATCCATATATGCAACTCTTAGATTTATATCACCTATACTAACTTCTGGAAAAATATATCCTATTCCTGCTTTTTTTATGCTCTTCTCTGATTTTATCCCTTCAACTTGTTTAGGATTTACTTTAATTAATGATGCTTGATGTCCATTTTCTAGTTTTTCCTGAAACATTAATTTAGCACTTATAGAATACAAACTCATTATGCTAATAAAGACAAAAGATAAAATTATAGTCAGCAATATTGTAAAACTTTTAATTTTATTAACTTTCAAATCTCTTTTGACATATGTTTTCAGGATATTATTTTTCATTTTTTTTATCCTCCACAATTTGACCATCTAATATGCGTATAACTCTACCGCAATACTTTGTTAATTCTAAATTATGTGTAATCATTATAATTGTCTGATTAAATTTTTTATTCATCTGAACAAATAGCTCCATTATATTTTGACTATTTCTTTGATCCAAATTTCCTGTTGGTTCGTCTGCTAAAATTACTTTTGGTTTAGAAATGAGAGCTCTGGCAATAGCTACTCTTTGTTGTTGTCCTCCTGACAATTGATTTGGGAAAGCAGATATTTTTTGTTTTATCTCTAACAAATCTAAAATTTCATCCAAATAGTCGTTATCGGCTTCTTTGCCATCTAAATTTAAAGGTAAAATTATATTTTCTCGAACATTTAAGATGGGAATTAGATTGTATTCTTGGAATATAAACCCTATATTCTTTCTACGATACTCTGTTAATTCTTCCTCATTTAGATTATTTAATTCCACATCATCAAACATAATTTTCCCCTCTGTTTGATGATCAATCCCTCCTATAAGATTTAACAATGTTGTCTTCCCCGAACCACTGTCTCCAATAATAGATAAAAATTCTCCTTCCTTAACAGTAAAACTTACATCATTTACTGCTTTGACTTCTATTTCTCCTTGTTTGTATATTTTTTTCACTTTATCTATAATTAAAGTCATTAAACATCCTCCTTAAATTTGAAAATCTATTTATCTGTTGATTCACAATTGTATCATCAAAATAATCATACATACTATAAATCGTTTACTATCAACAGCATTGACACAAACTTAACTTCATTAAAATCTAAAGTCTTAAGTTCTTATTCTTTAGATATTCCTAACTATTTTTATTTATTTTTTCAGTTTACTAGAAAAATTCATTGCTTTACCAACCCTAAATGTTATTAATTTCCACCTTTCCTTAATTTTATATTTTTTTGAATTCTATTTCAGCTAACTTTTGTGAATAAAAAAGCACTAGAATTCTAAAATTCTAATGCTTGTCTCTAAAATGAATCAACATATCCTAATTCACGCACTTTATCTATCATTTCTTGGTAATTTCTAACGCCTAACTTTTGATATATTCGTGATAAGGATACTGCCAGACTTCTTACATTCGTATTTAGTTCTTTAGCTAACTCTTTCCTTGATAGTCCGTTTGAATATAGTTTAACTATATGAATTTCACTTTTTGTTAATGGTTCTAACATATGATTATCTTCTGGAAAGATCGCTTTGCCTTTCAAGGCGATAGATTTTATATCTTCTATTAGCTTAGATGTCTCTTCTTCTTTAGAAATAAATCCTTTACATCCAATTCTTTTTGCTCTTTTAATATAAAAGTCTAATTTATACGCTGTTAATATTACAATTTTTAAATCTTCATACTTATTAATCAATTCTTCAGCCACATCTAAACCATTTATCGTTCCTTCGATTCCTGTTAAATTAATATCTATTAGTAACAAGTCATAATTAAAGATGGATTCATTGATACTAAGCTCCCTAACATTATTAACTATATCTACAGATATAGATTCATCTGTTTCTAAGCTCATTTTTAAAGAAGTTGCGACCATTTTATGATCTTCTATTAATAAGATTTTCATTTACTACACTCCTCTCTATTGGAACTTCTATTTTAAATTCTACAAATGATTCATCTAGTTCATTTTGATTATTGGAAAAATTAAAATCAAATTTTCCGCCATATTCTCGCAAGTTCAATCTCAATATATTTAATCCTATATTTCCCTCTACTATTTTTTCTTCATCTTCTAAATAATCCCCATAATTTTTTATTGTAAGATGAATCTTATCTTCTAAAATTATAAGAACAACGTCTGTACTATATCCTTTTGAATGTTTTAGTGCATTTATTAATAATTCATTGATACATTTGTAAATCAATTCAGCATATGGACCGGGTAGATCTATATTCCTATCACATTCAAATTCTATAAGCATTTCATTATCTAAATACATATTTTCTATATCAACTATAAGTCTGCTATATGCGTCATATAGAGAGCTATAATCATTTAGCATTGGATTAAATGAATTTATTTCATGGCGAATCAAATCGTTTAACTTATCCAGGTTTTCTATAATGTATTTTTTTCCAGAGCCTGAAAGATTATCTTCTATCCACCTTCTTATAGCTATTATAATCTGTAGAATGTCATCATGTAAAAATGTCTGTATCTTTAAAGTATTCAGTTTTTCAATTTCTAAATTTCTATGCTTTTCAACATAATAGTTATCCAACATCTCCTCAAAAGTTATATAATTGGATTTTTTATGTTTTTCGAACAGGCTAAATTCTACCAAAAACATAAAAAAGCTTAAAGAAAATAGTATCACTCCTGAAAAAGATAATAATATGAAATAGAGCATCAGAGATAAAATTATAAATTCAGGAAATATTTTTTTCAAAGAACGGGATAAAAATAATAAACCGCTTTTGATTTTTGTCTTACTAATCCTATACAGCAATATAGATTCAATGAAGATACATGTAAACAGTTGATACTCACTTATAGAAACAAGACCCTCAGCTTCATACTTCTTGTATAGGAAAAAAGCTATTATAAATAAAGTTTGCAATATTATAATTGTCTTACTTTCATATTTTCGAATGTTTTTATCATTTGAATAAAATATGATTGGAGTCAATAATAAAATAATCACAACATAATCAAATATTGAAGATGCTAAATAAGTATTGAATTTCATCATTATTATTGATATGGTAATCCCCATTGTTGTAATTAATGGAATGAGCTTAATCCTACTCAACGAGTTTAAAAGATTGAAACTTGCAAATAGTATCAAGCTATAGAGTAATAGTTCGATATACTTTCCTATCGAAAGATTTCTTAATATTCCATCTTGTAAAAAAATGAAAATAATAAATAATTCAACAACTAAGCTATGCATTAGTATATAATTTTTTTCAGTATTTAACACGCATATAATATAATCTAAAAAGTTTATAACACTTAGTAAAAATACTATTACAATTCCCATATCTAATGAATACTGATATCTTATGAATGATGCTAAGGGGATGAACAAAATAAATTGCAATAATATATGTGTAATTAAAATGAAATTTTGTTTTTTCATCCTGCCCTCCTTTTAAATTTTAAATCCGATAATCTTTATCTATATAAAATTTGATTTTCTTACTTCCGAAAAAAGCTCTATTAAAATTATACATAAGATTCTGGTATCAATTACAAATTTCAATATATTGTAATATTTTTGTGTTTCTATTTTAACTTCAGCTTTTAATACTATTATAGACGTATTAAGATATAATTACAGCTAACTTTTGTGTATCATACCTACCGTAATTTTATAACATCACAATATAAATATGACAAAAAAATAAAGGCAGTCTTAAGACTGCCGATATTTATCTCTCTGCACCTTTGCTATGGTCTTTCTTATTTGACTTAGTTTTGTCATCTATCTTAAAGCTTTTTATTTGCCCTAATATGGAAATTTTATCTTTATCTTGACTCTTTACTTGTTCTTTTGCTTGTTAATTTCATTATTACTCTTTTTCATTATCATACTCAAGTAAATCACCTGGTTGACAATCAAGCTCCTTACAGATGCTCGCTAAAGTGTTAAACCTTATGCCTTTGGCTTTTCCAGTTTTTAATATTGATAAATTTGCTTCGGTTATCCCTATCCTTGCTGCAAGCTCTTTCGATGTCATATTTTTCTTTTTTAACGCTTGATCTAGATTTATAATTATTTGATCTTTCATTTTCAAATTATACTTTCCGAATCTTCTTTTAAGGATTTTCCTGTATCAAATATGATCATTGATGAAAATGCTATAACCATAAAAATTATATTCGTTAAATAGTCCTTAATAGTTAAATTAAAAACACCGCTAACATTGTCAACTTTAAAATAATTGAAAACTAGCTTAGAAATAATTTGACAAGTTGTCAAAATTAGAATAGCTATTAAAATGTTTTTCGAATATTTTGAATTTAAGTCTGAAAAATAATCTTTCTTCTCTAAATTCACTAAAATCTTCTCAAATTTATCCAATGAGAAACCAGCAACAATTAATATCATAAGGGCACTCAAGCATGAATAAATAATAAAAGGAAGTGAAACTTCTTGTAGATTAAATTGATAAGATTCAACTACTTGTATTACATCATCTTTAAAAATCAGAGTTAATACACTTCCAAGCAAGGTAAAACCTGCTCCTAAATATGAGATATATCTTAAAACCTTAGATAATATAATCGCTATTTTAAAAATAAAACTCTTCATAACTTCTCCTCAACACTTTTGTTTATCTATTATCATCTACATCTTTCCATTCTTGTACTCTATCCTTCAAATAATTTAAATCTTCTTTAGAAAGTTCCCAGGTTAATGCAGATGGCATCAAGGGCATTCCCTCCATTGTAATATATGGATAATTTTCATAAATATAGAAATCTATCTTTGTAGCTTTTTTATCCTCTCTCTTGCTGGTTAATAAGAAGTGGTAAGACTCTATTGCATCATCTGGTATTTCTTTAAAATAATCGTCGAAGTTTTTATCATTAATATTTCCTACACTCATTCCTATCAAATTACCAAAGTAATCTAGAACTTCTTGTTCTTCTGTTTCAACAATTTTTTTATTGTTAGAATCAAATATTTCAATCTTTTCTTCTTTTTTACTACTTGTTTGTTCTGTTGTAGTATTTGGACTACAAGAAGTTAAAACTATAGAAAAAACAAGAAAAATAACCATTATTAAAAATTTTTTTCTCATTATAATCCTCCCCATCGAATTATTGTAAAACGATAATTATCTTTATTTATTATTGTAAAACAATAATTTTGGTTTGTCAATATCATTCGTAATGATTTAAAATTTATCGAAGTCTTCTTGTGTAGCTACTTCCTTGTATTTATAGTCGTTATTATTCTTTTCTGTAAACATATCATTTACAAATCAAATTGTTAGTAGGGATAAATCAGAACCAGAAAGACCAAGTTCCAATGCTCTTAATAGAAACAATGGTGTAGTAGTTGGTCTTTCAGTTAGTCTTGCTTTTTAGGGACTTATTCCGTCTTTATGTTTAGCCCCCATAATTCAATTATTTGAGGCAGAATTTTAAGACTCATTTAGAACTTTGTTAAAATCCGATTTTTCCATCAAAATATTTGTTCTAAGAGTTCTGGAATAAGAACGATTTCTAAGTCCCCGTCATATCTCCATAGGCTGAACAATTTGTATAAGTATTGTTCATATCGTCCAGATTGAAGACTGCCGATATTTACCTCTCTTTACCTTTGCTATGCTCTTTCTTAGTTGACTTAGTTTTGTCATCTGTCTTAAAGCTTTTTATTTGACCTAATATGGACTTTTTATCCTTATCTTGACTCTTTACTTGTTCTTTTGCTTTTAAGAGCTTAGAAGACAAAATACGGACATTCTTATGTTCCTTTCCGTTGTTGTCAATGCTTGTTTTTACTTGACCAAATATTTTAACAAAATCTCCTTGTTTTAAGTTCTCTAAATCTTTTGTCTTATCTCCATAGGCTGAACAATTGTTATAAACTTTATTCCCATCGTCATCTTTTGAAACAATTGAAAAGTTGCTTACCTTGAACTTTTCTCCATTAGCATTTTCTCTTTCAAGATTTTCTACTTTTCCAGCTATATTGCCAACGAGATTTATAAGATCATCTTTTTCTTCAAAATCACTTACATTTTCAACAATCTTACCTTGTTCTTTCATATCATCAATCATATAGTCAAAGTCATCATTTAATAGACCTGTTGTGTCTTTGATCATAAATAAAACATAGACTTCTTCAAGTGCCTTTTCATCATTAACGCTTTTTTCTATACTCACAAGTGCTTTTATAAAATCCTTGTAATTATTATTCATCATTTCTTCTAAGTTTTCTCTAATATCTTTGTATTCCATAATTTCCTCCTTGTATTAAATAAGGAGGAAATTCTTGGAAGTCTAAACTGCAATTTGATATAGACAGAATGATTAATAAGTCTAAAACGTGGGAAGAGTTTTTAGAAAATATGAAAGCTCTTGATTATGAAATTAAGTTTGGTAAACACATTGCTTTTTGTCATAAAGATAAGCAAAGATTTACAAGAACGAAGACTATCGGAGAAGATTATACTGAAGAGAAAATCAAAGAAAGAATAGATTTAGCTATTAAAAACAAAGCTAATCCTATTAAAAAACGTGTAGGAAATGTTATTGATATATCTACTAATGAAAAAGCACAATCTTGTAAAGGCTATGAAGTTTGGGCAAGAAAACACAATATCAAAACAATGGCTGATTCAATAATTAAATTAAGAGAACAAGGCATTAAATCAATTACCCAACTCGATGACCTGATCAAAAAATCTGCTGATGATAGACAAGACTTGTTAGATAAAATAAAGAAAATTGAAACTGAAATGAAGAGTTTATCCCAAGATATGGAAAATATAAATACTATAAATAAGTATCGTGAAATATATAAATACCACAAGAAAAATCCTGAGGACAAACAATTTGCAGAAGAATATTATAGCGAACTTTCCGTCTACAAAATAGCTGCTAAAGAAATTTTAGAAAACTATAAAAAACTGCCAAACACAAAAGAAATACTATCAAACCTCGATAAATTACAAGAAAAAAAGAACACCCTTATGCAAGAGTATTCTTCCTCAAAATCCACTATGGATGAGTTTTATAAGATACGAAAAAATTACGGAATTTATATGGATAAGGAGATGGAGAGATAGTGTCCTCTCCTCTTTTTAAAATTACTTTCAACTTATTTTTCCAACTATATTCTTTTGCTAATTCTTTTCTTTTTGCCAACTTTCATGCCCTTTAATATTTTATATGAAATAAAGCAACAACCAAAATTTACAAGTACACTAATCGCAAATTCCAACATGGATGTTTCATACGCTCCTGACAAAATAAACACAGATGATATTGGATAAATGGCTCTTAAAATTTCCTTTGAGGCAAAAAATATTCCCACAAAAGAGTATATCTCAGCGATAATCAGAGCTATCCAGTAGCTCCTTTTAACAAGTCCAATAAGTGCAATAATTGGAGATATTACCATAAAAACGCTTATTCCAGTTAATACATATACAACAAAATAGTGAACTACTTCACTCATATTTACTGCGTGTAAATGCAATACCGCTTCTATAATTAAGGATGCCGTAAATAGTATTAAATAAACAAAAATACTACCTAATAGAGTAATTATCATTTTTGCAGTAATCATATTACTCTCGTCTATCGGTATTAGCCTTAATGATTTCAGTACATCTTCTTGTTCCTCACGACAAATAATATATCCTCCAAACAATGCTATCAAACTTGGCAAGACAAAATATGTGGTCAAAGAATGCACCTGTAAAATATACCATCCAAATGTGTCTATATACTTTTCCCCACTAAATGTAAATTGTCCTTGAAGAAAAACAACTCCCAAAGTCATTATGAGTGCAAATACAAGCAAAAATATCAATTTTGATCTGTGAAGTTTTTTATATTCAGCTAATAAAAGTGTCTTCATTTACCATCCTCTCCTTTTCAATAATAATTTTGTAACTATTGTAAATCCGACGACCCATATCCCTATACAAAGAAGAGAATAAAATATATTTATATCCTGATTTAATATTATTCCCGGGACATCCCTCAAAACAATTGCTGTAGAGCTTGATAATGGGTGTATATACATATTAACCATTAAAATTACAAATCCCGAAAAGGCATAAACAATCGTAATGCAAATCGGTAAAATGTATTTTTTTGTTAAAAATGCGATAGATAAAATAGGCAGCATGGAAACTGATAAAAGTCCACTAATCTCAAAACACTTTCTAATGAGAAAAATCAACAAAAAATGATCCATCTCTATATAATGAATAATTCTTCCAAAAAGAAGTGTAAAGAGAATTGATAAACCCATAAAGACTAAAGTATATAAAAACACAATTATAAATTTGCTAATTAAAAGCTTCGTCTTTTGTATCGGAACAATCCATAATGCTTTAAAAGTGTCATTTTCATACTCCATAGACACAATCATTGTGGAAAATATTCCTAATATAATTGGTAAAATCAGCCATAAATTATAACTAAAGATTGTCCATTTGAAATATTTCATTGCATTGTCTGAAAGGTCTATATTCCCAAAGTATATAGTGGCAAGCAATGGCATTAAGAGTGTTGCCAGAAACATCATCCAAACAATCTTTTTCCTTTTCAATTTAAGAAACTCTACTTTAACTAAATTAAGCAATTCCCTCTCCTCCGGTTATCTTCTTGAAGTAATCTTCCAAAGAATCATTACAGGTTTGTGATGAAGCCACCGATATTCCATTCATAACTAATGACTTATTAATTTTTGCCATATCTAATCCGTGACTATATATCTTTACATGATTATTATCTTCAACAGAATAGTTGGTTATTCCGAACTCTTTTTCCAACACAATAGTCGTCTTTGATACATCAGACACTTCCAACATAATATACTTTCTATTTTTTTTATTTAATTCTTCCATGCTGCTTTCTTCTAAAAGAACCCCTTTATCTATAATGCCAACTGTATCAGCGAGAAGTGTTATTTCAGATAAAATATGACTGGAGATTAAAATTGTCTTTCCTTTTTTTATACTTAAATCTTTTATAAAATTTCTAACTTCCGCTATTCCAATGGGATCTAAGCCATTTGTCGGTTCATCTAAAATTAAAACCTCTGGATCATGTAAAATTGCATTAGCAATCCCAAGTCTCTGCTTCATTCCTAAAGAGTAATTTCCGAATAGTTTCTTATCTTTATGTGGTAAGCCAACTACTTCTAAAGCATTTTTTACCGCATCAGGGAAAGCCGTTCCTCTAAGCAGTGCAAATATTTCCAAATTCTCCGTCCCTGTAAGATTAGGATAAAATCCAGGTGTTTCAATAATCGCACCAATTCTTGGATAAATCTTTTTCTCATTACCTTTTATATTTTGGTTAAAAACACTTACTTCACCATTCGTAATATCAGTAAGTCCCAGTATCATCTTCATAATAGTGGTCTTTCCTGCTCCATTTCGTCCTAATAGCCCGTATATAGAACCTTTTTCAATGTGTAAATTTACCGAATTTACAGCCTTTTGTTCTCCATACACTTTTGTTAAATTCTTTGTTTCAATAATATAGTTTTTCATTTTCTTTTTTCTCCTTAATAATTTTGTCTTTTCATAGATTTTATAGAGAACACAAAAAATAGTGTTCCAATTGTTAAAATATGTAACAAACAACTAAACTGCGATGCATTTAACGAATATCCACCTATACTGTTTTCTACCATTTCTTTGGCAGCCGATGATACATTTTGATAAACCCCTAATAAACTTGCAAGCGGATGTATATGAACTAATATCGAAGCTCCAAATATCCCAATTCCTAAATAAAGCAAGCACATAGAAATAGGTAAAACATAACTCTTAGAAAAAGTAGCAATATAAATTACCGGAAGCATTGCAATCGGAATTAATAAAGCTGCAAGCATATATAATATTGCTGCCTCTTTTAATGTAATTAAATTAAAATCTACGAATCCGGCACTTAATACTGCACCCAAAACTGATGACATATATGTTAATACCATCAAAAATATAGTCAGTAATTCTATCAAAATAAATTTCGCAAAAAATACTTCAAATCTACTAACCGAAGTTATTAGTACATTCTTTAAAGTGTCATTCTTCCTTTCGTCAAAAAATAACATTGTAGAAATCATTCCAATTACGATTGGCAAGAACACAAAAGTTATATTCTTAAACGCTAAACAATATAAGTCTCCAAAACTATCCATGATAGGACTTTCTCTTGAAATTGAAAATGCTCTTTCAATTGCAAACAAATTCAAGATAACAGTTAGTATAATAATACCTATCAAAATTTTACTTCTCTTCCATTTTTTTATTTCAGCTTTTATCAAGAACATATCGCACCTCCTTACAATAAATATTATAAATGATTAACCTTGCCATAATCTTGCGACACCCTTGTTTTTATCTTGTTTCAATAAAAAAAGCCCCAAAAGGGGCTTTCTAAATCATCTACTTACATTGCAAACTCCACAGTAAAGACAGTTTTTATGTTAGGTATACTACTTACCCTTATTTTGGCATTATTCACTCTTAACAATTCTTTAGCAATTGATAAGCCAAGTCCCGATCCTTTTGTTAATCTTGAACTATCTGCCTGATACATCCTATCAAATATATATGGTAAGTCCTTTTCACTTATACCATTTCCATTATCTAAAATCATCAAAGTAGCTTTTGTATCCGATTCTTCTAATTTCAAGTGTACTCTATCACAATTACTGTGAATAATAATATTGTTTATAATATTGTTTAAGCTCCTAAAATAGGCATTTTCATCTATCTTTATATAGAATTCCTGTTCCGGAATTTCAATTTCATAACTTATATGTTTTTCTTCAAAAATAGGAATCCAGTCGCTTATCACATTTCTTGTTAATTCATTCAGGTCTTTATCTACAAAAGAAAACTTCCATTCTCCTGAATCCAACTTTACCCAATCAAAGAGTTTTTCTACAAAATCCTTCAAGTAATGTGCCTTACTTAAAGAAATTTTTATATAATCTTCCTTCTCATCTCCCGTAACAATTCCCTCTTGCACTGCTTCCAAATACCCGACCATAGATGCTAAAGGAGTTTTCACATCATGAGACAAACTTGTCATAAGCGATTTATACGCCTGTTCTGACTGCTTTTGTTCTATTAGCTTGTTCTGACTTTGTAGAGTTATCTCATTTATATCATGACAGATCTTTTCTGTAGTTTCATTTTTCTTAATTAAAATTCTGCGATTGTAATCACCATTTTTTATATCAACGAGTACTTCCTGAATACTGTTTATTTCTTTTTTTATGTTGGTAATTTTTTTTAACAAACAAAAAATTACAAATATCAATAATAAGATTATGATGATTTTTACATCCATATATCATACCCCCTTACTAAAACGATAACCCACGCCCCTAACTGTCAAAATATAAGTTGGTTCTTCAGGGTTAGGCTCTATTTTTTTTCGAAGCTTACTGATAAAAGACATGATATTACTATCATCAAAAAGATAATCTTCTTCCCAAACATTCGTATATATTTGTTTTTTTGTAAAAATCCTCCCTTTATTAGACGCAAGAAAATACAATAAATCAAATTCTTTATTTGTTAATTCTATGTTATTATCACTTATTTTTACAATTCTATTTTCCTTATCTATTTGCATACCATCTATTGTGAGTATATCAGACTGGTCTGTGCTTTTCTGATTGAAATCTATATATCTACGAACCATAGCTTCAACTCTTGCCTTAAGTTCATTTATATTAAATGGCTTTGTCAAATAGTCATCAGCACCTTGTTTAAGTCCATAAATTTTTGAATCATCATCAGACTTCGCAGTCAGCATTAAAACCGGAATAGTGCATTCTTCCCTTATCATCTCCAGAACTTGAAACCCATCAAAATCAGGAAGCATAATATCTAATAAAATCAGACACAAATTATTTGCATTTCGTATTTTCTTATATCCGTCTAATCCATTATTGGCAATATCAACAGAATATCCATCAGTACTTAAACACTTTTTAATTAAATTACATAATGCAATATCATCATCTATAATTATTATCTCTCTCATATCTCATAACTCCATACTTCTTATTCAATATAATTATCATCAAAGGAAAATACATCATTCGGTGTACAATCTAAAGACTTACATATTTTTTCTAAGTTTTTAAGTGTTATAGGCTTATTTTTTCCCATCTGTGCCATAACATTAGTGGTAATCCCTGCCATAACTATTACATCTGTTTTCTTCAAACTTTTCTTCGCCAATAGTATCCATAATGGTTTATAATTCAATGCCATACTAATCCTCTTTTCTTTGTAACGATTTTCGGAGTAATTATATCACTTTTATTGATTATATTCAATTTTTATTTGATTTTTAAAAGATTGTTTACAACCATTTTTTACATTTTGTCTTTATACAGATTTAATAAACTGAACAAAAAAAGAATACCCTTATGCGAGAGTATTCTTCCTCAAAAAAACAATGGACGATCTTTACAGGATACGAAAAAACTAGGAATTTATATGGGCAAGGATATGGAGAGATAGTGTTCTCTCCTCTTTTTTCCTCCAAACAAAAAAAGAGTCGGTGCAGTACTAAGACCACACCGACCATAAGTTTATCTTTCAGCTTCTTTTGATGTTTCTTTCTTTTCTTTAGGCTTTCCCTTATCTTCAGTCTGATATTTTTTGATTTCTCCAAGCACAGACTCTTTCTTTTTTTCTTGTCCTTTCATTTGTTCTTTTGCTTTTAAAAGCTTATAAAACAAAATACGGACATTCTTATGTTCCTTTCCGTTGTTGTCAATGCTTGTTTTTACTTGACCAAATATTTTAACAAAATCTCCTTGTTTTAAGTTCTCTAAATCTTTTGTCTTATCTCCATATGCTGAACAATTGGTATAAACTTTATTTCCATCGTCATCTTTTGAAACAAGAGAAAAGTTACTTACTTTGAATTTTTCTCCATTAGCATTTTCTCGTTCAAGATTTTCTACTTTTCCAGCTATATTACCCACGAGATTTATAAGGTCGTCTTTTTCTTCAAGTTCATTGGTATTTTCAATGAGCTTTCCTTGTTCTTTCATATCATCAATCATATAGTCAAAGTCATCACTTAGTAGACCTGTTGTGTCATTGTTCATATATAAAACATAGACTTCTTCAAGTGCCTTTTCATCATTGACACCTTTTTCTATGCTCACAAGTGCTTTTATAAAATCCTTGTAGTTATCATTCATCATTTCTTCTAAATTTTCTCTAATATCTTTGTATTCCATAATTTCCTCCTTGTACTAAATAAGGAGAGCTATTAGCCCTCCTCTATCGTTCTTGTCCTTTTTCACTTTTTTCTTGATTCTTATCTTTTTCTTCTTCTGATTTAAATTTGGATATTTGTCCCAATATTGATGGTTTCTCTTCTCTTGCGTGTAGATTATCCTCTACATCATAAGTTGATTCAAAGTAATCACTATCTTTAAAATCATTGTCATACCTATCTGGTATTCCGTCATTGTCTAGATCTTTTGCTAGTGGATCATAGAAGTTTCCATCATCATCTATTTCTAATCCTAGTGCTTGTTTTAAATCTTCTTCATCTACTGATACCAGATCATCAAAACTTGACATCTTTATGGCTTCAGTCATGTCTTTAAGAGCTTGTGAATTAGATATATCTTTATCTACAAAAGATTCTGTTCTAATAGCTACATTATCTACATACTGAGTCCATGTTTTTTCTTCCAAATTTACCTCATATTGAATAGAATGCTTACCATCAGGTGTTTCTGTATAGGCAAGTCCTATATGGCTTAAATCAGGGTATAGTTTGTCAAATTCTTCATAGCTATGAGATTCTGAAAACTCGTAGTTAGAATAATCAACTATCGCCCTCTTTAAATCTTCTAATAATGGTGATTGGTTCTCTAACTCTTCCACTTCTCCCATATCTAAAAGTTTATTAATCTCAGCTAGTCTTAGTGTCTTATCCCTTAACTCATCTGCTTTTTCAAATGGTTTAGTTAATTCTACCTTGGCATTTTCTAAAGATTCTTTATAGTTTTCAAGGTTTTGATTTAATCTTTCAAGTCTTGAAGACATTTTTTCAATGGCATTATCAAGCCTTGTTATATTGCCATCAGTAGAGTTTGAAAACTCTCCGAAGTATTCTGCTTTTCCTAGGAGTTTAAAAGTGTGAGTATTAGTCATAAAGTTATATGAAACTTGTAAGTCTAAATTTCTATATTTACCAATGACCTTGCTATCATTTATCTTTACCTTTTTTATTTCTTCTAATAGCTTCTCTCCAGCTTCTTTCTTATCTAAAATTTTAATTGCACCAAGACTGATTGAAGTGAATTTGCTATCTCCTTCTCCTAATTTTTCAACACTTGCAATGTCTTCTTTAACTGCTTTTATTTCCATTTCAGTTTTTAAAATACTTTGAGGATAGATTTTATTTACCTTATCTTCAAGCTTGTATTTATTAGACTTATAGTTTGCTTCCAACATTTTTAGTTTTGTAACTTCGTTATCTAAATCCATTTTTTCTTTAATTAGAGGATTGCCAGTAGCTAAAGCTTTAATTTCTGAATATGATAGACTTGCTTCATCAACATCTTCTGCAACTCTTACTGGAGTTTTTGAAGTCATAATTTGAGAAATGAATTTCTGCTTATTCTCTATTGTCTGCCATAAATAAGCATCAAAGGTATTTTCTGTGACATATCTAAAGATATTTACCTTATCATTTTCATTACCTTGACGAACAATTCTACCACTTCTTTGCTCTAGGTCAGACGGTCTCCATGGGACGTCTAAATCGTGTAAGGCTATTAATTTGTTCTGTACATTTGTACCTGCTCCCATTTTTTGAGTAGAGCCTAATAATACTCTTACTTCTCCTCTTCTTACCTTAGAGAACAATTCATCTTTTTGTTTGTCTGTATCTGCTTCGTGGATAAAGGCTATTTCTTCTTTAGGTATTCCCATATTCACTAGCTTATTTCTAATATCATCATAGATATTAAATTCTCCATCTCCTTTTGGTGTGGACATATCTGAAAATACTAATTGTGTTGATGAATTTTCTTTTGTCTTATCCCAGATCGAAAATATATTTTTAACGCATACATTAACCTTTGAATTAGGATCATCGGGAAGTAGTGGATTTATTAATCTTTGGTCAAGGGCAAGTTTTTTACCATCATTTGTAATCTTTAGCATATTATCTTCTGTTGGCTCGACTTGGTTATTTCTAACTGCGTCAGCTCTTTCTGAAATAGCTTCTAATATTTCTTTTTGTTCCTCAGTAGGTTTTGTTTTAATAACTTCAAAATTTGCTTCTGGTACTGGCAAATTCAACATATCTGAAGTCTTTATATCTGCTACTTCTTTAAACATGCTCATCAACTCTGGCAAATTATAAAACTTTGAAAATCTTGTCTTTTGTCTATATCCAGTGCCTTCTGGAGATAATTCAAAAGTATTTTCTGTTTCTCCAAAAGTAGAAGCCCAAGCGTCAAAATGTTCTAATCCTCTTGCCTTTAAATCGTCATACTGAAGGTATCTTTGCATGGTATAAAGCTCTGTCATTGAATTTGATATTGGTGTACCAGTAGCAAATACAACTCCTTTTCCATCTGTCATTTCATCCATATACCTACATTTCATATACATATCTGAAGACTTAAAGGCTTCACTCTGACCGATACCCGCAACATTTCTCATCTTGGTATGCAAGAATAAGTTTTTGTAATTATGAGCTTCGTCTATAAATAACTTATCTACTCCTAATTCTTCAAAGGTTATTACATCATCTTTTTTAAAGTCATCGTTTAGCTTTTCCAGTCTTACCAAGAGTTTCTTCTTTGTCTTTTCTAGTTGTTTTACTGTGAAATTTTCTCCTCTATTTCTTTTATTCTCGTCAATAAAGGAAACTATATCATCTATTTGATCTTGTATATGCCTTACCTGATATTCCTTGGACATTGGTATTTTTTCAAATTGAGAGTGTCCTATGATGACAGCATCATATTCTCCCGTTGCAATCCTACCAATAAATCTTTTCCTATTTTTAGGTTGGAAGTCTTTTTTATCGGCCACCATAATGTTTGCTGACGGATATAATTGCATAAACTCTCTACCAATTTGAGTGGTTAAATGGTTAGGAACTACAAATAATGACTTACTTGCAAGTCCTAACTTCTTAGATTCCATAGCAGAAGCTACCATTTCAAAAGTTTTTCCTGCTCCTACTACATGGGCAAGTAGTGTATTTCCTCCATATAGAGTCCTTGCTATGGCATTTTTTTGATGTTCTCGTAGTCTGATTTCAGTATTCATTCCATCAAAAGTTAAGTTAGAGCCATCAAATTCTCTATTTCTAATTGAATTAAATATTTCATTATAAATCTTCTCTAGCCTATATCTTCTATCAGGATCTTCAAATATCCAATTCTTAAATTCTTCTTTAATTAGTTCTTGCTTTTGACTTGCAAGCATAGTTTCTTTTTTGTTTAATACAGAAGTCTTAGAACCATCATCATTTAATACTTGGTCAAATACCTTTGTATCTTTTAGATTAAGGGCATTTTCAATTAGCTTATAGGCATTCACTCTACTTGTACCATAAGTCATATTAGCAAGGTCATTTGTTGAGTCAACACTTTTACCTTCAATATTCCATTCACTCGTATGTGGTGAGAACCTAACATTTATATTCCACCTATCATAACCAGGTGTTTTTAAAAGATTAAAAGTAAAGTCTTCTATATCTTTTTGAGGTATCCAAGTTGCTCCTAACCTTACATTTATATCAGAAGCAGTAAGTTCTTCAGGCATAACTTCTTGTAATTTTTCTCTTTGATATTTGAGTTTGCCTAACTCGTTTAATAGTGTATCTTTCTTTTCAGAAGGTGCTAAATCTATTACATTTTCAATTTCTCCGATATATGAATTGAGATAACCAATCTTTTCTCTAATATTTCCACTTAAATATTCATCAGCCGATACATATGAAAAATGAAATGGATCGTCATTGTCAAAGTTTTCAAAGGGCATTCTGTTATTTATTAGGTCTGTGTCCTTAATATCTAAAAATATCTCGCCCTCAAGTTCACCAATTAAGGTGTCCCTATCTTTACTTGTTATAGATTCCATGTATTCAAAATCTACATATCCCTTTTGTGAAACTGATAAGACTAAGGCTTCAAGGGAAGTATCTACATGATCTACTACCTTTGCCTTTGTGATTGTTCTTTTTGAGAATATATCACTCTTAGCTTTGAAATTATCCTCATCATCAAGTATTTCTATTGAGGAAACCAAAGGAAAGTTTGAGTCTTCCTTTAAAGCTCTAGTATTTGATAAGGAGTTAATAAAGCCATGTTTCTTTGAAAAATTATCATAGACTTCATTTAACTTTGCTTGTGACTCTTTTATTTCCTCGTCTGAAAAATCGTCCTTTTGTTTTTCTATTACATCTTTTAATGCATTCATTACATCAAGATAATCTTTTATCTTTTCTTTGTTTTTATCTGATATATTCTGTTTGATTAAGACTGAGTTTTCTCTTAGGTAGACTTCTTCGTCAACAATGGTATAGGAAAAATTCTTAACATCGTCTGTTGCTGGAAGACTTAATTCTTCATCTTCCAATAGCTCGACCTCTTCATATTTTGAATTTGAAGATATTTCCTTACTTGCAATTTCCATAAGATCTTTTAACTTCTCATTTTCTTTTTCATCACAAGTGATAGTATTTCCAAATCTTCCAGATACTTCTTTCATATCCCCTAATACCATCTGAGGATTATCTACAAAGTATTTATTATAGGTCAAACCCTTTTTATCGGTTGCTAGATGAATCCAATCGTCATCTCTTTCTATAACTGAATCTCTCTTTTTTAGAAAAATAATATCTGAAGTAACTTCTGTACCAGCAAGTCCTTTAAATGTTGTATTAGGAAGCCTCATAGCTCCTAAAAACTCACATCTTGCATTAATATATTTTCTAACAGATTCATCTTTTTTATCCATAGTTCCAGATGATGTTATGAAGGCAATAATTCCTCCATTTCTAACCTTATCTATTGACTTTGCAAAAAAATAATCGTGAATCAGAAAGTTATTTCTGTTATATTCACGATCATTAACTTTAAAATCTCCAAAGGGAACATTTCCTATTACCAAGTCAAAGAAATTATTTGAGAAGTTTGTTTCTTCAAAACCTTTAATTTGAATATTAGCTTCAGGATAAAGCTCTCTTGCTATTCTTCCGCTTAGACTATCTTTTTCTACTCCATAGACTTTAGAATTTCGTATTTCACTTGGCATATTACCAATAAAATTACCGACTCCTGCAGATGGCTCAAGGATATTCCCAATCTTAAAACCCATATCTGTTAGAGTCTTATATATTCCATCCATTACCTCTCTAGGTGTATAAAACGATGTTAAAGTAGACTCTTTAGCATTTAAATACTCTTCATTTGTTAGATTTTCTTTTAAAATATTTCTTGCTTCAAACCATTGTCCTCCTTTTTCTTCATCAAAGACATCGGAAAGACCACCCCAACCTAGATAATCAGCAAGATAGGCTTGTTCATACTCTCTTGGACTCCTATTTTCATTTTCAAGTCTTTTTAGCATTTTAATAGCTTTGATATTTTTATCTAACTTTTCTGATGGTGTTAGGTATTCTGAGTAGATATGATTTTTTAAATCATAATTTCTAGCAAAACTTAGTCTTTCCTTATTAGGTTCATAGCCTAGATTCTTTAAATCTTCTTTTCCCCTCAATAAATTTTCGGCTGCTTCTCTTGGGACATTATACCTATCCATCACTTGGTCAATTTCAAAATTGTGGTTATCTATAAAGCTTTCTTGCTCTACTTGTCTTTCAATTTGATTTTCATGCTCAGATAATTTGTATATCTCATAATTTCCACTATCTAAAAGGTCATCAATCTTGCTACTTTCTTCAAATGTTTCACCCTTATATAAGGGAATTTCTTCTCCATTAACTTCTACTTTAGTTCCTGTTTCAATTAAGTTAATTCCATCAAAGATATTCTCATCTTCTAGAATAAATTCTTTTCCAACTTTTACTGCTAGTTTTTCTGGTGTTTGACTTAGATTTTCAAAGATTTCTTCAAGGTATGAATCATTTCTATATGGAATTACTTCCGAACCCCTAATCATACCTCCCATATATTCCATATTATCTCTAATGGTTACAGTTTTAAGTCCTCCACTTAGTTCATCAAAATCTGTAATGGTAAAGTCCTTATCCTTATATCTAACCTGATCGCCTATCTTAAATTTAGGCTCTATCTTTTCCTTAACTTCTTCTTGTGAAAATTTTTCCTCACTTAGTGCAACTTGCTCTTCTAAATATGAAAATTCACGCTCATTTACTTCTTCACCATCACCAAGGTCAATCCTATAATGCTCGACAACTTCGCCATCTACATAGTGGTCAAAATAGAATTTGAAATATCCGATATAATCATCAGTCATTTCTCCAAATTCATTTTCTCCAAGAGTTTGATTATGGTCTTTAACATCAATATCCTTTTGTCTTAGGACATTAATTAAATCTTTAGTTACTATCTGCCCACTATAATCGGGAACTAATTCGTGGTTTTCATTAAATTCTACAATCCAGTAATCTTTTCTATTTTCAGTGTTTTTGTCATCAAAAAAAGAAGCTTCATCAGCTTCCTTTTCTTGGCTTATTTCATTTTCTAGGCTTCCACGTATTCCTTGATTGCCATTCTCTTCACTGTTGCCATCAAGTTGTTCATCTGTCCTTGGTATTCCTCTGGATTCTCTCTCATCATCTTCTCTGTCAATCCTTGTGCTTTCATCATTTTGACTTTCTCTATCTTGATAAAGTCCACTGCCTGATTCTGGATTTCCTTCAGATGGTTCAAAAGTGTTTTCTCCTCGTACATTTCCTGAAGTTTCTTCCAGTTCTCCATGTCCTCGCTCCCTACCAGGTAAGACAGTCTTAGAACTGCGTATGTTGGATTCGGAAATCTCTCCATAAATTCCAGATCCTTCTCCATCATGTCCAAGGTTTTCTCTTCGATCTTCATCGCTATTTCCTCTGTCGCTTCCATCTGTGAAAACTCGTCCATCTCTACTTCTTGACCTATCATCTCGTCTATATAAATCATCTTGACCTCCTCTATCTTCATTTATATTTTCTATATCTCTATTATAGTCGGCAGCGACCCTTTCTGTCAGCAGCCTAGCACGATCCATTCCCTTAGATTTTTCTATTGTGCTATCTATAATATCTTCGCTAACCCTTGATATTACAAGACCTATCTGTTCTAAAGAAATAGTATTAATCCTAGAAAAATTATTTTTTAAATTTTCCATATCCATAGGATAGACTGTATTAAACCTATTAGCTACTGCATAGGATATTGAGTCTCTCATAAACTTTTCAAAACTAAGTCTATCCTCTATATCTATCCTTAAATCAGCAAGAGCCAAATTAATATATTCATCTCCATAAATTCGACTTAAAGAAAATATATTTTCATTAAGTGAATCACTAGCTTCAAATGAAGAATCTCTTATTATTTCTTTTAAAGCCTCCTTATGGTTTTCGTGGTCAAACTGCCATAAGCTAACCTCATTAATATTCCTATCCATTGATGTGGTTTGACTAATATCAAAAATGTATGAAATTCTTTGATTTACATCACTTCCAACTAAAATTGGAATACCCTTTTGACCTCTCATAACAACTCTTCCAAAATATTTTTTCCACATATCAAAAGTCGCACAAGCTCTAGCTTCAGGTTCTTTGTTATATATACTTAACTGGCTAGAAAAATCATATTTCTGATTATTGCCTATAACTTTTAAGAGTTTTAAATATTCTTTTTCATCTTGCAAAACTTCATACTTTATTGCTTCTTGTATATTCTTAAAATCATTTACTTGCATTTTATACCTCCATTCTATGAATTTCTTTTATAATAGCCATTAAAACATCAATCACAATAGAATTGCCGGCCTGCTTATAAAGTTTACTTGAAGTGCAATTTTTTCTTCTTGGATGTACTTTCTCTAATTTGTCTATATCACCGTCATCAAAACCCATGAGTCTTAAACATTCTCTTTCTGTTAAATACCTATACTGATTATTTCCAACCTCTATTATTCCAGAATTAGGTACTCTCATCTGTTTTGTAGAAATAGTATAAGTAAAATCTTTAATCACTTTGAGTCGCCCTCTAAAACTATTATCTATGCCTTTATTTAAAAATTTCAGCATATAAGGTTGGGTCATTGTATAAAGTTCACTTACATCCTTTTCTAAAAAATCACTTAGTGGTCTTGTTTCTTTCCTCTCCAATTTATTAAAAGAAAAGTTATTTGCTCCAAGACATGAAACAACAAATATCCTCTCTCTTTTTTGAGGTATCCCAAAATCCATTGCATTTAAGATTTCGTATTTGCTTTCATATCCAAGATTTTCTAGCTCCTTTAGATAAATAAAAAAGGAATCCCTCATATTTCTATCAAGGACTCCCTTTACATTTTCCCAAATTATCCATTTAGGTTTTTCTTTCATTTCTTTAATTATTCTAATTGTTTCAAATAGTAAGCTTGATCTAGTTCCTGAATTCTTTACTCCTCCTTGCTTTTTTCCTATTCTTGAAAAGTCTTGGCAAGGACTTCCATGCATAATTAAGTCTATCTTCTCATTAGGAGCTTTATATCCTACTACTGATTTTGGCTTATAACTTTCTCCATAAAGTGCGTTGTATGATTTAACACAAGCCTTATCTATTTCTACATAATCAACAACTTCATAAGGTATCTTTAAATTAATAAAAGCCTTTCTAATAGCACCTATGCCACCGAAAAGCTCTAATATTTTTACCTTATTCATTTAGATTATTCTTGTACCTGTCTACAAGCTCCCTTATACTAACTTCGATCTCTCTTAAAAAGTCTTCTTTATCTACTTCGCCAGAGCTAATCTTTGCAAGTTTCATTTCCCATTCAGATGTTGTTTCTGCTGATTTAAACTTATCCTCTACAATCGATACAAGTCTATTGCCTTTTTCTGTTACAAGTAAATTTTTCTTATCTCTTCTTATGAGATCCTTATGGATAAGATTTTCAATAATTCCTGCTCTTGTAGCTGGTGTTCCTAAGCCTTTCCTTTCTACTTCTACATCTTTATCTAGTGATTCAATCCCTGCATTCTCCATAGCCTTTAAAAGTGTATCTTCATTATAATGACTTGGAGCTTTGGTAAATTTCTCCGATATATTTTTAGAAGTTAGCTTAATTTTATCTCCAGTCTTTACATCTGGTAATTCATTTTCTTGTCTTTTCTTTCCATAGGTCTTTAGATACTTTGTATAACCTTCATCGATTACAGTCTTGCCACTTGCATTAAAGTTAAACTTGTCATATTCATATCTGATTTTTCTACTAGATTCCTTTAAGTTATCCGAACATGAAGCAAGTAATTTATCCTTAATTAAATTATAGATTTTGCTTTCTTTATCAGATAAATCTTTGGCTTTTCCAATACCTGATATAGTAGGAATAATTGCATAGTGGTCTGTAACCTTAGATGAATTAAAAATAGACTTAAAGTTTGATTCGTTGATTTTAAAATCTTCTTCAAGTCCTTCTAATAAATCTTTTATAGTATTAACCATATCTTCAGTTAAATACCTGCTATCTGTTCTTGGGTATGTGATTAGCTTTTTTTCATACAAACCTTGTGCTAGATTTAAAGTATCATTTGCTGAATACCCAAAATATTTATTTGCTTCTCTTTGTAAGGTAGTGAGATCATAAGGCTTATCTGGTTTTGTACTTATTTCTTTATCTTCTACCTCTGTAATAACTATTTCATCTTCTAGTAGATTTAATAGTTGCTCTGCAACTTCAATTTTATCAATCCTATCTGATACAAGTTTTAATTCTCCATAAGATAGGTCTACCGTATAATATTTTTGCTTCTTAAATAGGTTTATTTCGCTATCTCTTTTAGCTATTAAATATAGAGTTGGTGTTTGTACTCTACCAACAGAATATGTTTCCTTGTAAATGCAAGAATAAAGCCTACTTAAATTCATTCCTACAAGCCAATCTGCAATGGCTCTTGCACTTGCTGATCTATATAAGTCTTCAAAGTTTTCTCCGTCTTTAAGATTTCTAAATCCATCTTCAATAGCTTTGTTTTCCATTGAAGATATCCAAAGTCTTTGAATCTTCTTTTTACATTTAGCTTGATTATATACAAGCTTAAAAATAAGCTCTCCCTCTCTTCCAGCATCACAAGCATTTATAACTGTGTCGATGTTCTTATCATTTAAAAGTTTCTTTAAAACTCCATATTGTTTTTTAGTGTTTTTAGATACTTCATAAATATATTCTTCTGGAATTATAGGAAGATTTTCTATTGTCCATTTCTTCCATTTTTCGTCTATCTTATCGGGACTTGCCATTTGAATTAAATGACCTACACACCAAGAAACAATGTATCCATTCCCCTCATAATATCCGTTTTTTCTTGTTCTTGCTCCAATTACTTTTGCAATTGTAACTGCTACACTTGGCTTTTCTGCTATTACTAACTTCATTAATACCTCCATAAATAAAAAAAAGAGCGAAAGATTTCTCTCTCGCTCAAAATATTTCTCCCGAATATCGTATTATTTTCGGGAGAATTCTATTACTTATTAATTTCTTTTTCTAGTTCTTGAAGAACTTTTATAATCTCTTCAAATTTTGGATATTCTCCATATATCATTTCTGACATAGCCTTATAATCTTTTTCTATTTCAGAAAATCGGTATTTTCTTGGGACTAATTTTAATCTACCATCTAATGCTTCTTCATACCTTGCCCACTTCCTAGGATAAAACTTCATTTTGAATTCAGTTACTTTCTTTAATAACTCCTTATCCTCTAAGGCTCTGTCTTTGAAATCTGAATTTGCTATTTTATATAAGTCATAAAAGTGTCTTGCATACCTATGTGGCATAGGAGAAGATTCTGGTCTATTTGCTTCGTGGTGTAAAATTGTTGCTTTTTCCCAAAAGGTTCTCTCTGCTGATACTGTTCTTATGCAAGTTTTTTCTTTAAATACATTTGGATAAGCTTCTCCAATTATCGGCAAGATTCCCACTTCAATTGCAGGTGTCCATGCTGCAAGACTTCCTATTTCAAGTCTTATATTTTGTGTCAAATAATTAGATTCAAAAATTTTAGGATATTTACATAGAATTGTTTGTGGATCTATACTATCTATAGAAAATTCAAAACCTAAGTTCTTTAAATCTTGTTCTAAGACTTTTAATAATTCATCTTTTAAAAATATTTCTGTCTTTTCATTAACTTCTTTATTGAATTTATCCTGTTTGGTATTTGACCTTTCAATCCATGGTTCTTTTTCTTCATAGCCTAATACTCGCCAATCTAAGATTAGATCTATATCTTCAGAAAATCTTTCTATAAGTCCAAAACACTTTGAAAGTGATGTTCCACCCTTAAAGGTTAAATATTCTTTCCATTTATTTTCATTAAATAGATAGTCTAAGATAAAAGTAACCCAATAGTCTTTTTCAATGACTGCTTCAGATATATTTTTCTTTCTTGCAGTATTGACTATTAAAACTCTTAAATCGTCCTTGTTTTCTATATAAAACTTATTCATTTTGACCCTCACAAATTTCCCTTATCACTTCATATATCCATGCTGGCACTGATTTTGATTCGTTCATTAAGTCTATTCTTTCTTTTTCAGTTAAGTTTTCTCTTATCTTTTGCATAACTTCGCTTGTTATATTTTCTTTACCCAAAGACTTAATTGCTTGAATTATAGTCGCTGTCTTCAAAGACATATTAGCAATTTCTCCTGGATTTACTTTTTTAAATTCTAAAACCGTATCTCCAATTTTATATTCTTTATATCTGCCACTAGATATATATTTATAGTGAGTTGGTACTTGTGTTGAAAGTCCTAATAGGTTTAAGGCTGTGCTATTAAATGGTGCAATATTCCAATTGTATTTTCTTGCTATAGCAAGTGCTAATTCGTGAATTGATACTGCTTCATACTCTCCAATTAATTCACTGTATATTGGATTATAATAGAATCCATTAATTACTCTTTTTATTTTATTTTCACTAACTAGTTGATTTAAAGTTCTACGAACAGTTTCATTTCCTGCTATATCTAAGAAATCATTGTTTATAAAAACTTTTCTGCTATCAAAATCATTAATTCTATTTTTTATTTGATCTAAATAGGAATTCATTTTGCACCACCTTTCTCCCGAATATTGTATCATATTCGGGAGAAATAATCAATTTAGATTAAATTTTCATATCCTTATAATAGTTCATCATCTTCATCTAAAGACTCTTCATGACTTTCTTCATTGTCAGATTCATCTTCTGACTCACTAATATAATCCTCATCATCTTCTTCAAAGTCTTCCAACATTCTATCTTCTTTTGCTTTAACTACCTTAAAATAGTATCCTGCTCCTACTACTCCTCCAATTACAAGTGAAACAATTAGAAATGAACCTATTCCACTTTTCTTTTCTTCTTTTACTGGAACAGCCTTGGGCTCTTCTTTTTTCACTTCTTCTTTCTTAGGCTCTTCAACCTTTATAGTGTTTTTATTTTCTGATTCAATCATATTAAGTAGGTCTTGCTCTCCTACTTCTGTCAATAACCTTACATTATCTTGATTTGATGAGTGATCCACTATTAGATGCATAGTTTTTCCACTTTTAGTTTGAAATGTTAAAAATTGTCTTACATCTACTGGATTTTCTTTATCTTTTTCTGTGTCTCCACTTGGTGTAATATCTTTTCCATTCCTATCTACATTTTCAATTACTGAACCTCTTGCCTTATTTTCCTGTGTCGCAAGATTATTTACTGCCTTTGTATTACCACCTTTTACAAGCGGTGTTTTCTTAGGAGGATTATTTGAAGGCTTATTTGTTTCACTTGTATTTCCTGGTATTCTTGGAACATCTTGATAAGGAATTTCTTCTTTTGATGGTGTAAAAACATCATCTTTCAACATTTGTTCAAATTCTTCTTTTTGTGGTTCATAGATTGATTCATTTTGACTTTCTATTTGTCCTTCATTTGTCATCGCAAATGTAGTTGCTGGTACTGTAAATGTAAAAAGGAGTAACGCTATGGCTACTCCTCGTTTAATGCTCTTATTCATTTTTCTATCCTTTCTTATTTTACATTTTTAAATACATAGACTGCTTTTCTAGTATTGTCCCATTCTATTGTTTGGTTTTTACCATCTTTAATATCCCCATGACTAGCTCCAAAAGCTTTTGCAATGTTTGAAATTGAAGCATGAATTCTTCCATTTATAATAACTGGCTTAACATCTGAATTGTAGACCTTTCCATCTGAATCTTTCATAACACCAGTATCAATATTTAGTCTTAATGTCTTTTTAGCCAGGATATTATTCTCTTTATTTGAGAAAATGGCTTCACGAGTAGAGTTGTCATACTCAACATTAAAACCTAGAGTATAGGCAATATATCTAACTGGAATCATAGTTCTTCCTTGATCCACATAAGTTTTTACATCCATATAGACTGTTGTCTTACCATCTTTGTTAATAATGTTATAAAAGTTTTTGTCTACTTGGAAAACTGCAAATTCTTTTTCATTTTTAACTTGTTTTTTACCTTGTTGTTCCTCTTGCTTTTTCATCTTGTTAAGATCAATTTGATTTAGAATGTTCTTGTCATCAGCTTTCAATAGTTCGTCCCATTTTTTATCTTGAGATTTATTATCTTCTTTCTTCTCTTTATTTTCTTTTTGGAGTTTTAGAAGTTCATCTAATTTCTTAGATAAGTCTTGGTTTATATTTTTTTCTTTTTCATCTTTAGCTTGCTTTTCAAGTTCTTCTTTAGCTTTTTTATTTGCTTCCTCGATTAACTTCTTTGCTTCTTCAATTTTCTTATCTAATTCTTCTTTTAGCTTTTTAATTTCTTCTTCAGAAGCTTTTTGTTTTTCTTCTAGTTCTTTAATTTTCTCTTCTAATTCTTTTTTTGTATTTTCAGAAGATTCTTTTAAACTATCAATAGCCTTTTGAAGCTCTTCAATCTTCTTAAAGCATTCTGACTTAGAATTTTCTGTTTCTTTCTTTTTAGACTCTAATTCTTTTATCTTATTATCTTTTTCATCAAGAGCTTTTTCCAACCCCTTAATTTTATTATCTTTATCCTCAATTTCTTTAGTCTTCTTTGCAAGTTCCTCTTCTAAAGACTCAAGATTTTCTTGCATTTCTTTGATTTTATTTTCGTTTTTATCGGTATTCTCTTTCTCAGCTTCTAACTCCCATTTTGTAGATGAATAATCTTCTTTTAGTTTTACATTTTCATCTTGTAATCTTTTTAATTCATCTTTAAGCTGAGTAATTTCTGCTATTAGTTCATCATTGTTAGAATTTTTAAGTTCCTCAATTTCTTTATTCAATTGAGCAATCTTATTATCTTTATCTCTAATCTCTTCTTCTAGCTTAGCTTTTTCTTGTTTCAGTTTCTCTCCATTATCTTTGCAAGATTCTAACTTTCCCTTTAACTCATCTATTTTTGATTGGTCTTCTTGTTTCTTATCATTTAAGTCTTTGATCTGATTTTCTAAATCACTAATTTTACTTATTGAACTTTCTATCACTTTTTTACTACCATCTGTATCATCAGCTTTAGCTAGTACATTAGTAGTTGAGGTTGATGTTAAAACTAATAAAAGAGCCATAAAAAAGGCTCTTAGTGTGTTCGTATTAAATTTCTTCATTATGAATGTTCTCCTTTTCTTTTAATTTTTCTTCTCTTTTTCTATCATTGATTTTCTCCATTAATTCTTCCAAGCTAATATTGTTCCTCCTAAGAGTTACAATTATTTCTTCATTTTCAACTTGTATTTCTTCATCGCAAATTTCCTTGTATTTTGCATTTAAATCTTTCAATTTCTCTTCTATTTTTTTCTTTTTGTTTCTAATACTAATAAGTTTTCTGTTCACATAATATCTCCCTTCTATCTTGGTCTTCCAAAACCATAAAAGTGTGATTTCCAATATTTTGAATTTATTGATGTGTATTGAATTGGATCTCCTGCGTGAATCATCATTCCGTTACCTGCGTATATTCCCACGTGAGATATTGGTGTTCCACTGTTATATGTTGAATGGAAAAATATAATATCTCCAGGTTGAGCTTCACTTGGACTTACTGGATTACAATAGTCTTTGTATATTCTCCATGCAGTTGTTCTTGGCATTCTTTTTACTCCTGACTTTGTAAATGACCAACATACAAATCCTGAGCAGTCAAAGTTAGATGGTCCACTTGCTCCAAACACATATCTTTTGCCTATATGTTTTTCTGCTTCATTAAAAAGAGCCTTGGCAGTAGCTGAATCAAAAGCAAGACCAGGATTTCCAAAGTTTGGATTATCTACTATTTCTCCTAAGTCCCCATTACCTGATCCAAAAACATCACCCATATTCCCCTTAGCTTCAAGAAGAGCTTCATAATGAACTACATTGTCTGGATAATCTTTAAATATTTCCCTAACAACTTCATCCATTTCTTTTTTCTTTAAAGTTACAATTAACTTTTTATATTCGTACTCTTCTTTTTCATAGCTAGTATAAGGATTACCACGACTATCATATCTTGTTCTTGCTACTGTTCTTGTTCTAATTTCAATTTCTTCCTTAAAATCAAGCTTATACATCTTATCGAAAAGATCTTTTAAAATTCCTTTTACTTCAGATGCTGATTTTACTTCTCCACATCTTGAAGTTATATAGGATAAAAGTTCATGGGTATTATGACCAATTTCTCCTTCTTTGTTTATGATATATTCGTCATATCCAGGGTGACTTGTCTTTACACTTTCGATTTGTGATTGTAGGTCATACTCCATTGATGAAAATTCTTGATTAACTTCACTTAGAACTGTATCTTGTGATAGGTATGTTGTTGTCATTACTGAGTTAACAGAGTTACTTAATCCACTCATACCAACACTTCCACCACCAATCATGATTGATAGCATAAGACCTATTCCTATTACTAGAAATAGAACCATCTTACTTTTTCTTACGATTAGCTCTTTAGAAGCCTTACCTAAACTTAAAATAGCTTTTTTAACTCTATCCACAAGTCTGGTTTCGTGCTTTTTAGCTATCATGCTTTTCATTTGTTTTCTCTGGTAAAACTTCTTAAATCTATTTTTCTTTATATAGGCATCTGACTTTTTTAAATCTTCCAAGCCACTTTTAAACTCCAACTTGCTTTTTCTCTTTTTTATTTTTTTATCAAGTTTAGATAGCTTTTTTAAGGACTTTTTCTTTTTGTCTAACTTATACTTCCTTATTCCATGCTGGAGTTTAGAGCTTACATTAGCGACTTTTTCTCCAGATTCTACACCAGTATTGTCAGATCCTGAACTTAGATAATCTCTCACTAACTCTGATGACTTAGCTCCAGATAATAAAACCCCAGAAGATAGACTTCCTTTAGTTTTATTCTTTAAAATATTATCCTTTAGCTTGCTTTTAGACTTTTCAAGCTCTCCAATCTTTTTATCTGATATAAAATCTTTAACATCTTGTGCTTTCTTAGAATCTTTCGTTGTAACTTTCTTAGATTCATTTTTTAATTTATCAATTTTCTTTAGAGTGAATTTATCACTTTCATAATTTTTTCTCTTGTAGTAAGTCTTCTTTTTATTAACTTTCTTTTGTTCTGAAAGTTTAAGGCTTGTTTCCTTTTCATCTTTTATAAATTCTTGATTATTGTCTTTAAGCTCAGAATTGTCAAAAGTCTTATCTGTATCAATTTCGCTTAGCTTATTTTCTTTATCTATCTCTTTAGAAATTTTTTCCTTATCTCTAAACTTCTTTTCTTGATAAAGTTTCTGCTTTTGCTTTTTATCGATATTAGTATTACTTTCGTTCTTACTTACTTCATCTTTAACAAGCTTATCTTTTCTATATATTCTCTTGCTCTTCCTTGCTTCAATAGGTTTATCTTCGCTTGTGTGGATTCGCTTAGACTCTTTCTCGTTAATTTTGTCTTGGAATTTATCCTTACTATGGATAAGTTTATCCTCATAATTTTTAAGAACTTGTATTTTACTTGATGTCTTCTTATTGCTTTTTGGTTGAACCTTAGCTGAAATATCATCTGTTGTTAATTTATTAGAATTAATATTTCTACTGTTTTCACTATCAAAATTCACCTTTTTGAAGTCTACATCTAAATCTTCATCAAGTTTAAAGCTTTCATCTGCCCTTATTTCAAGATTAGCTTGTTTTGTTTCTCCAGCCTTATTCTTATTATCTAAAACTTCTTTTCTAATTCTTTCCTTGTTTTTAGACTTCTGAAAATCTTTTAGTTTATCTTGTTTTTGATCTTTAACTAATACATTCTCATGGATAAGTTTAGATTCTTTTTCTGAAATTTTATCTCCGAACCTATCCTTAGTCTTAATAATCTTATTGGTATAATCATCTGAATGAACAAGTTTACTATCCATGTTTTTTTCAGGAGCGTCCCTATTTCGTATAATTTTCTTTTGAAAATCTTTTTTTAGTTTTTTATCCATATCACACCTACTTAGCTTCTTCTGGTTTTGTTGTCATTAGCTTATATAGCATGGTGTCTTTAGGGAATTTATCTATAAAGGGAACAATGGTATTTCCAAAGAATAATAGTCCCTCACCTGCGTTTGAATTAGTAATATAGTTTAACTGATAAGGCGATATTTTTAATTTCTTAGCAAGAATATCCCTATCTCCAGATGCTTGATTTAACATTAGAACAAAGTCTGTATTATCAAAGATATTTTCAATTTCCTGACTTGTTAAAAGGTCTTTTACGTTTTGAGTTATACCTGTTGGAATACCGCCCCATTTTCTAAATCTTTTCCAGATTTCTACTGAATATGAAGCAGTTTGTGGGTCTTTTAATAAAAGGTGGAACTCATCTATATAGTATCTTGTAGACTTACTTCCTCTATTTAGGGAAACCTTGTTCCAAACCTGGTCTTGAATTACAAGCATACCTATTTTTTTAAGTTGTGTTCCTAGCTCTTTTATATCAAAACAGAGCAGTTGCCTATTTAGATCAACATTTGACCTATTATTAAATACATTAAGACTTCCCTTAACATAAATTTCCATTTCTGTTGCTAGTTTCCTACCAACTCCCTCTTCTTGAGATAGGAGCATATCGTATAAATCTCCTAATATTGGCATATTTTCTGGTTTAGGGTCCTCAAAATATTTTTGATATATCTTTGGTAAGCACCTATCTATAACAGATTTTTCTGCAGCAGTAAGACCAGATCCTCCTACTACAAGTTCAAGCATAGACATTATGAAATTTGCCTTATCCTTTAAAGGTGCGTCACCATCTCCATAGTTCATATTAATATCTAGTGGATTTAGGTAGTCCTTTGATTTTGCTGAAACTTTAATGACTTCTCCATTAAACTGTTTTACAAGGTTTGAATACTCTCCCTCAGGATCACAAATAATTACATCATCGTCTGTTACAAGAATTGCATTTGCCATCTCTCTCTTTGCTGAGAAAGATTTACCAGAACCTGGTGTACCTAATATTAGTCCGTTAGGGTTCTTTAGTTTCTTCCTATCTGCCATAATCAAGTTTTGGCTAAGAGCGTTTAAGCCATAATACAAAGAATTTGCTGAATCAATAAATAATTCTTCTGTTGTAAAAGGCATAAAGACTGCCGTTGATGATGAAGTTAAAAATCTTTTTATTTCGATTTGGTTAACTCCTAGAGGTAAGGCAGAAACAAGTCCTTGTTCTTGTTGATGAGATAATCTTTTTACCTGACAATTGTGTCTATTTGCAATTGATGAAATTTGAGCAATAGTGTTTTCTAATTTTTGATTAGTCCTAGCAAAATTCATCATTACTATGCTAACTACAAAGAGCCTTTCATCTCTATTTTGTAAGTCAGATAACATAGACTTAACATCCGCCCCAAAAGTGTTTATATCTGAAGGAATAATATCCATATCATATCCAGCACGCACTGCTTTCTTTTGTTCTTCAATTTTCATTCTGTCTAGGTCTGTATTCTTTCTCTTAATGAGTTTAATAGCTTCTGCTTGTTCAACTACATCTATATGAAAAGCCACATAAATATTGTCATCAATATCTAAAAACTCAGATAACATTCTGTCTGATAACTCACTTGCAAGTATTTGAAAATGGCTTACCGCTCCAATGAATTTCTCAAATTTAAAATTATTTGCTGGTGCAAAATTAAAGATATTGGGAGTTATATGCGATTTTGTAGACTCTTTCTTCTTCAAATCTTTATATGAAAAATCAAAGTTCTTGTCCGGATTTAACATATCGTGAACAAGTCTTAGTCTTTCTTCGCCATCAAGACTCTCTGCTCTTACTCCCATAGATTTAAAGTTAGATAAAATATCTACTTCAAGTCTATTTAACTTTGCTCTTGCTTGCTCTAGGTTATCGGCTTCTGTGGTAAATGTTATATATTTCATCTTTTTAAGTCCGTTATTGCCCTTTGCAAGTTGAAGCTTTAACATTTCCCTAAACTCTTTTCTTACCTCGTCATAGAAGTCTCCCTTATCAGCAATTTTAATTGCATCTTGTAGGTCTTTATTTCTTCCTAGTTGATTTACATATGAAAGTTCAATGTGGACACTTGGATCAAAAGAATTTAAAAAGTTGGCAAATTGGTTAAAGATTAAATCTCTATCTTCTTCCAATGCCAACTGGTAATTTATATCTTGAAATGAAATTGTCTTTGAATAATTTTTTTCATCTAACTGGCATATGCCCTCTGGTAACATTCTTATATATGGAATAGTATCCTCAACAGTAAATCTCTTTTTCTCTTTCTTTAAAAGAACACTTAGAAGACTATTTGTTGGATCTTTCTTTGTTTTTAGCCTTCTTACTTCCTTTCGGTCTTTTTTTAATTGTTTTTCCCTTAGATTTAAGTCGCTGATTTGCTTTTTTCTTTGCTTCAAGGTATGCCTCCTTTCTTATTCTCTTAGTTGGTTGATAAAACTTATGAAGATAGAAAAATTTAAAATACTTTTCAAAAGTTAAGGTGTCTTTTTCATATAAGGTTATAAAAAAGATTGGCAGGGTTACTATTAGCATTACAATGATAGAAACATCATTAGGTAGATATTTCTTCATAAATAGATAGGTTGGTATGCCAATTAATCCTGCCACAGAAAAACCTATAAGTTGTCTTTTAGTTAAGTTAAAGGCAACTTTTGTTTTAATCTTGTCCAAATCTTTTGGTATTGGTACATATGCCATTTTAATCTCCCTCTACTTCTTCTTTGGAAAGTTCAAGTATATGGTCATAATTAGATGTTGTTTCCTCTTCTAGGTAGCTAATTCTTTCTTCTAATTCTTCTTGTTTTTCTTCATTTCTGTCATTGTATTCTCCTTGATACATAACAAATTCATTGTGACACCTTCCGAGTCTATTTATTCTCTTCTTTAAGTTTCTAATTTCTTCATTTCTTTTTTTCTCTTTTAAAATTTCATAAGTTCCTCCCAATAAAATTCCAAGTCCTAATAAAGCACAATTTTTCTTTTTTAACATTTATTCCTCCTAGTGCGTATTCATAATACTTTTCGCAACTGTTCCACTCTTAAACATCATAAGTCCAAGTAGTAGAGCATATCCTAATATACTAAACAAGCTTGCGTGAATATCTGTAATCTGTACCGTTCTTATTAAAACGGTGTAGATACCTAAACATACCATCAAAAACAAACCTTGTAGTCCCAAGGCAAAAAGTCCCTTGATATAATTTGTTCCAATCTGACCCCATTCTTTATTTCCCATAGTAGCAAATGGTATGGATGATACTGATGAGTAGACATATATTTCAAACATACGCCCATATACTATTAAGGTAATAGTTAAAGATATACATTGAATTGCAATCCTTACAAGGCTTGTTTCAACTAATATCATTATTAATGCACCAACATCTTTTTCTTTTAATGTATCAACCATAGCAACTATTTGATCTCCTGAAACAGTGGCAGAAGTAGTGATTACCCCTGCCGCTTTGTTTACAAGATTTTGTGCCACATCAAAGACTGCCATTGAAAATTCAAAGGCATGGCTTGCAAGGTAGACTGCTATAAACATCTTTATAATGTATTTGAAAAACTCAAAAGTATCTGTATCGTGCATATTATTCTTTTGCATAACCATATTTATGAGTTCAATACATAAAACTGCTGTTATGATAAGACCTGCTATTGGAACAATCACATTATCATTAATGTTTTTTATAAAGTTATATACTTCTCCATTCCAACCCATAGGTGTTTTACCAACATCAGTTGCAATAACTCCTACCTTGTCATTTATATCTAAGAACATGGACTCAAGATTTGCTTTGATACCTCCGAGTAGCATATCCTTAAAAAATTCAGTTAGCTTGTCAAAGATACCAAACATAGACTTTCTCCTATTTTAAAGCATTTGCAAGTAGTGGAATTAATTTGATACCGATTAGCACAATTCCTCCACCAGCCATAAGCTGCTTAATACCTTGAGATTTAGCACCAGGGTTATCATTACCATAACCTTCCATTAAGTTAATAACTCCCCATGCTCCTAAACCTGCACCAATTGCAGTTACAAGTGTTTTTAAAACTCCAACTCCAGCTGTAAAAAATTCCATATTATTCCTCCTCGTTTTCTTTCTTATTTTCTATTTTGTTTAGTGATTTAACTATAAAATTCTTGTAGACCTTATCTCCTTTTTTGTTTTCTTTGAAATATCCAAAGACATGGATCAGATCTCCTTTTTCAAATTCTTTTGCAATTTCTACCTTTTCTCCATATACTGAGCAATTTGTATATTCTTTGCCTTTTCCATATTTTTTTACAAGAGCAAAATTAGCTACTTGAACACTTTCTCCATCTTTTTCAAATTCTGAAAATTCAGCTTCCTTAACTAAATTTGCATTAATATTTATCATTTCTCTATCCATTAATTTCTTCTCCTTAATCTATAAATTTCAATTAAAAAAGCGACTGGATCTATTTATTTCCAATCGCTATACATTATTCCTTATTAAATTGTTCTAAGTAGGAGCTCTTATCCTTAACATCTTAACCTCCTAATTTTGAGTATAAAAAAAGCAGTAAACTTTATAATTACTGCTTTAATAAAATATCCTATATTATTAATCATTAAATGAACAATCTCGACAAATACCACCTACATCTTCTCGCCTATCCTTAAATCCCTTTCCACATTTAGAGCAAATAAATGCATAATCATTATTGTAATTCTCCTCTTCTAAATAAGAGTCATCGTAGTCTTCTTCATTTTTGTTTATAGAATCTTGATCTATCTGAATTTCAATTATTTCAATATCTGTATATTCTTTATCATTATTAATATAAAAAGAATCTTCTTCGATATCATCTTTATTAATTAATCTTGTGACATTAACTATGACACTTCCACTAAATTCTTGTTCTATTGGTGGTGATTGTATGACTTCTTTTGTATCATCATCACGTCCCCAATAATCAAAGGATACACAACTTAAATTTATTAAATATTCTAGCTCATAAGTTATACTAACAATCTCGTCTGTAAACTCTTCATAAGTATCTAATATCTCATTGAATTCACAATTATTTATATCTAATTCTTCAATACCCTCACTTCCAATAACATACGATTCTAGATAATAATAGTTGTTATTATAAATACTGTCAACTATATCATTAGAAATATCTTGTTTTACTCTTTCTACATATGACACATCTTTTCTATTTAAATCTACATAAACATTAAAATCATATCTATCATATACTTTTGAAGCGAAATTCTGAAACATTCCTGTTGTTAAAAATTCAATATTTACATTTGGATTTTTTTCTTTAAATTCACTTAATAATTTATCGTGAACTACTAAATTATCTTGACTATCCTTACTCCACCAGTCTTCTTTTATATCATTCGTAATAAAAATAATATCTTTTACTGATTTTTCAACTGGTAAATCTAATATCTCTTTCCAAACAAATAAATCTCCAAATTTTTCAACTCCATCTTTATTAATGTCCTCATATCCAGGCGGAATTTTATATTTATACCTAAGTTCACCCTCTCTAATAATTTTTAATTGTTCACTAAACCTTATCCTATTACCTATCCTATTATTTTTTTCTAAATATGAAATAAGATTATCTATATCTTTAATTATTTCAGGAGAATCTGTTGTTATTTCATCATATTCAATACCAACACTATTTTTATAAGATTTGATTATTTGTTTTAATTCAACTAACTTGTTATTTAAATCATTCTCCAAATTTTTTCTTCCAAAATAATTATATTTAGATGATTTAATCAAGACACTCTCTAAATTTTTTTGACTCCTTTCAATTACTCTTAGTAAATCTTTTTCAAAATTTTGATACTTTTTTTTCAATTGTCCGAATACGCTATATTTATTTTTATTAAATTCTTTATACACTTGATTCGGAATCCATATTAAATCCTTACACTCCTTGAAAATTTCTAATATGTTTTTGCTACTGTATAATGAATATCGAGCTAAGTCAAGTATTACATTTGTATCTAATACTATTATAGAGGTTTTTCTATTTATTATTTTTTTAAATTTTTCATAATTCAATTAAAGCACCAACCTTATTATTTAATTACATTCACAAAATTATTAAGTTTTTTCCATTTTCTAATCTTAGTCCTAAATGTTCCAAATGGTGCTACTGTATTTACATGGATAAATTTATATACTTCCCAAGTTGCAGTTTTTGTTGCTTCATCTGCCCATTTTCTCATATGTGGTTTAAATAATTCTTCCTCTGTAAGATTATCTATCAAAGAGTAAATATCTTCTATATTCTGTGATAGTTGTTCTTTTAATTCCTTTAACGATTTATGAGCATAGGTATCTGTAAACCATTGATACAATTCTCCAAGTTGATTCCACTTAAATTTGTCAGATGGCGTTTTAACCTCAATTCCCTTTTTTTCATCTTCTTCCCATTTCAAAACTAAAGTTGTCCAACCTACTTGATAGGCAAGATTTTCAGCTGGTGTCCTATCAACTTGATCTACTCTTTTATCTTTTAATTCTTCTGGGATATTATCAAACTCTGAAATATATTTTCCAAAAGTTTTCTTTATCTCATTTTTTAATTCTTCCTTACTTTCATAAGACCTCATATGCCTACCTCCATGGTTTATATAGATATTATACCAAAAATATTTTTATCCTAGGCTTAATTCATAATCTTGTAATCAAACTGTTCCTGTTTATTTTTATTTTATCTCTATTTGTTAAATACTCTTCCACATCAAACAAGTTTTTCTTATCATAATCTTCCAACAACTTGTAATTCTTATGCTTTGTAATATCGAATTTATCAGATAGAAAAGGTCTTACTCCTCTTAACTGATAAATACACTTACCGCCATCCATTACAGTTATTTCATCTTGACTCATAAGTTCCTTGCCAGTTTTTTGGTAATTTAGACCAAAAGATTTTTGATTGGATCTTGTTTCTGATGTGTTATATAGGTCTATGGTTTCTTTTCCTAAGGTTTCAGATAATTCTTTTACTGTTGTTTTTTCTTTTCCTCCTAAAAAGAGTGTAGAGTCGCAGTTACCAACTATTGTATCTGCATGGTCTTTATAGATTGCTTTTAATTGAGATTGTGCTTGCAGTATTATGCTTGCCGATATTTCTCTTGAACGAATTGTTGCAATCAATTTTTCAAATTTAGGAATTAATCCTATATTTGCAAACTCATCAAGTAGACACCTAACATGAACTGGAAGTCTTCCACCATACACATCATCTGCCTTATCACATAGAAGATTAAATAGTTGAGAATACATTATTGAAACTACAAAGTTAAAGGTATCATCTGTATCTGATATTATTACGAATAAAGCAGTTTTTCTATCTCCAATTTTATCAAGCTCTAATTCATCTTCGCTCATTAGTTCTCTAAGCTCTCTTATATCAAAAGGTGCAAGTCTTGCTCCACAAGATATTAGAATTGACTTGGCAGTTTTTCCTGTAACAACTTGTCAAGGACTTTTTAATCATTTTTTATCGCTTTTTGATGTTTTTCTCTCTCCATTTCTCTAAGAATTATGCGTTTTAATTTGTCTTGCATTGTTTCTGTTGCATTTTCATTAAAGTGAACAACAACCTCATAGGTTGCTTTACCAATTTTCTTTATAGTTTTTGTTCCTGTATTCTGTTCATTTTTATTTTCGTTCATATATTTTTCCTCCTGTTTGTTTCAATAATAAAGGCGATTAGAAAATTAAAAATCTAATCGCCTTTTAAGTGTCATATTTACATTTTTATTATCTCTGGCATACTTTTATACCTTTTTAGACTTAAAGTCTTTAATAGTGGCTTTCCACCTCTTTTTATCTATAGAGATTCTCCTACATCATAGTTCATTTTTTTATTTAAACCTTTCTGTATTAGTTTTTCTTTATCTTCTTCATACCATTTTAAGATTGTCGCATAGTGGTTTTGATAGGTCTTTCCACTGCTTTTCATGTATCTTGATAGTTTATTTATCATTATGTCTGTGTGTGAATTTAGTTTTTCTTTAAGATTTTTATATTCTTCTTTGCTTAACCTTACATTTTTGAATTCTCCATAAAAAGAAACTGGGGCTGCTTGGTTTTCTTTTTCTCCTCTCCCCTTATCTATACTAACCTTATCTAATCTACCCTTATCTATACTGGGTTGACCACTTGACAACCTTTGGTTAACCAGATGACAACCAACTTTTTCTTCTGAAATGTATGCTCCATTTTCCGTTTGATAAAGCTGTTGTTTCTGCTCTATATACATTGTTGGCTTATATCTGTCTTTTCTAATATAGTTATTTATCTTCCAATGAGTAATGACGATAATTCCCTGATCAAAGACTATCACAAAGCCTTTGGCAATAAGTATTTTTAGGTCATCTTCATTCGCTCCGATAATTTTGATGATTTTCTTAGGATTATTTACAAAACCATCATCATCTGCCCTCATTGATAAATGAAAATATAGGCATTGACTACTTAGTGGCATATCCAAAAATAAGTCGCTATCAACTATCTTTAGTGAAAACATTCTTTTATCTGCCATGCTCTCCTACCTTTCTTCAAATAAAAAAAGGCGATAGTTTTCACTTCTACCGCCTTTTGTAAGTTCATATTTTATTTTTCTGAATCTAATTCTTTTATAGACTCTTCTATTTCTTCAATAGATGGTAAGCTACTTTTATATTCCTGCTCAAGTAGTTTGCTAATTTCATACTTACTTATTCCTATTGGCTGTGAGATATTTTCAAGCGAATATTCAGCGACTACATTATCTTTATCTCTGCAAATTAGTATTCCTATGGTTTGATTATCACTATTTGATTTCATATTCTTATTTACAGCTGTTACATAGAAATTGAGTTGACCTGCAAAATCCGGCTTAAATTTTTCTGTCTTTAATTCTACTACAACATAGGAGTGTAGTTTAACATGATAGAAAAGTAAGTCCATATAAAAATCACTTTCTCCAACCTTGATATGGACTTGCCTACCCATGTAAGAAAATCCTGTCCCAAGTTCCAAAAGAAAAGAAGTTATTTGATTTACTAATGCTTCTTCCAACTCTCTTTCATCATATTTATCCCTTATTGTTAGAAAATCAAAGTTGTATGGATCTTTTATTGTTTGCTTAGCTAATTCAGATTGGACAGCCGGTAATCTATTATCAAAATTAGTAACTGCATTCCCAACCCTTTTATATAAATCTCCATCAATCTGATGTTCCAAAACCGTCCTGCTCCATCCATTTTCAATGGTCTTATCTATATAAAACAAAGCCTCTTTGACATCTTTACACTTATACATAATCCTTTGATTATGTCCCCAAGGAATACTTTTTATTCTTCTTTCAATATCCGATAATTGGGTTACAGCTTGTAACCCAATTAGGTAATCATTATAAAAGTTATACCAATATCTTATGTGTTTTAAGTTTACGGCTGAAAATCCTCCCATGTCTGGAAATTCTTTTCTTAAATCACTACTCAATAATTTTAGAAAACTATCACCCCAAGAATATTGTTTTTGTTTTTCAACAATTTCTTTCCCCAAGTTCCAATACAAATCAAGCAACTCATAATTAACTTTTACTGCTGCTTTTAATTGACTACGTCTAACTTTTTCCTTTAAATCTAAAAGTAATTTTTTATATTCACTATCTCCTATAATATCTAAATCTTTTTTATCCATTCTAATCACTCCAATCTAATTCTTTATTTTATTCTATTTCTTGCACCAATGGTGGGAGTTTTAATCTTTTTATCACAATCAGCTTACAGTAAACAAGCTCATTTTATCATTACACATTTAGTTTAATTAATGTGATTATACCAAAAATGTTAAATCTTTTCTATCTCTCCCTCTCTCTCTTTATCTATCTCTATATCTTTCTCTATCTCTATCTCTTGTCGGACATGGGTTGGACTAATTAAGGACAATGTCCTCTGTTTATTTTGTCTGTGAAAAATTCCTCTTTTAATTTTATCCAATAATATCTTTTGTTTGTTGCCATATCTGCTCCTTTCTTGATTTTCGATAATCGAAATTCTTAATTTCCGATTTTCGGAAGTCTTGTTATTATAGTTATTTAAGGGTGTAACTTTTCGTTACTCCCTTTAGATTTCTCTGGTCATATCTTTTTTGTTTGGTTTTACTTTTTCTTTTACTTTCCTTTTGACTTTCTCTTTTGTCTTATCCTTGTTCTTGGATAGGTCTTTGTATTTCTTTATTTGTTTTAGGATACTTTCTTTTTCTTTTTTATTTTCTTTGGCTATGACTTGCTTAAAGGCATATTCCATTACTTTTATGTCTTTGGCTTGGAAAAATACTTCATAGTTTTTGCTTTCTTTGTTTTTCATTACTGAGAAACTTACTCCAAGTTTGTTTAGTTCTTTTTTTAAGTCTTTGAGGTCGCTTTGATCTAGGCTTATATTTTCTAGTTGTCCTCTTTTGTAGAGGTCTTTCATTTTCATTTCATCGCCCATAAGACTTTTTAAGTTTCCGTTTGCTTTTTCTAAAGTATCATTCATCTTTTTTCTTATTTCTTTGTCTAAGTTGATTGATTCTTTTGCTGCCTTTATTGTGTATGTTATTATGGTTTGTGCTGCTTGACCTACTTCTTTGCTTATTTCTTCGTTTATCATGTTTTATCTCCTTTGTTTGAATTAAAAAAAGGGAAGTATAGGTTTTAATTTTTCTATACTTCCCTTTGCTTGTTTTTATTTTATTGTTCTTGGTGGTGGAATGCTTTATTTTGATGTTTTTATAGATTACTTAGGTCTTTGTACCTTTTGTTGTTTTTCTGCTCTTATTTTGCTTTTCCACCTTTAGTAGTTTATGTGTGTTCTTTTGTCTGATAGATAGTTTTTCATGTTGGAATATATAATCTGTATTTCTTCATTGTTCATTGCTTTTATTTCTTCTGTGCTTTTATATATTTTATATGTTCCATCTTCGTCTGCTTTTATGAGTTCATATATTAGCTCTTGCCTTTTATTCATCTCTATTACCTCCTAGATCTGCCTTTATTTTCTTGGTCATATTATAGCTTGGATAAGATATTTTTACAAGGTCTTATCTTTCTTGATAATAGTCTTTGACTAATTGTCTTTTTTTATTAAACTTATCACTGTCTTTTTTATACTCTTTAATCTTTTCTATGATACTTTCTTTCTCTCCCCTCTTAATTGCCTTGTCAATTTCTATTGATAGGTCGATACCATATTCTTCATTTACTACTTCTACTGCATATTTAATATGATTTATTTCCTTGTACCTTTCCCTTATCTTTTCTGACTCTGTATTTAATTTACTGATTTCATCTTCTAAGTTTTTAATTTCTCCTAACCATTCTTTTTCTCTTAAATTTTTCTTTCCACTGATTTTTTCAATTAAGTTTCTTGCCCTTATATATTGGTCTATTTCCTTTTGATTATTCTTGTAGAAGCTTTCTTTGAGTATTTTCTTGCTTTCATAGTCTTGGTAGGTTGCTTTTGTTTTTCTTACAGTCTTTGCATAGGCTAAGCACTTATTAAGGTCTTCTATCTTTTGACTGTTTTCTTTTATGGTCTTATATATTTCAGAGTTTTTGCTTCTTAGGGTGTTTATATGTCCTTGTAGGTCTGATATGGTTTTTATTTTATTTTCTCTTAGATAATTTATTCCACTTGCATATCTTTTTAGATCATAGATTGCTTTGTTTCTTTTCCCATAAAATGATAATTCATCTCTATTATTTTCTTGCATTTCTTGATAGAAGCTTAAATATTCATAGAGGTTAAAGAGTCCTGATTCATTTTCGATTTGCTTTTTACTTTGGTCTTTATATTCCTTGTATGATTCTTTTAGCTTATCTTTGAAGCCTGCTAGCCAAGATGTTATTTTCTTTATTTCATTGCCTATGTTTTTTAATAGTTCATTCTGTTTTTTTATTTCACGATTTATATCTCCTTTTTCTGTCCTTATTCCTTTTCTTTCCATTGCACTAGCACTTGCTCCTAGATGTATTGTTGGTATTTGTTTTATGCCTTGTCTTTTAAAACTCCTATGGTCTACTCTTTTTTCTATTTTGTTTTTTGCCAGATATTCATTGCAAAGGTCTGAAAAATTTTCTCTCCATTTTTCTACATTGCCTTTATCGTTCCAGGTTGTTAGTTCTACTTTCCTTGTCTTTGGTTTTCCATTTTTGCTTAAAATCTTTTCTCCTTTTTCATCTAGGATATATTCTTTTTTACTTTTTTGCCCCCATGTTCCATCTTCGTTTATTGGTCTTACTATGGTCATTATATGAGCATGAATGTTTTGATTTCCCTCTCTACTTTCATCATGAATTGCTAGGTCTACTATCATTCCCTCTTTTACAAAATTGTTTTGAACATATTCTTCTATCATCTTTTTATTTTCTTCTATGCTTAACTCTTTTGGTAAAGATATGATAAAGTTTCTTGCAAGTTGGGCATTAGAGTTTTTCTCAAATAGTTCTACCGAGTTCCACAAGGTTTTTCGGTCTTTATATTCTTTTGGTGCGTGATCTGGCAAAAATATTTCTTTGCTAATTACTCCTTGTTTTTTGGTGTAGTCATGGGTTACTCCGTCCCATTCATTTTTTATTTTTTCTCCACTTATATATGCTGCACTTGCTACTGCACTTTTTCCTTTTCCTCTTGATATTATGTTTACTGAAAAATGAAAACTGTCTGCCATTTTTATCACTTCCTTTCTTTTTTTGTTGTTTTAGGTGGAGGCTTAATAGATTTTTTATAGCCACTTTGTGAATGAGCGTTTTGAAATGATAGAATTAAAAAAAGCCGACTACTGAATTAATTTTTGTTGTTTCAGTATGTCGGCTTAATTGTTTTGTTCATTTCAAATTTTAAAAGTCAAGGGCGAGCCTCAGCGAGTTTATTTACCCTTGACTTTTAAAAAGCGAATGGTTATTGGTCGCTTCAGGGTTTTGGCTCCGCAGGACGCAAGCACCCTTTAGGGTGTATAATTGCGCCCTTAGAAAATCTAAGGGAGATTTGGTTATTTACAGATTCATTTATTTTTTTAATTTCCTCTCATTATTTTTAGTGTTTCTTTAAATTCTTTTGTCTTTGTTGCTTCTTCTAGTAGGATTTTTATTTCTTCATCTGTTAGTTCTTCTGCATTTTCTATAAGGCTTTCTAAAATTGCTCCTCTTGTTATTAGCCTATGAGTTCTTTCTTTTCTTCTTTTTATTATGTCTTGTTTTAATATCTTTTGTTCTTGATTTTTTAGTTGCCTTAATCTTTCTTCTGTATTGTCTATTTTATCTTTTATTTCTTTTGACTCTCGTCTTATTTGTTCTAATTTTTTCATACAAAACTCCTTTCTTGCAATATAAAAAGAGATAACATTTCTGCTATCCCTTTTAAAGTTTCATTATTAGAATTTTATGTCTTTTGAAATATCATTTATGTTTCTATAATGATTTTCTATTTCTTCTTGCTTCTTTCTTTTTAATTGTTCTTCTCTTCTTCTAAATTGTTTTTCTTCTTCATTTTATGTTCCTCCATCTAATATTCTTCTGTTCTCTAAAGAAAGGCTAAGCACCTTTCTTTGATATTTAACCTTTCATCATTTTTTAGATTTTATCTTCTAAAATCTTTCTCAGTTTTTCTAAAATTCTATCCCTCCTCCCACTGATTGCTTGATGTGTAACTTTCTCTTTTCTGCTGATCGACCTTAGACTTTCTTCCCTGTAAAAGATGGCTTCTATTAACTCTCTTTCTTCTTTTGTTAGTGTAGCTAATGCCTTGTTTAGTTCTTCAATTTGCATTTTTACTTCTACGATTTTTTCCAAGTCTATTCTTTCATCTGTTATTGTTTCTACAAAGTGTCCATCATGATCCAGTGCTGAAAATGGAATTACATTATGCTTCAAATCTTTTCTTTGGAGATATTTTTCATGCTCTGTTATCTTCCAGTAGGCTTTATAGACTTCTTCACTTACAGGTACGGCTTTTCCTTTGACATAAAGGAAATATTCTTTTTTGTCCATTGTGTAATCCTCCTTTTTATGCTCTCTGTTTTTGCTTTTTGAGAATAAAAAAAGGAGGACTTCTACACTTTGGTGTAAATAGTCCTCCGAAAAGAAATGAATCTATCTTTTTTTTAGATATATTTAGTTGCTTGAGATAATAAGAAACTATAAGGCAAGAAGAATTTTTTGTTATTTCTTTCTTCTATATGAAAAGTCTTTTTCATCTTACTCCCCCGTTTCTTACATCTATCTAATATTCATATATCAAACCTTTCTAAACTACCCATTCTTCAGATTGTTTTCTGATTTCAATAAAATCCTTATATATTCCATGTTTAGATGCAAGTTCACTATGTGTTCCTACTTGTTTTATAACACCATCTTTTAAAACAACTATCTGATCTGCATTTTTTACAGTAGAAAGCTTGTGTGCAATTACAATAACAGTTTTGCCTTTTAATAAGTTTTTCAAAGCAATCAATAATTCTTTTTCATTTTCTGGATCTACGCTTGAAGTTGCCTCATCAAGAACTACAAACCTACTCGGTTTTAACATGGCTCTTGCAATAGAAATTCGTTGACGCTCACCACCCGATAGATTTGAACCCCCTTCTTGCAAAACAGTTTCATAAGCTTGTGGCAATTTCATAATAAAATCATGGCACTGAGCTTTTTTGGCAATATCTATCATTTCTTCATCTGTTGCATTTGGATTACCAAACTTAATATTGTTTTTTATGGTATCATCAAAAAGATACACGTCTTGAAAAACAAAGCTAAAATTTGAAAGCAATTCATCATACTTGTACTGTTTAATATTTAGATTTCCAACTTTTACTTCGCCAGAATTTACATCCCAAAACCTCGCCATTAAATTGCAAAGTGTTGTTTTACCACTTCCTGAAAATCCAACAAGAGCAGTAGTTTTCCCATCTGGAACAAGCATACTTAGATTATTGAAAAGATTTTCTTTTCCATAAGAAAATGAAATATTGTTCATTGATATTTCTGCTTTATCTACTTCTGTCATTTCACCTTCTTCAATTACAGGCAAATTTCTTAAATTTATAACAGTATTAAGATTTCGTACAGCAACACCCTTAATACTCTGCATACTTCCTGCTAATTCAAATCCAGAAAAAACAACAAAACTCATAACAATTAATATAATAGCTTTAGTAACTTCAATATCCCCTGATAAATATCTTATTATAGAACTAAAAATTATCACACAAATACCAAGTTTAAATACTAACAAGAATAAAAACTGTGTTGGAACTAAAATTTTTTCTACAGCAAGGAAGCCTTTGCGACTTTTTGTAATACTTTCGTTTAGTTCCTTGACTGTATTTTTATCTTTTCCAAATGCTTTAGTTATTCCTATCCCATTTACATACTCAAGCATTTTTTCACTTAAATCCAATTTAAGTCCTAACAATCTCTCTGTTAGTTGATCTGTGCTTTTTTGTGTGAATAAGTTTACTAAGGTTCCAACAATCAAAGTCAACAATATAATTATAGCTGTTGCAAAATCATAAGGTAGTATGAAAATAACCATAATTAGTGTCTGTATTGTACCTACAAGCATTTGCTCAATAATAAAAACTCCTATTGTTTCAAGTTCACCTATAACAGTTGACAATGCTCCTGCTATATTCCCTAAAGAATTTGTGCTGAAATATCCCATGTTTACATTTTTTAAACGATCACCAATATATAATCTATTTTCTGCTCCTAAATTGTACGAAGCAATGTATTTGTTTTTATCAGCCAGATATCCAAATATAATTTTTCCCACCACACTTATAGCTGCAATAATAAAAACAATATACACATCTTTCATTAAAATGCTTTGGTTCGTGAATATATTTTCACAAATTTTGGTCAAACATAATAGAATTGCACCTAAAGAAACTCCTTCAAATACTCCCTTAAATACATCAAAAATAAGCATTTTTGTTATTTTATTTGAATATGACCCTGACACCTCATATAAAGTTTTTATCAATTCTCTCACTTTATATCACCTCGATTTCTTTAGATTCTGTATATACATCCCACATTTTTTTGTATCTCCCATTTAACTCTAGTAATTGTTTATGAGTGCCTTCTTCAATTACTTCTCCATTATCCACCACAATTATTTTATTTGCATTTACAATTGTAGATAACCTGTGAGCTACCATAATCACTGTTTTATCTTTAATTAACTTATCAATAGACTGTTGAATAACTGATTCATTGTCAGGATCAGAATATGCTGTTGCTTCATCAAGTAGTACAATAGGACTATTCTTTAAAAAACACCTAGCTATTGCAATTCTTTGCTTTTCTCCTCCAGAAAGATTTGCTCCTCCCTTTCCTACAATAGTTTCATATCCATTTGGTAGGCTCTTTATAAAATTATAGCAACTCGCTTTTTCACAAGCCTCTTTAATTTCATCCATACTCGCATCTTCCTTCGCCATCTTTAAATTTTCTAATATTGTTTTATTAAAAAGAAAGTTTTCTTGCGACACATAGCTAACAAGCTCCATATTCTGTTTTAAAGGCAATTCGTTCAAATTTGTTTTTCCAATTAAAATTTCTCCATTAGAAACATTCCAAAATCCTGCGATTAGTTTTGTAATAGTAGACTTTCCACTACCTGAATTTCCAACGATTGCAGTTAACTCATTTTCATTTGCTCTAAACGAAATATTATTTAATACATTCTTTGACTCTTCATATGCAAATGTAACATCTTTAAACTCTACATCATAAGATTTTATGTCTCTTACTTCTTCTCCTCTTTTTAAGTTAGGAATTTCCATTATCTTTTTTATTTCTTCAAATACAACTTTTATATTTGCTATTGTTTCCATATGACTCATAGCTTTTATTAATGGTTTATATGAAGCATATGATAGCAATATACACATGATAAGAGTCCCTACTTCAACACTACCCTTCATAAAGAAATACAAGGAAGCTGGTAAAACGAATACCATAGTTGACGGGATAGTTTCCATAGTTGCTGTCATTGAAAAACAAACACTCAAGTACCAATCAAGCATTGCGTTCTTATTTTCTTCAACAGTCTTTCTAAATTTCCCAAATGATGATGCTGATTTATTAAATGCTTTTATAACTTTAATACCATTTACATATTCAACCATTGTCGTATTCATAGCTTTAGCTGCTTCTTGATATCTTTTAGATTTTTCTTCATAACCTCGCATCATTAACATTGAGAACAATAATCCCAATGGAATTGTAAGTAAATTTGCAATTCCTATTCTCCAGTCCATTATAAAAATTGTTATGATCAATACTATAGGAATGAATATATTAGCAATAACTTCTGGAATCACATGAGCAATCGGTTTTTCCATTTTATCAAGTGTTTCCACCATAAATTGAGACCACTGTCCGCTGCTCTTTCTTTCAACTTCTCCCATAGAAATTTTACTTAATTTGTCAGCTAATAACTTTCTTTTATCTTCAATAATCCTGTAGGCAAGATTATGAGAAATAATAGTAGATATTTCATGAAATAATATACTTGCCAAAAATCCCAAAAATACAGCAAAAATATATGGATAATAATTATTTAAATTTGCATTTTTTGCAACCAAGTTATTAATAATGGCTGCTACAGAAAAATAAGGTATTACACCAAATCCTACTCCTACTATCGCAATGAATACAGCTGCGAAAATCTTGCTTTTATGTCCCTTTAGAATATCCATCTTTTACCTTCTTTCATAAAATCTTTTTATTCTGCCATCACAAATCTCCAATAATTTATTACATGTACTATCAATCAATTCATTATCATGCGTAACAATAAATATAATTTTATTATTTGAAAATTCTTTAATGACTTTGCTTATTTCGAGCATATTTGTATAATCAAGTCCACTCGTTGGTTCGTCCAAAATAATAATTTCTCTATCCATTAACATCCCCAATGCTACAGAAAGTCTCTGCATTTGACCTCCTGATAAGCACATAGGATGACGATTATCTAATTTTTTAAGATCTAATTTTTCTAGAATATTATCTATTTGCTTTTCATCTATTTTAGAATCAAATAAACTAAATTCATCTCTTACAGATTCCGAAAAAAACTGATGAATTACATCTTGCATAACCATATAACAAAGTTTTCTTCGTTTTTTATATTTTATGGGACTTCCTTTATAGCTTATTTTTCCTTCGTTTTCTTTCAACAGTCCACACAAAATTCTCATTAATGTTGTTTTTCCTTGACCATTTTTACCTGTTATTGCAATAATATCTCCCTTGTTTCCGGAAATATTTATCTTATCTAAAATTTTTTGTTTCTTATTTTCATATTCTAAATTTGAAACTACAAAGTCATCAGATTCACAAAATGTGACAGGATTTGCAAAATCATCATTTTTCTTTCTTACAAAAGTTCTAAGTCCCAGTTTCTTTCGTGATTCGTCAGTAATTGAAGAAAATTCCACATTTGAAAAAACATATTTTATTTTTCCGTCTTGTAAATAAATAGCTCTATCAATTAAATCCATTAAATAATAGAGTCTATGTTCAGAAATAATAATTGTCTTGCCCTGAGTTTTAAGATTTATAAGCATCTCTCTTATTCTTTCAATGCCATACTCATCAATATTTGCAGAAGGTTCATCAAACACATATACATCTGGATTGGTAGCATAAATAGATGCAATAGCAAGTAATTGCTTTTCTCCACCTGACATCATAAAAACATTTCTGTTTTTTAATCTTTCAATTCCCAAATCACGTACCACTTTAAAAACTTGTCTTTTTATTTTATCAGGGTTTTCACCTAAATTTTCTAATCCAAATGTTAGTTCACTATCTGAATCTAAATTAAAAAACTGTGTTTTGGGGTTTTGAAAAATTGTTCCCACTTTTTCAGAAATTTCATATATCTTCATTTGTTTTGTGTTTATCCCATTTATAAAAATATTTCCTAATAAATTTCCCTCTAAAAAATGAGGAATCAATCCATTGATTAATTTTGTTATAGTTGTTTTCCCAGAACCAGATTTTCCGCATAATAAGATAACTTCTCCTTGATTAATCTTTATTGAAATTTTCTTTAACTGGTTTTCTAAGCTTCTCTTATAGGAATATGAAGCTTCATTTATATTAATCATGTTTCGTACCTCTTATAAAAATAACTTGAACTTTACATTAAAGAACATCAGAATACATAATAGAATAATTATTAGATCCCAAATGTTAAATCCTGCATCATCCATAAAGGTCTTTCTTGCAGGATTTTCTATCCCTCTTACTGTAATAGCCTGAGCTAATTCATCTGCGGTATTAGAAGCTGTAACTATTAAAGATATTAGTCCTAATTGTATCTTTTTAAATCCAGTCACGCCTCTTATTTTTATTGCATCTGAGATTAATATTTTTTCTTCTCTTAAAGATGGAAAATATCTGATGCCTATTGCTAGAGAAATAATTAGGCTTTTTGGAAAATGCATCATTTTTAAGGCATACATAATATTTCGTATAGGATTAGTTTTTACAAGAATTTGACCAACTAAAAAAATCGGTATTAACTTAGGAGCATGAATCACCAATAATCCAAAATGTGCTGATATGACATCTGGTAGAATCGGCAAAACAAAATATTTCAATCCCTGTAATAATACAAACATAGATAATGCCTTTAAAGATATTTTAACAAGTCCCATAAATAACGCTATAATAGCAACCATTAAAAGAATAAAAACATCTAATTTTAAGCTATTATTTGCAAAGCTAATAATACTAACTGAAATCAAAAAAATGATTTCAGTTAGTGGATTTAGCTTTATAATGCCTCTTACAATACCCTCCATTTACATAATTCCAGCTTTCTCAAAACGTTTTTTGAACATTGCTTTACCTATATATGCACCAATGACTCCTCCAATAAATGCAGTAATGATCATCCCGATAAGTGTTGGAATTGAAATTAAAGTTTGTAATTTATTTACATATTCTGGACTCATTCCCATTTTAATAATAGATTTCATATAAGATTCTTGGAACAACCACATAGGCAATGGTGAGCCAATCAATCCAATGCAAATCAATCCTGAAGATACTATTACGCTTTTTTGACTTTTATATCCCAAAATTTTTCTAGTAATTTCTGCTAAAACCCCTGCAATAACGCAAGTTATGACAATTGTAAAAGTGCATTCTCCTATAGCAAAATATATAATCCCTGTAATTGCTATCAAAAGTAAAGCCGTTCCTGGTTTTGGCACCTTAGAGACCAACAACATGTAAATAAAATTACATATTATGCCTGTCATTGCTGGCCATAATAACCAAAGTATCGGTGAAAGTATTGGAATAATCATTACCGCCATGGATAACGCCATATAAATCACTGAAAAAATGCCGATGTTAACTAAATCTTTTGTTTTTAATTTTGTTTCATTCATTTGAATACCTCCTTTTAAATTTTTATATTTATTTACCAGTTGCAATATGATTGATTCAAAATAATCTTTACTGGTAAATTTTTCTTATTTTTGTTTACTTTCCATAAAACGCAGAAAATCGGGATTAACCCGATTTCAAAATTTATTATTTTTAATTTTATATTATGTTTTCATTTAATAATCCTCCTCCAACCAAAATTCATTGCTGCCTCCATCATATCGATAAAATTCAAGGCTTCATTATATGAATACCTATGTGTGATTACCTCAAATAAAGGTGTACATGCCATTGTATAAAGAACATGAAGTTCATCATCATTCAAATCATTTACTTCAATCTTTTTTTCTTTAAGAACCTCGATCAATTTCTTAGCACCCTGCACTTCAAGATTCACTAAATCATGACGAATTGATTCAAATTCCGTACCCTGAGAACAGTTAAACAGAAGATTAACTATAGGATCGTTTTGGTAAATAAATTCCAATAATTCCCTATTACTATCATCAGATTTTTCTCCAAAAGCTTGTAAACCATTTACTTTAATTTCTTCAATCGCTTGATTTGTCAATTCTTTACTTCTTCTGTATAAGTGATTAAGTATAGGACTTACAAGTACCTTAAAAATATCTTCTTTAGATTTAAAATGCTTATATATTGCACCAGGTGTAATTCCTGCATTTTTAGCAATAGTGCGAATAGAAGCCTCTTCGAATCCATGCTCTGTAAACTCGCTTTTTGCACTTTTTAATATTTTCTTTATTGTAACATCTTTGTCTCTCAGTAAGTTTCACCTCCCAAATTAAGATAACACCGTTTACTATATTTTAGCATAATCTAACCTCAAAGTCAATCCACAATATTCTACTGAAAATCTCTTGCCTTTACTGAAAATCTCTTGCCGGTATCCCCTCTCTTTTCAAAACCTTTAATTTCTCTTGTTTCTTCTGCTCCCTTCTTGCCTTATATTTATCCTCATACTCTTTCTGTTTTCCGCTTGCTTTTCGTTTCAGGTAATTTTGATGTAGCTTGTCTTTTCTTTCTTCGATTTTTCTTTCTTCTTCCTCAAGTTTTTGTTTTTCTTCATCACTTAACTCCGCCTGTGGCAGTTCATAATTGCCTATGAAATTAAAGTAAATTTCTATCTTTTGCTTTGATGTCTGACTTCCTTTTCTATCTCTTTCATGTACGATAATCTTTTCTACAAACTCATTTATCATTGTGGTTGTAAGTTCATCAAAGTTTTCATAACGACTGATAAGAGATATAAATTTTTTAGCTCTGTCTGTTTCTTTTTCATATCTTGATACCTGCTGCTCCAAATCCTTAATTTCTTTACTTAAAGTTATCTGCTCCGTTTCATATTGGTTATTTAAAATTTCATAGCGATTATTCGGTATCTTATTTAAAATCATATCTTCATAAATTCTGCACATCAATCGTTCCAGCTCTTGAAGCCTGTTTTGGCTTTCTGTTAATCTTATCTTTTTCTTTTCTATATGTGCCTTTTCCTTTTCTTCCATTTCATTTTGAATGGAATGAATAAATGCTTCATTATCTTCATCAAGATAATTTTTTATATCTTTTAATGTTTCTTGGATAAGGTTTAAGACTACTTCTGCTTTTATCCTATGAGCTGATGGACATAGCGTTCCGCAAGGTGCTTTCTTATAATTACTGCAAACATAATAAGGAATATTCTTATAGTTATTTGTCCTATGAACATACATCTTGCTTCCACAATCTGCACAATACATCAGTCCTGTTAGTGGGTGATATTCGCCCCAACCATCAGGATACCTTTTTACATTTCCTCTTATCCTTTGCACATTATCAAAGGTTTCTTGGTCTATGATGGCTTCGTGAGTATTTTCAAAGATGAGCCAATTATCTTCGGATACATATTTACTTTTCTTATCCTTGAAATGCTTTCTTGTTTTAAAGTTAACTGTATGCCCTAAGTATTCTTTTTTCTTTAAGATACTTGCAATTGTGGAGCTACACCAACGATAAGGATATTCAAAGTTTTTGCTTTGATGTAATCCATATCCCAATTTTTTCTGATGATAAGCGGGTATATCTATCTTATCCGCTTCCAGTATCTTTGCTATTTTGTATGGTCCTGCTCCGTCCATTGTAAGATTAAATATTCGTCTTACTATCTCGGCTGCTTTTTCATCTACAACCCACTTATCTTTGTCTTTTTCATCTTTGATGTATCCATAAGGCGGTGTGCTTGCCGTATGCTTTCCGCTTTCTCCTTTTGATCTGAATGTAGATTGTATTTTTCTTGAAGTATCTCTTGCATACCATTCATTCATAATATTTCTAAAAGGGGTAAAATCATCTTCTCTGTAAAAGCTGTCTACATTGTCATTTATAGCAATCAGTCTTATGCCCTTTTGTCTTAATATCTCCATACATTGACCGACTTTGAGATAATCTCTGCCGAGTCTACTCATATCCTTTACGATGATACAACCGATATTTCCAGTATTTACTCCATTCATCATTTCCATAAAGCCTGGTCTATCAAACTGTGTCCCGCTTATTCCGTCATCTGTAAAATGGATGATGTTGGTTAAATTATTCTTACTTGCATATTCTTCAAGGATTTTCTTTTGATTAACGATTGAGTTACTTTCTCCTTCAAGTTCATCATCTCGACTTAATCTCTCATAGAGTGCTGTTATCTTTTCAAAATTCCTCACTTTTTCCTCCTTCCTCTTAATTTCCTAAATAAAAAAGAATTAAGAAGTACATGTTTCACTAAAACAGTGATTAAGTGTTCTCCTTAATTCTATTACTCCTGCTGCAAGCTTATATTTCTTATATTGCTTAACTGCAAAATGACTTGGGTCTTTCTTTTCAAGAGCTTCAAAAAGCCTATCAATTGGGTTCATATAGGTTTCATCATCTTCTCTAACTTCACTTGCGTCAATCATATACAAAAGCGTCTTAAAGTTCTTTTCCTCTTCTGGTGCTTCATAATATATATAACCGATGAGAGCAGTGTAATATAACTTTTCAGCCTTTACCCAGAAATCTTCTCCTGCCTTTTCTCCATCTCCCTTTGTATTAGCAATTATAGTTTGAACAAGCTTTAAAATATCTTTTTCACTTCTCAAATAGGCAAATGGATTGTATTTCATAGATTTTTTAAAGTTTATTGTATTTAAAATCTTTATGTCATATCCATTTTCATAAAGCATTTTTCCACACTCTAACACAAGTGTGCCTTTTGGGAAGATTTGTCAAGGACATAAACAAAATTTCTTTGACAAATTTATATCTTTTCTATTTCTCTTTTGAGTAGCTTTAGTATTTTATCCTTGTATGTTTCACCTGTACCTTGCTTGAAATGTAGGTTTACAGTGTATTTTGTCTTTCCAATATCCATAATTAACTGTTTATGTGGTGGTACTTGTATTTTTCTTTTTTCTTCTTCCATGTATCCTCCTTTCCATTTTTAGGCAAATAAAAAACAGTAAACCTTTTTTGATTTACTGCTTTCGTGTTAGCTTTTATTGACTTGTTAGTTTAGCAAGCTAAAAATATCCTACCTGCAATACTCTTTTATCTTATCTGCATATTCAGTCGAAAGATTCTTTGAATAAATTTTTTCATTTTTTGAATTTCTGACTTCTTTCCAAAGAATAGAGGCTACTTTTAATTTGTTCGAATATTTGCAACTATTTTTGTCTGCACAGAAATCCTTTAAAAATTGGTTCCATTGACAAACTGAATTATCATACTTCGCATAATTTGATTTTCCATAATAAACTTTTAGCATATCTTGAATTGTAAAACTCAAATCATTTTCTCTTTTTACTTTTCTCCAAGCAGTAGCCATATCAGCAGTAAATTTAAATGGCGAAACATCTGTTAAAATTGAGAAATACTCTCTGAAATGTGTGTTAAAGGAGAACCCGCATTCAAGTAATGGAGTATCTAAGGTAATAGTTTCTACTTGTTTCTTTTCATTTTTTATTGATGACTTTTTAATCAAATCACCCTTAAAGTACTGCTCAATAATATAATTGAGTTCCTGTTTTGTACCTCTGTATTCTAATCCTAATGACTTGCATATCCGTGAAAGTTCTTCACGATACCAATAGTATTTATTAAACTCATCAAACGATGTAATTTTGTCAAACTCAGGTCTACTTTCTATCAATATTCTATCTCCTAAAACCAATTTGCTTTTTCATCTCTAAATAATGGTGTTTCACTCTCTTTGTAAGGATTGTAGTTGTTACAATTACAACCAAACTCTTTCAATGCTTTTATCTTATTATCGGCTGTCCAAACAATCAAAGAGATACCGTCAAATTCTTCAACTTTCCCCTCATTCATTTTATTTTTGAAGTGCCATTCTACAATAGTTTGATTATCCTTATGAAAAAATTGCTTTATATCCCACGCAAGAACTTTTCCTCTTGTATTCCACTCATTAAACCAGTGCTTTACTGTTTGCAGATTTTCATACTTAGGACACCAACTCTCAATATAAATCACATCATCTGAAAAAATATCATCTATTCCTAAGTCTTTTTGTGTAAGCCACATATCAAACCATAAACGAATGATTTTCTCTCTTTCATCCATGAATTTAAACACCTCCAAAATCAAATACTTATTTGATATTATACCATTTTTTCACTCAATTTTATAGGTCTAACTCGTTCCTCTTTACCTGTGTTAGTCCTCTGTTTTCTTGTAGTAATTTCTCTATACAGCTTCTAACACTTTCAGCTTGTTTAACTTCCTCTCGTATTTCTAATATTTGATTGTATAGGCTCTTTTTCTCTTTCTTCAAAGTGCTAGCCTCTGATTTCCACTTGGATATATTTAAGGTCTTACTTTCACCTAAATGCTCTTTCAGATATTTCTTGGCACTCTCAAATAGAATAATCTCTGCAGTATGCTCATTATAAAAATCTTCCTGTTTGCTTTTCTTTAATTTGGTATAGGCTTTGTAGATATCTTTATGTTTCAAATATTTCTCGGCTTGGTCGATAAGCTGTGTTTTATCATCAATTCTTTTTTCAATGTCTTTGATAGCTTTTGTGGTCTTGTAATTCTTATCTCTTAAAGTAACTATGCTTTCTTTCAGTTCAGATATGGAAGTGATGTTTTTATCTTTAAGAAGCTGATAACTCTCAATATATTTCTCTAAGTCTGCATTATTGCTATCTGCGTTTTGATTGATAAGATTTTCAAAAATGGATAGTAGATTTTCTTTTGGTGGGATGGTGGATTTTATGTTTTCTGTTTCTGCTGTTTCTTCTTTTCCAATTCCTCTTATCCAATTTAACAAGGCTTTTATTCTTCTTGAGATTTCTCTTAAAATCGCATTTTGATGTTTGATTTCTCGGTTAATATTTCCTCTGTCTGTAGCTATGCCTTTCTTCTCCATTTGTGTTGCTGATTCTCCTAAATGAATGGTCGGTATTTGCTCTATTCCTTGTCTTTGATAGGAACGATGGTCTACTTTTTCCTGTATGCTGTTTTCTTCAAGATATTTGTTTGTAATGTCTGCCCATGCTTTTCGCCACTCTTCCGCTTTTTCTTGCTCATTCCAATCGGTTGTATTGATTTTTCTTGTTTTGTAATTGCCGTTTTTGAGTTTTATCTTTTCTCCGTTTTTATCAAGGATATATTCTTTTTTTGATTTTGCTCCCCATGTTTTATCTTCGTTTAACGGTCGCATGGTAAGTAAGATATGTGCGTGTGGATTTCCGTCATTTTTATCGTGCAAAGCAACATCGGCACACATACCGACTTTCACAAAATTTTCTTTTACATATTTCCTTACAAGCTCTATCTGTTTTTCTCTACTCAGTTCTTTGGGTAAGGCAATTTCGATTTCTCTTGCAAGCTGTGAGTTTTTACTTTTTTCTATTTTCTCAACACTGTTCCACAAGACAGAACGACTTGCAAATTCCTGTGGTGCATTTCGTGGCAATAAAATTTCGGTATGGGCTATTCCGCCTTTCCTTGTAAAGTCGTGGACTATGCCATCATATTCATTTTTTATCTTTTCGCCACTGCGATAGGAAGCTGCCGCAACTGCACTTTTCCCTTTGCCTCTTGATATAATCTTTATACTGAGATGATATATCGCCATAGCTAAAAACCCCCTTTCGTTTTTCTGATACTTTTATGTGGCGATGGATAAGACTTCCTAAAAAAATCGGATAGTTTTTTATCCGATTTCTTTTTGGAAGTACACACGGGGTAGGAAATTTATTTCCGTAGGGGAGTGTAGCTCCCCTGTATCAGCGTTGGCTGATGTGCTCTCTGCAAGAGCCTTCGGAGAACGCACACACCCTTTAGGGTGTATAAGTGCGCCCTTGTAAACAAGGGACTATTCCTATGTGTCGCTTTCTTCCTCTTGGTTTTCTGTATTTTGATTTTCGCTTTGTTCTCTGCTCTCTATAATTTTCTTGATTTTTTGATTTACTAACTCTTTTATATTCGGAAATGTGATTAGCTGATAGAATTCATCTTTGGTAAAATCTTTACTTTCGGTGAAGATACTTTCAAAGACTCCTCCTTTTTCATAAAGGCGTCTATCTCTCTTTTTTCTCTCTTCCTGTTTCTGCTGACTGATGAGTTTTTTTCTTTTGTTTTGTAACTGCTTAATTTCTTCATCTGCCATTAAGATTTTTTCTTCTATGTTTTTCATTTTTTTCGTTTCCTCTCTTTCTAATTTTTGGAAATAAAAAACAGTAAACCTTTTTTTCGATTTACTGTTCCTGTGTTAGTTTTTATTAAATTGTTAATTCGACAAACTGCTTTTTAAACTTCAAAAATAAAATTACTTTCTTTTGCTTTTGATTTTTAAAGTACAAACAATTATAATTGCCCCAAAAATAAAACCGCAACCTCCAATAATTCCTGTGAGTTCAGGACCTACAAATGGATTACTATTTTTTGACATAAAAATTGATGTTGGTTTCCATAAATCAACCCCATTAATTGATGCATGAAATATTACTGGAACCCATATTGATTTAACCTTATAGAACAAAAATGCTGAAAATACCCCTATAATTACACAAAAAACAATCATTGCTAAACTACCTAATAAGGGATGTTCACCTCCATAATTATATCCCGATAAAATAATTGGTATGTGCCAAATCCCCCATATCAATCCAGTAATTATTGTTGCACTAAATTTTGAAAGTCCTTTTGTAAGTTTCGGTAATAAATAACCTCGCCAACCAAGTTCCTCACCAAAACATTGTACTAATCCCATTATAGGATTTATAAGAACTGCCAATGGTATTAAGATTAATAGATGTTTTGCATAATCAGACATAGAGGTTATACCTTCAGCAAGAGCCAGTTCTGAGGCAAGAGGATTAAAATCACATTTAAACATTATGAAATATACAATTACGCCAAAGTATGCTATTAACGGTGTTAAAAACCATGCAGAAAAATACCACTTCAAGTTTCCCTTGATATTCACCTTTAAATACATATTTTTGAAGCCTTCTCTAGTTAATATTCTTGTTAGTACAGAGCAAAAAGCTGGTGTAAACATCATAAGAGTAAGGGTAACTGGACTTTTACTAAAATGATATGCTATACCTAGAATGGTAGAACACATCATCGTAAATGTAAAAAATAAATATATTCTTTTCCTATCAATTGCTTCCATTTTTACTCCTTAACCTAATTGAAACTATATTTCAGATTCAAAATTTCATCGTATGCTTTATTTATAATATCTGCTAGCTCATAAGGCTTATCTATGTTTACTTCATGCTTCGCATTGCAAACTAAGTGTAAGCTTGATTCTGGTAATAGTTGATTTAATTTTATTGTCGCTTTCATATTTGCTTTATCTTTATTCCCACAAACAATATAAACAGGACAAGATATTCTTTTAATTTTATCGCTATAATCAAGATTTCTCATGGATGAAGATATCGAAATCATATTATTTTTTGATGTTCCTGTTTTGGGAAAAAATTTATTTGGCATTAACCTGAAAATAAAATTTTGAACATCCATAAGTATTGTTGGTATCTTGTATTGAGGAGCAATAAGTACTAACCCTGATATTTTTTCAGGATGTCTGAAATACAATTCAAATCCTAAAACTGCTCCAAGACTTAATCCACAAATAATTATAGGATTTTGTTCTTCAATTAGTTTCATCTCTAGTTGATCCGCTAAATAATTAAAACTAGGATTATCTAATTTATTAGAAATTACATCAAGACATTTAACATCTTCGCAATTAAGTTGTTTAATGGTTTGATTCCACGCTTTTTTACTTTGACCAAGACCATGCAAAAATAGTATTTTCATTTGTGTCAATTCCTTTTATTATTTAATTTCCATCTTTGTACTTGTAAAAAACTAATTATTTGTATAGTTCCTTTCCAGCATAAAATACCAAGTCCAATAAATACTATTGCCAGCAACAAGCCTAAAAGCAAAGCAGGAACTCCTTTTAATTCATATAAAAAAAACATAAATTTCATATTATCAATTAAAGAAATATGAACAATCCCCTTTAGCAGTCCCATAATTCCGGCTAAAACACTAACAACACTTGAAAAAAAGAAAGAAATTGAAAGCACCGCTAAAGTCGGAATGATTGACATCCATGCCATCGTTGCAATTGAATAGAAACCCACCACCATCATAAATCTTCTGAAAGAAAATCCTTTCTTTTTAATAATTGATTCACCCATATAGCTCATAGCCAATTCTTTCGGTGTACCCAATTCAGCAATAATTGATTCTTCAGATTGTCCATTATTTAGACGTTCATAAAATGTGCTTTTCAGTTCACTTAAAATATCTGTTTTTTCAGAAACAGGCATATACCTAAGATAAGAATCTAATTGAGATAAATATTTTTCCAATTGTTTATTTTGTCCTTTATTCATAAAATTTAACCTCTTCTCAACTCATTAATATTTTGAACAAGCATTTCCCAATCATCATTTAACTGATTGAGATAAGAAATACCTAATTCGGTAATCTTATAATACTTCCTAGCTGGTATTCCCTCTCCCATATTTTGCCAATATGATTCAAGATATCCATTTTTCAAAAGTCTCCTCAGCAAAGGATATATTGTGCTTTCCTTGGTTTTTAGCATAGGATAGTTATCTAGCGTTTGGATAACATCATAACCATATCTATCTTTGTTTTGAATCAATGACATAATTACAAATTCTAATGTCCCTCGTTTGATTTGTGACACCCATTCTTCGTTCATTTTTATACCTAATTTCTATATTTTATTAATACTCAATATTGTTCGCTCTATGTACATCGTACCACATAGTATATATTTGTCAATAGGTATTCCTGTTCTAGTTTTTCTGTGGTACTTGACAGTTGCCTATAAAGTTAAAATACACATCAACTTGTTGTTTTCTATCTTTTCCTTGCCTACCCCCTGTGGCTTCGTGGACTACAACTTTTTCTATATACTCATTTATCATTGGTACTGTCAGTTCCTCAATGTCTGTATATTTATCTATCATTTTTAGGAATTTATCAGTATCAACTTTTCTTTGATGATAGCTTTCTATTTCTTGCTCAAAATACTGTATTTGTTTTTCTAAATCCTGTTGCTCAGTATCATAAACATTAAATAATCTATCAAAGTGTTTTACAGGAATTTTCCCAAGTGCATGGTCTTCATACAGTTTTGTAATAAGGGTTGTTAGTTCTGCATTTCTTGACGATAGCTTTTCTAACTTCTCTTTATCTCCTTGATACTTTTCTTCTCTTTTTTCATCGGATAACTCGTTCATCACTTTTATAAATTCTTGCTTTTCTTCTTTTGCAAAGTCGGTGATTTCTTTGATTGATTTTAAGAGAATTTCATTCACTGTTTTTAGTTTGATATAGTGAATACTGCAAGTTCCTTTTCTGTGTCTGTAATGTTGACATACAAAGCAATAATCACAATCATATTTCTTTTCTTTATGTTCTGCCGGCTCTCTGTAACTTAATTTACCGCCACAATCTGCACATATTAATAGTCCTGTAAGTGGATTTGATGTTGTACCATACTTTGGACTTCTTCTAACTGTTTTTCTTAGCCTTTGGGCGTTTTTCCATGTTTCTTCATCAATGATGGCTTCATGAGTGTTCTTAAAGATAATCAGTTCATCTTCTTTCGCCTTTCTGCGTTTCTTGGTTTTGTAATCAACACATATTGTTTTACCAAGAACAGTGTGTCCCATGTATTCTCTTTTTTCTAAGATATAGCCTATTGTAGTTGGTGTCCAAAAATATGGATCGTCTATTCCTCTTTTCTTGGAACTGTGGTTATTTTCAGGATAGTGTATTTCTGCATAGGCTGACGGAATAAGGACTTTATCTTTTGTTAGTATCTCTGCTATCTGTGTTACTCCATATCCCTCTATAACAAGTCTGTAAATACGTTTTACGACCTTTGCACTCTCTTTATCGACAAGTAGCTCCTGTTTGTTCTTAGGGTTTCTGTAATAGCCGTATGGAACGCTTGGTGATACTCTTTTACCCTCTTCCATTCTTGCTCTGAAGATGGATTGTATCTTTCTTGAGGTATCTCTTGCATACCATTCATTCATGATGTTTAGAAAAGGGGTAAAGTCGCTTTCTACTTGTTTCTCACTGTCTATTCCGTTATTGATAGCAATAAATCTTACTCCCTTTTCTTTGAAGAGTATTTCGGTGTAAAAGCCTACTTTGAGGTAATCTCTGCCAAACCTACTCATATCTTTTACTATCACAGTAGATACTTTGTTTTCTTCTACTGCTTTTATCATTTTTTGAAATCCCTCTCTATCAAAGGTTGTTCCACTTACTCCGTCATCGGTATAGTGATAGATATTTACAAAGCCGTTTCTTTTGGCATAGCTTTCAAGTAGCTGCTTCTGATTGGTGATGGAATTGCTTTCTCCTTGCATTTCATCATCACGACTTAAACGCTCATAAAGGGCTGTTTGTCCTGTTCTTTTCATATTTGACATGAGAATTACCTCCTTTCCAAGTTTTTATTATTTTCTCTGTCCCTAAGAGGTTAATCCTTTAGGATCTGTTACTACATAGGAAGAGTGCATTTGCATTAGGTTTGGCTTTACATAAAATCTTGTTTTACCTGATCCAGAACCTCCTATTACTAAAACATTTTTATTTCTAGCGTATTTAGGATTTTTAGGTCTTGAGTTCATTGTAAGTCTTTCGGTATTAGTTATTAGTACATTATTTTCAAACTTAGGATCAATATATGGAGCAATATCCTTGCTTTCCCCCCAGGAAGCGTTTTGTCAAGTACCTTTTTATATTTATGGACACGTTTTTTAATATTTTTCATTTTTAGGCAAAGAAAAAACAGTAAATCTAATTTTTGATTTACTGTTTCTCAAATTGCTACATTCCATTAAATAAACATGAAGTTTCTTCAATATTTTATTTTAATTATGACTCTTAATGAATTCTTCCACATTCTCTTGCCTTATATCAATAAAATCATCCTTGTTTTCATTATATACTAATCTGATATACATTGGGGTTTCCTTTTTATCTCCCCCTCCTATAATGAGATGATATTCATTATTTATTTCATATGCCAAAATATATAATCCTGATCCGACCTCTTTGCCCTCATATTTTTCAAAATCATCCCACGATAAATCATTGCCTTTCTGAGAAAGCTCAATAACTTTTTCAATAGATAGTATATTCTCGTCCTCCTTTTTAGAATAACATCCTGCTACTGAAAGGATAATTGAAAATATCAAAATCATTAAAACAATTTTTTTCATTATCTTCACTTCCATAATTTGAAAATTTGCACATTTACTCTTCTACTATTCCTTGTTTCCAAAATCCGAAATATCCATTACTGGGTATCCATATTTTTCTAGCATTTTTGCAAATACACCTTTACCTTCTATTAGTTGATTTTGAAATTTACCATCATAAATTGTTTTCACTCCACAACTTGGACTTCTAGACTGTAAAATAATCAGTTTGGGATTTTCTGAGATAACCCTCTCAAGTGCTAGTTTTGCTCCTTTAATAAATTCTTCATGAACACACTCGCCATCCTTATTTATCACAACTCCATTTGCAATTTCAGCAGGCAAACGCGGAGTAGAAAGCCCACCTAAAATCTCAGGACATATGGAAACATATTTTTTATCCTTTAACCAATCGATTAAATTTTGATTGGCATTATTTTTACCATTATATTTGCAATTAATACCAATTAAACATGCACTAACTACAATTTTATCTCCTGCATTAATTTCACTTATCAATTGTGTATACATCCACTCTCCCTACAATATAACAATTCCTATTACTATTACTGTTTTCCAATATTGTATCATATCCCCCCAATTTTACAAGTCTAACTCATTTTTCTTTACCTGTGTTAGTTCTCTGTTTTCTTGTTGTAATTTCTCTATACAGTTCTTAACCTTTTCTGCCTGTTCAACTTCTTCTCGTATCTCTATTATTTGATTGTATAGGTTCTTCTTCTCTTTCTTCAAAGTGGCAAGTTCTGATTTCCATTTACTGATGGCTAAGGTTTTACTTTCTCCTAAATACTCTTTCAGATGTTTCTTGGCACTTTCAAATAAAATGAGTTCTGCCGTATGCTCGTTATAAAAATCTTCCTGTTTGCTTTTCTTTAATTTTGTATAGACTTTATAAGTGTCTTTATACTTCAAATATTTTTCTGATTGGTCTATGAGTTGTGTTTTTTCATCAATCTTCTTTTCGGTATCTTTTAAAGCTCTTGTAGTCTTATAATTCTTATCTCGTAAATCGGTAATGCTCTCTTTTAATTGATTGATACTTGTAATGTTTTTCTCTTTGAGTAGCTGATAACTTTCAATATATTTTTCCAAGTCTGCATTATTCTTATCTGCGTTTTTACGGATAAGATTTTCGAAGATTGACAACAGATTTTCTTTAGGTGGGAGGGTGGACTTTGTATTTTCATTTTCTGCTTTTTCTTCTTTTCCTATCCCTCTTATCCAATTTAACAAAGCTTTTATTCTTCTTGAGATTTCTCTTAAAATTGCATTTTGATGTTTGATTTCTCTGTTGATATTTCCTCTGTCTGTAGCTATTCCTTTCTTCTCCATTTGGGTTGCTGACACTCCTAAATGAATGGTCGGTATTTGTTCTATGCCTTGTCTTTGATAAGAACGATGATCCACTTTGTCATGTATGCTGTTTTCTTCAAGATATTTGTTTGTAATGTCTGCCCATGCTTTTCGCCACTCTTCCGCTTTGTCTTGCTCGTTCCAGTCTGTTGTATTTATTTTTCTTGTTTTGTAATTACCATTTTTGAGTTTTACCTTTTCTCCGTTTTCATCAAGGATATATTCTTTTTTTGATTTTGCTCCCCATGTTTTATCTTCGTCTAATGGTCGCATGGTTAGTAGGATATGACAATGTGGGTTTCCGTCATTTTTATCATGTAGGGCAATATCTGCACACATACCGACTTTTACAAAATTTTCTTTTACATATTCTCGTACAAGATTTATTTGTTTTTCTCGGTCTAATTCTTTGGGTAAGGCTACTTCAATTTCTCTTGCAAGCTGTGAGTTTTTATTCTTTTCTACTTTCTCGACACTGTTCCATAATGTTTCTCTATCTGAAAATTCCTGTGGTGCATTTTGCGGTAAAAGAATTTCTGTATGAGCTATTCCGCCTTTTCTTGTAAAGTCATGGACGATACCGTCATATTCGTTTTTTATCTTTTCGCCACTTCGATAGGCGGAAGCTGCTACTACACTTTTGCCTTTGCCTCTTGAAATAATCTTTATACAAAGATGATATATCGCCATAAAAGAAAACCTCCTTTCCATTTTTCGGTATGGTTGTGGTGGCGATAGATAAGACTTCCTAAAAAAATCGGATGGCTTTTTATCCGATTTCTTCCCCGAAGTACACAAGGGGTAGGAAATTTATTTCCGTAGGGGAATGTAGTTCCCCTGTATCAGCGTTAGCTGATATGCTTATCTAGCAAGAGCCTTCGGAGAACGCACACACCTGTTAAGGTGTATATGTGCGCCCTTGTAAACAAGGGACTATTCCTCTATGTCCGTTTCTTCCTCTTGGGTTTCGGTGTTTTGATTTTCCGTTTCTTCTCTGCTTTCAATGATTTTTTTAATTTTGATATTGGCTTCTTCTTTACGAATTAGAGATGTGATTAGCTGATAAAATTCATCTTTAGTTAGATTTTTACTTTCTGTAAAGATACTTTCAAAGACTGCTCCTTTTTCATATATCCTTTTATCTCTCTTTTTTCTTTCTTCCTGTTTCTGTTGACTGATGAGCTTTTTTCTTTTGTTTTGTAATTGCTTGATTTCTTCATCTGCCATTAAGATTTTTTCTTCTATGTTTTTCATTTTTTCGTTTCCTCTCTTTCTAATTTTGAGCAAAGAAAAAACAGTAAACCTTTTTTGATTTACTGTTTCTGTGTTAGTTTTTATTAAGTTATTAGTTAGTTGTTTTTCTTAAAAATTACAACTCCGAAAAATGGACAAATAGCTACAGTTTTTACTAATCCCATATTTGCTTTTTCTGACCAATGTTCCAACTCTTTCAAAGAGTAAAACCAATTATCATTGGGACTGTTTTCTCTCATATCTTCAACTGTGTAAACTTCATTTTCTTTAAGGTATGGTTCTATATAATTTTTATATATTTCTTCAGGGGTGGTTTCTTTTAATAAAAATCTATATACCTTATTAAATAATTCTGTATCATTTTCTGCGTCAAATAAAAGCATGGTATCGCACAAATAAAAATAACCATCCGTTGTAAGTATCTTTGAAATATTTTCTAACGACTTTTCTTTATAATCCCATGGCACTTGATGGAATGCTAACATACTAATAACTTTATTAACGCTTTGATTACAATTTAATTCTTCAAAACTTCCTTGAATGTATTTCACATTTCCATTACTACGATTTATAGCTTCCTGTAAATTATCTGCATTTGGCTCAATACCTATAACTTCATCTGAAAAATTACTACAAACCTTTGAAAAATTTCCCCAGCCACAACCTATATCCATTACCTTATCGCTTTTTTTCAATTCAGCTAATTTAAGCATAAGATTAACTAATTCATCTTTACTTTCATAGGTCTGTCTTCCATCAGGACTAATAAGTTTGTTGATGTATTTATCTAATAATGCTGTCCAATTTTCAGCCATAACTTACCTCCCATTTATATTGTGTAAATTACTAAATATTATAGCATTTTTTAGGCATTTTTTCTACTGCCAGATTTCTCACTTACTCGCTACTATTTATCCTTTGAGTGTATTACCTTAAACAGTTTATCTTGAAAAGTTTCTTTGCTCTTTTTATCAAAATATATCTCTGTTACAAAGGTCTTTCCATTTATCTTTTTTGTTAGAATACCATCAGGCTTTTGGGGTTGTTCTGCCTGTATTTCTTTAATATCTGTTTTCTCATTTTCTGCCATTTAGTTTCTCCTTTCGACTTGCACAAAAAAAGATTTCCTGTGATTAGGAAACCTCTTTTTTTATTGGTTGATATTTAGTTTTAGGTTGTTGCTTGTAGTTTCTTTTTTGCTCTGTATTCTCTTGCTTTTAATTTTTCATACTCTCGGCACTTTTCAAGATTTTTGGCTCGGTATTCTTTGTAATATGCCCTACGATATGCTCTGGTTTTTTCTTTCTTTGCTTCTTCTATTTCTTCCCTCATCTGTAGCATTTCTTCTTTTGTCGGCTCTATCTGTTTTGTAAGTTCATTTTCAAATTTTCCAATATAGTTAAAATAAACCTCTATTCGCTGAACTACATATTTTGCTCTTTTTACATCTCTTTCATGCACTACGATTTTACTTATAAACTCATTGATAATGGTAGGGGTAAGTTCTTCAAAGTTGGAATAGCTCTCTGCAAGTCTGATAAATTTCTTTGCTCTTTGGCTTGCATTTTCGCATTCGGATAAGCGTTCTTTGATTTCTTCTTTTTCTGCTTTTAAGGTGTAGTATTCTTCTGCATACTTTCTTGATAACTGTTCATAGCGTTCTGTATCCATATTTCCAAGTGCATTATCTTCATAGAGCTTATTCATCACTCTTTCTATCTGCTCCATTCGATCTGTGATTTGTGGCATACTCTTTTGATTTTTCTTTACTTCTTCGGTCTGCTCTTTATACAGACTTTCTTTTACAAGTTTCTCAAATTCTGCTTTGTTTTCCAAAGAATACTGTGCTATCTTTCGCAAGACTTCTGCGATATTTTCCATAACCTCATCAACATCAATGCGGTGTGGGGAGTTGCATTTGGGGTGCTTTGCTTTCCCTTTGGCATATTCACTGCAATAGGTTACATGCTGTACTCTTCCATTTTTGTGTATGGTGCGAATGTGCATTTTTGTTCCGCAATCTTTACAGTACATCAAGCCTGAAAGTGCGTGAATTTCTCCATCTCCGTTTGGTCTTTTTACAGGTGCATTTTTTAACATACGCTCTACATTTTCAAAGGTAGTTCTATCTATTATTGGCTCATGCACATTTTCTGTTATTTGCCATTTGCTTTTATCTACATAATGGTTTCTCTTATCTCTGTAATGCTTTTCGGTCTTAAAATTGACTACATCACCACAATACTCTTGTCTTTTCAGTATGCGTGTTAGAGTTGCTTTGTTCCAGTTATATCTGTTTTCTTCATTTAGTGGTTTGTTTTTTGCTGTTCCTCTGTTTTGCTGTTTCATATAAAAGGTTGGAGTTAGTATTTCTTTTTCTTTCAGGTAAACAGCTATCTGATTTCTGTTTTTCCCCTCCATAAATAGCCTAAAAATGAGTTTTACAACTTCGGCAGCTTCTTTATCGACGATCCAATAATCTTTGTTCTCAGGGTCTTTTATATAGCCGTATGGGGCTTCTGTTGCGACAGGCTTTCCGTCTGCTCCTTTGGTCTTAATTCCTGTCTTTACTTTCTTGCTGATGTCTCTTGCATACCACTCTGACATGATGTTGATAAAGGGAGCAAATTCCAATGTATTTTGGTCTATGCTATCTATACCGTTGTTGATGGCGATAAAGCGTACATTGTTTCTTCGAAATATCTCCATAGCGTTTCCGACTTGAAGATAATCTCTTCCCCATCTTGTCATATCTTTCATGATGACAATACCGATTTTGCCTTGTTCTACATCGTTTATCATCTGTGTATAGGCTGAACGGTCAAAGAACCTACCGCTTTCGTCATCATCGATATAGTGGCGAATGTTTATCAGCTTTTTATCTCTTGCATACCTTTCTAAAAAGGCTTTTTGATTTACAATACTATTACTCTCGCCACCGTCTCTATCTTCATCACCAACTGAAAGGCGGGAGTATAGTGCTGTAATTTTATTGTGATATTCTATCATGGCATTATCCTCCTTTTCTCGTGTCTATATATCACTCCTGTTCAGTTAATATTATGCAACCCATCTTGCAGATCCATATTCCTTACCTTGCCTATATTTCTTTTTGTTTTTACCTTTGCTATAAACAATTAGCTTAACAAGACAAGCAACTGAAATACCTACTAACAAGTCCCTTGGATTAAGGCTTGGTATATAAGATAAAGTTCCTATATCAGAAATTCCCACCATTATTTTATCAATAATATCTCCTCCTACATAAGAATTGATGTGCTTAGAAAAGATATTTCCAATGTAGAAGAATGATAGATAGGGAATGTTTGATAATATAAATTTCTTTGGGTTGTCTATTTTAATTAGGTTTTTAATATCAGAAAGAATGGCTTCTAATATCTTATTCATCGTAGAAACCTTCACTATCTAATAAAATTAGTAGGTAGTGTCTTCCCTTTGGTGTTATTAATGTTTGTATTCCTACAAGTGTACCTAGTGGATCAATCCATTCTTTTACTTCAAAATATCCCTTGTTCTTATCTGCATAAGGTAAGAGTTTCTTTTTCTTATCTCTGTAAATTAATCCCTTATCCATTAGAAAACTTATAAATTGATTTTGTGGTATTCCTAACTCTTTGGCAGTATTTCTAAAGTTTGTAAGTAGGTTATAATCTACTAATTTGTCATAATAATCTGCCTTTGGTCTTAATTCTTCAATTTCTTCTTCTCTTTCAGCAATAATTCTATTGGCTACAAGAATTGCATCTGCAAGTAGATCTTCATTAGTTTTCTTTTCTTGCCCTACTATATATCCTCCGTTTTTTCTAATACTTGGTAAGACTTCTCTAGTTACCCAAGCTTTGAATATTTTTGCTTGTGGTAGTTTTGATGAGAGGATAAGTGAATACAATCCTGATTCGTTAATTATTGAAATATTCTGTATTCCTCTAGGGGTGTTCCATTTCGTTACACCCTTATCTTCTTCGTCTACATGGTCATAAATAGCTTTTCTGGGATTGACATATCCTAGCATAGTTGCTACTTCATTTGCTATAAAGAAAAACTCACCATCTTTTTCAATAACAGTGAGTTTCCCAAAATTCTTATTTTCAAATGTTTTTAGATTACTTATCATAAGCTTTGCTCCTTATGTTTATTTTTAACTTTATCTTTACTAATGGTGTCCTTAGCCATATCTTTAAACTTATTTATAGTCTTCGTTATTGAATCTTTTCTATCGGCCTTTTTTTCAGAAGCCTTAACTGCTTTTTTAAAGGCGTGTTCCATTACTTTTATATCCTTAGATTGAAAAAACACAGAGTGGTTACCAGTTTCCTTATCTTTCATAACAGAAAACTTCACTCCGTGTTTGTTTAAAATTTTCTTTAATTCTTTTAACTCAGGATCTTTTAGATTAATTTCTTCTAACTGTCCCTTTTTAACCATATCTTTTAGTTTTACTTCTTCTCCATTATTTTTTATTACATTTTTCAAGCCTCCTTGATCTTCTATTTGCTTGTGAACTTTCTTTAAGGCATCAAGAATTGCTTTACTTGTTGCTTTTGCAAGCCTTACTTCAAGGTTAAGACTCGACCTAGATACTTCTTCATTAATCATCTATTCCACCTCCATATAAAAGTAACTCTTTGTATTTTCTTAACTTCTCTTGATGGATTTTTCTTCTAAAATCTTCTCCCGTAACTTTAACTGGTATTGTCATTTCAAGTATTCTTGAATATATCCTCTGATACTCAAGTTCAATATTAGGATTTTGAATAATTTCCAATGATAAGTTTGTAGTAAAAATTGTCGGCCTACCTTTTAAGTATCTTGAGTTTATAATGTTATATACTTGTTCTCTTGCATAAGATGTATCCCTTTCAATTCCAAGATCATCTAAAATTAACAACGGAATGTTTGATAGGTTATCTATAATTTCATTTGAATCTAGCTTAAATGCTGATTTTTGTATTTGATTTATAACCTGAGATAAATTCATAATCTTAACTTTAACTTGTTCTCTTTCAATTAATTCATTTGCAATAGAACAAGCAAGATAAGTCTTTCCACTGCCAACATCTCCATGAAATAAAAGTCCAACATTGTCTTCCTTCATTTGTTCAAAACTTTTAGCATAATTGTAAGCAACCTTGTAAGCTTGACCTTTTTCATTTAAGAATCTCTCAAAATTATATTGGTGTTGGAGTGGCGATGAGAAACAATCTCTTTTTAGCGATGATATTTTCATTAGTCTTTCTCTTTCTTCATTTTCCTTATCTCTTTTTATTTCACATTCACATTTAATTCTGGGAATAAACTTTGTAAAGCCAAGGTCAAGTAATTCTCCATCGACTCTTTTATCACATACCTTACAATAAATATGTCCATTTCTTTCAATATCATTTTCTCTTAATACAAAATCTTTTAAGTTCTTCATAAACTCTCTCCTATATCGTAATTCATTTTCCTTGTTGTATTATCATTAATGTTTTTTGCCTGATCATTAAGATACCAATTGATTATCGTTGCCTTGTAATCTTGATACACTCTGTTATTTGCTTTCATATATGACGACAACCTATCAATGTAGTCACTAATTCTACTTCCTAACTCATTTGTTAAGTCCTTGTATTCTTCATCAGTCAAAAATATGTTTTTATATATTCCATAAGGCTTTTGTCCCTTACTAAAATCATTCTTTCTTAACTCATTATTACTAATATTGTTATAGTTACCTTCCGATTTTCGGAAATCTTGAAGTCTGTTATTAGGAGTTCTTGAATTCCGATTATCGGAAGTCTGGACTTCTGCTTTTCGGAAATCTGGATTTCTATTATTTGAATCGGAGAAAACACTCATAAAATCTTTAACATATATCCTATTTGGTTTTCCAAGTCCTTGTCTTTTCTTTTCTATCAATCCAATTCCTGATTTTATATCAAGCTCATTTATAATCTTTAAGGCTTTATCATTAGCACAGTTAAATTGCTCTTTAATAGCATCCATTGTGTAGTAAATAAAGACTTTTCCATCTTCATCTATCCAGCCATTTTTATATGAAAGACCCATTCGATTAAGCATATATGAATACAAAACTTTAGCTTCAATAGAAATGCTCTCAAAAATCTCATCTTCCATTAATACCATAGGTAACCTAATGAAGTTATACATCTCAGATTGCCTATTATAAAAATAATCAAAATTCATCCTTACCTCCTTATATAATGTATTTAGGTTGTTAAAGGTAACCTATAACCCTTTATCGACTAAGTATTATTCAGTTTTACTGTATAATATTGTTATTAGATAGAGTGTACTCGTCCCCTCCTTGAGATTTAATCTCGTACTTGAAAGAGTGAGTCCTCTAATCTTTTAACTGTTTACGTATAAGTTAGATGTTGACTGATTTTCAGTACTTCGTATCTCCCATAAGGCAGTAACGTTATTAGATTTAGAAGGTTCTATCTAAAATACTTTTTATGAGGTTTCAAATGTTTTATTTAGGTATCGATATTGGTAAAAATACTCATGTTGCTTCATTAGTTGATGACAAGAAAAAAGTTATCTTTAAGGCTTTTTCTTTTTCAAATTCCATTGATGGTGCTGAAAGTTTAATCCTTAAACTAGAAGCTTTCAAAAATGAACTTGAAGTTGGTATGGAAGCTACAGGTCATTATTGGTTATCTCTATACTCATATCTTGTTGAAAAAAACTTTACTGTTCGTGTTATCAACCCTATCCAAACTGACGGTTGGCGACAAGGTATTGAGATTAGAAATAGAAAAACTGATATTATTGATTCTCTTTTAATAGCTGATCTTCTTAGATATGGAGATTTCGTTGAGACTTCACTTTCTAATGAAGATTATTTGTCTTTGAGGAATCTTTCCAGATTTAGGTCCTACCTTATTTCTTCTATTGGCGATCTTAAAAGAAAAACTATTGCGCTTTTAGATCAAGTTTTCCCTGAATATGCCTCTTCTTTTAGTAATATTTTTGGGAAGACTTCTAAGGAAATTCTTTCAAATTTCTCTACTCCTTCTGATTTTGAGGATATTAATTCTGATGATTTGAATACTTTTCTTGAATCTGTTACTAGGAAAAACTATGCTTCTAAGAAGATTGATGAGCTTTCTAAAAAGGCTTCTTCTTTTGGTATTAATTTCTGTCTGGACTCATTTAGTCTTCAAATCAAAATGCTTATTGAGCAAATTTCTTTTATTCAAAATCAGGTTTCTGATGTTGAGAATGAAATTGAGGTTTTACTTGAAAAACTTAATTCTCCAATTACTACTATTCCAGGTATTGGTTCTGTTAATGCTGCTACTATATTAGGTGAGATTGGTGATATTAAAAGATTTTCTAATCCTTCAAAACTTGTCGCTTATGCTGGTTTGGATGCTAGCGTTTCTCAGTCTGGAGAATATGAATCTACTTACAATCATATGAGTAAAAGAGGTTCTCCTTACTTAAGGCGTGCTCTTTTTCAATCCGCTCTTAGAGCTGAATTTTGTGACCCTGTTTTTTCTGATTATTATCAGAAGAAAATCAGTGAAGGCAAGCATCATTTAGTTGCTACAAACGCTGTTGCTAGAAAGCTTTGTCATACTATTTTTGCTGTCCTTACTAAGAATGAACCTTATCAAGTGCAGAGTTAGTTTTTGCTTAACTGTTTACAAATTTTTGATAAAGGTTCTGTAAATGGCGAGCTTTGCTCGGGCGGAGCCTTTATCATTTACAGGTTCTTTTGAAAAAATTACTATTTAAAAGGCAAAAACTTTACTTACCCTATTTTTAATCTTAAACTTTAGGGTGCTTTTTCATGCTTATTTTTATTCAGTTTTTATCAATATCATTACTTATATTTTCTTTGTTTCACCTCTTGACTTTTAATAGTTAGTCTTTCTGTGAAATAAAAAAAGACGACAGAATATTGCTTTCTATCGTCTACGATTGTCTAATATTTATTTTTCTTTAAATTGATTTTATTGTATAGTTTAATAATTCTAATAATCCAATAACATATATACCTAATTTAGGTAATCCAAATGGACTAAATAAAAATGCTAATATTAGTGCTTCAATTACAATTTGCTTGTCTCCTTGAAATATGCTAGCTAATCCAATTATAAAAATTAAAGTAGAAACTACGCTTAACAACGCAGTACTCAAACTTAATATGAAGGTTAAAAAAGCTATGAGCAAACTCAACACTAATCTTATCGGTAATAAAATTATTCTAATTATCCATCTCATACATACCCCTAAAAATTAAACTGGGATTCATAACAAATCCCAGTTTCATAATTAGCGTGTCCTTTAATATAATTTTGATCCTGCTGGAATATTATCATCCAACATTATTAAGTTAAGTTTTTCCTCTCCATCGTACTCACAAATTGCAGATATAATCATACCTTCTGAGTCGATTCCCATCATCTTACGTGGAGGAAGATTACAAATCGCAAGTAGTGTCTTTCCAATTAAGCTCTCTGCACTGTAATATTCCTTAATACCAGATAAAATAACTCTTTCTTTTTCAGAACCATCATCTAATGTAAATTTCAATAGCTTTTTTGACTTTGGAACTTCTTCGCAGTTCTTAACTTTTACAACTCTAAAATCAGATTTTGAGAATGTATCAAAATCAACCATATCTTCAAATAATGGCTCTACTTTTACTTTTGAAAAGTCGATTTTTTCTGTCGTAAGTTTGTCGTAAGTTTCGTAAGTTTCTTTTGACAAATCCCCATTTTCTGCCTTTTCTAAGCCTATTGGCTTCATTGTTGGGAATAAAAGTACATCTCTAATAGATGGTTGGTCTGTTAAAAGTACAATCATTCTGTCAACACCAATTCCTAGTCCTCCTGTTGGTGGAAGTCCTACTTCAATTGCATTTATAAAGTCTGAATCCATTGGGTGAGCTTCATCGTCGCCTGCTTCTTTTTCAGCAACTTGTGCTTCAAATCTTTCTCTTTGATCGATTGGATCGTTAAGTTCAGAGAAGGCATTGGCAAATTCCCAAGTGTTTATAAAGGCTTCAAATCTTTGTGTAAGTCTTGGGTCCTTTGGATTTCTCTTTGCAAGTGGAGAAACTTCTACAGGATGGCCAATTACAAAAGTTGGTTCAACAAGGTGTTCTTCGCAGAATTCTTCAAACATTTCTGAAAGAATTTTGCCCCAAGTGTCGTGATCTGAAATTTCTAGTCCCTTTTCTCTTGCAATTTCTCTTGCCTTTTCATCTGTGTCGATTTCGTTAAAGTCTACATCAGCGTATTTTTTAACTGCATCTATCATTGTGATTCTCTTCCAAGGTGCTTTTAGTGAAATTTCTGTGCCTTGATAATTTATTGTGTCAGTTCCAAGAACTTCAAGTGCTACATATTCGAATAAGTTTTCAGTTATTCTCATCATTTCTTCGTAGTCTACATAGGCTTGGTAAAGTTCAATATTTGTAAATTCTGGATTGTGTTTAGGGTCCATTCCTTCGTTTCTAAACATCTTGCCCATTTCGTAAACTTTTTCAAAGCCACCTACGATTAATCTCTTTAAGAAAAGTTCGTTGGCAATTCTAAGTTGCATGTCAATGTCAAGAGTGTTGTGATGAGTGTAGAAAGGTCTTGCATTTGCTCCACCTGCTACTGTGCCAAGGATTGGTGTTTCAACTTCCAAAAATCCTAAGTTATCTAAAAATTCTCTGATTATTTTGATGATTTTATTTCTCTTTATAAATACATCTTTTACTTCTGGATTTACGATTAAATCAACATATCTTTGTCTATATCTAAGGTCTGGGTCCTTTAGTCCGTGGAATTTTTCTGGAAGAATTTGAAGTGATTTTGAAAGTAGAGTCAAGTCAGTGGCACGAACTGTGATTTCGCCTGCTTCTGTTTTAAATACAAGGCCCTTTACTCCAATGATGTCTCCAATGTCAAGTCCCTTTACTTCTTCGTATTTATCTTCAAGGACATCTTTTCTTGCGAAAACTTGGATAGTTCCCAATGCATCTCTCACATCTAGGAAACAAATTTTGCCGTGGCGTCTCTTGCTCATTACACGACCAGCAATAGAAACTTCTCTTTCTTCATCTTCCTTAAATTCTTCTTTAATGTCCTTTGAACGAGCAGTTACCTCGTAAGATTCATTGACAAAGGGATCTTTTCCTTCATTTCTTAACTCGTCAAGCTTTTGTCTCTTTAACAAAAGCATTTCATTTAGATTTGCATCTTCTGTCTTTTTCACAAATTGCCTCCTAAATAGTTATTCCACAAATTTCATACTTGATTATTCCATCTGGAACTTCAACTTCAACTACATCACCAATGCGATTGCCAAGAAGTTTTGAGCCAACTGGTGATTCGTTAGAAATTTTTCCTTCAAGAGGATCTGCTTCTGCTGAACCAACAATTGTATATTCGTCTTCTTCCATAGTGTCTAGTTCTCTAACTTTTACAGAAGAACCAATATTAACTACATCTGTATTTAAATCTTTTTCATCAATTATCTTTGCATTACGAACCATCATTTCAAGTTTTGCGATTCTCTCTTCAACTTGTGCTTGTTCGTTTTTAGCTTCATCATATTCAGAGTTTTCAGAAAGGTCGCCATATCCTAGTGCAACTTTAATTCTTTCAGAAACTTCCTTTCTTCTAACAGTTTTTAAATACTCAATTTCATTTTCGATTTTTTCTAGACCTTCCGGTGTAAAAAATATATCTTTTTCCAAAATTCTCTCTCCTCAATATATAAAAAATAAGGCGTCAGCCGCCCTTTAACAAAAACCTTTTAATCTAGGCTATTATAGTTGAAAGTTCTCTAAATGTCAAGATTTTAAAGTATTTCAATGCTTTTTTTAATAATTTTTTCAAAAAAGAAAACCCTGCAACTTTCACCACAGAGTTTTAAAATTTATTTTAGTCTAAAGTTTCAATATAAGATCTAATAAGATTTATTATCTCATCCTTGTCCTTTAGTGTGTTTAATTTATTCCTAACTTCCTTGGAGTCCTTCATTCCCTTAAAATAATTTGCATAAACTTTTCTCATTTCAAGGATGCCAAGTTTTTCTCCCCTATAAGATATTTTTCTTTCAAGTTCATCTATCATAAGTAGAAGTTTTTCTCTATCACTTGGTTTATAATAGTCTCCAGTTTTGATTAGCTCTTCAATTTGATTAAAGATATAGGGGTTTCCTACTGCTCCCCGACCTATTGCTATGCCGTCAACATTTGAATAGTTTATTTTTTCTAGGGCATCTTCTGGACTCTCGATGTCGCCATTTCCAATTACGGGAATTTTTACATTTTCTTTAACTTCTTTTATAAAATCCCAGTCTGCCTTACCTGTGTAATATTCTTCTCTAGTCCTTCCATGAACTGTTACAAAACTTGCTCCTGCTGCCTCAATATTTTTTATGGCTTTCATAGAAGAAATTCCCTTTATTCCCTTTCTAACTTTTACAGAAACGGGCTTTTTTGAATTTTCTACAACAGCTTTTACAATGTCATATACAAGTGATGGGTCGCTTAAAAGATAGGAACCAGAATTATTTTTTACAATTTTTGGTGCAGGGCAACCCATATTAATGTCGATATAGGAAAAGTCATAATCATTTAAAATGCTTGCAGCTTCTCCCATAATTTTTGCGTCAGAGCCAAAAATTTGCACAGAAACTTTTTTCTCCTTGGGAGAAATTTCTAAAAGGTCCAGGGTTTTTTTATTTTCATAGACAAGTGCCATGGCTGAAACCATTTCTGTCACAGTTATATCTGCTCCCTTTTCACTTGCAACTTCTCTAAAGGCTATGTCGGTGTAGCCTGCCATTGGTGCTAAAATTTTTAACAAAAAATCACTCTCAATCTATATTGTTGTTTTTTTCAAATATAATTTTAAGTCCTTCAAGAGTTAAGAATTTATTTATTATAAAATTATATTTTGAATCGCTAGTAAGCATTGTGGAGAAACCACCAGTGGAAATTATATTTGTGTCTTCTTCCTTCCAATTTAACTCTTTTAAAAGTTTTGCCACAATTCCATCAATCATTTCTGTGTAACCATAGTAGAGTCCAGATTGCATTGCCCCAACTGTGTTAGATTGAATAACTTTATCTGGCGCAATAATTTCAATTTTTGGAAGTTTTGAAGTCATCATAAAAAGTGCTTCAGCAGAAATTCCTATGCCTGGCATAATTAAACCACCAAGATAATTTTTTTCCTTGTCAACTACACAAAAAGTCATTGCCGTTCCTATGTCTACTATAATGGATTTTTTTCCATAAATTTCTAGTGCCCCAACAGCATTTACAAGTCTATCGGCACCAACTTCCTTTGGATTATCGTATTTTATATTAAGTCCCAAGTCTAAATCTGCACTTACTATCATTGGATTTTTATTAAAATATTTTCTAATCATAGAAGGAAGTGTGTGCATAAGGTTTGGCACAACGGAAGAAATTATTACATTTTCAATATCTTGTGGATCAATGTTGGCATGAGTTAGTGTATTTATAAAAATAAGACCGTACTCATCTGATGTTCTAGTCTTCACAGTGGAAGTCCTAAAATCATTTACAAGTTCATCCCCCTTATAAACACCCCAAGTTATGGAAGTATTGCCTACATCTATTACTAATAACATTATTACACCTCATTTAACAAATTGTTTTCATTATATATTTTATAATCTTCACTTTCAACTAATTATTTACCCAAATTTTAAAATTAGTCCTTTAAAATTATTTCTTTGTAAATATTTTTCGCAATTATTTTTTGTTAACCTCATTGACAATATAGTAAACATTGTGTACTATATTTATCGGAGGTTAATGATGAAAATTAAAACAAGAGACATAACAAAAATTGCACTTTTAGTTGCACTTATTGCAGTAGGTGCCTTTATATCTATACCAATTGGACCTGTTCCCTTCACTTTGCAAAACTTTTTTGTATTTATGACAGGACTTTTACTTACACCCTTTTATGCGGGACTTACAGTTTTTATATATGTATTATTGGGCTTAATTGGTATTCCAATTTTCGCAGGTTTTACAGGAGGTTATCAATCTTTTTTAAAACCAAGTTTTGGATTTTTAATTGCCTTTATAATAGGAGCAGCCTTTATATCTAAATTTGCCCATGGTGAAAAAAACTTTGGCAAAATTATGGTTGTTTTAGTTTTAGCAGAAGTTATTTTCTACGCAATAGGTCTTCCCTATATGTATGTAATTTTAAATAATGTAATGGGCACTTCCATGGACGTGGCAAAAGTCTTTTCTATTGGCATGATACCTTTTATCATACCTGACATGGCAAAGGCAGTAGTTGCAGCAATAATTGCTCCAAGAATTTTAAAAGCTTTGAATAACTAGCTTTTAAAGATTAAATAGTTTATAAATAATAGAATAATTTATGAAAAAGTCTCGCCATAGTGCGGGATTTTTTCATATCTCATTATAGTTATATGATAAAAATTCTGTTATAATATCAAGATAGGAGGTTATTATGAAGGATTCCAAAAATAATAAAGCTCGTGGAATGATAAAACTTTCAAGCCTAATAAAAATACTAATACTTATAGTTCTTGCAGCAATAATTATTTTAGGTTCAATGGTTACTGCTATTGTGCTTGGTATTTTTAAAAAAGCTCCTGTAATTGATCCATCGGAATACAGAACACAACTTTCTGAAACTTCTAGGATCTATACAGATGATGGAAAGCTTATAGAGACTTTAGTTTCTGATCAGTTTAGTGAATTTGTTCCCTACGAGGATATACCAAAAGATTTAAAAAATGCCATTGTGGCAATAGAAGATGAAAGATTTTTCGAACACAGCGGTGTTGACTATAGAAGAGTTGCAGGTGCTCTAGTCCATGACATAAAGACAAAATCTTTTGATCAAGGTGCATCGACTATTACTATGCAGCTTGCAAAAAACTTATACACATCTTTTTCCAAGAGTGTAGTTAGAAAAATTACAGACATCTACTATTCCTACCAAATAGAAGAAAAACTTACAAAAGAGCAGATACTTGAAGCTTACTTAAACTCTGCAGGATTTTCTAAGGGTACAGTTGGTGTTCAAGCTGCTGCAAAAACTTTTTTCAATAAAAATGTATCTGAACTTGACCTTGCTGAATGTGCACTATTAGCTGGTGTAACAAACTTGCCAGAAAAGTACACTCCTTATAATACACAAGAGATAAGTGAAGATGATGACCTTGGAAACATTGAAATAGTTTTACTTCCAAAAAGTGAAGGTTCAGAAGAAAATTCTGATAAAATTATTGAAATTGCAGAAAATTTAAATGAACTTGGACAAATTGATAACTTTGAACTTATTCAAATAAAAAATAATTTAGTGGTTCCTGTAAAGGCTGTCTTTAATGAAACTTCACAAGTTAGACAAAAATTAGTCCTAAAGAGAATGCTTGATCAAAATCTCATTACTAAAGAAGATTATGAAAATGCATTAAATGAAAAAATCGACATAAACATAGGATCTCGTAAAGAAAGTGGAATTTCATCTTTCTACACAGATGTTGTGCAAAAAAATACAATTAAAATTTTGATGAACTCTGGCTATTCAGAGGAAGAAGCTACAAATAAATTATTTAATGGCGGACTAAAAATTTATACTCCAATGGATATTGATATGCAAAGGACGCTAGAACAAGTTGTATCAAATCCAAAATATTATTATGGAGGCTTCACTGATAAAAATGGAATAATTCAACCACAAGTTGCATCAGTTATTATTGATCAAAAAACTCACCAAGTTAAGGCCCTTGTTGGCGGTAGAAATGTAAGTGGTGGTAGACTTTTAAATAGGGCTTTAGTTCCAAGACAACCTGGATCTTCCATTAAACCAATTTCTGTTTATTTAACTGCCTTTAATAATGGTGCAACTGCAGGAGATGTATATCTCGATACAAAGATGCCAGAAAAATTATTTGGTCACTCACCTAAAAATGCAGGCAACTATTACCAAGGTTGGACTACAATAAGAAATCTTCTTCGCCAATCTTCAAATGTTGGTGCCTATCAAGTTGCAAGAGATATTTCTGCAGATAAAGATGCAAAGGCAAATAAAAATTCAACTTATTCAAAGGCTTATAATGACGAAGAGTCAATTAATAAAATGATTGAAACTTTAAAATCAATTGGCGTAAGCACAATTGTAGATAAAAAGGATAATCCTACTTGGAATGATATGGATTATGCACCTCTTACTCTTGGCGGTATGAGTTATGGAATTAGTCCCTTTGAAATGGCTGGAGCTTTTACAAGTATTGCTAATGAAGGAAGATATGCTAACCCTTATGTAATTTCAAAAATTGAATCTAACACTGGCGAAATTATTTATCAAGTTGATCCTAAAGAAGAAGAGATTACAACTCCTCAAAATGCTTACATTTTAACAGATATGTTAAGAGATGTTGTAAGACGAGGAACTGGTCGAAATGCTTCCTTCCCAGGTCAAGATGTTGCTGGTAAAACTGGTACAACAACTGATAAGAAAGATGTTTGGTTTGTTGGTTACACTCCATATTACACTTGCTCAGTTTGGATTGGAAATGACAAACATCAAAAGCTAGCTTTTGGTTCAACTCAATCTGCTTATCTTTGGAAACAAATAATGAAAGCAGTTCACGAAGATTTAGATAAAAAAGAATTTGAAGAACCTGATGGCATTTACACAAAATATGTAAATGGAAGAAGGGAACTTTTCGTTGACGGTACTAAGCCACATTATTTAAATAAACTTGGCTGGTATAGAGCTTATGAAAAAAAGAAAAAAGAAAGTAAAAATGATAAGAATAATAATAACAACAATAACAATGACAACAAGAAAAAATCATCTGATAATAACGGAAGAAAAAAATCTCATTCAAAATCAATTTTAAATAATGAAAATGAAGAATAAAAAAACTGGACTAAGATCCAGTTTTTTTTTATGTTTTTATGGTTTTTGAAATTTTTAAAATTTACAAAAAATTATATAAATATAATATCAAAGGCAATGTCAAAATACATAAAATTGTAGACTGCATTACGATTTTTGTTGCAAAAGCTGGATCAACATCGTACTTAGCAGAAAATATTCCAGTAATTGCTGCCACTGGCATGGCAAATAAAATTACAATTATTTTTTCAACAAGAGAATCAATGTTAAAAGGCATTATATAAAAAATGGCAATTAAAATTATAGGAAATATTATAAGTCTATAAAAACTCATTAGATAAGTTATTTTTTCTAAGAAAATATCCTTTAAATCCATTTCTCCAAGCATTAAGCCTATTATAATCATGGAAAATAAGCCTGTGGCACCACCAACAATTTCTAACACTCTATAAATAAAATCTGGTATTTTTATTCCTGTAAATAAAATAATAAGTCCAATCAAAGTAGCAATATTGGCATTGTTAAAGAAGTCTCTGACATTAAGTTTTCCCTCTCTTGTAGAATTTTTCTTTATTAAACCTATTCCCATTGTGTAAGTAAAATAATTTGAAACCATATTAACTATGGATGCAATATATAAACCCTCTTTGCCAAACATTGCAAATATCAAGGGAAAGCCTAAAAATCCCAAGTTAGTAAAAATCCCTCCAACCATAATTTGTGATCTATTTGGTTCTTGGACTTTATAGAATTTTAAAAGAAAATAAATTAAAAAATAAGAAAAAACAAAAAGTGCATTTGTAATTATAAAGGCATCTCTTGCTTGAATTAATTTTTCCTCAGTAAATTCCACAGCCATTGATGTAATTATAAGGCAGGGTGTTGTTACATCTGTAAGCAAATAGGACATATCCTTTTGCAACTTGTGACTAACTTTATTATTTTTTCTCACAAAAAAAGCCATCATTATTATGATTAAAAAAATTAACAGATTTTTAAATAATATTAATGTTTCCATATTCCTCCTAATATAAGTTAAAAAAAAATTAAGCCTCTTTTTGCAGAGGCTTAAACTCTTAGCTTAAATTTTAAATTTCATCATCACTTGATTTTTTTTCATCTAAATCCTTTGATTTTTCACTTTCTTTTTTATTTATAATCTCACGAGCTTCTTCAGAAAGATCAGTAACTTTTATTGAATCTTCAATGTCTAAGGATTCTTCTTCCAATTTTTCTCCCTTAAAAATTCTTTCGAAATCTTGGGCATAAATTGTTTCTTTTTCTAAAAGTGCATCGGAAAGTGCTAAAAGTTTATCTAAGTTGTCGCTTAAAAGTTCTTTACACTTTGAGTAACCTTCATTTATTATTCTTGAAACTTCTTCGTCTATTTCTGCAGCAGTTCTTTCAGAATAATCCTTTGATCTGCCAAGATCACGACCAATAAAGACTTCATTTTCAGATGAATCATAATTTATTGTGCCAAGTCTGTCGCTCATTCCATATTGAGTAACCATGGCACGAGCAATTTTTGTAGCTCTTTCTATGTCATTAGATGCTCCAGTTGAAATATCATCAAGAACTAGGGACTCTGCAACTCTACCTCCAAGAAGAGATACTATTGATGCTTCCATTTTTTTCTTTGTCATAAAGGATACATCATCTTCAGGAAGATAAGCTGTAAAACCGCCAGCCATTCCCCTTGGAATAATTGTTATCATGTGCACTGGATCTTCTTCTGGAAGAAGTCTTGACACTATGGCATGACCAGATTCATGAACTGCAGTTAACTTTCTTTCTTTTTCTGAAACTACACGAGATTTTTTTGCTGGACCTGCTTGCACTTTAATTGATGCTTCATCAACATCCTCCATAGAAATTTCATCGTCATTTCTTCTTGCAGCAAGTAGTGCAGATTCATTCATTAAATTTTCAAGATCTGCTGGAGTAAAGCCAGGAGTTCTCTTGGCAATTACTTCTAAATCAACATCGCTGGCAAGTTTTTTGCCTCTTGCGTGAATTTCAAGTATTGCCTTTCTAGCACGAACATCAGGTTTTCCAACATAAACAGTTCTGTCAAATCTTCCTGGTCTTAATATTGCAGGATCAAGTATGTCTGCTCTATTTGTTGCAGCCATAACTATTACACCTTCGTTAGTGCCAAAGCCATCCATTTCAACTAAAAGTTGGTTAAGAGTTTGTTCTCTTTCGTCATGACCGCCACCAAGGCCTGCCCCTCTTCTTCTACCAACAGCGTCAATTTCGTCAATAAAAATTATACATGGTGCATTTTTCTTTGCAGTTTCAAATAAATCTCTTACTCTTGAAGCACCAACACCGACAAACATTTCTACAAAGTCAGATCCACTCATGATAAAGAAGGGAACACCTGCTTCTCCTGCAACGGCTTTAGATAAATAGGTTTTACCAGTTCCTGGAGGACCTACTAAGAGAACTCCCTTAGGTATTCTTGCTCCCATATTAATAAATTTCTTAGGATTTTTTAAGAAATCAACAATTTCTCCAAGCTCTTCTTTTTCTTCTTCAAGACCAGCAACATCTTTAAACTTAACTAAATTTTTTGAATCTTCTTTATTTATAAGTTTTGCCTTGCTCTTGCCAAAGGAATTCATTTTTCCTCCGCCACCACCGGCTTGTTGCATCATTTTATACCAGAAGAAAATTAATACTCCCAACATCAATAGAGTTGGAATCCATTCAACAAGAAAAGAAGATTGCTTAGTAGGTGTTGATAGGACATTTATCTCACCAGAATCAGATTTTTCTTTTAAATAATCATTATAAAAAGTATCAGAAGCTTCCTTAGGAATTATAGTTCTAAAACTATCATCGTTTTTTAATTTAACGCTGGCAATTGAATCAACGCCATTTTGTAAAGTTATACTTTTAACATTGCCCTTATCAAGTTCTGTAACAAATTCAGTAAAACTTTTTTCATCCACTGTACTTGCAGGTGGGCTGAAAAATTTTATTGTAAGCACTAATACAACAATTAGTACAATATAAAATCCGACTCCTCCATATTTTTTATTCAATAATATCACCCCTCATTATTTTGTATATACAGACTCGTCTAATATTCCAATATAAGGAAGAGCTCTGTATTTTTCGTCATAATCCATGCCATAACCAATTACAAAATTATCTTCAATTTCAAATCCATTATATTTTACTGGCAAGTCAACTTTTCTTCTACTTGGTTTAGAAAGCATTGTTACAATTTCAATAGAATTTGCACCTCTAGACTTCAAAACTTTTGTAAGATAGTTTAGGGTAATGCCAGTGTCAATGATATCTTCTACAATTAAAATATCTTTGCCAACAATTGAAGTAGAAATGTCTTTTAAAATTCTAACTTCTCCTAAGGATCTAGTTCCTTGATAGCTAGACACATCCATAAAATCATATTCAAGATCTAAATCTATTTTTCTCATAATATCTGCCATAAAAGGAACTGCTCCCTTTAATATGCCAAGCAAAAATAAATTTTTATCCCTATAATCTTCAGTAATTTTTTTGCCAAGTTCTTTTACTTTATTTTGAATTTCTTCTTCACTTATAAGAACTTCTTTAATATCTGACATTTTTAACCTCCAAAATGAGTTTATTTAAAGTACTCTCATCTATTTTGACATCTTCAGAAATATCCATGCCAATAATATAAATGATTTTCTCATCATCACATATAAGACCTATTTCATCCCTTTTTATTCTGTCAACTTTTCTGTCGATAAAATAGTCCTTTAGCTTCTTATTATTTTTCATGCCAAGAGGCTTAAATCTGTCGCCTCTTTTTCTTGACCTAATATAAAGTCTTCCCTTAATTTTATCACAGTCTATAGTTTTTATAAAGAAATCTCCCTTAGAAATTACACCATCTTTAGAAATATTTATTTCTCCAAAGTCTGTGTAATTAATACCTAAATTTAATTCTACTTCCCTTTTGGGTATTTTTGTCTTTTCCTCTTCCACAAAAACTTTATCATAGGACTTTCTTGCAGAAAGCTTGCTGCCAAGATGAATAGTTCTTCCACTTTCTCCCAATATTAAATCGTAAATATTTAAAATATTATCTCTATTTAAAATATTTTCACTGTAGAAGTTTTCTTCCAAATAAGTTTTTATAATTTCGCAAGCAATAAATTTATGAAGCTTTGTCATTTCATCTACGAGAAAATAATTATCTCTTACGCATTTCTTATAATTTTCGCGAAGAATTTCCTCTATAAAATTATTGGCATCAGTTGCATTTTCTGAAAGTCTAAGAAGAGCATCTATAATATTTGGATTAAGTTCTCTAAGTTTTGGTATTAAACTTAACCTAATTTTATTTCTAGTGTAAATTTCTTTAAAGTTCGTCTCATCATCTACATACTTTAAATTATTTTTATGTAAATAATCCTCAATGTCACTTCTTTTTATGTCAATTAGAGGTCTGTAAATGTCCTCATTTACTTCATTTATACCAATTAAACCCCTAAGACCTGTCCCCCTAATAATATTAAATAAAATGGTTTCAGCACGGTCATTGGCATTGTGGGCAGTTAAAATTTTTCTTTCCTTAGAATTTTCTCTAAAAAATTCATACCTTAAAATTCTTCCAGCTTCTTCAGATGAAAGTTTATTAAGCCTTGCAAATTCATCCATGTTTACAGTTTTTGTTAGGCATTTTACCTTATATTTTTCGCAGGCTTTTTTTACAAAGTCCTCATCTCTTTTTGCAGTCTCACGAATGCCATGGTTTAAATGACAGACTATTATATCTAAATCAAAATCATCTTTTAAATCCATAAAGTTGTAAAAAAGATACATGGAATCAGCTCCACCAGAAACTGCAAGAGTTAATTTGTCGCCTTTTTTTATAATATTTAATTTTTTTAAATTTTCAAAAAATAATCTATCCATAATAAAAAAGTGGTAGAACTATCAAAAGATAGTCAACCACTTGCTAATTTCTAGAATTCCTCTTCTTAGTCTTTTGATTATATCTAGCTCTTGCTTCATCAAGTTTAGTATTGCTTTCCTTTAAAAATTTGCTTAAAATATCTTCAAATCTTGAATCCACTTTTTCTTCTTTAGGCTCTTCTTTTTTTTCAATTGCATCCTTAATTGATAGAGCAATTTTTCCCTTTTCGTCAATGCTAAGAACCTTAACCTTAACTTCGTCGCCTTCCTTAACGTGATCATCAATATTTTTAACAAAAGTATCTGCAATCTCTGAAATATGTACTAAACCACTTTTGCCTTCTTTTAAATCAACAAAGGCTCCAAACTTAGTTACCTTACTAACTACACCTTCAACAATATCGCCTGGCGATAAATCCATAATTTCCTCCTAAATTTTATTTTAAATCTTCCGATTTATTATTATCATACTTATTTATTTTTGAATCTTTTTCCTTGTTTTTGTCAACATAGATTACCTCTCTAGGTTTAACCATGCCTAAATCTTCTCTTGCGACTTTTTCCACAAAATCTGTAGAAGAAGAATTTTCAAGTTCTGAATTTAAATTATCTATTTCAAGTTTTAAATTAGAAATTTCTTTTTTATTCCCAGAAATAATTTCAAGCTTTTGATTTCTTATAGAAATTGATTTGCCAATTTTCACAGAACCATAAACCACTGAAAATAAAATAATAATAGCAAGAGCCACAGGGAATTTTTTTCTTTTAATATTCATAAAATCTCTCCCAATTTAAATTCAAAAACTTTAGTCGATTCTATCGTAAAGAGTTTCTGCATCCTTCTTGCTATTAACATCAGAAATATCCTTAACCTTAACTTTTATTTCTCTTTCACCAAGCTTTAAAGTTAATATATCATCAATATTTACATCATCTGAAGGTTTTGAAACTTTGTCATTAATTTTAACAAGTCCCTTTTCACAAGCTTCCTTTGCAATAGTTCTTCTTTTAATAAGTCTTGAGTTTTTTAAAAATTTATCTAATCTCATAATCTTCTCCAAATAAAAATATATCAAAAAAACCAGAAAATTTCAATACTAAGAAGAAATTTGAGCATAAAAAAAGAAGGCCCTGCCTTCTCTTTTATTACTTATTAACAGCTTCTTTAAGAGCTTTACCTGATCTGAAAACTGGTGCTTTAGATGCAGGAATCTTAATAACTTCTTCTGGATTTCTAGGGTTTCTTCCTTCTCTAGCTTTTCTTTGTCTAACTTCGAAAGTTCCAAATCCAACTAATTGAACTTTTTCTCCCTTAGCAAGAGCTTCTTGAACTGAAGAAATGAATCCGTTTAAAGCTTGTTCAGCGTCTTTTTTAGTAAGACCTGATTTTTCAGCAATATTTGCTACTAATTCTGATTTGTTCATTTTATATCCTCCTTGAAGAATTTTTATCTTTTCTTAGAATTGAAATGTTTTAGAAAACATCACGCACACATAGGCACGCAAACCTAAGACTGTTACAATTATAACTCATGTTAGATTTATTTTCTACAATTATTTTAAAAAAATCGCTATTTTATCCAATTTTTTATAGATTTCTTCAAAAATTTGACGCAAATCAATTAAACCATCATTGTCCTTTAATAAAAGTAAGAAAAGTGACAAGGCTAAAAGATCTTTTTCATCTTCATCATCTATGGAAAGTGACTTTGCCTTTTCTAAAATTTCCTCTTTTATCTCTTCAAAATTTTCCTCATCTAAATAAAGATCTTTTTCTTTAATAATAGATGAAATTTCATTTAAAATAATGTTTAAATTTTTGCCCTTTGCCCTTGGAATATATATACATGACTGATGATTGTAATCGTCAAGTCTTGGAAGTTCATAAATTTTAACTTTTCTAAGAATTTCATCATCTAATCCAGCATTGGTAATTACAAAGGCTAAATCTTCTTCATCATAAATTTCTTGGAGACTAAGAGATAAGTCTGATGCAATTCTCTTGTTGTAAACCTGTGTAATTAGTGTATCACGTCTTGTGTCAAAGTCAAATTTATTAGCATCAGAATCTAAAAATAATAGTCCGTCAACGGCATCTCTTCCAACTGAGGCAAGAACTGGCTCAATAAAAGAAATCCCATTTATAATTCTTATGTCAATATTTTTTTCTATTAACATCTTTACAGTTTTTTCTGCAACAAGAGGTGTCCCTGGGACAAAATAATTTATATCTTCATTTTTTGATTTTTCTATTAAAATTTCTACTATTTTAGAGTAAACTTCCTCAAAGCTTTTCATTTCATCATAGAGATAGTCAAAGGACTGGTAATTAATATTGTTTTCTTTAAAAAAAGAAAGAGAATCATGTCTTTCTGTCCTGAGAAAATTTTTATTTCCATTTTTCATAATTTTTACTGCTTCAAGAGTAAGATCTTTAAAAGATGTGGAACCAAGTCCAACTACATTTATCATTTTTATCACCAAATACATTATATCAGCTAGTCCTTAAAAAATCTTTTATTTATCTAGTTACTTTTAAGCATAAAAAAGAGAGGTTTCCCTCTCTTTAAATCTTTTTATAAATTTTTATTGAATAAATCTCAAAAATTAATCAAAGCCAAATTTTTTTCTCATTATTTCAAGTTCTTCATCAGTTAAGTCGTTTTCGTCAACAACTTTTTCTTCTTCAACTATATGTTTTTTACGTTCTTCAACAATTTTGTCATGTTCAGCAATTACACTTGCAACAACTTCTTGTGGAATGTCTATTGATTTCTTTTCTACTTCAGAAAGTTCAACTTTTCCACCTACACATAACTTTTTGCCATCTTCAAATTCGTAGACAAAAACTTCAAGTTCCCCTGCTGGATTCTTAATTGAAATTTTATATTCTTCATCAAGTGAATTAATATCATCTTCAATATAATTTATAACAGCAACTGTAGCTGAACCACAAGATCCTTCTCTAACTAAAGTATCTGAACCTTCTACATAAACGTAAGGAACAATTTCAAGTTTTTCTTTGTCAAAGAAAATAATTCCATAAGCTTCAGCCTTGTAATTTTCTTTCAAAATCTTTAGGGCCTCATCTACAAATTCTTTATCTTCTTTTTCTTCAACTATAAGATGACTTATGCCAGGAAGTTCAATTAATTTTAATTTTTTGCCAGCTATTTCCACATCTTTTTTATCAATAGCTGCATCAAGTGCTACATAAGCCTTTTGATTTTTTACATCAGCTATAACATCAGTTGTTCCTTCATGTCCACTTACATATACTTCAATGTCAACAAGTCCATCTGTGTCATAAAATCCTGCAGAATAAAGTCCATAGGCTCTAGTTGCATTGGCACAAAATTCTCCACCCATCATATCCATTCTAAGTGGTGCACCTTCGTAAGCTGGTGAAATAAATCCAACTTGTTCAACGTCTTTATCTATTTGATCAATTATACACTTTGTATAAGCTTTTCTATAACCAGGGTAAACTGGTGCTACTACAAATCCTGTAATATTTCCACAAGGGTTAGCTCTAAAATATTTAAAACTTTTCTTCATAATCATCCTCTTCTCGAATCTAAAATTTAAACTTACGCAATTATTATAACATACTAAGTTAGTATTTTTTCCCAACAATTGTTTTGTACCCGATTTTTTATTTTTAATTCAATAATTATTTTAAATATTTTTTTAATTCTTCAGCTCTGTCTGTTTTTTCCCAAGGAAGGTCTAAATCATTTCTGCCAAAGTGACCATAGGATGCAGTTTGTCTATAAATTGGTCTTAATAAATCAAGTTCACGAATAATATTTGCTGGTCTCATATCAAAGTTTTCCATAATAATTTTTTCAATTTCTTCGTGAGATAATTTTCCAGTGCCAAAAGTTTCTACATATACAGAAGTTGGTCTAGCAATTCCAATTGCATAGGCAAGTCCAATTTCAACTTTATCTGCAAGTCCTGCTGCAACTAAATTTTTTGCAATATATCTTGCATAATAAGCTCCAGATCTATCTACCTTTGTTGGATCTTTTCCTGAAAAAGCCCCTCCTCCATGTCTTCCAAAACCACCATAAGTGTCTACAATAATTTTTCTTCCAGTAAGTCCTGCATCTGCCATTGGTCCACCAATTACAAATCTTCCTGTTGGATTTATGAAAAATTCTGTGTCCTTGTCAATTAATTCTTCTGGAACAACTTTTTTTACAACTTCTCTTATTATATCTTCTCTAATTTTTTCCATTGGAATTTCTAGGGCGTGTTGTGAAGATACTACTACATTTTTAAGTCTTACAGGTTTATCTTCTTCATACTCAACAGTTACTTGAGTCTTGCCATCAGGTCTTAAGTAGTCTAGAGTTCCATCTTTTCTCACTTCAGTAAGTCTTCTTGAAAGCTTATGAGCAAGAGAAATTGGAAGTGGCATTAATTCTTCTGTTTCATTTGTGGCAAAACCAAACATAATTCCTTGGTCTCCAGCTCCAAAAGCGTCAAGTTCATCAACTCCAGCTTCTTTAAATCTGTCAACTCCCATAGCTATATCAGAAGATTGTTCTTTTATTGCAGATAAAACTGCACAAGTTCTTCCATCAAAGCCATATTTTGCTCTATTGTATCCAATATCTTCTAAGACTTCTCTTGCTGTCTTTTCAAAATCAACATAAGTTTCTGTTGAAATTTCTCCAGTTATAACTATCATCCCTGTAGATGCCATAGTTTCGCAAGCAACTCTGGCAAATTTATCTTCTGCTAAAATTTTATCTAAGATAGCATCAGAAATTTGGTCGCAAACTTTGTCAGGATGTCCTTCAGTTACGGACTCTGAACTAAATTGCCATTTTTTCATTTTTTAATTCCTCCATTTTAAATACCTTTGATTTAATGTATGAATTTATTTTTGTCTTTATCTCATAGTTAAATTAACAATCCATAAAAAAATCCTCACGCAAAAAGTGAGGACCATTAAACCTCATCTTTCAGATAAAAATCTGTGGGATTTAGCACCAACTAGGTTGCCGGGTTTCAAAGTGCCCATTCACTCCACCACTCTCAATAAGGTATTATTTTTTATTTGTAATGTGATTATAGCATTTACATATAATTAGTGCAATAGATTAAAATAATTCATAATAGATATACCTACTGGATAGGTTATTATGCTCATTATGAAACTAAGAGTTATTACCTTAGATGCAAATTCATAATCAGAATTCATTTGTTTTGTAAATATAAAACAATTTGCTGCACATGGTGTTGCCCAAAATACATAAGCAATGCCAAGTTCCATATTTGTAAAGCCAAGTTTAACTCCTATAGGAATAAGTAGGGCTGGTGCCACAACAGTTTTTATAAAAGCTGAAATAAACATAAGTCTAAAGTCACTTTTTGAAGATTCAAAATTTAAACTTGCACCTATTAATATAAGAGACATTGGTGTAGAAATTTTTGCAACCATTTCTATGGCTCTGTCCACTCCTTGATATACTGGCAAATGTAAAAAATTAAAAATTGCACCAAAAACAACTCCAGCTATCATTGGATTTTTTAGAATTTTTATAATTATATCTAAAATAGAAATTCTCTTTTCTTCAGCTTCACTGTAATAAGTAAGAAGAACTATAGCTGAAATATTGTATAAAGTTAAGCCAAAAGAAATTATAACTATCATGTGTTCCATTGATGGCGCACCATTGTAAATAATATCTAATATTGGAAAGCCAACATAGACAAAATTTGAACGGTAGGCACAATGTACAAAGGCAGATAATTTTCGCTTATCTTTAATTTTTAAACTTTTAGCAATAATTATTGAAATAAATATTATAAAAATTACTCCCAATAAAATATATGCCACATATTTTGGATGCAGAGATTCAATCCTTGCATTTTTTACGTCATAAAATAATTTAAAGGGTAGTGCCAGATAAAATACAATCCAGGTGCCTTTATCCACAAAATTATTATCTATATAACCCTTTTGTTTTGCAAAATATCCTATGAGCAAAACAAAAAAAACGGGTGATATAATATTAATCCCCATTAACAAATTTTCCATTTCATCACCTAATTTAATTATAGGTTAAATTTTTCTTCTTGTCGAGGGTCATCTTTTACAATACAATAGGGATAGGGGGTAGTATTATGAAAAAAATTTTAGGAACAATAGTTACATCTCTTGTTTTATTTTCTAGCGTTAATGTTTTTGCTGGTGCAAAAGTTTCTAGTCAAAGTATCTTACTAGATGGCAAGGACACTGATGTGAAAGGATATATAATCCAAGATAACAATTATTTTAAACTTAGAGATGTTGCAGCTCTTTTAGATGGAAAAGATGCAGAATTTAATGTAAGTTATGATGAAGATAGATCTGCTGTTATTATTACTAGCAAATCTGATTACAAAAAAACTGATGCTGATTTAACTCCACTAAAGGATAGTGATTCTGACATAAAAAAATCAACTCACAATGTTTATGTAAATGGCGTAAGACATTCTTTTAATGTTTATTCTATTGATGGTTACAATTATTTTAAACTAAGAGAATTAGGAAAAACTATTGGCTTTGATGTAAATTTTGATGAAAAAAATAACAAGGTTTTAATTGACTCCAAAGCTATAAAACCAAGATCTCTTGTAAATAATCAAGTTGAAGTAAAAATTGTTGATTATGCTGCAGGTTATAATGAAAAAGAACTTGACATTATAAAGGACCCAATTTTAGATATTAATAATTTTATAAAAAATATTAATAACAATGTCCTTGCAACAACAGAAGAAGGACAACTTTCAGGAGAAACTCAATATGTTAAATCTGAAAATATTGTAGAAGTTTATCCTTCCTTGACAAAGTATATTGGAAAATTCACATATAAACCTTATATAAGAATTACTCAAGGAGAAAAATCTGAAATTTTCCCTTATGAAGGAAAATTTGAAGTTGCAAAAACTCTTGCTTCAAAGGGCTTTGACTCCACAAGTGAATTTGAAATCTCTCTCGGTGCAAAGACTGAAGATAATTTTATTAAATACTCATCTTTTAAATATAAATAAGATTGGGTATAATCTAATAGGAGGTGTTTACATTGGAAATTAAAAAAGAAATGTTAATTGGAGAAATTCTTTCAAAAAAACCAGAATCAATTGGCACTTTAATGAGCTTCGGCATGGGATGTATTATGTGTCCTTCTTCTCAAATGGAATCTCTTGAAGAAGCTGCAATGGTTCACGGTATAGATCCTAATATGCTTGTAGCTGCACTTAATAAAGATAGCAAAGAAGAAGCAGATGCTTAATTTAAGCTATAAAGGAGAGGCAGATGCCTCTTCTTTTTTTACATAAATACTTTAGCGATTTAATAAGGAGATAATTATGAAAAAGAAAATAATTTATGCCCTATCCTTGGCTCTACTTGTGGGACCAGTTGTGGCTTCAGTTGAAAAAGCTAACTACACCCCAACAGATGAGGCAGTGACCCTTGAAGTGACAGAGGCTGAAAAGAAAAAAGTTGAAGAAATTAAAAAGATTTTTAAGGTCACTGGAGATTATGAAAGCTTTACTATTTCTAGTGACCCTATGAACAGTGACACTGGAAGTGAATACTTAAACAAGCTCATAAAAAATAAGTCCATCACAACTTACAGGTGGTCTGACGAAAAGTTAGGCGAGCTCAGCGTCTCCTACACTAACGATGGTGAATTTATTTCCTATAATAAGTGGAGAAATTCTAGTGATGAGAAAAATAATAAGAAAAAATATTCAAAGGATGATGCTCTAAAGGCTGCAGAAAATATTTTAAAGAAGGCAATCAAAGATTTTGACAAGAAATATATTTTATCCGATTATAGTATCCGCCCTGGCAGTGATTATATAGACCTAACTTATCAAAGGCTTTTAGCTGGAATACCTCTTGCTGATAATTATTTGAATGTAAGCTTTTCAACTGAGACTGGCGAAATAAGTGACATGATGCTCATGGGAGATAATTCCTATGCCATAACATTTTTAAAAGACAAAGACTTTAAGAAGAAGGCAAAAATTAGTCCTCAAGAGGCAGAAAAATTATTTTTAGAAAAATCCCCTCTCACTCTCTCCTACAAAGTTTCTGGGGGCAACAAGTCTGTAGAAAAAGTTTTTTCAAGTGATGTAGTGGATATTGATGCCCTTACAGGTAAGATTTTTAAAAATAATTTAAGAGATCCTTTCATGCCTTATGCCACTGAAGAAGCAAAAGATTCAGCTGCCTTAAGTGAAGTTGAAGTGAAAAAAATTGACGGTCTAAAGAATTTAAAGAAAAAATCTGAAGCTAAGGACAAGGCTCTTGAAATTGTGGGCAAGTCTTATACAGTTGAAAGTATTTCCCTAACTTCTGACAAGGATAATTATTATTACAAAATAAATCTTGAAAAGGAAAAAAATCCTGGCAGCCTTGTATTAAATGCTAAAAATTTAAAATTAGTTGGCTTAGATATTTGGACTGACAAAAAGGATGTCAAGACTAAGGTCACTGATGAAGAAGCTAAAAAAATTGCCCTTAACTTCCTAGAAAAGTATGGGGACAAGACTGAACTTAATTTAGAAAAAATTGATGTAAAGAAATTTGACTACATCACTATCCTTTTTATACCAAGGTTCGTGAACTCTCTTCCAGTTCTTGGTGAAGGCGTAACTATTGCAGTCGATGACGAGAAAAATGTTGTAAGCTATGAAAAAGATTTTTCAAGTGCAGATTTTAGCAAGGCAAAAGATATAGCTCTTACAAAGGATGAGGCAAATAAAATTTATTTAAATTCTAAAAATTTTGGCTTAAAGTATGAAATGACTGAAGAGGGTCCTAAGCTTCTCTACGGAAAAATAAAAAATATTGTCCCTCTAGTTGGCGAAGATAAAATTTTACGAGACAAATCTGGAAATATAGTTAACTTTAAAGAACAAATATCCTATGAAGACTTTGATAAGGCAAGGGATAAGGATGCAATTAATTCTTTAAAGGACATGGAAATTGGAACCATTGGCAAAAAATTATCTGACAAAATAACTTACAAGGAATTTTTAGGTCTCCTTAATGGAAGGTATGCAGGCGAATATTACGACTTTAGTCGCTATGACTTAGATGGGGATAAAGTAAAAGACAAGAAAATTCCTGAAAAAGATGCCATAAAAATATTAGTAATAGACAGAGGCTATGAGGACTTCACAAAGGCAAAGGGAATTTTTAAGGAAGACATCTTTAAAAATCAAAAATCCTTAGGCGACTATGAAAAGTATTATATAGTGGCAAAGGGCTTTGGCTACATTGACGAGGAAATAAATCCAGACAAAGACTTAAGTCTTGAAGAAATTTTATACCTAATCTATAATTCAATAAAGTAATTGTAATTCTTTTGTAATTGCAAGTTGCCTCCCACTGATGTATATTATCAGTGGGAGGTTTTTTATGACCCAAACAAATTACGATGCAAAGGCTTATGCAAATAAAAATTCAAATTATGATAAGAGAAAAAAATTAAGAAGACAAAAAGCAAGAAGACGAAAGAGGATAAGGCAAATAATTTCTATTTCAATTTTTGCCCTAATCCTTATTTTTATATTTTCAAAGATTTTTTCTGCAATAAAAAAACCAAAGGATGAAATTTCTCCTGCCCTTATGTGGTACTATGCCAACGAAATCGATAAGGACAGACCAAGAAAATACTACTACGATCCTGAATATATTTCCAACGTGGCACTTGACCCACTACTTCGTATGGAAGATGAATTTATAGTTAAGGGGTCTAATCACTTGAAAAAAGTCGATAAATTTGCCTATGATGCAAAGGAAATTCGCCAATATATCAAAAAAAATAATTATAAGGACGACAAAAAAATTGTATTTTTAACCTTTGACGATGGACCAAACAATACTATAACTCCACAAGTTTTAGATATACTAAAAAAAGAAGATGCTCGTGCAACTTTCTTTTTAGTTGGAAAATCTATAGGAGATAAAACGGCAAGTCAAGTTCGCCAAATTTTAAGAAATGGAAATGCCATTGCAACTCACTCCTTTAGTCACGACTATGAATATCTTTATCCAGGAAGAGTAGTTAGCCCTGAAAGAGTCTATGAAGAAATTGCAAAAACTAATGATAGACTAAAAAATATTCTAGGACCTGACTTTCACTCCAGCGTCTTTAGATATCCTGGCGGCGAAATGTCTTGGCAAAACACTGATGCAAGTAATGCACTTTTAGAATCTAAGGACATACACTGGATCGACTGGAACTCACTTGTTGGCGATGCAGAAAAAAAATCTGTTAGACCTACAAGCGTTGAAGGCTTTGTATCTTATCTTGACAAAAGTCTTAACGAAAATAAAAATACAAAAATTGCCGTTGTCCTTGCCCACGATGCAATAAATAAGCAGCTAACTGCCGATTCGCTAACTTCTGTAATAAAATATTTTAGAGACAGAGGTTACGAATTTGGAATTTTAAAATAACTTCAAATTTTTAGAAAATTTCATAAATAAGAGGACTGATTTTTTTCAGTCCTCTTTTTTTTCTCTCATTTATTTTTTAAAGTGAGTTTTTAATTTTTTCTGCTCTTTCAATTAATTTATCCTTGCCTAAAAGATAAATAATATTTTGCATTTCTGGTCCGTGAACATTTCCTGAGATTGCAGCTCTTACTGGCATGTAAAGTTTTTTGCCCTTTACTCCAGAGTCCTTTTGCACTTCCTTCATAAGTCCCTTGGCAGTTTCCATATCTATTTCATCATGAGATTTTACAATCTTTATAAAGGAGTCAAGAAGTGCAGGCACATGTTCTTGGGAAAGTTCTTCCTTAGCTGAATCTTCTGTTATTTCAATGTCACCAAATAAGAAGTCAATATGTTTTGGAATGTCTTCTAACTTGTCGCAAGCTTCTCTTACAGTGTCAATTAAAATCTTATACCATTCAAAGTTTCCTCTTATTTCTTCTTCAGTTAAAAGTCCTGATTTTGTGACAAATGGAATTGAAAGCTCAGCTAACTTGTCTAAGTCGTAGGACTTCATGTAGTGAGAGTTGACCCAGTTTAACTTGTCTGTGTCAAAAATTCCTCCAGACTTCCCTACTCTTTCAAAGGAGAATTTTTCTATTAATTCATCCATTGTCATAATTTCTTCCCCATCTTCTGGTGACCAACCAACAAGAGCAAGATAATTTACAATTCCTTCAGGCAAATATCCTCTATTTCTAAAGTCTTCAACTGAAACATCTCCTTGTCTCTTAGAAAGTTTTTTTCTGTCCTTATTTAAAACAGTTGGAAGGTGAACAAATTCTGGTGCATCCCAGCCAAAACATTCATACATAAAGACATGCTTTGGAGTTGATGGAAGCCATTCTTCTCCTCTTACAATGTGAGTGATGCCCATTAGGTGGTCATCAACAATTACAGCCAAGTGATAAGTTGGGAATCCGTCAGATTTCATCAAAACTTGGTCGTCAATTTCGTCTGTGTTTATTGTAACTTTGCCACGAACAGCATCATAAAATGTTATGTCCTTGTTTTTAGGAAGTTTTAGTCTAACAACATAGTCTTCCCCTGCTGCAACTCTCTTCTTTGCTTCTTCAAGAGGAATGCCACGGCAAAGTCCATCGTACTTAGGAACCTTTCCCTTAATTCTTTGTTCTTCACGAAGATTATCTAGTCTTTCCTTAGAACAGAAACAATAATAGGCAAAGCCCTTTTCAATTAATTCATCAACATATTTTTGATAAATTTCTAGTCTATTTGATTGAATGTAAGGTCCACAGTCTCCTACATCTGTAATCTTTCCATCTTTTACAAAGACACCTTCATCGTGAGTGATGCCTGCCCATTCAAGGGATTCAATTAAATTTTCTATGGCACCTTCCACATATCTAGTTCTATCTGTATCTTCAATTCTCAAAACAAATTTACCGCCATTTTTCTTGGCAAATAAATAATTATATAGGGCAGTTCTTAGTCCACCAATGTGTAAATAACCTGTTGGTGATGGTGCAAATCTTACTTTAATATCTGACATTTTCTTCCTCTCTCCTTATTTTGCTGTAATTTCTATAACTTGATAATAAGCCCAGTGATCTCTCTTTAGATCCTTAAATGGGTTCTTTGAATATTTATCTAAGAAAGATTTATTTATCTTTCTATCTAAAACTTTGTTAAAAATTGTGGCAGCCTCTGCCCTTGTGATTTTTTCATTTGGTTTAAATTCATTTTTAGATTTACCAACCATAATTCCATGACTTGACAATGTGTTTATGGCATCACTTGCCCAAAAATCTTCCTTGACATCTTTAAAATCAATTGGATTATTTCCAACTTGTAATTTTAAATAATTTGCCATCATGCTAGCAAATTGAGCCCTTGTCATTGCTTCTCTAGGTCTAAAAGTTCCATCTTTATAGCCAGAAATTAAACCCTTCTTTTCAATGAATACAATATTGTCATAGAACCAATCACTTTCCTTTATATCCCTAAAAGAAGATATATCGTTGGCAGCTGCCTTGTCATCAATTATTCTTTTTAAAACCGAAGCAGCTTCAGCCCTTGTAATTTTTTCGTTGGGAGCGAATCTATCCTTTGAGACACCTGACATATATGGTAGCCTAATAACTTCAATTGACTTTTGAAGTTCTTCTAAAGATTTATTAATTTCATCAGTGGAAACCTCGTTTTTTACAACAATATATTCAGCTGATGCAATTGCAGCGCGAATTCTCTTTTCATTGACATTACTTGTTTTTGCAGTGGAAAGATTTTTTGCAAAATCAACATAATCAGTTAGTTTTTCAAGAGTTTTAATTGTGCTGTAAAGTTCTTTTTCATCATTGTTGTCATTTACAAGTTCACTAGATTTTTTAGATTCAATCTTAGCTTTAACAATATAGTCTAAGCTTGCCTCTTTGTCCTTAGTTTCAGCAACTATCCTAATTATAGAGCCTTCCTTTAAATCTAAATTTTCAATTTTAAAATTGCCTTCTTTATCAGAAAGTGCATTGGAAACAACTTTTTTATCAATTGCCACCCTAACCATTGCATTTTTTTCTGTTTTTCCAACAATTTCACTAGAGCCATCGTAGACATCCTTTATAGAAAGAACACCATTTTGAGTTTTTGTTGAAGACTCAAGATTTTTTTGGTCACTCTTAGTTTCTCCACCCTTGTCAACATAAGATAAAACAAAGGAATTTTTTAAATTTGAACTAGAACCAACATCATTTTTTACCCTAGTTTCAATTTCAAGATTTAATTTTTCTCCCTTAATAACAGAGAGGTCATTGACATTTATTGTAATAATATTTTGGTCCTTACCCTTAATAGAAGTCTCTCTTATGTCAAGTTTACCTTGAGATTCTTCTTGGTCTAAAAATTTTGAATTCTTAACTTCAAGAGCACTGTCTAATAAAAGAGTTACAGAAAATGAAGAATACTTCTCTTTGTAATTTTTTGGCAAATTGACAATTAAATTGTACTTCAAAGAGTCCCCACTTTTTACTTCAGAAAGAGCAGGTTGCTCCAAGACAACTTGAATATCCTCAGCTGCAAAAACATTTACAAAAAGTGTAAAAGCCATTATTATGTATAAAAACATTTTTTTCATTAAAAACGCCCCCTTAATACTTTTATTATACTAAAGGGGCTTAAACAATTCAATAAATGAGTATTTAAAGATTAAAAAGCTAGTAATGGTCTTAAATATCTTAGGGTAAAGATTATAGCCAAGATATACATTACAGGGCTAACTTCTTTTCCACGACCTGTTGCTACTTTTAATATTACATAAGAAATCATTCCAACTGAAATACCTTCTGCAATTGAATAGGCAAAGGGCATAGTAACCATTGTCAAAAAGGCTGGCACTGATTCTGTGTAGTCGTCTAATTTTATTTGATTAATTGGACTAATCATAAATAGTCCAACCATAACTAGGGCAGCTGATGTTGCTTGAGCTGGCACAATAGAAAATATTGGGAATAAAAATAATGACAAGAGGAAGAAAAAGGCACAAGAAAGTGATGTAAGTCCTGTTCTACCTCCGTCAGCTACACCAGATGCTGATTCAACAAAAGTTGTAACTGTAGATGTTCCTAATAGTGCTCCCACAACTGTACCAATGGCATCAGATAAAAGGGCACGACCAACTCCTGGAAGATTTCCATCTTCATCAATTAAACCTGCCTTTGTGGCAACGCCAGTTAAAGTTCCCACAGTGTCAAATAAGTCTACGAATAAAAATGTAAACATTACTGAAAACATGTCAAAGGTAAATAAATCTCCCCAGTGAAGTTTAAAGGCAACGGGAGCAAGTGATGGTGGAAGTGAAAATAACATTCCTCCTGGAAGATGTGTAACTCCTAAAATAAGTGCAAGGACAGTTCCCGTTACTATTCCGTATAAAAGAGCTCCCTTTACATTTTTTGCTGTAAGAAAAGCCATTACCATAAGTGAAACTATAAAGACTACTGAAGGTCTTGATGCAATTTCTCCAAGGGCAATTAAAGTTGCATCGTTATTTACAATCATGCCTGATGATGTAAGTCCAACTAGAGTTATAAATAAGCCTATACCAACAGATACTGCATTTTTAAGAGACATGGGTATTGAAGTAAATATTGCCTCACGAATGTTGAAAAAGCTCATAACTATAAAGATGATACCTTCTAAAAATACTGCAGTAAGTGCATAGGACCAATCGTGACCCATAGATAGGACTACTGTGTATGTGAAAAATGCATTAAGTCCCATACCTGCAGAAAGTGCAAAGGGCAAGTTTGCAAAAAGTCCCATAAAGAGCATGGCAATAATAGATGCAACAATAGTGGCAGTGAAAACTCCACCCTTGTCCATTCCAGTTTCAGATAACATATTTGGATTTACAACTAAGATATAAGACATGGTCATAAAAGTTGTAAGTCCTGCCAAAAATTCTGTCTTGGCATTAGTCTTTCTCTCACTTAGAGAAAAAGTCTTTTCTAAAAAACTCGAATTTGTTTCCATTTTTCTTTTTCCTCCTCATATAAAATACATTTTTTATTCTATCACATTGAAAGACAAATGACACAAGGATGGTAAAGTTTTTATTTTATAAATTTACAAATTAAAAAGGACTCTTGATATCAAAAGTCCTTTGAGTCTATAATTTTTTAAAAATCTTTTTTCTCCACTATTATTCTAGAGACTGTATAAATTATTATAATGAAAATAATTAAAGATAAGGATAAGACAAGCTTACTACTTCTATTAATTATTCCTATAAAAAATCCTGCTGGATTCTTTCCAAACTTATCTAATATAGGAAGTAGAGCTGGCGAAGATGTAAAAATTGTTCCAATGCCACTTGTATGTCCAAAGTAAAGGTAAATTGGAATACTTATAAGATAATATGCCATTACAAAAAGCATAATAAAAAATCCAAGGTTAAATTCAATTCCATTTATTTCAACATCTTGCATGATGTAATAAATTAATATTGAATCTATTATAAAAATCATAAGGATCTTTAGAAATTTTACATTTATTAGGTCAGCTCTTGTTGAACCAAGAGTCAAAAGGTAGGGTTTGCTCTTATCTATAATCATTCCTTCGCTAGATATTATATATAGGACATAGTGAATTAGCAGGCTTATAATAAATAATAGGGTAAAAGCTCTATCTGAATAGAAAGAAAATTCCACTGACTTTAGTCCTATAGTCTTTAGGGAAAATATCATTGCAATAAATATGAAATAGGCGATGATATATTTTTTTCTAATTTTAAAATCATTTTTTAAAAGAATTTTCATAATATCCCCCTCTCCCTCAAATATTTTGTTGAGTATTTATAGTCTAACTTAAAGGACAAGATGCAAATTATTATTGAACCTATAATAAAGGCAGGTCTGTAGTTTAATAAATTTTCATAATAGGCTGCGTAGGTCATGGCAAAAAATATTCCTAAGCCTACAATCAAAATACTGTAAAGAAATACAACTATTCCCTTTTTATATTTTGTAAAAACAATGTGACTAAGGCTAAGTGCCATAAAGTCAAGGGCAATAAATATACTTAGATAAAGATTTATCATAAAATTTTTATCTTCCTCATTACTAAGAATTAATACCATTAACAAAACAAGGGAAGTAATTGCAAAGATAATTAGGTTTTTTATTATCTTGGCTAGAGAATAGTCCTCAATAGATATTGGCATAGTCATGAACTTTTGAAAATCTTTGAAGTTATCTCCAAAAACACCTTGTGTCCTAATGATAAATATCATTGTAAGAGTCCATTGGCTAAAAAACTTGCTGAAAACTTGTCCTGTTATCAAAAAACCTATAAAAAGTATGGCAGTAATAAATATAACAATTGGTAGGGCAAGTTTCTTTACAATTTTAAAGTCATTATATAAAACTGCTTTCATTGTTCACCTCTTGATAAAAATATCATTATGTCCTCCACACTGGCCTTATCAACAACTTCATTTGGATAAAATTCTTTAAAAACTTGGACATTTTTTATCAAGGCTTCTGTTGAGTATTTATTTTTTCTTGTCTTTAAGATAAAGTCTCCATAATTTTTTAAATTTTCTTCAGACGTTTTTAGGATTCCATATTTTTCTATTAGGGAGTCCTTTTCATCGTATAAGATTACTCTTCCCTGGTGGATATAAATTATATAGTCGGCGATTTTTTCTATGTCAGACAAGATGTGTGATGAAAATAAAATTGTCCTGTCTCCATCTCTCATGTAGTCAAATAAAAACTCAATGATTTCGTCGCGAATAACTGGATCAAGTCCAGAAGTTGGCTCGTCAAAAATTAATAATTCTGGCTGGTGACAAATTGCAGAAATTATTTTTAATTTCATCAAGTTTCCTGTGGAAAGTTCGCTTAACTTCTTGTCCCTTGGCATCTTAAATTTATCTGCACAGTCATAAAATACTTCTTCATCAAAATTTTTGTAGGCAACTTTTAAAATGTCTACAACATCTTTTATCTTAAAGGTATCATTGAAGAAGGAGTCAGGTATTACTGCCCCAATTTTTTCAAAAGATTCTTTATGAATTTTTTCTCCAAAAACTTTTATGTCGCCTTGGTATTTGTATAAATCTAAAATACATTTTAAAAGAGTTGTTTTTCCTGCACCGTTTTCGCCAATTAGACCTATAACTGCTCCCTCTGGTATTTCTAAACTGTCTATATCAAGTTCAAAATCCTTAAATTCTTTTTTCAAATTTTTTATTTCTACTACTTTCATACTTCACCCACTTCGTCTAATGTCTTTAAAATTTCTTGCAATTCATCTATGCCAATGCCAGAAGCCTTGGCAACTCTCATTGCGTCAGTAAAATATTTTTCTATCTCTGCAAGAGCATTTTCTCTTACAACTTCTTCATTTAATTTTTTTACAAAGGAACCCTTGCCTGGCATGGAATAAATGTAGCCCTCTTGCTCCAAGTCATTGTAGGCACGCTTTGTCGTTATGACAGAAACCTTTAGGTCGCTGGCAAGAGTCCTCATACCAGGAAGAGCTTCGTCAGCTTTTAAATCTCCTGCAACAATTTGAGCCTTAATTTGATTTTTTATTTGCTCGTAAATTGGAAGGCCGCTATCATTTGAAATAATAATTTTCATATCACACCACCTTTAAGTGTATATACTTTATATTTACACTATAATCCCAGTAAATATTTTTGTCAAGATTTTTATAAAACTAATTTATGAAAGATAAACTTTTTTCTTTATTCACTTAATTATGGAAATAATAAAAAACGATTTCGTTTGCCTATATTAAGTTTTATGTTGACATACTTGAAGTTTTATGATATTTTTATGGTGTGAAGTATGTAGCTACTATCACAATTATATTTACAATCGTTTTCAATGCATTAGGAGGAAACTTATAAAAAAACAAATTAAACTAATAGCTTCAACTTTAGTGTTTGCAACATTATTAACAACAAACACTTTTGCAATATCTTACAATTCAAAAAATGAAAGTTTTCTTGATAATAAAGTAGGCTCATTTTATTTTAAAGATGGTGCTAAAGCTATGAATAATCCTTTTTTCTATGAAACCGAACAAGACCCTTGGTCTTATCAAGGAAAAAAACGTGTTATGCAAAAAGAAGCTAGTGATGAAGATTTTATTTATGGACTTGTATCAGATTTATTTGCTGTTCCTTATATTGTGCCAAAAATTGTAATGGATATTATCGGAAAATCACATCATGTTGGAGAAACTGGCACAATAGAATCTTGGAAGTCTGAGAAAAGACGATATAAAACTTCTCAAATAACTGGAAAAAAACAATTAGATTCTAAATGGGTGTTATACAGAGTCCGTTTTACAAATAGTGATGGTGAAGTACTAAGTGATACAACTAATTCTTATAAGGTATATTAAATATGAAAAAAATAAATTTATTGTTTGAAAAATTTATTTTAAAACACTATAAAAAAATTAATGTAAATGACGATATTTATTTTTACTTATTGTATATCTGCAAGATTACTGTACTATTTTTTATATTAGGAATCCTTTTCTTTATCTTTTACAAATTGTCAAGTTTTGAAAGAATATTTAGTATCTCTCTGTATGATCTTGCTAAAGAATCAATGTCGGGTAGTTTAATTGGTCTTATTATTTCTCTAAGTATTTATTTTTTCAAAAAATAATAATTCCTATAAAATTATATATAATAAAAAAGTGTCCTTAGACTTTTTACAGTTTAAGGACACTTCTTTTTTATCTTTTAATTTTTATTTATTTTTTCTTGAATCTTACTTTCTTTTGAATTTCTCCAGCTACAAGTGGAATAAGAGCTGATCCAATAACTACTGCGATTTCTCTTGGTCCTAAGTCCATAAGTCCAAAGGCATAGTTTAGCACTGGCACATAAATTACAAGAAGCATCAAAAGGAAGGAAAAGGCTGTTGCAAGCACTAATTTTTTATTTGTGAAGACACCAATTTCAAAAACAGTCTTATCAATTGATCTTGATGTGTATGATCTTAAAAGTTCACAAATAATTAGTGTTGAAAACGCCATTGTCCTTGCGTGTTGAAGCCCCTCAGCTTGTCCATACCATTTTAGTCCTACAAAGTAAGCAAGTAGGGTTGCAACTGTGATTGCAATAGATTGGATGGCAACTGTAATTTTTATTTCTGTATCAAGGATTGGCTCGTCAGGGTCACGTGGTGGTTCATCCATTATGTCAGCTTCTCCTCTTTCAACTCCAAGTGCAAGAGCTGGGAAGGAATCTGTTACAAGATTAAGCCAAAGTAATTGAATTGGAATTAGTGGCACTGGCAAGTTCATTAAAATTGAAATTAAAACTATTAGAACTTCTCCCAAGTTACATGAAAGAAGATATGCCACGAATTTTTTTATGTTGGAATAAATTATTCTTCCTTCTTCAACAGCATTTACAATTGTTGCAAAGTTGTCGTCTGTCAAAATTACTTCAGCAGTGTTTTTTGCAACATCTGTGCCTGTAATTCCCATGGCAATACCAATGTCTGCCTTTTTAATTGCAGGTGCGTCATTTACACCGTCGCCAGTCATAGCTGTTATGTGACCATTTTGTTTTAGGGCTGTAACAATTTGAACTTTATTTTCTGGTGAAACTCTAGTGTAGACAGATTTTTCCTTTACGATTTCTCTAAGTTCTGCCTCAGACATTTCGTTAAGTTCTCTACCCATTATTGCTTCATCGTCATGCTCAGCAATTCCAAGATCCTTTGCTATGGCAAGTCCTGTCTCAAGATAGTCGCCAGTAATCATAATAGGTCTAATGCCAGCTGACTTACATTCTTTTATGGCTGCCTTGGCTTCTGGTCTTGATGGGTCAATCATTCCAGTAAGTCCAACAAAGACCATGTCCTTTTCTATAGCATCTGATGTGATTTCACTTGGCATATCGCTGTGTTTTCTATAGGCATAGCCCAAGCATCTTAGGGCCGATCTTGCAAATTCACTGTTCTTTTCTAAAATTTCTTTTCTTATATTTTCGTCAAGTTCAACTTCTTTTCCATCAATTAAAACTTTTTCGCATCTGTCAAGGACAACATCAGGTGCTCCCTTGGTAAAAGATGCAATTGCATCAAAAATTTTGTCGTGGAAAGTTGTCATCATCTTTCTGTCAGAGTCAAAGGGGATTTCTTCCAATCTGTCAAAATTTTTATAAAGATTATCCAGTCCATTTCCAGCTTTTTCTGCAAAAGTAAGAAGGGCTCCTTCAGTTGGGTCTCCAGTGATAGAAGCTTCGCCATCCTTTAGCTTTAATTTTGCATCATTAGTTAAAGCAGCAATTGATGATAGGATTTTTAAGTTTTCATCTTCATCAATTGTGACAATTTCATCTTTTTTAGTGACATCGCCTTCTGGAGAGTAACCAGTTCCAGATACATGATAAACTTGTCCGTCAGTAAAGACTTTTACAACTGTCATTTCATTTTGTGTAAGTGTACCAGTTTTGTCGGAACAAATTACTGTTGTTGTACCTAGAGTTTCCACTGCCAAAAGTTTTTTTACTATGGCATTTTTTTCTGCCATCTTGCCCATGCCAATTGAAAGTACAATTGTTACAATGGCAGGAAGTCCTTCAGGAACAGCTGCAACTGCAAGGGAAATTGCAGTCATAAACATATCTAGTGGGTCATGCTTGTAAATTAAGCCAACTCCCATTACCACTGCACAGATAACTATTACTAAAATTCCAAGAGTTTTGGACAGTTTTGCAAGTTTTCTTTGAAGTGGAGTTTGCTCATCAGAAACTGTTGCAATAGAAGTTGCGATTTTACCAATTTCTGTCTTGTGACCAGTTTCTATAACTACTCCCATGCCTCTTCCATAAGTTACAATAGTTGAAGAATAAGCTAAGTTTTCTCTATCGCCAATTTCCATTTTGCCATCATAAACTGCATCAAAGTGCTTTTCAACTGCCACAGATTCACCAGTAAGTGAAGACTCGTCGATTTTTAAATTTGATGATTCAATTAGTCTTAAATCTGCTGGGACAATATCTCCAGTTTCGAGAACAATAATATCTCCTGGCACTAATTTATTTGAGTCAACTTCTTCGTGATCTCCATCTCTTATTACCTTTGCCTTTGGCGAAGACATTTTTTGCAAAGCTGCAATGGCTTCTTCTGCTTTTCCCTCCTGATAAATTGAAAGAAAGGCATTTACAATTACAATGGCAATGATAATTCCTGCATCAAGAGCTTCTCCTACAAAAATAGAAACAAGAGCTGCTGCAATTAAAATAATTATCATTGGGTCAAAAAATTGTTCCTTTAATTTTTCTCCAAAGGATTTTTTCTTTTCCTCTGCTAGAGCATTTTCCCCATACTCTTCTAGCCTTTTTTTGGCTTCATCTTCACTTAGTCCCCTCTCCTTTGTGGTGGAAAGATTCTTTAGGACCTCATCAGGCGACTGATTATACCAATTCTTTTCCATACTTCCTCCTTATAATAAATGCAAAATAAAAAAAGAGACCGATTGTTACATCGGTCTCACAAACTTAATAATAAGCTTTCCAGCCGGGCTATGCCGTAATGACGACTGAAAATTTAAATGTTACTCCCCTAAGCCAATAAATTATATCAAATTATTTTGCCTAAAACAATCTATGTTTATTTTACCCAAATAAAATTAATTCAAGTCTTTTTTAGAAAATTTTATTTATTTTTTGGCACAATTTTTTCCATGCCGCCCATGTACATTTGTAGTGGCTTTGGAATTTTTACGCTGCCATCTTCTTGTAGAAGGTTTTCTAAGAAGGCAATTAACATTCTTGGTGGTGCAACTACTGTGTTATTTAATGTATGAGCTAAATATGTGCCGTCCTTGCCACGAAGTTTAATATTAAGTCTTCTAGCTTGTGCATCGCCAAGGTTTGAACAAGATCCAACTTCAAAATATTTATTTTGTCTTGGAGAAAAGGCTTCAACATCAAGAGATTTTACCTTTAAGTCTGCCAAGTCGCCAGAACAACATTCAAGAGTTCTTACAGGAATTTCTAGTGAACGGAAAAAGTCCACTGTGTTTTGCCACAATTTTACAAACCAATCCTTTGAATCTTCTGGTTTACAAATTACAACCATTTCTTGTTTTTCAAATTGGTGAATTCTATAAACTCCTCTTTCTTCGATGCCGTGAGCTCCAACTTCTTTTCTAAAACATGGAGAATAAGATGTAAGTGCAAGAGGCATTTCTTCTTCAGGAGTTATTGTGTTGATGTATTTACCAATCATTGAGTGTTCAGATGTACCAATTAGATAAAGGTCTTCTCCTTCAATTTTATACATCATATTTTCCATTTCAGCAAAACTCATTACACCAGTAACAACATCTGATCTAATCATAAATGGTGGAATGTGATATTCAAAACCACGGTCAATCATAAAATCTCTTGCATAAGATAAAATTGCAGAGTGAAGTCTTGCAATATCTCCCTTTAAATAATAAAAGCCTGCACCAGAAGTATTTCTTGCAGAATCTAAATCAATTCCGTTAAAAGTTTCCATGATGTCAACATGATAAGGAACTTCGAAATCTGGAATTACTGGTTCGCCAAATCTTTCAATTTCAACATTTTCGCTGTCGTCTTTTCCTATTGGCACTGATTCGTCAATCATTTGTGGAATAACTTGCATTCTCTTTTTAAGTTCTTCAGCAAGATCTTTTTCAGCTGCTTCTAGTTCTGTAATTTCTTCATTTATATCAGAAACTCTTTTTTTAGCTTCTTCGGCTTTGTCCTTTTCGCCCTTTTGCATAAAGCCACCAATTTCTTTTGAAGTTTGATTTTTTTCTGCACGAAGGTTATCTCCCTTAGTCTTTTTTTCCCTAAGTTCTTCGTCAATTTTTATAACTTCGTCAACTAGTGGAAGTTTATCGTCTTGGAATTTCTTTTTAATATTTTCCTTTACTGCTTCTGGGTTTTCTCTTACAAATTTAATGTCTAACATAAATCCTCCCTTAAATTAAAAAAAGCCCCTCAATCCCTAAAGGGACGAGAGACCCGCGTTGCCACCCTAATTAACCAAATGGTTCACTTAAAAATTCATAGACTATGAGGTGGATTCATTTTATGAGTTTACAGATTTACACCAACCACCTGCTCTCTAAAAAACTTTCTAAAATTACTATTCTCAATTATTGTCTTTTTTAGTTTTTTTTATTATACCATAAGGAAAAATAAGTTCAAGCTTTTTGTACTTTAAAGTAATTTTATTATTATGAATTGATGAAATTTTCTAAAATATGTATAATTTAGATGAGGACATATACCCATTCGGGCACAGGCTAGGTGGTTGCTCTTTACTTTTATAGTAAAGGGGGTGATTGCAATGTCAGATTTTGAAATTTTAAGCATCATGCTAAAATTTATTGGTTTGATTATTGCTGTATTAGCCCTGTTTCTTAATAGCATAAAATAAAATACCACCTGTATTGCACTACAAGTGGTATTAAATAAATATCAACTTAGAGCAACCGTCTTAAACGGTGTCCTCTTTATCTATATTATAACATAATATTCCTATTTTTAAAGGCTACTAAGCCTTTTTTTATTTTTTAAGATACTTTATGAGGGCAAGGATTGCCAAAATTATAAGTACAAAAACACCTATGTAAATTCCCAAGCCAAGAATTAAAGCAATAAGTGAATTAGAAGTACAAGCCATAATAATTCCTCCTTCAAACTTTATTACATTATAACAAGAACATCTTCCTTTTGCAAAATTTATTTACGCACATAATTTTTTCTTTTTGTTATAATACATTTGAGGTGATGAAATGAAAGAGTTTTTACTTTCACAAGGCGTTTCAGAAGATCTACTTAAGGGAGTAGATGAATTTATAGAAAAACATGACTTAAAGGAAGATTATGAATATAGGATTCCAAAAATAAAATATAAATATTATGGCAAAAAAACTTGGGAGAAGGCAATTGCAGCAATTTTATCTGGCGACAACATCCTTCTATCTGGACCAAAAGCGACAGGCAAAAATGTCTTGGCAGAAAATCTTGCTTATCTTTTTAAGAGACCACTTTGGACAGTTTCTCTTAACATTGCATCAGACCCATCAAGCTTAATTGGGTCTGACACCTTTAAAAACAACGAAGTAACCCTAAAAAAAGGTCCAGTTTATGAAGCAGCAGAACAAGGCGGCTTTGCAGTTTTTGACGAAATTAATATGGCAAAAAACGAAGCCCTATCTGTTGTCCACTCAACACTTGATTACAGAAGAGTATTAGATATTTCTGGCTATGACAGATTAAATCTTCATGACGCAACAAGATTTATTGCCACAATGAACTACGGCTACATTGGCACTCGTGACTTAAACGAAGCTCTTGTCTCAAGATTTTTGGTAATTGACATGCCAACAATTGCAGAAAGTGACTTGGCAAAATTGTTTAAAGAAAACACAAATTTAAAGGACAGCGCCATAAAAATTTTCACAAAATTATTTTTAGACTTGCAAGAAAAATCTCTAAATTCAGAAATTTCTTCTAAGGCAATTGACCTTCGTGGACTTCTTTCCAGCATCGAACTTATGAATAGAGGCCTTGGCATAAGAGATTCCCTTGAACTTGGTATAGTTGATAAGACTTTTGACTCCTATGAGAGAGAAATTGTCACAGATGTAATTGACACTCTCTTTTTAAAGGACATAAAGAGAGCTGATTTATTTGAAGGATGAAAATAGACTAAAAAATATTTTTTGGACTCTTTCAGATTTTTACGATTTTGATATTTTTAATTTTTCCCTAAAACCAGCTGATGCCTACGAGGCTTCCATACTTGGCTACGCTTCAAGGCACTTTGATTTTTATACAATAGATGATTTTTTTAAGAGATATGTAAATAATTTAAACAACAAAAAAGACCTCTGGGAAATTTCAAAACTCATTATGGAAAATATTTTTTCTCAGGAAATGATTTTGGAAAGACCTGGCACCCTTGATTTTAAAAAATCCCATGACGAGGAAATCTTAAAAAATCTAAATAGACGAAAAATTATTTTAACGACGGAACTTAAAATTGGCTACATCAGAAAAGAAAGAGGAAAGTATCCAAAAATTCAAAGAGTTTTGGAAGAGATGTTATATGAAATTTATAATTTTAAGGATAAGGACACCTTTATGTATTTGGATTTCTTAAAATATCTCTTCAAAAAATATTTTCACATTAATAAAAATCTTCCCAAGGACCTTGATGAAAATTATGAGGAATTTAAAAAGGAAAAAAAGTCAAATTCCTCTTCCAAGAAAAGTACCCCCTACAAGAGAAAAAATTTTGTAGACAATACCTTCCTCGAGAGGTACAACATTGAATCTGCGGAATTTACTTTTTTCAACGACGAATATAGGGACATCAATGTAAAAGAAGATTCTTTTAAAAATAATTTTGGCGACCAAAATATTTATGAGGCCCTAGAAAAACACTATGGCGTAGAAAAAGTAAAGAGATATGTTTCTGATAAAATTGCTGGAGAAATTTCCACAGGCATCCACAAAGACATTAAATTATATTTTCCAAGCGGCGAATTTGAAAATAAAAATTCCTATTTTGCTGAAGAAGAAAAAAATAATTATGAGGATAATTTAAAATTTTATGAAGACAATAAAATTCAAAATCAGCGTGCCATTCGTGAACTTGCTGGCATCATAAAAAATTCCCTCTTAAAGGAATCTGAAGATGAAATTGTAAAATCAAATTCAGGAAAAATTATCCCATCAGAAATTTGGAAATCAAAGGAATTAAATGAGGACAGAGTTTTTAGAAAAATAAATAGAAAGGACTCCAGCGAAATTTTTGTAGATATCCTTCTTGACTCTTCTGCATCCCAAAATGAGAGAAAAGAAATTGTAGCAACAGAATCCTACATCATAGCAGAGGCTCTAACAAGCCTAAATATAAAAACTAGGATTTTTTCTTACAACAATTTTTATAATTATCTAGTCCTAAAAAAATACAGGGACTACAAGGACCCATCTTCAAAAAACAAGGACATCTTCAAATATTCCCCAAGTGGGTCCAATAGAGATGGTCTTGCCATAAAATTTATGCGCCACTTGATTTCAAAAAATTATGATGCAAGAAGATTTTTAATAGTTTTAACTGATGGACTTCCCTTTGACGAAATTGACATTGGTATAGTTGGTGCATCAAAAATTCCAGGAGAAAATTACAAGGACGATGAGGCTGTAATGGACACATCAAAGGAAGTGCTCCTGACGAGACTTAAAGGCATCAACAGTTTTGGAGTTTTCACTGGAGAAGAATCAGAAAGCTTAAATATAAAAAGAATTTATGACAGCGACTATGCCTATATAACAGATATTTCAAGATTTCACAAAGTCGTTGGTATATTTTTAAAAACTTATGCAAATAAAATAGAGTAGGTTATTTTTTAACCTACTCATTTTTTAATGCTTTTTCTATATTAAATCCTGCTTTTACTAAAACTACTGAATAAATTATTCTTATAATCAAATCTCCACTCTTTTCAAGTAAAATTGATGCCCCAGCAAAAATAAGAACATTTAAAAGTATTATAAAAAATTTTTTCATTTAAATTCTAAAAATACTATTTATTCATAAAATGCTTACAAGCTTTTTCCATTCTATTTAAGCCTTCAACAATGTCTTCATAAGAAGATGCATAGGATAATCTAATAAAGCCTTCCCCTGCACTTCCAAAAACTGTGCCCGGTACTACTGCAACACATTCTTCATCAAGAAGATATTGGCAAAATTCTTCTGAAGAAACTCCAACGCCCTTAATATTTATAAAAGCGTAAAAAGCTCCATCAGGAGAGTTTAAGCTAAGTCCATCAATAGAATTAACTTTTTCTAAAATATAATCACGTCTTCTCTTATATTCTTCGACCATTTTCTTTACATCATCTTCTGCTTCTTTAAGTGCAGTAATACCTGCGTGTTGAACAAAGGAAGTTGCACAAGATGTGTTATGTTGGTGAATTGTATTTAAAACTTTTATAAATTCTTCTGGAGCTGCAATGTAAGCAAGACGAAAACCAGTCATAGAAAAAGTTTTTGAGAAGCCATTTATTGTAATAGTTCTCTCTTTCATTCCATCAAATGATGCTATAGAATAATGATCTTTATTTCCATAAATAATTTTCTCATAAATTTCATCAGCAATTACAAGTATATCTTTTTTCTTTGCAAATTCAGCAAGTTTTTCTGTAGTTTCCTTTGTAAGCATTGATCCTATTGGGTTTGATGGCGTAATAATTACAATAGCTTTAGTTTTTTCAGTTACAAGTTTTTCTAACTCATCAAAATCAATTTGAAAATCATTTTCTTGGGCTAAGCTGTATCTTACAGGAACTGCATTCATAATATGAGCCGCATTTACATAATTTGGCCAACATGGATTTGGAAGTAAAATTTCGTCGCCTTCTTCTAAAATTAAGGAATAAGTATCATAAATTGCTTCACTTGCTCCTGCTGTTATTAAAATTTCTTTTGCAGAATAATCTAAATTATTTTCTTTTCTTAATTTCTCAGCAACAGCTTCTCTTAATTCCATTATTCCAAAATTTGAAGTGTAAAAAACATCACCCTTTTCAATGCTTTTTATAGTGGCATCTTTAATTACCTTTGGAGTATCAAAATCAGGTCTACCAACTTCGAAGTGATAAATTCTCTTACCTTCTCTTTCCATTTGAAGAGTTTTTTCATTAATTTTTCTTATACCTGACGGTGCTACTTTACTAAATTTACTACAAATAAAATTCCTCATAGCTTCCTCCCTTATGAATTTATTATATTTTCAATTGTACTTCCATCTACATTGCCAGCAGTGATAATTAGAACTAATTTATCTCTATTATCATATTTAATTTTTCCTTCTAAAATTGCTCCAAGACCAATAGCAGCAGATGGCTCAACAATTAATTTCTCTTTATTATACAACAAATCTAAAGCTTTTTTAATAAATTTATCTTGGCAAGTTACAAGATCGTCAACTAAATCTCTTATTACTTCAAAAGCATTGGCACTTGGAGTAATTGACATCAAGCCATCAGCAATTGTTTCGCCTTTTTTTATATTAGTAGGTCTTCCCTCTTTTAAAGATTTTGTATATCTTTGAAAATTTTCTGGTTCAACTCCAATAACTTTAGACCATCGAGTTACACCCTTAGTGTAGAGGGCAATGCCAGAAATAAGCCCGCCACCGCCAACAGGAACAATTAATTTTAGATGATCCATTTTATTTAAAATTTCTACAGCAAGAGTACCTTGACCTTCAGAAACATCTAAATCATCTGATGGATGAATAAAAATCATGCCTTCCTTATCAGCAATTTCTCTTGCCAGATCAAATCTTTTTTCTACAGTTGAAACAATAACTTCAGCGCCAAGATCTCTTATCATCTGTCTCTTTAAGTCAGTAGAAGTTTCTGACACTACGACTTTTGCAGGTATGCCAAGCATTTTGGCACAAGTCGCCACAGCCTTTCCATGATTTCCAGAAGAAGCAGTAACAAGACCTCTTTTTAATTCCTCATCAGAAAGTTTTCTAATTTTATTTATTACGCCTCTGATTTTAAAAGAATTAGTCCTTTGCATATTTTCTAACTTGGTATAGACTGATGTGCCTAAAAGTTCAGAAATATAATCTAGTCTAATAAGAGGAGTGTCATAAACATAATCCCTAATTCTCTCTCTCGCCTTTATTGTATCCTTATACCCATTTCTATAATCCATTACTTCTCCTTTAAAAAATTACAAAATAAAAACTATTTATTAAGATTATAATATGCTAAAGTGGATTTGTAAAATATATTTACTTTAAAGTAAAAAACTCTAGACCTCAGCCTAGAGTTTTATTCATTGTATTTAATTTTAAATCTTATTTGCTCTTTAATCTTTCAATTTCCTTATTTAAAGAATCGATCTTATTTGACATCTTTACAATTTGATTATTTAAATCTTTTACATCTTCCTTACTTGAAGGTTCCACAAAATTCATATAATCCATATTTAATTTAAATAGTTCTTCTCTTAAGGACTTAGTTTCCTCTTCAGCCTTCTTATAAACTTCCTTAAATTTGTCTAGGTCAAATAATTTCTTGTATTGTTCCTTAGTTTTTTCTTGGAAGAAATCATAAACTTCTTGAGGATCCTTTTTCTTAGCAAGTTCTTCCAAATCATTTCTATATTTTTCAAAAGTAAATTCAGAAATTTTTGCAATTTCAGCATATATTTCCTTGTAGTAATTAATATAAACTTCAAAATACCTCATAGATTTTTCAATAAAAGTTCTTTGAAATCCTAAAACCTTGGAAGTGCTGGCAAAATATTCATTACCACCAAATAATTTCTCATATTCTTCTAAGTTACTTAGCATTTGTTGTGAAAATTTTTCCATGTTTTTGAAATAATCCATCTTTCCGAAGAAATTATCAGTCATAAAAGGCATATTTCCAAAATTAGGAATCATAAAATTAAAATTTCCAAAAAACTTTTGATTGAAATCTAAAATTTCTTTTGCCCTATCCCTAACTTGTTCTGGCATAAAAATATTCATATAATTTTCTTGATATTTCTTGTAAGAGTTAAAAAGATTTTTTGCAGCTAAACTATAATCTTCCACAAACTTACCATTGGCACTTAGCATTGGAAAATAATTTTTAAAATTATTCATAAAATCGCTATAAACTTTATTTGGCTCTCTTAAATTGTCAGCAAAAAATTTTTGAAAGTTCATAAAATTTTCAAAGTAAGGATTAACTTCAAAAAGTCCCTTCATTTTTTCACTATAATCAGCTTGGAAAGGATTAAACTTGTTCATAGTATCCATATAATTTTTTGGCATTTCATAAATATTTTCTACCATCTTTTCATTTATTCTTGCCATTTCTCTAAAATAATCTTCCAAACTTAATTTTTCTTTATCATCATTTTCATTTCCCTGATTAAAAGATTTTAACAAATTCATTTGGGCATCGTATATATCCTTGTAAAGATTGAACATAGGGCTACCTCCTTTATTTTATTAATACTTACCACGAAAAAGAACTTTCTAAACCCTAGAAAGTTCTAATATTTAATATTTAATTTTTTCTTAATTATTAATAATATTATATGGATAACTAATTTTAAACAAAATCTTTTTAAAATCAAAAAATATTTTTTAGCTTATATAGATTTTTAATTTTTAACTTCTTGTAAAATATATTCTAAAGCCTTATCTTTAGCTTCCTTTTCATCACATACAATATCTGGAGTAATTTTTTTATAATCAACTTTTTCTTCACCATTGGGCGTTAGCATTTTAGAATCTGTCAAAATCATTATTAAACCATCATTAATCCTCACAAGCTTATCAGAACTTATAAGCCCCATAGTTTCTGTGCCAATTATTTTAGCATTTGCATTATCTTTTAAAGCTAAAGTTAAATATTCAGCTGAAGCCAAAGTTTTTTCATTAACAATTACACATATTGGCTTTTTAACTTTAGTTTCATTTTTATATTTATCTATTTTTTGAATTTTTCCATCTTTTTCAGCACACAAAACACCTTTATCTAGAAAATCTTTTCCAACGATATTGTCATCTTTATCTAAGAATTTCATTAAATCTCCATCATTTAAAAGTGATGATACACTTAATAATAAGGTCATTCTTGTTTCTGTACTGCCATTATCAGTTAAATCAATTACATATCCCAATACATCTTTATTATCTCTAATAGCCTTTAGACCTTCTTCTATAAATTTATCATATTCTAAAATTGACTTATTGTAGTCAATTCCATTTTCTGTTACTGCCTTAGAATCAAAACAAATTGAAGGAAGTTTTAAAAATAATACATTGTCAATAACTTCGCTAGTTGGAATAGGTTTTTCTTCCTTTTGGTATTTTTCATAATTTCTATGATATATTGGAAATATAGCCGCATTTTTTCCCCCTATTATATTCAAAGCCTCATTTAAAATTTTTACTCTTTCACCAGCATGTTTTGAATTATCAATTTTATTAACAATATCATCTTTATTGTCTTTCCATTCTTGTGAATCTCTATATAAACCCTCTTTATCCATCTCATTTATAGCAGCTATAGCTTCTTCCTTTGAAAGTTCATATGGTGTTAATCTGAATTTTAAATAGTCACTGTTGCTTCTATAAATATAAAAACCAGCTAAAAATAATATAACTACTAGCATTATAATTTTTGTACTTTTTTTCATTTTTCTCAACCTCACTTCTAAAAATCAATATTAAAAATATTAGGGATATTATTGATCAAAACTAATTAATTATAAAATAATCACAACTATATCAATTCATCATCCTCTCTGTTTTAAATCGTTTTCCTTTAATGCAAATGATACTCTTTTTTCTTTTTTTGTCAAGAAAAAAGACCCATGTTTTTATAACTTTTGGGTCTTTTTTCTACACTTACACAAGCATTTACACTAATTTTTTGATGTAATCATTTATATTTTTATTTTTTTCTTCTAAATATTTTTCAAGGTCAGAGATAATTTCTGCTCCTGCCTTGGGATTCATGAAATTATAAGTTCCAATTTCAACAGCAGTAGCTCCTGCCATTAAAAATTCAAGGACATCTTTATAAGATGTGATGCCGCCCATGCCTATTATTGGAATGTCAACTGCTCTTGCCACTTGATGAAGTATCCTTAGTGCAATTGGTTTTACTGCTGGTCCTGATAGGCCTGCGTAGGTATTATTAAAGACAATTTCTTCTCTATTAAGATCAATTGCCATGCCAAGAATTGTATTTATCAGTGAAAGGCCTGTTGCACCTTCTGCTTCAACTGCCTTTGCTATGCCCACAATGTCTCCTGCATTGGGAGATAGTTTTACAAAAACTTTTTTATTTGTAACTTTCATGACCTGGCGGACAACTTTAGCAGCAGAGTCCTTGTCCATGCCAAAAGCCATGCCACCTTCTTTTACATTAGGGCAAGAAATATTTAATTCAATGGCTGCAAATTCATAATCATTTAAAATTTTTGTAGATTCGACATATTCTTCAATTGTGTTGCCACCAAGATTTACAAAAATTTCTGTTCCAAGTTCTTGCATTGAAGAAATTTTTTCTTTTACAAATTCTTCAACACCTGGATTTTCAAGTCCAATAGAATTTAATATTCCTGATGGTGTCTCCCAAATTCTTATGCCTTCATTTCCCTTTTTTGGGTGTCTAGTTATTCCCTTGGAAGATATTCCTCCTAGAATTTTTGGATCGTAGAAATTTTTAAATTCTTCTCCGTAGCCATAAGTTCCGCTGGCCATAATTATTGGATTTTTTAATTTTATTCCCGCTAAATCTATTTCACTTCTAGAAGTCAATTAAATCACTCCCCTTAAATATTGGTCCTTCCTTGCAAGATCTCTTTCTGCCATTTTTTGTCTCACAAGAACATGATAGGCAAGCTCCAAGACCACAACCCATTCTCTTTTCTAGAGATACATAAGTTTTTGTCTTATGAGATTTTGCAAGTTCTACAACTTTTTTCATCATAATTTCTGGTCCACAGGCATAAATTAATTCATGTTTTCCAAAATCAATTACGTCTGTTATAAATCCACCCTTTTTTATTTTTATGTCGCAAGACACATCTTTAAAGGCATTTTCAAGTTCAAGTTCTTCTCTTTCTCCAATGTATAGGGTAATTTTTGACTCAGGCTTTAATTTTTGAATTTCCTTAATTAAATAGTGGAAGGGTGCCACACCAACTCCACCACCAACTAGGGCAACTTCATCAACATTTGCATAAAATGTATTTCCAAAGGGACCATATAATTTTATGTCGTCGCCTGCTTCTAATTTTTCAAGTATTTCTGTTCCCACTCCTCTTTTTTCTACTAAGAAGTCAGCCCCCTCTGTTACATCATAAACTGAAATTGGTCTTGAAAGTGTGGGATAAGATTCCCAAGCTCTTAGCATAAAAAATTGTCCAGGATAAATTTTTCCCTTAAAATCCGTTCTCAGTATAAAATAATCTTTACATACATGAATATTTTCTAAAATCTTTGCCATTTTATTCTCCATAAGTTGTAAGAGTGTCGCAATATTCACACTTGTATTCTTTTTTTTCTCTGTCATAGAGGTAAAATTTGTGACCTGCAATTTCTCTTTCACTATTTGTTATACATCTTGGGTTTTTGCACTTTAAAACTCCTTCTACCACTTCAGGAAGTTCCATACGAATTTTTTTAACCCTCTCGCCATCTTCTATAAAATTAACTGTAGTGTGTGGTGCAATAAGTCCCAAAACTGTAAAGTCTATGTTGTAATCCGTTTCTATTTTTATAATATCTTTTTTGCCCAAGGAAGTTGAAAAAATATTTTGCATAAGAACAACTGCATCAGTAACTTTTTCTAGCTCCAAGGCCCTATAAAGTACATGAGCACGACCTGCTTCTATGTGATCTAGTACAATTCCCTTTTTTATTTTTGAAACATTTATCATTTGTTAGCCTCCAAAAGTTTCATAATAAGTGCCATTCTGCCATACATTCCAAATTTTGTCTGTTCAAAATAAACTGCACGATGATCCTTATCTACTTCAGTTGCAATTTCATTTACTCTAGGAAGAGGATGAAGAATATACATGTCATCTTTTGCATATTTTAATTTTTCTTCTGTAAGTATATAGTAGTCCTTTAATCTTTCATATTCGTCAGATGATACAAATCTCTCTTTTTGTACCCTTGACATATAAAGTATGTCTAAATCACCTATGGCACTCATGAGGTCAGTGGTTTCAGTGTAATTTTCTTTGTCAATAAAGTTTTTAAAGGGCTCTGGCATTTTTAATTCATCTGGAGAAATAAATACAAATTTTACATTTTCATAGCGGTTTAAGGCTCTCACAAGGGAGTGAATAGTTCTTCCAAATTTTAAATCTCCGCAAAGTCCAATAGTTAAATTGTCAAAGGATTTTTTGTAGTGCCTTATTGTAATTAAATCGGCAAGAGTTTGCGTTGGATGAAAGTGTCCACCATCGCCTGCATTTATTATTGGCATTTTAGTAACTGTCTTTGATGCAAGAAGTGCTGCACCTTCTTTGGGATGACGCATGGCACAAATATCTGCATAGTTTTCTATTACTCTAATTGTATCTAAAAGAGTTTCGCCCTTTGTTGAAGAGCTAACTCCTGCATCAGAGAAACCAATTACTCGTCCTCCAAGTCTTAACATAGCTGTTTCAAAGGATAATCTCGTTCTCGTTGATGGCTCAAAAAAAAGACTAGCCAATAACTTATTGTCGCAAACATGAGAATAATCATTTGGATTTGCGATAATGTCATCAACTAGTCTAAAAATTTCTTCGTATTCTTCTTTTGTAAAATCTAAGGGCTCTATTAAATGTTTCATCTTGACCTCCATCTAATATTTTATCTTTTTTATATTACTTCAAAAATTTTAATTTGTAAAGTGAATTGATAAATGTGTTATACTTGTAATAATAAATTTAAAGGAGATAATATGATTTACTTAATACTTGGACATTCAGGCTCTGGCAAAAGCACCCTTAGAGATGAGCTTGCTAAAAAAGGTTTAAATAAAATAATAACTTACACAACAAGACCTCCTCGCCCCAAGGAAGTTGACGGTCTTGATTATAACTTTATAAATATTAAAGATTTTAAGAAAATGGAAGAAAAAAATTTATTTATTGGCTCAACTTGTTATGCAGGAAATTATTATTCAACTTTAAAAAAAGATTTGGAAAAAAATAATAATGGCAATTCTGACTGCGTCATTATAGTTGATAAAGAAGGCGTCCTTGCCATAAAAAAAGAATTTAAAAATTCCCTATGTATTTATTTAAAATGCTCTAAGGAAATTTTAAAAAAGAGAATGATAAAAAGAGCTGAAGATGAAAGCGTCATAGAAAAAAGACTTTCTGTTTTAGAAAATTTAGACTCTTACGCAGATTATATAATAGATAGCGACAGAGAAATGGACTTTGTTTTAAGTGACGTCCTAAAAATTATTAAAAGTCACAAGACAGGAAAATGATTTTTCTTTTCTTGACATTTTATAATCTAGTGTTATCATAAACTTATAAGTTAATATTACTCTTCAGGGCGAGGTGCAATTCCTCACCGGCGGTAAAGTCCGCGAGCGCAAGCTGAATTGGTGAAATTCCAATACCGACAGTAAAGTCTGGATGAAAGAAGATAAATTTTAAATTTTTGAGCCCTGCCTGGGCTCTTTTTTTATAGGTGATTTAATGTATATAGAAAATTTTAACGACAGCTTTTACATGGAGCGTGCTATTGAACTTGCAAAAAAGGGCATTGGTCATACAAAAACCAATCCCCTTGTTGGCTGCGTAATTGTAAAAGATGAAGAAATAATTGGCGAAGGCGCCCATTTAAAATTTGGAGAAAATCACGCAGAGGTAAATGCAATTGAAGATGCAAAAAGTCGTGGCGAAGACCTAAATGGTGCAACTCTTTATGTAAACCTAGAGCCATGTTCTCACTTTGGCAAAACTCCACCTTGCGCCAATCGAATTGTAGAGGAAGGAATAAAAAGAGTTGTTATTGGAACAAGTGACCCCTTCCCTAAAGTTTCTGGTGGCGGCATAAAAATTTTGGAAGATGCTGGGATTTCTATAACAGAAGGTGTCTGCCAAGAAGAATGTTTAAATTTAAACGAAAGCTTTTTTACTTATGTAAAAAATAATAGACCCTTTGTTGTGCTAAAGGCTGGCATGTCCCTTGATGGAAAAATTGCAACAGAAAGTGGAGAGTCCAAGTGGATAACATCAGAATTTTCTAGGGCTTACTCTCATGAGCTTCGAGGAAGGCTTGACGCAATTATGGTTGGTATTGGAACAGTTCTTGCTGATAACCCAACATTAAATGTTCGTCATGGCAAATATAGGGTCAATCCCATAAGAATTGTAACAGATTCAAGACTTAGGATTCCTCTTGATGCAAAACTTCTTTCAGAGGATTTAGAAAGTCTTGCAATTATCGCAACTACAAAAAATTGCGACAGGAAAAAACTTGAAAATCTAAAAGAAATGAAAAATGTTGAAGTTTTAATTTGCCATGAAAAAAATAATAAAGTTGATTTATTAGATTTAATGGAAAAATTAAAAGACTACAATATATCTTCCATCCTACTTGAAGGAGGGAGAACTCTTAATGCAGAAATGCTAAAAAATAATTTAGTAGATAAATTTTATGTTTTCATGGCTCCAATTTTACTTGGCTCAAAGGGCATACCTGCCATTGGCAATTTAGAAATTGATGCACTAAAGGATGCCATAAAAATAAAAGATATGAAGTGCGAAAAATTATTTGATGACATACTTGTTACTGGAAGGTGTGATTGAAATTTTTACGGGAATAATAGAAGAAGTTGGAAGACTGGCTGACATAAAAAAAGAAAAGGACCTCTACACTCTTAAAGTAATTTGCAAAAAAGTTTTGGAAGGGACAAAAAAGGGCGACTCCATTGCAACAAATGGCGTCTGTTTAACTGTTACAGAGCTGGGCGATGACTATTACAAAGCTGAAGTCATGGTTGAAACAATAAATTCAACTAACTTTAAAAATTTAAGCAGAGGTCAAGCCTTAAACTTAGAGCGTGCTCTTAGTCCTACAAAGAGACTTGACGGGCACATAGTTCAAGGCCATGTTGATGGAGTTGGCGAAATCATAAATATTTTAAAAAGAGGTCACGAAATTGTCTACAGAATAAAATTTGACTCAGATAATTTTAAATATATTGCCGAGAAGGGCTCTATCGCCCTTGATGGCATCAGCCTTACTGTATCAAAAGTTGCTGAAAATTATTTTGAAGTCTCAATTATTCCAACGACAATAGCTGATACAAATCTAGCAAGTAAAAAGGTTGGAGAAAAAATAAATATTGAGACAGATATTATTGGTCGCTATGTCTACAATTTTGTAAATGCAAAAAAAGATAGCAAGATAACAAAAAACTTTTTATTAGAAAATGGATTTTAAATAAATTTTAAATAGAAATTCGAGAGGAGAAGACATGAAAGTAAATACAATAGAAGAAGTTGTTGAAGCCTTAAAAAAAGGCGAAATTATAATAGTAACAGATGAACCTGATAGAGAAAATGAAGGCGATATGATCCAAGCTGCAGAATTTGCCACTGGCGAAAGTTTAAACACCATGGCATCTCTTGCCAAGGGACTTATTTGTATGCCAATGTCAAAATCTTACGCAGAAAAACTTGATTTAAATCAAATGGTTGCCGACAACACTGACAATCACGAAACTGCTTTTACAGTTTCTGTTGACCATGTTGACACAACTACAGGGATTTCTGCTTGGGAAAGAGCCTTAACTGCAAATAAACTTGCAGAAGATGATGCAAAACCAGAAGATTTTAGAAGACCTGGTCATATGTTTCCTCTTGTTGCAAAAAAAGATGGAATTTTTGTAAGACGAGGACACACTGAAGCAACAGTTGATTTATTAAAAATTGCTGGACTTAAAGAAGTTGGACTTTGCTGTGAAATTATGCAAGATGACGGTCACATGATGCGTGGCGAAGATTTATTTAAACTTGCAAAAAAATTAGACATGAAAATAACTACAACTGAAGAACTTTTAATTTATAGAAAGAGACATGAAAAAATTGTAGAAAAAGTTGCAGAGGCAAAACTCCCAACAAAGTTTGGCGACTTTAGAGCTCATGCCTACATTGACAAGGTTACTGGCGAACACCACATTGCTCTTGTTAAAGGAGAAATTGGAGACGGCATGGATGTCCTTACAAGAGTTCACTCTGAATGTCTAACTGGCGACTGCTTTGGCTCATCAAGATGTGACTGTGGCAATCAACTTCACCTTGCCATGAAAAAAATTGATGAGGAAGGCAGAGGAATTTTGCTTTATATGCGTCAAGAAGGCCGTGGCATTGGTCTTGTAAATAAAATTCGCGCCTATGCCCTACAAGACCAGGGTATGGATACAGTTGAAGCAAATTTAGCTCTAGGTTTTCCAGAAGATGCCAGAGATTATTCAACTGGTGCACAAATTTTACAAGATTTAGGAGTAAAAGAATTAAGACTTCTAACAAATAACCCTGATAAAGTTTATTCTTTACAAGAATTTGGCATGATCATAAAAGAAAGAGTGCCAATTGAAATTCACTCAACTAAACACGACGAATTTTATTTGAGAACTAAGGCAGAAAAGATGAATCACATCTTATCTGAATTTAGCAAGTAATTTTAAAATATTAGAAGAAAATAATAAAAAAAAATTAAAAAAATAAATGGAGGAAATATGAAAATTTACAGTGCAAATTTAAAATCTGAAGGAAAAAAATACGCCATAGTTTTGGCAAGATTTAACGAGTTTATAGTTTCAAAACTCTTAGACGGATGTATAGACGGACTAAAGAGACATGGCGTAGAAGATGACGAAATTGAAGTAATTTGGGTTCCAGGGTCTTTTGAAATTCCCCTAGCAGCAAAATCCCTTGCCATGACAAAAAGATATGACGCAGTAATTGCTCTTGGCGCAGTTATTCGTGGCGCAACTACTCACTATGAACTTGTATCAGCAGAGGTTGCTAAAGGAATTGCATCTTCATCTCTTGAAACTGGCGTACCAATTATTTTCGGCGTAATTACAACAGAAAATATTGAACAAGCAATTGAAAGAGCTGGCACAAAAGCTGGCAACAAGGGCTTTGATGCTGCCACTGCTGCAATCGAAATGGCAAATTTACTAGGCGATATTCGTGGCTAGGCTTAATAGAGAAAATTTGAATTGCAAAAATGATGAGCTAAAAAATGTGAAGTCCATAATTTTTGATTTTGACGGCACCCTTCACAACACCATTAAAATTTACTATCCTGCCTTTTCATCTGGAGTAGAATTTTTAAGAAATCATGGCTTTGCAAAAGATTTTGAATTAAATGAAAAAAATGTGTCAAAATTTTTAGGCGAAAAACCAAATTTTGCCTACGACCTAATTGCAAAGGGAGCAGATGAAAAGTTAAAAAGAGAAGTTATGTCTCTTGTTGGTAAAAAAATGGATGAGAATATAAAAAACGGTCTTGGAGAACTTTATGCTGGTACTGTAAAAGTTTTAGAAGAGCTTTCAGAGGATTATGACCTTTATATTCTATCCAACTGCCGAGAATCTTATCTCGACACTGCTCTTGATGTCTATGGAATAAAAAAATATTTCAAAAAATATTTTGCCGCAGAAACTTATGACTACCTTCCAAAGGATGAGATCATAAAAAAGGAAAGGCAAAAGATAAAAGAAGAAATCATCTTTGTTGGCGACAGACACCACGACATGGAGGCAGCAAGAAAAAATAATATTATGAGCATTTTTTGCACTTATGGCTTTGGAAGTTATGAAGAAGGAAAAGATGCAAGTTACAAAATTTCTTCTATTGGCGAAATTTTAAAGCTCTTGTAATATAGAATTTAAAATAAAAATTTTTAATCGCTTAAAAATTAAAGAAGAAATTTATAAAAAATAAAACCCTAACAAAAAAGGAGGACTAAAGGCTTATTGAATTAGGGATTTATGGAAATCATGTTTAACTGATAACCTTTAAGCGATACAAAAGAAGAAACGACCACATAAGAGTTGAAATGCTCCTGTGTGGTCGTTTTCTTATGCTCAAGGACAAAATATTATGTCTGATTATCAGCGATGTATAGTTCTATAATTATCAATGAGCGAATTCAAATCATCAATACACTTTTTTAAATCATTTGATGTAGTTGATTTATCAATTAATCCTGCTGATGAATGAGACAACGGATTTGCATTTCTTAAATAATGTGCGCGCTTAATTATTTCTTCAGAACCATCTATCTCTTTATAAAATGTTTTAAACGCTGGCTCTTTGTAAAAACCTTTGTAATTTGGTTTTTTACAAGCTGGATCATAATTATAATAAAATGCTAAATCAGCTGTAAAACGGTCAAAGTAGTTTTTATAAAATGCATATTCCGCCAATGTATTATGTCTTTTTTTCTCCACCCAATACATGAAATATAGGAAGTATGCTTTCCAGTCCTTATCAATAATGTGTAGATAATCATTAATCCTCTTATTACGAAGTGTGGATAAAAAGCTATTTTTACAACAGTAATAGTAATAATTCTTAAGATTTGTACTATTCTCATTTAGAGCATCGAGCAAATCAATATGTCTAAACTCACTCTGAATTAAATATGATATGGCAATTGATGTGTCATATGAATTCCAAAGTCCTTTTCGATTACGTTGAAACAACTGATTAAGCAAAGCTTTGATAGCAGATGGACTTTTGGTCTTCATTATCATTATAGATAAACGTTTTGGGTCTAAACTAATAAAAGAAACATCTGTGTTAATCAATTTACATATTGTGGATATTACTTTGCTGTCTTGAATTACTTCCTCGCATTCGTAAATATAATGGTTATAAACTTCTGTTGGCGTAAACTCAATAGCATCACTGCTAAAGTGATGTTCAATCAACGAATTGTAGTGTTCAACATCGATATAATCCTCTTTAAGTGATGCTAATAACGAATTCAGAAACTCTTGGAACTTCCCTTCAAATAATTCCTCGATATTATGTTGAATGCCATTGAAATATTCATCATATAATGATTTTTTCAGTTCATCATGGATTTCTATTGCAGGCTTTAAACAACACTTTTTTGTATTAAGAGACAATCCATATTCTTTTAAAATAGAGGAATACTCATTTCTAATTTGGTTATAAGCATCATGCAACCTAACAATGTCATGAGAAGAATCAAACAGGATATACATATCATCAACATATCGAATAATCTTAAAAGCACTTATGCAGTTGATTTTTTCTTCAATAAATTGATATATACGATTATCTATCTCATCTGTATACACGATTGTCGCTAAATAGGAAGATGCAGTGCTATTTTCTATTGTTGGAAATTTTCCAGCTCCACAATACAACAACAATTCTTTGATCATTTTCAATTGAGTAGGAGTGAAGCAAACATCATCTAAATTACATCTTTTATCAATTTGATTAATAAGAACATCGAGGTCTATATTGGGGAAGAAGTTAGTAACATCAGTTTTAATAAAATACTGGCAGTCTGAAATGTGAGTATTTATCAGCTTGTAAAACTCGTCATAATCCTGTTTATACTTCGCACGCATATAGTAATAGTTTCCAGCATAAAAAGCATCAATATTCACATTTCTTACCGGTTGATAATGATTAGATATTTCCTTGCCTATAGCTTGTAATACTAAATACAAAAGCGGCGATAAAAGACTTGAATCTCTAAAGCTTCCATCTCCCTTTTGAAGAAAGTTTTCAGATTGATGCATTGATTCAGGAAACAATACAAACGCAGCTTTTCTTATGTATTTTTCAAAGAATTCTTCACTAGCAATATATTTTTCCTCATCTGCAGTGATTTTAGAAAAAGGAAACCACTGCAAATAGTACTTTTTACTACTTTCACTTAACTTAAAATACATTTGGCATGTCTGCTTCCATGTATCAAGTGTAATTCCAAACATACCTTGTATATCTCCTTTATCCCGCAATTACATCTTCGATAATCTGCTTAACTTTTTAACTGCTTTTTTTCACTTTCGTTTGCCATAGTTTGAAGTTTTATAAACAAATCATAAATAACAAATAAGTAAAGCAAAACAATGGTAGCTCGATAGTTTTGACTATAATATGATTGAAGTATCTCTTTAAAATAATTTCGAGAGTCAGCATTATCAAACACTCTAAAATCTTTTTCATCAAACAGCTTATTATTCAACATCCTTCTTTTTTCCGTAAAGAGCAGTATCTTCAGCTACCATTAGTTGTTGACTTGTCTGTGGCATTTGATTTATGAATCCTGAAGACGTATTTGTCCCAGAATGAACATCACCTGCATTCTCTTCAAAGTTCTCTACCTGTTCCATAACCTTATTGAATACTTCAGGACTGTATTGTGGCGGATAGCCATTTTTGACAAGACAAATCTTAATGTCAAGTTTTAATTGATTACGCACATTCTGATTGTTAAGCCAATCTGCAAAAGATGATTTTGTGTCAATAATTTCTTTAACCTTCTTAGCTAAAGTCTTACACTTGTCATTAACAATCACACCATCTATTTCCTTGTCAGCTCCATACTCAAAGTTAAACTGGTCACGCAATGAAATCAGTATGTCATAGAATGCTTTTTCTTCAAAAGTTAAACCAATTTTTCGGAAACTTTCTCGATTTTCATTCATCTTACGTAAGATTGAAAGTGCCTGTTCCGTAGCAGCCTTAATAATGTCTTCAGATGCCTGTTCTTGAGTTGCCCCGGCTTCTTCGGCAGTAAGGTGCTTGCGTCTTTCGTGATATTCTTCAATGGTCTTTTCAAGCATCTCTTGGAATGTTTTAGCGGCAACCTGATTTACTTTTGCGTATTCTTTAATCTGCTTACGAAGTATTTTAATAAGAAGCTCAAGCTTTGTTGCAGGCATTTTAACATCAGACAATTTCTCGAAATACTCTGGTGAGAAAATATCCTCTTCCTCGCCACTTTCAAGAACACTTTCAACCTGATTATATTTAAGTGCTTCTTCAACCATTTTAGAAACAGCACGGTTCATAGTGTCTGTATCAACTTCACTTGTGCCACTCATTTTACGGACAAATCCTGCTATAGCCATAAAGCACTGTGCAAGAGCTGATTCTTCTTCACCAAGTTCACCTGAAGGCTGACAAATATCAAAAGCAGTTCGCATTCTTTTCACAGTTTGCAAGAAATATGTCTTGAATGATACCTTTCCATTTTCACTGCTTAATTCCTGTGTTGATGCAAATACAAATTCAGCAGCCTTTGCAAGCAACATATAACGCTCTACAGGGTCACAATCAGGGTTGAGGAACGGCGCTAAATCATAATCGGTAAACAGAGTTTTGAGAACTTCAAGTTCTTCTCTGAAAATCATAGTAGCTTGTTCTACATCATCTGAAGTTGGAGCAATAGATGTATTGCCACCATAAATTTTCATGGCTTCACGCATATTGTCACGAATGCCGATATAATCAATAATCATTCCATGGTCTTTTCCCGGGAATTTTCTGTTTACACGGCTTATTGTCTGAATAAGCAAATGTTTCTTAAGTGGCTTATCATTATACAGGAATGTAAGCGAAGGAACATCAAATCCTGTAATCCACATATCAACAACGATAACAATGCGGAAGTTTGATTTTTCCTGTTTGAAGGAAGCATCAAGTTCTTCTGAACGCTTATCATTTTTTACCCCACCAAGATAATTGTACATCTCGGCTTCATCATTACTTCCAACGCTAGAAACCATAGCCATGAAAGGCATAGGTTTTAATTTCTTTAATTCTTCATCAGACACAACAACACCATCAGGCGTTTTCTTTTCTTCAAACCATTCAGGATATTTATCCTTAAATTTAAGAAGAAGTGCATATGCAATGACTCTGCTTGAGCAAACAATCATAGCTTTCTGCGTTCTTTCAGGGTCTTGGTCGCAAGCAGAAACATAATGGTCATGAATATCAACAGCAAGTCTTTCGAGTCTTGATGGTTCACCAAGGATAACCTCCATAGAACTCATTGCACGTTTGCTTGCCTCGATATCATCATATGTTGCACCATCTTCGGCACATTTTTTATAGTAATTTTCAATTTCTGCAGCCTTTTCTTTATCAAGTAATACCTTTGCAATACGAGGATGATATTTTATAGGCACAGTAAGTCCATCTGCAACAGCCTGATCCATTGTGTAGCGGTCAATTTCTTCACCGAAGGTCTGATATGTTTCAGCTATAGGTGTTCCTGTAAAGCCTACAAATGTAGCCTGTGGAAATGCCTCTTTTAACACTTTTGCATAAGGCTTGGACACCATAGCTTTCATATTTTCGTCAGCATCTTTGCTGAACTGAATTTTCTTTGAATGCTCAAGTTGTGTTCTATGAGCCTCATCTGAAAAACATATAATATTCTTTCGGTCATTGATGAGACCGATTTTATCATCTTCACGGTCGCAGAATTTTTGAATGGTACAGATATAAAATCCACCACTCTGTCTTGCACCGAGTTCTTCTCTTAATTGTTTTCTATTCTTAACAACAGATACTTCGCCAAGGTTCAAGAACTCTTTGCTCTTTGTAAAAAGTTTTGCACCTTGCTTTTGCAGCTCCTCACGGTCAACGATAAGAATAATTGTTGGTGAACCAATAGCAGGTATATCAGTACAGCGAAGTGCAAGTTGGCGGGCAAGGAAAGCCATTGTATAAGTTTTTCCACACCCTGTTGCACCGAAATATGTACCACCCTTACCACTACCAGCAACAATGGAATTAACAATGCTTTGCTTCAATAATTTTGAAGCAAAGAACTGTGGATATCGACAGACGATTTCAACTTCTTCGTGGTCATAAATGGTATCCTGAAAATAAATATAATCTCTGAACAATTCAAGGAAACGTGCAGGACTATAAACTCCCTTAATCATTGTTTCTGTTTCTGCAAATGGCATAGTGGATACTTCATCACCATCATCAACTCTACGCCAAGCATAGAAATGCTCATAAGGAGTGCGAACTGTTCCAAGCCTTGTCTTTACTCCGTCAGAAATGCAGGCAAGCGGACAGTAGTGAAGTAATTGAGGAATATCTCTCCAATAACGGATATTAATCTGCTCCCACGCATTAAATACTGTTGCGTTAGCATCTCCGGGATTTTTCAGTTCAATAACACATAGAGGCATACCATTCACAAACAATAATACATCAGGTCTGCGATTTTCTTTCTGTCCGTTATTCATGTATTCAACTGTAAACTGATTTACAACTCTGAAAATGTTATTATCAGGATTTTCAAAGTCAATCAGATTTACCATCTGAGGGAGTCCGTTCTGTGGTGTGAACTGAACACCATCAACCATCCAACCATATACTTTGTGGAGTGTGGCAAAGTCGCTTTCTGCACCAACAAGACGAACATTATCAAAAATCTGCGTAACTTCATCTGTAGTTAGTTCATTATTTGTCTTTGAAATAAATGACTTGAAATCATCTGGTATTAACACATCTTTTTTTGTGCGATTTATTTTGTTGCCTGCAATATAGTTCCAACCTTCTTTTTCAAGAAAGCATATGAAGGCATATTCAAAATCAGATTCACAATAATGACCGTTATAGTCTTTTAGCTTAGCCATAGGCTATGCCTCCTTTCTTGCTTCTTCGATAGAGCCTTTTATCAGAATAGGACAGATATCTTTTATTTGTGTTTTGAGTCTATCGTTAAGACTTTTTCGTTCCTTATATACTGTGAAAATATCCACAATATCTTTCTGAATAGCAATATCTGCAATGGGTATTCTTACTTTAATCAAATCATCCCAAGTAAAGGTTTCTCTAGCACTACCCCAAGAATGAAATCTTGCATATCTGTCAAATTCTGTTCGATTGAAAAACATAACCAGATATTCTGGCAATAATTTGCTTTCGTCTGTATAGAAAACTTCATTGACAGATGTAACAACAATGTCTTCATCAGTATTATTGAAAGCATTGCAAAACACTTTTTCATTGTGAGTGGTCTGTACGAAACTTATTTGTCTTGGCTTAACGACCTTATAATTAGCTAATTCGTTTCTATTAACTTTTGATGTAGGTTCTCTGAATTCCTTAATTGTGCTAACTCCCATAACATTCTTTGTTCCGTTTGCATCATTTCTGATATCTTGTCTAAAAATGTAAGGTTCAATTTCCTCGCATGGTATTTTTCTTCTTAAATCTTCAATATACGCATCACAGGTAAGTTTCAAATCTTCCAAGCCACGCTCGTAGCATTCCTGATTTGATACCATGGCATTGTAGATATCTACATACTTTTGCTGAATGTCTATTGACGGTAGGTCGAGTTCCATCTCACATAATGCATACCAAGTAAATACTTCTGTAGAACTTCCCCAAGAACGATAACAAGCTTCTCTGTCCCATTCAGATCTGTTGAAATGTAAAAACAAATACTCTGGAAGAACTAAATTCTCAGCATCTTTTTTGATTCTAAAAGCTATATTATTCCAACTGATAAGGAATGTTTCATTTGTGGAATTATAACCGAACCCTATCTTTTTGCCATGTGTTCTTGGATTAAAGATAAACTCTTTAGGGTGTACTACCAAAAATTTCTTTAAATCTGTGTTTTTAACATTTGCTTTTGTTGGAATTATCTCTTTGGTAATTGTCATTCCCTTAACATCATCAGGTCCATACTTCAATTCAGAATTGGTTTCAGTTGTTAATTCTAATAATTCACCTAAGTTATATTTAGTCAATGCCATAACCAATCCCCCTAAATGCTTCCTCCAACATCTGCTGGGATTTCTTTTCTGCTTTCATAATATCTTGCATTTCTGCCTGAATGCGTGACATTTCCTTTTCATAGTCGATATCCATATCGTGGTCAATGAACTCGATGTACTTACTTGGAGTTAATGCCCAATCTTTACTTTCAATTTCTTTGATTCCAACACTACGATAAAGTTCTGGCATTTCATAATTTTTTCCGTCTGTGCCTTCGTTCTGCCAAGTATGATAAATTGAAGATGCTCTTTCAATTTGACCGGTAAGGTTAATTATTATGTCATCAGTACCCTTGGAATCATTTGAAGACAGAAATACTTTCTTTTTATTCTGACGCTTTACAGGGTTTTCAGTCCAAGTACGCAAGTCCATGAATAGAATCTCGTGTTCACGGTTACGAAGATCTCTACCATGATAGTTACCACATTTTTTATTCTGATTAAGAATCCATAAAGTAACACTGATGTCAGTAGTAATAAACAATTCTCTTGGAAGAACGATAATAGCCTCAACCTTATCATTCTGAATAAGTCTTTTTCTGATTTCCAAAGTATCACTGTCGTTGAGTGCTCCATTAGCAAGCAGGAATCCTGCAACACCATTTGACTTTTTAAGATGAGAAAGCATATGTAAAATCCACGCATAGTTAGCATTGCTTTCCGGCGGTGTTACATAGTCTGCCCAACGAGCATCATTCTGCAAGTTTTCATCATACCAGCCTTTAAGATTGAAAGGTGGATTTGCCATAATATAATCAAAATACAAACCTTTATGTAAATCATTAATAAACGAAGAATCACTCATACCGCCAAGATGATGACTGATACCGCGAAGTGCAAGGTTCATTTTTGCAAGTCGATATGTAGCTGGCTCTTTTTCCTGTCCGTAGACATTTACACTCGATATACTTCCTTGCTTTGATTTTACAAGTTCTGCACTCTGAATAAACATACCACCGGAACCACAGGCAGGATCATATAAAGTTCCGTCATATGGTTCAATCATAGAAGCAATAAGCTGAACAACGTCATGTGGTGTATAGAATTCACCTTCTTCTTTTGTGGCATTAACAGCAAATTCTTTAAGGAAGTATTCATACACATGACCTATAAGGTCTTTTTCTTCACCAAAAGCCTTGTGACTGATTTTATTAACTTCATCAACAAGCTTCTTGATATCATTAGCACCAAGGTTACGAGAAGTAAATGTGCCTTCAATAAAGCAACCCTTTAGATCTTTAGAAGTTGTAGCAATACTATGAAGTGCAGTATCTAGCACAACATTCAAATTAGGTGCAGGTGTATTTATAATTGTTGACCAGCGAGCTTCAACAGGAAGATTATATGTACCATCTGCAAATGTAGCATCGTCAAAGAACGCTGTTCTGATATCTTCATCATCCGGGTCAAGCCCTTGTTCAATTAAAGTCTGACGTAAGTTTTCAATTCCGTCTTCGTATTTTTCTCCAATAAAACGAAGGAATACAAGTGTAAGCATCATGTCTCTTTTCTCAAAGAATGAACCTGAATTTCTTGCCGCACGCAAAATATCTCGGCAATTAAATAAAATATTATCTATGTTCAAAGCTTTCTCAGCAGCTTTTTTAGTTGTCTTCTTAGCCATATTAATCTTCATCCTTTCCAGTTTTGATCCACTCTGCTTCTAATGCACTGAAATCGACATTATGCTTATCGCAGAATTCTTTCATTTTTTTCATAGCTGACATGTTTGGTTTGCTTTTTTCATTTTCCCAGCGATTTATTGTAGAAAACGAAACTCCCAATTCACGTCCAAATAATTCCTGTGTCAGGAAACATTTTTCACGAATTTTCTTTATTTCATCAGAATAAGCCATATATTCCATCTCCTTATGTATCTATGTCAGTGATATAGCATAATTATAGCATTTATTTATGAATTTTTCTACCTCATGAAGCTATCTCGTATAGTCGCAGGAGCATGGCAGGTTCTACCTTTGGAAGCTTGTGATGAAACCGGGTAAGACCAAGCCTGACAAGATACCATATCGTATCAATGGAAAAAGAAAGATTTGAAAAAATGGCTAAAGCTCATGATGAAGAAGAAATTTCACTTCAAAAAAGAATAGCTGAACTTGAAGAAACTATTACAAAATCACAAGAGGAAGAACTTAATGTGGAATCATTCCTAAAGCTTGTAAGGAAGTACACAGATATAAAGGAACTTGATCCAGAAATAATTAGAACTTTTGTAGATAAGATTTATGTAGAACAATCAGAAAAGGTTCTAGGTACAAATTTAAAGAAACAGACCATTTGGATTTATTGGAACTTTATTGGAAAAATTGACATATAAAAATCGGCACAAAGGTTAATACCTTCATGCCGATTAAATTTTAAGGAAATAAATCCCTAATTAAGAGCCCCTAAGTGTCCTCCAATTTTTTTACCTCTATTTAGCTTTATGCTTCTTCTCTTTTCTTCCTACTTTCATTCCAAAGCTCATTTGCCTTTTTGTTCCAAGCTTTTGCATAAGGCGTTGTTTTTACTTGCAAGTCTTCAGCACTTTCTGGAGCAATCATATCAGTATTTCTTGCATCGGAATCCTTTACAATTTTAGTTAGCCTTCCTGGATTTTCCAACATTGGACATGGCTTTAACAAGTTTTTATTAAAAGGTTGATTGTCATGGAAGCCCATAAATAGTGGACTTGTTAAACATTCCTTAATAGTTTTTTCTCTAATATTTGAATCAGAATAATGAATGAATACGCAAGGTTCCATATCACCAAGAGAATTTATGTGGAAATAATTTTTACCACCAGCTATGCAACCATTTATAAATTCGCCGTCATTTTGAAAATCAATTGTAAAAATATTTTGAGGGTAATCAAAAGATCTTATTTCTCTAACCTTGTGGTATACGTGCTCCCTTTCTTCTGGAGAAAGAAGTAGGCTTACATCTGCATCCTTTCCCACTGGCATATAGTGAAAGAACCAAGCAAGTTTACAGCCATGGTCAACTAGCATTTTTATGAAATCATCATCAGTTACATATTTATAATTTTGACTTGTGTAGCAAATAGATGCCCCATATAAAAGTTTATGCTTCTTCATTAAATCCATTGCCTTCATAACCTTTTGGAAAACTCCATCGCCTCTTCTAAGGTCAGTGGACTCTTCTGTACCTTCAATACTAAGAGCAAAGGAAATATTTCCCACTTCAACAACTTTTTGACAAAATTCATCGTCAATTAAAGTTCCATTAGTAAAGACATGAAAAGCAGAGTCATTAAATTCTTTTGCAAGCCTTATGACATCTTCTTTTCTAACTAGAGGTTCTCCACCAGTTAAAATAAAGAAATAAGTACCAAGTTCATTGCCTTGTCTGACAATACTTGCCATTTCGTCATAAGTTAAATTGTTTTTGTGACCATATTCAGCAGCCCAGCAACCTGTACACTTTAAATTGCAGGCAGATGTTGGGTCAAATAAAATTACCCAAGGAATGTTGCACTTATATTCCTTTTGCAATTTATTTCTAAGAGTGTTGCCCTTATAAGCGGCATTATAGCCAATAGTTCTAACAGATGTCTTTACAATATTCTCGTCAATTTCATTTACAATGTCAGTTCCAAAAGAAACCCACTTAGAATTAGGATCACTTAATTCATTTCTAATTCTTTCTAAACCAACTTTTCCACTGTTGACTTCACCTGATTTAGGCAGTAAATATTCATCAAAAACATCAACTATATCCATCATTCCCTTTTGAGGGTCCTTCTTTAATCTCTTGTAGGCTAGATTTACAGCCGTTTCGAAAACTTTTTCTTTTGTTTTGTCTTTAATTGCAGTATTCATCTAAAAACCTCCCCTAAATTTATAAAATAATAGTAAATTTCTAAACTCATAAACTCATAAACTCATAAACTCATAAACTCATAAATTCTAAAATTCTAACCTATCATGCTATCGAAATCTTGAAATCTTGAAACTCGCGAATTTACAAAATAATTTATAACTAAAAAATATGTAACAACGTTTCTGAACATTGTTCATTTTCTTTTACCTATATTTTACTACATTTTATAAAATTTTTAAAGACTTTTAAGTAAATAATTTAAAATCTAAATATGTTCATTAAAATAGACATAAATAGATTAAAATAAAGTTAAGTCATCAATGAAATTTAAATAAAATAAAATGAAGTTGAAAATTTTAATGAAGTTAAAAGTAAAAATTTAATGATATATAATCCTAATCAAAAAGAATTAAAATAAAAATTTAGATGATATTTAATCATAATCAAATGAAGTTAAAAAAATTAATTGAGATTTTATAAAAATAGGATTTAGTTAAATAAAATTTAATATAGAAAAATAAATGAAATTTGAATATAATTTAATGAAGTTTAAATTAATTTAAAATAAAAAAAGCATCTAAATTAATAGATGCTAGCTAATAAAAATTTCAAAAAAAGAGAAGGCTTATGCCTTCCCTAAATTTTTTAATATTAATATTTGTAAAATCCTTCGCCAGTTTTTCTTCCAAGAAGACCTGCTCTAACCATTTTCTTTAGAAGTGGATGTGGTCTATATTTTGGATCAGCAAATTCTGTGTTAAGAACTTCCATAATTGCAAGAACTACATCAAGTCCTACTAAGTCTCCAAGAGCTAAAGGTCCCATTGGGTGGTTTGCACCAAGTTTCATAGCTGTGTCAATATCTTCTACAGATGCAATTCCCTCAGCATAAATTCCAATAGCTTCGTTAATCATAGGAATTAATATTCTATTTACAACAAATCCAGGAGCTTCATCAACTTCAACTGGAGTTTTGCCAATTTCTTTAGAAAGTTCGATAATCATATCTTTAACTTTTGGATCAGTTTTCTTTCCAGAAATTACTTCAACTAGTTTCATTGCTGGAACTGGGTTAAAGAAGTGCATTCCAATAACTTTTTCAGGTCTTTTTGTTGCTGCGCCAATGTCAGTTATTGAAAGAGATGAAGTGTTTGATGCAAGAACTGTCTTTTCATCACAAGTTTCACAAAGTTCTGTAAAGATTGCTTTTTTAATCTTAGGGTTTTCAGTTGCTGCTTCTATAATAAGATCACAATCTGCTACGTCTTTGATATCAGCTGATGTAGACAAATTAGAAAGGGCTGTTTCCATTTCTTCCTTTGTCATTCTTTCTTTAGAAACATTTTTTTCGTAACCTTTTTTAATTTTTTCCATTGCTTTTTCAAGAGCTTCTGGTGCAATATCTCTTACAATTACTTTATGATATGGTGCAAGTACTTGTGCAATTCCTGCTCCCATAGTACCTGATCCTACTACTGCTATTTTCATTTTATTCACCTTATTTTCCTTTAAATTCAGTTTTTCCCTTATTTAAAAATGCCTTCATGCCTTCTTTTTGGTCATTTGTTGCAAAACATAGGCCAAAGTGAGTTTTTTCGATTTGCATTGCTGTATCTATATCTGTTTGAGATCCATTAATTATTGATTGTTTAGAATATTCTACTGCCTTTGGTGCATTCTTGACAATTTTTTCTGCCATTTCAAGGGCTTTATCAATTAATTCTTCTGGTTCGTATACCCAGTTTACAAGCCCAATTTCTAAAGCTTTTTTGGCGTCAATTATTTCAGCTGTGTATATTAATTCCTTTGCATATCCTGGTCCAATTGTTCTAGAAAGTCTTTGTGTTCCACCAAATCCTGGTGTAATTCCAAGACCTACTTCTGGTTGACCAAATTTTGCCTTTGTAGATGCAAGTCTGATGTCACAAGCAATAGAAATTTCACATCCTCCACCTAGTGCAAAGCCATTTACTGCAGCTATTACTGGAACTCTACATTTTTCTATTTCCATAAAAGTATCCATGCCAAGTTTTGCAAAATCATAAGCTTCACTCGCTGTAAAGTTAGCCATTTCGCCAATATCAGCACCTGCAACAAAAGATTTTCCTGCACCAGTTACAATAATACATCTCACATCATCTTCAACATGTGAAAAGAATCTGTGAAGTTCTTTTAACATTTCAGAGTTAAGAGCATTTAAGCTCTTTTCTCTGTTAAGTGTCAAAAGGATAATCCCGTTAGCTTTTTTTTCAACAATTAAAAATTTGTAATCCATATTAGTCCCTTCCGACGATAAGAGCTGTTCCCATTCCTCCGCCGATACATAGTGTTGCTAGACCCTTCTTTGCATCTCTCTTTTGCATTTCAAATAGAAGTGTAGTTAAAATTCTAGCTCCACTTGCTCCAATAGGGTGACCAATTGCAATAGCTCCACCATTTACGTTTACTTTATTTATGTCAAATTTCATTACTTGGTTAACTGCACAAGCTTGAGCTGCGAAAGCTTCGTTTGCTTCGATTAGGTCAAGATCATCTGCTTTAAGTCCTGCAATTTCAAGAGCTTTTGTAGAAGATGGAATAGGTCCAGTACCCATAATCTTAGGATCAACACCAGCTGTTGCATAAGAAATAATATATGCAAGAGGAGTAACTCCAAGTTCTTTTGCCTTTGATTCTTTCATTAATACAAGCATTGCTGCACCGTCATTGATTCCAGATGCGTTACCTGCTGTAACTGTACCACCATCTTTTTTGAAAGCTGGTCTAAGTTTTGCAAGTCCTTCTTTAGTTACGCCATCTCTAATGTGTTCATCTGTGTCAACAACTGTTACATTGCCTTTTCTATCTTTAACTTCAACCGGAACGATTTCGTCTTTGAATCTTCCTTCTTTTCTTGCTTTTTCTGCATTGTTTTGAGATCTTGTAGCAAGTTCGTCTTGCATTTCTCTAGTAATGCCATATTTTTCAGCTACATTTTCAGCTGTAATACCCATGTGATAATCATTGAAAGCATCCCATAGACCGTCTTTAATCATTGTGTCAACAACTTTTTTGTCGCCCATTCTTGCTCCCCATCTTTCGTTAGTAAGAGCATAAGGTGCCATTGACATTGATTCAGTACCACCAGCAAGTACGATTTCTGCATCGCCAGCTTTAATAACTTGAGCTGCTAAACTTACTGCACGAAGACCTGATCCACAAACTACGTTAATAGTAACAGCAGGAGTTTTGATATCAATTCCTGCTCCAAGAACAACTTGTCTTGCAACGTTTTGTCCTTGTGCTGCTTGAAGTACATTACCAATGTAAGCTTCATCAACCATATCAGGTTTTACATTTGCTCTTTTTAAAGCTTCTTTTACTGCAACTACTCCAAGTTCTACTGCTGGAACAGTTTTAAATTGACCGCCAAAATCACCTACAGCTGTTCTTGCAGCTGATGCTATAACAATTCTATCTTCCATTTTTTCCTCCTTATTAGTCGCGTGGTGGCAATACTGTAGCCACACCGTCTAAAACAATTTCTCCCTTTTGATTTGTACAAGTTGTTTTGAGTTTTAAAATTTTGTCTTTTATTATCTCAATTGCTTCAACTTTAGCTGTTATTGTGTCTCCAAAATAAACAGGTTTAGTAAACTTCATTTCTTGGCCCATATAAATAGTGCCAGGTCCGGGAAGTTTCATGCCAAGAACTGCTGATACAAGACCTGCTGTTAGCATTCCGTGAGCAATTCTCGTTTTAAAATTACCCTTTCCTGCTTCAACTTCGTTAATATGGGCAGGATTTAAGTCGCCAGTGATGCCAGCGTATAGATACACATCTGACTCAGAAATTGTTTTTGAAAACTGTGCAGTATCGCCAATTTTAATTTCTTTAATAGTTTTTCCCATGAGATCTACCTCCTAAAACTTCTAATAAAGTTATACCCATAATTTAGTTTCATAAATTAATATCCTAAAATTAATTCATCTTCTCTAAAATATCAACGATTTTCTTTGCAGCATGACCATCTCCATAGGGGTTAACAGCCTTTGCCATTTCTTCGTATAATTTTTTATCATCTAATAAACTAATTATACTGTCATAGACATCTTGTGATGCTGTACCCACAAGCTTAGCTGTTTTTGCCTCTACACCTTCCATTCTCTCAGTTTCATTTCTAAGAACTAAAACTGGTTTACCAAGAGCTGGAGCCTCTTCTTGCACTCCTCCAGAATCTGTCACAACAAATTTTACTCTTGCCATGAGATTTGAAAAAGGCATATAAGAAAGAGGTTCAATGAGATGAACTCTGTCTAAATCAGAGAAATACTTTTTCGCAGTACTCCTCACAATTGGATTTAAGTGAATTGGAAAGACAATTTCTATATTTTCTCTTTCCAAGACAACTCGCCTTATTGCAGAAAAAATATTTTCCATTGGTTCGCCCCAATTTTCTCTCCTATGTGCAGTAAGTAATACTACATCTTTATTATAATCTAAATTGTTCAAAATTTCATCGTCAAATAAAAAATCTTCTTTAACTGAATACTTCAGTGCATCAATTACAGTGTTTCCGGTGATAAAAATATTTTTATCATCGTAACCTTCCCTCAAGAGATTTTGTCTATTGGACTCTGTTGGTGCAAAATGATAATTGGAAAGCACTCCCGTTAGTTTTCTATTTGCCTCTTCTGGATAAGGTGAATATAAATTTCCTGACCTAAGCCCTGCTTCTACGTGTCCTATTTTTATTTTTTTATAAAAAGCTGCAAGGGCAGCTGCAAATACTGTAGTAGTGTCGCCTTGAACTAATAGGATGTCAGGCTTTAATTCATCTAGGATGTTTTCAAGTCCCAAAAGAGTTTTTGTAGTTACTTCTGTTAAAGTTTGACCTTTCTTAAAAATATTTAAATCATAATCTGGTTTTATATCAAAAATTTCTAACACTTGGTCTAACATTTCTCTGTGTTGACCTGTTACACAAATGTATGACTCGAGATCTTTTCTTTTTTCGATTTCTTTTATAATTGGAGCCATTTTTATGCCTTCAGGTCTAGTACCAAATACAAATAATACCTTCAATCTATTCCTCCTTATTTTTTAACATTCCTGCAGCCACTCCAGTAAATAATATTATTAAAATCACTGCAATTGAAATAATAAGCCCAATGGATGAATGAAACTTTGAAATTACATTTGCAAGTATTCCAAATAATGCAGATATGGAGTACAAAATCACAACAGTTTGTTTTTGATTTAGACCCATATTTAATAATCTGTGGTGAAGGTGTCCCTTGTCAGCTTCTACTATTGATTTCCCAGAAAGTTTTCTTCTTACCATGGCAAAGGCTGTGTCAAATACTGGCACTCCTAAAATTACTACTGGTACGAAAATCATAAGTATTGCTGCTTGTTTTAAAAATCCTGAAATACTTATGTAGGAAAGCATAAATCCAAGATACAAGGCTCCAGTGTCTCCCATAAATATTTTTGCTGGATTAAAGTTAAAGGGCAAGAATCCAAGACAAGCACCTGCTACTAGGGCACAAACTACGCTAACTTCATATCTTCCCATTTGATATGTTATAAAAAACATTGATATTGCACATATCATAGAGACTCCAGAGGCAAGTCCATCAAGACCGTCTATTAAATTTATTGTGTTTGTAATTCCACAAACCCAAAAAATTGTAACTGGTATGGAAAGCATATTTAAAATAAGTAGTGCATCTTCCGAGTCGAAGGGATTTGTGAAAAATTCTATTTTCATGCCACCCATTACAAGAACTATTGCGGCAAGAATTTGAAAGCCAAATTTTAATTTTGGGCTAAGGTCGTATTTGTCATCATAAAGACCTGAAAAGGCAATTATAAGTGAGCTAATAATGGCGAAAACTAGACTTTTATTAGTTTTTAAAAAAACTAGCATCAAAATAGTCACACTTATTACCATTGCAATGCCACCGCCTACAGGGATTGGTTTTTTGTGAACTCTTCTCCCATCCTTGGGCACATCTAAAAATCCCCTATTTTTTGCAATTTTTATTACAAAGGGCATTTGTATAAAGGTCAGAATAAAAGCTGCAAAAAAAGGAACTAAATAATTATACATATTAACCTCTTACTTCGTTCCAAATAATCTGTCTCCTGCATCTCCAAGTCCAGGTACAATATATTTATCTTCGTTTAATTTTTCATCAAGGGCAGCAATATAAATTTCAACATCTGGGTGAGCTTCTTCAACTGCTTTTAAACCTTCTGGTGCTGCTAAAAGATTTATTGATTTAATATTTTTTGCACCATTTCTCTTTAATTCGTCAATGGCTTCTATAAGTGAGCCACCTGTTGCAAGCATTGGATCTACTATAATCATTTGTCTTGATGCAACATCTTTTGGTAATTTTGAATAATAAGTAACTGGCTTTAAAGTTTTTGGATCTCTGTACATTCCTATATGACCAACTCTTGCTGCTGGAATTATTGTAAGAAGACCTTCCACCATGCCAAGTCCTGCTCTTAAAATTGGTACAATTCCAATTTTTTTGCCGGAAATTCTCTTTCCAACAGTCTTTGCAATTGGAGTTTCGATTTCAATATCTTCTGTTTCTAAATCTCTTGTAACTTCATAGCCCATTAGTGTTGAAATTTCATTTACAAGTTGTCTAAATTCCATGGAGCTAGTTTCTTTTTTTCTAAGAATTGTCATCTTATGATCAATTAGTGGATGCTTTATTATTGTGTATCCCATTTTATTCCTCCTCTATTTTGTTTACTCTATTTATGTGTCTTCCACCTTCAAATTTTTCATCTAAAAAGGCGTCTACTATTTCAAGAGCCATGTCATGGCCAATTAGTCTTGCCCCCATAGCAAGGACATTGGCATCATTGTGGCGTCTTGCAAGTCTTGCGGAATAAGGTTCAGAGCAAAGTGCAGCTCTTATTCCCTTTACTTTATTTGCAGAAATTGATATTCCAATTCCAGATCCGCAAATAACTATGCCAAAGTCCATTTTTTTATCTATAACTTCGTGACCAACTGCATGTCCATAATCTGGATAGTCTACACGACCATCATCAAAGGGTCCCATATCTTTAACTTCAATGTTTTTTTCTTCTAAGTATTTTATTATATCTTTTTTTAAATAAAATCCTGCATGGTCAGAGCCAATTGCTATTTTCATTTCTCCTCCTAAATTCTCATGACAACTTTTCCGCTACAAGCTTTAAGAAGTCTATTCATAATGCTTAGACCCATTCCCCTTAGTTCAAAGCCTTCTGCAAAAATAATATCTACATTTTCTTCATCACATCTTCTAAGGGCGTCAAAAAGATTTGTAGCAACTTCTTCCAGATTATCTCTACTTCCAAGGTTTATTAAAAGCTTTATATCTAAATTTTTGTATTCTTCAAAAGTTTCATCAGTTGCAAGGACTGCAATTTTTTTGTCCTTATTTTTCTTGATGTTTTTTTTGATTTCATTTACAACTTTATCTAGTCTTCCACCAAAACAAATTGCCTCTGCTCTTGGAGCATAGTGTCTATACTTTTGCCCTGGTGACTTTGGAATTTCTCCACTTTTTGCATCAATTGTTGCACTGTCAATTCTTATATTTTCATCAATTTCTCTTAAATCTTCTAAGGTAATTTTTCCTGGTCTTAAAATCATTGGTGGATCCACTGTTACATCTAAAACTGTTGACTCAATTCCAACTACAGAATGTCCACCGTCAACAATTATGTCTACCCTGCCATTTAAATCTTCTATTACATGTTCAACTTTAGTTGGAGATGGTCTGCCAGATAAGTTTGCAGATGGAGCTGCCACTGGAAAATCTACTGCTTTTAAAATAGCATGAGCAATTTCATTACTAGGCTCTCTTATAGCAACAGTATCAAGTCCACCAGTAGCTTCATCTGGAATAATTTCAGATCTCTTAAAAATAATTGTAAGAGGCCCTGGCCAAAATTTTTCCATACATTTTTTTGCCACATCAGGAATTTCTGCAACTAAAGCATCAAGCTGAGAATTTTCTGCAATGTGAAGTATTAGTGGATTGTCGCTAGGTCTACCCTTTGCTTCATATATTTTTTTACAAGCTCTCTTGTTTAGTCCATTGCCACCAAGTCCATAAACTGTTTCTGTGGGAAGGACAACAAGGCCACCGCTTTTTAAAGTGTCGCTAATTTTTTTAAGATAAACTTTATCCTTTGCATTTCCTTTAAATTTTATTATATCAGTTTTCAAAAAAACACCTCTATCCTTAACATTATACCAAGAACAGAAGTGTTTTTTAATACTTAATCCTTATTTAATTTATTGTGAGGGATAATTTTTCCACTTTTTATACTTTCTTCGAACTCTTTTCTTATTTTTTCATAAACTTCGTCATTTTTTAAAATTTCTATGCCAACTTCAACTATAGCTGCAATAGTTTTTTTCATTTGATTAAAGGCATAGTCTGTCATTGTTGCATCTCTTAATTCAACTGTGTGCCCACTTACACCTTCATCTGCAATTTTAAAATATCCATGAAGAGTTGGAATTTCGTGAGAAAAATTTCCGGCATCAGTTGATCCCTTATTTAACTCTACATCTTTTATCTCTTCATCAAAATATTTCTCCATTTTTTCTCTTAAAACTTCGTTAAAGTGAAGATTTCTGACGGTGTTGTCATTTCCTTTTTCATATTCAGAAATTTTTACTTGGCAGCCTGTGGCAAGAGCTGCTCCCTTGGCACAATTTTCTAATTTTTCTAAAATTTCTAAGAGATCTTTTTTCTCTGGACTCCTTGCGTAAAATCTTGAATCAGTATAATCAGGAATAATATTTGCAGCCTTGCCACCATCTTTTATTATGCCATGGATTCTAGCTCCATCCTTAGTTTCTTGTCTAAGGGCATTTATGGCAGAAAATAAAACTATTTGTGCATCTAGGGCATTTATTCCCTTTTCAGGTGCATCTGCTGCATGAGAAGTTTTGCCAAAAAATTCAAATCTTCTTGTAGCAAGAGCTAGAGAATTTGGCGTAAGAGAATTATAAGATGCAGGGTGCATTTCAATGGCTACATCAACATCAGCTAATTCATTAGAATTTGCAATTTCAATTTTAGTGCCGCCAACTTCTTCTGCTGCAGTTCCAAAAACAATTACCCTGCCACCAATTTCATCTAGAAACTTTGAAAGGACAATGCCTGCACCAGTTGCTGTTGCTCCTAAAATGTTGTGGCCGCAGCCATGACCAATGCCTGGCAGTGCGTCATATTCTGACAAATAAGAAATAGTCCTTCCCTCTTTTTTTGAATCGTAAACTGCCTTAAAGGATGTAGGACAATCCATATAGGGACATTCTATTTCAAAGCCATGTTTTTTTAAGAGGTCCATATGAGCCTTGGAAGACTTATATTCTTCAAAGCCAAGCTCTGGATTTTCGTATATAAATTTTCTAAGTTCATCAAGTTCGCCAGAAATTTCTTCAACTTTTTTTAATATATCCATAATTCACCTACTCATTTATTCTATAATACTCGTACTTTTTATAATCTTCGTAAGTTTTTTTGACTTCGTCCTTGACATCCTTTCTTGGATAAGTGTTAGTGCCATCGAAAATAAAGTTTCTTGAAATAATTGGAAGTTTTTTTCTAAGTTCTGAATTATATATAAAGAAATTATCCACCTTATTATAATTTAACATATCAAGGACCATTGAAGATAGATAGTTTGCAGAAACTGCATTACCATCCCTAATTTCAACATTTTCTCTATTTAAAAATGCCCTTCCACTTTCATTTGCTACAATTACATATGGCGTTGAGTAAAATTCTATTTCCTTTTCCAAATTGTCGTGAGATAATTTTATGCCAATTTCATCAAAGGCACTAGGTTCATTTCCAAGGCCTGGAAGATGGTCGCCATAAAAGACCATAATTGTCGGCTCATCTATTGACATAATCATGTCGTAAACTTCCCCAAGCATTATGTCTGTGTCCTTTATTCCCAAGAAATAGGATCCAAAATTATTGGCAGCATCTTCTGAAAGTGTGGACCTACACTCATAGGGAAGATTTTTCCCATACTTGTCGTAAAAATATGGTCCATGATTTTGAATGTCTAAGCCATAGGAAAAAATTGGCTCATCGGAATTTTTTACAGCTTCCAAAAATCTATTTCTAAAAATTTCTGAAAATTGTCTTTCAGAAACGTAACCGCCCTTCATTTCAGGATTGTCTATATTTTCTAGGAAGAAATTATCTTGAAAACCAAGTTTTGGATATATGTCTTGTCTTCCATAAAACCAAGCAAAACCTGGGTGAAAGGCCATGGTCTTATAGCCAATTGTGTTAAAAAGTCTAGGTAGAGAAGATACATCTCTTTTAATTGCATTAAAGGCAAAACTTTCATCAGGAGCACAATCAACTGTTAAGGCTCCAGTTAGTACGTCAAATTCTGTATCTCCAGTTCCACCACCAAAAGATGGTGTTACAATTCTTCCCTGCATTACAGAATTTCTCTTTAACTTTTTAAAATTGTGATTTGGATCATTTTCCTTAGAAAAAGAAAATTGTGGGTTTTCTGAAAGATCAGTAAAGGCTTCTCCCATTATCCAAATAATATTTGGTCTAGGATTATATTTTATTACAGATATATCTTCGCCATGGTCAACTCTGTCTCTTTTTTCCATTTCCTTTTCATCATATCCTTCAGGTGGTCTTACAAAGGATTTTTTTAGGTTAAATAAAAAAGTGTAATTAAAACCCTTGGAATTAAAATGGTCTATTAAATTAAATACATTTCCCTCAAGTGGTAGATTGTTATAGACTCTATCTCTTGAGTAGACAAAATTAAATAAAAGACCTGATGATAATACTACAGATAAAATTGCTATTAGCCTGTGACTTAATTTTAATTTTTCACTTTTAAAAAATCTTGAAAGAAAAATTAAAAGTAATAGACTTACTGCAAAAATGATTATAGAAGTAAAATCTGGTCTATAAGAATTTTGTGACATTTTAAATGCCTCAAAGGAAAGAGCAAAGTCTGATACCCTAAGTGGTGCATTTCTATAGACTACCTTAGTCCTATGAACTGTAAATAATATTAAATAAAAAATAGAATTAAATATAAGTGCAAAGTTTCTTCTGCCAAAAATTCCCTGAAATAAAATTCCTGTAAATAATATTGGAATAAAATTTAAAAGTAAGACTAGGGGACTTCTAAGGATTTTTTCCATTAAAGATGCATCACTTGGTGCCAAAAGCAACATGACAAAAGTTAAAATAAGGGCAAATAAAATTTGACTGACAAAATCTATAGAATTAAAGCCTCTGGACTCACTATTATTTTCTTTATTAAACAAAATATCACCTTCTAGTAGACAATTATATAATATTTTGTAAAATTTTGGAAAATTTTTTGTAAAAAGGCTCCAATTTCTTTAATTTTAAGCAAAAATAAAAAGCCCCTATGGACTTTTTATAAATTTTATTTTATTGGCAAAGTATTTATTATTGTCTCAACGGACTTTTTCCACTTTTCTCTTTCTTCTTCATCTAAAACTAATTCAAAATCAGAAAGAATACCATCTCGACCAACAAGAGCTGGATGACCAATATAGCAGCCATCATTTTCTGAATAAGATGAAACAGGTAAAATTGTCTTTGAATCTTGGAAAATTGCTTCAATTACTAGGGCAGTTGAGTTTGCAATGCCATAAGAAGTATAACCCTTAGCCTTTATAGTTTCAAAGGCCCTAATCTTTGTTTCTTCTTCGATTTTTTTGCAAGTTTCCCTGTCTAAAATTTCATAAATTGGCTTTGTTGCAATAGAAACTTGTGACCAAGCGACAAATTGGCTGTTGCCATGTTCTGCAATTACATAGCCGTCAACAGAATTTGGATCAATGTTTAACTTTCTTGCCAGAGAATTTTTCATCCTAGCTGAATCTAAAATTGTTCCCGTTCCAATGACTCTTTCTTTAGGAAGGCCAGTTAGTTTTTGCAAATAATCTGCTATAACATCGCAAGGATTTGTAATACTTACGATTATACCCTTGAAGTTTGACTCTTTAATTTTTTTGCCCCACTCTTCAGCACAAGTTTTTGTGTACTTAAATTCTAACAACCTGTCATTATTTTTTTGCAAGATAGTAATGTCTCCAGGAGCAAAGACAATTATGTCTGATTCATCTAAATTTTCTAAATTTCCTGCAATAATATTTATATGACCACTTCTATTTACAAGACCATCAGATAAGTCGCTTACTTCTGCTTCAGCAAGACCTTCTTTTTTATCAAATAAAAAAAGCGTGTCACAAAGTGATCTTTCAACAATTGTGTGGGCAACAGTTGCGCCAACATTTCCTAAACCTATAATAGATATTTTTCTCATTTTATCCTCCATCTTCTGATACAAATTATAATATCACTTTTTTATAGCTTTATAAATTTTTTATTTTTTTCTAAAAATTATGTAGATTATTTTTTTAAACCACAATAATTTATTTTAAAAAGTAAAAAAGACTGCCTAGGCAGTCTTAGTCTCTTTTCAGAGTGAAGATTGGTATAATTTTATTATTAATCTTAGGAGTTATGGGGTATCCCAAAATCAAATTTGTTAAATGACATTTGTTATCATTAACTGTCTATATTATATGATAGTTTTTTTTATTTGTAAAGACTTTTTGATAAATTTTATCAATTTTATATTACGAGAATTTATTTAAAAAATTCCCCCTATATTTTTTATATTAAAAATTATTTTTTAAGACAAATTTAAAAACATTAATCCTGTGATATAATTAAAGAACCATATAGAGAAGGCGAGAGACAAGCTCATTGACCCTTCAGCAACCTACCAATTGGAAAGGTGCTAATGCTTGTATGATGGATACATATTTGCATCCATCACTGATGGGTGCTTTTTTCTTGTCTAATTTAAGGAGTAAAATATGTTATTTGAAGTTTATTACAAAAATTACGCAAAAAATTGCAGGGGAAAATATTGGGAAGAAGAAAAGTCTCTTCCTTATATAGTCTTAGAAAGAGATGTAAAAAAAAGAAATTCCTTTTATGGATATTTAGCATCAAGGGGTTTTAAATGTGTAAGTTGGAATTATTCCTATCCTGCCATATTAGTAAATCCAAAATTAATGCGTTTTGGAATGATAAATAAGGCTGCAAAATATCCATCAATTGACGAAAAAGACTACACAATTGATGAATTTAAAGAAGAAATTTTATCAAAAATTAATTTTTAAAAAGATTTATAATAAAAATTTGCAAAAAAAATACACCCAAGGAGGTGGGTGCAAGGGGATTTTAGTAATTGTGATTTTAAGGAAAAAATTAGTAAGCTAAAAGGGATTATTTTTAAAACTTCTCACAATTATCTTGAAGATAGTATATAATAAAATTATCACAAAATAAATTAATAATTATTTGTATGATTCACAAAATATTTTTGATTGGAGGCACTATGAATTTCGAAAGTATTTATTATTTTACAGAGCTTGCCAAGACACTTAATATGAATGAAACTGGTGAAAAACTTTATATATCTCAACAAACTTTATCAAATCACATAAAAAGGTTGGAAGACTACTATGGCACAAAATTATTTTTCAGAAAGCCAAAATTAATGCTAACTCCCATTGGAGAAGAATATTTAAAATATGCAGAAAAACTTTTGACAGATGAATCTGACATGATAAATAAAATAAGGGACATGGAAAGTGAAAATAGTGGAAAATTAATTATAGGTGCATCTTCTCCCAGGGCAGATATTTTTATTCCATCAATAATTGAAAAATTTACTGAGGAATTTCCACAAGTTGGACTTGTTCTTTATGAAAAACAATCTCACGACCTAGAAGATATGTGTGCAGAAAATAAGCTTGACATAGCCATTAGTATTGACGAGAATTATAAAAATGAAAATTTAAAATCTCGCCTACTCCTAGAAGAAAAATTATATCTCTGCGTAAGTGACAGACTTTTGGAAAAATATGTAGATGATCTTGAAGCCTTAAAGAAAAAATCCTTTAAAAAAATTGACTTAAAAGATTTTGAAAAAGTCCCCTTCCTACTTTACACACAAGACAATAGAATAAGAAGTCTAATAAATCAAAGTTTTAAAAGTGCAAATGTAAGACCTATTGACTATATCGAGACAGCTTATTCTAGAATTGCCCTTGCCATTTGCAATAAGGCTCTTGCTGCAGTTTTCATTTCCCAAATGAACATAAAAAGATGGAGGCATGAATTTGGCGATGACATAAATATATTTCCTCTCTATTCAAAAGGTAAGCCTGTTAGTCTTGGCATCTACGCCATAAAAAATAAAAATCGTTACATTACAAAATACGCCAAAAGATTTGTAGAGCTTTTGGAAGAATACTTTGACTCCATAAATTCAGAAAAACTGGAAAAAATTGCAAAAAAATAAAGTGGCACCAAGAGGTGTCACTTTTTCAATTTAAAATTAAAATCCATTTTCAAATTCTTGTCTAAATCTGTTAAATAAATCTTCTTGTTCTTCTTGTCTTTTTTGATATTCTTTAGCTCTAGCTTCTTCTTGTTCCTTGATGTCCTTTTGAGCTTCCTTGTCATTTTCTATAGAGTAATTAGAAAACTTAACTTCAGTTTTTGCTTCCTTACCCTTTCTTACATAAGTTACTTCAGCACTGTCTCCTTCTTGATATTTATATAAAATTGATTTAAGGGCATTGTTATCTGTAACTTCGTCCTTTCCAATTTTTGTAATTATATCTCCAGCAAGAAGTCCTGCACCTGCTGCAGGTGAACCTTCATAAACCTTGTAGACAAAAATTCCCTTATCAACATCAGTTTTTCCATTAAAGACTTGGGCAGCAACATTTAAATTCATTGTTAGCATTCCCATAGAAATTTCCTTGTAGCTTCCAGTTTCAATTACTTGTTTTACAATTGGCTTTATAAAATTAATTGGAATTGAAAAGCCAAGTCCCTCTGCTGATTGAACTTTTACAGTGTTAATTCCTATTACTTCTCCTTCTGCATTAAGAAGTGGTCCACCAGAATTTCCGCCATTAATTGATGCATCTGTTTGGATAAGTCCTGTCATATATCCGCCGCCACTTACTGCACCAACATATCTATCTAGTCCAGAAATAATTCCCTGTGTAACAGTTTGTGAAAATTGTAGAGAAATTGGATTACCAATTGCAATTGCAGCATCTCCTATGGAAAGTGCATCAGAATCTCCAAGACTTGCCACATTTAATTTATCCTTAGTGTTAATTTTTACAATTGCAAGATCTACATTTTCATCTGCCCAAATTGTTTTACCTTGTAAGTCCTTTTCATTGTTAAGTCTAACAGTTACATCTTCCACAACTTTATTATTTAACTTTACAACGTGGGCATTTGTTAAAATATATCCTTTTGGGTCTACAATTACACCAGATCCAACACCTTGAACTTCCACTTGACCGAAGAAGGATTGTTGCACTCCCTTAGTTGTAATTCCTACAACAGATGACATTGATTTTTTTGCAACAGCTGAAGCTACAGTCATATTGTCTTTAGCAGAAATAGTTATGTTTGAATCACTATTTGATGTTTTTGTTTCTCCCATGGGAAGTAATTTATAAGTTGTTATAGCCGAGCCAATTATTCCTCCAATTAGCGAGAATACAAGGGCTATTATTATAATAATTTTTCCCATACCAGAATTTTTATTTCCATATTTATTATTTTTATCCATAATCTTCCTCCTATCTTTTTTATATATTTATGATAATGTGATTTTGTGAAAAATTGATGATTTTATTATCAAAAATTTTTGAAATAGAGGTAAATAATTTTTGACAAAAAATTTTTCTAATGAAATATTTGGCATGAGTTTTTTTAACATAAAAAAAGAAGCTCAAAAGAGCCTCTTAATATTATTCTCCAAAGGCAGGTATTACTGCACCCTTGAATTTTTCTTCTATTAATTTTTTAGCTGCATCAGAATTTAAAACTTCAATGAATTTTTTGAATTTTTCTTTTCCAGCATCTTCTTTTCTAATTGCAATTAAGTTTGCATAAGGTGAATCCTTTGATTCTAAGAAAATTGAATCCTTAGTTGGGTCAAGACCTTGTCCAATGGCAAAGTTTGAATTAATAACAGCAGCACCAGAATCTTTATAAACTTGTGCAACTGAAGGTGCATCCATTGCTGTGAATTTTAAATTTTTTGGATTTTCTGCAATATCTTTTTCTGTTGAGTTAAGATTTGTCTTGTCCTTTAATTTAATAAGACCAGCATCTTCAAGAAGTATTAAGGCTCTTGCTCCATTACTTGGGTCATTAGGAATAATAATTTCTGCTCCATCTTCAATTTCATCAACTGATTTGTATTTTTCAGAATATAAAGCCATTGGTTCAATGTGAACATATCCTAGTACATCAAGATCTTTAATTCCTCTTTCTTCTACAAAGCTGTCAAGATATGGTTTGTGTTGGAAATAATTTGCATCAAGATCTTTTGCTTCTAATTGTAGGTTTGGTTGAATATAATCGTCAAAATTTACAACTTCAACATCAAGTCCTGCCTTGTCAAATTCATCTTTAAGACCTTCTATTATTTCTCCATGAGGTGTAGGTGATACACCAATTACAATTTTGTTGTCTGCGTCCTTTGCTTCTGCTGTCTTATCTCCAGCATTTGCCTTTTCATTCTTTGCTCCACCACAAGCTGTAAGTGTTAGAGCTAGCACTAATGAAAGTGCTAAAATAATTTTCTTCTTCATAACTATTTTTCCTCCTAAATTTTTTTATTTATATTAATTCTAATAAACTTAGAAAAAACATCTACCTTCTATTATCTTCTATCAATTTTATCTGCGATTTTATTTCCAATTAATTGTACTATTTGTACAAGAATTATAATTACTATAACTGCTGACCAAAGTATAAGTGGTTCATTTCTTTGGTAGCCGTATCTGTTGGCGACATCTCCTAGTCCGCCACCACCCATGACACCAGCCATGGCAGAATAACCAATTACATTAATAATTGTCATAGTTATTCCAGTAACAACCATTGGCATTGCCTCCGGTATTAAAACTTTAAAAATAATTTCTTTATTAGTTGAGCCCATTGATTTTGCAGCTTCAATTATTCCTTGATCTACTTGAATAAAATATCCTTCCATTAGTCTTGCAACAAAGGGTGCAGCTGATAGGGAAAGTGGAATTATCATTGCCGCAGTTCCGTAAGATTTTCCAACTATTAATCTTGAAAGTGGAAAAACAACTATCATTAGGATTACAAAGGGAAAGGATCTCAAAACATTTATAATTCCATCTAAAATTGAATAAAGTTTTGTTGATTCTGTAAGACCACCAGGCCTAGTTGTTGTTAAAATTATTCCCAAGGGAATTCCAATTAAAAGTGCAATAATTGTCGATGCAAGAACCATTACAAGAGTTTGTGGAATTGCCGGCAAAACTATATCTATTATTCTATCCATTTTTAAAGCACCTCCACATTAACATTATTATCTTTTAAAAATTCTATTGCCTTAGCTCTCTCTTCTTCTTTTCCAAGAATTTGAACTGTAAGATATCCAACACTTGAAATATTTAATTTATTAATATTTCCTGACAAAATAGAAAAATCTATATCAAATTTCTTTACACATTGTGAAAGAATCGGTTTGTCATAATTTTCATCTGCATAAGATAATCTAAGGACATCACCCTTGTAGTCATTTCCATTTACATATCCGTCTTCCACTTCATCTTCCAAATTTTTAATAAAAGATCTTGTAACAGAAGTTTTTGGATTTGTAAAAAGTTCCTTAGTATTATTTTCTTCTATAATCTTTCCAGCTTGCATTACAGCAATTCTGTCGCAAATTTCCTTTGCAACTTCCATTTGGTGAGTGATCATTATTATTGTCATGTTAAATTCTTTAACAATTTTCTTTAAAAGATTTAAAACAGATTCTGTATTTGCCGGATCAAGTGCTGATGTACCTTCATCAGAAAGTAAAACTGAAGGATTTGTCGCAATTGCTCTTGCAATTGCCACCCTTTGTTTTTGACCACCAGATAACTCTGATGGGTATGAATTTTTCTTGTCCTTTAAGTCTATAAAATTTAAAAGTTCATCAACTCTCTTATCAATATCAGCCTTACTTACTCCAGAAATAAGAAGAGGGTAGGCAATATTTTCTGCCACAGTCTTTTGCATAAAGAGATTAAAATATTGAAAGATCATTCCAATATCCTTTCTCGCTGCTCTTAATTCTTTTTCATTTAAATTTATAATGGATTTTCCATCAACTATAATTTCTCCACTTGTTGGTTCTTCTAGTCTATTGATGCATCTTACAAGAGTGGACTTACCTGCACCAGATAAACCGATTACTCCGTAAATCTCTCCCCTATTTACTTTGAAAGAAAGGTCATCTATAGCCCTAAAAGTTCCATTCTCAGTTTCATATTCTTTAACTAAGTTTTTTACTTCAATCATTTTTCCTCCACAAAAATATAAAAAAAGAGCTTCCATCCATAAGGACGAAAGCTCGTGTTACCACCTTAATTTATCACTTTCTCACGAAAGCAACCTCTTCAAGTACAATCATACTCTACTTCTATAACGGGAAGACCCGTAAATACCTAATATCGATATTTCCTAGAGAAGGCCATGTTCACATAAAACTCATCCACTTCTTTCACCACAACGAAGCTCTCTTTGCTCAGAATTTTAAGCTACTCTTCTTCTCAAAAAGTTTATTTATGAATTGTTTTTTATTATAAGGTTAAGAAAAATAAAAGTCAAGACTTTTTATTAAATTATTAAATTTTTTATATCATCTTCAACATTTGTAATACCAGCAATATTAAATTTCTCCACTAAAACATCTGTAACATTAGGAGATAAGAAGGCTGGAAGACTTGGACCAAGGTGAATATTTTTTACACCAAGTGAAAGTAATGCAAGTAAAACTATAACAGCTTTTTGTTCATACCATGCAATATTGTACACAATCGGAAGATTATTTACAGATTCCACTCCAAAAGCATCAACTAGGGCAAGGGCAATTTGAATTAGTGAATAAGAATCATTACATTGACCTGCATCTAAAACTCTTGGGATTCCATTGATGTCCCCTAAATTTAATTTGTTATACCTATATTTTGCACAACCTGCAGTTAAAATCACTGTAGACTCTGGAAGCTTCTTAGCAAATTCTGTGTAATACTCTCTATCAGCCATTCTTCCATCGCAGCCAGCCATGACAATAAATTTTGTGATGTCGCCATTTTTTACAGCTTCAATAACCTTGTCGGCAAGTTCCATGACTTGACTGTGAGCAAAACCGCCAAGAATACTTCCCTTTTCAATTTCTTCTGGAGCCTTGCAAGTCTTTGCAAGTTCAATTATTTCTGAAAAATCCTTGTGTCCCTTTTCGTCAGCTTCAATGTATTTACAGCCAGGATATCCTGCAGCTCCTGTTGTAAATAATTTATCCTTATAAGAATCCTTTGGAGGCACGATGCAATTTGTCGTCATTAAAATTGGACCATTAAAGGCTTCAAACTCATCTCTTTGTTTCCACCAGGCGTTGCCATAATTTCCAACAAAGTTCTCATACTTTTTAAATTTAGGATAATAATTTGCAGGTAACATTTCAGAATGTGTGTAAATATCAACACCAGAATCTTTAGCTTGATCAAGTAGCATTTCAAAATCCTTTAAGTCGTGACCAGAAACTAAAATGCCAGGATTTTTTCTTACTCCAATATTTACCTTTGAAATTTCTGGATTGCCATAAGTTTTTGTGTTGGCAGAATCAAGGGTTTCCATAGCAAGATAACCCATGGATCCAGTTTCAAGAGTAAGAGAGACTAATTCATCTATGCTCTTTTCTCTTAAAAGTTCAGCCATTGTAGTTAATATAAAATTATTTACTTTTTCACTTTCATAGCCCAAAACCTTAGCGTGTCTTGCATAAGCAGCCATTCCCTTTAGTCCATAAGTTATAAGTTCCTTTAAGCTTCTTATATCTTCATTTTCTTCAGATAAAATAGAAACTTCTCCTGAATTTATTTTTTTCTCTATTTCAGAAAAATTCTTTGATGACCAATTTGCAGCTTCGCTATAATTTTTATTTTCTCTTAACGAATTCATCATATCAATTGTTTCAAAAATTCTATCCTTAATTTGAGAAAAATCAAAATTAGCATTCGTAATAGTCGTAAATAAATTTAAAATAATTCTGTCTACAACTTCTTTATTATTTCTTTCACTTTTAACTTCAATTTCAGCAAGTCCCTTAGAAATCCAAATCAAAAAATCTTGCAAATTTGCAACATCACTCGTCTTTCCACAGACACCTCTATTTACACATCCAGAATTTTTAAATGTTTCTTGACATTGGAAACAAAACATACCCATAATTATCCCCCTTTTAAATTTGTAAGTTCTAACTTCTAAAATAATTATATCAAAAAAAATTAATAAGTTTCCGTTGCATATGCAACATTTAAAAATTTTATCTACAAATTTTTAAAAAAAAGACCCATGCAAGCATGAGTCAAAATAGGTGTATCAATGAGGATTTATTATCTTAAGCTAGTGAATTTATTTTCCTTCCTTAGCAATTATTTCGTCAATTTTTTTGTATAGTTCATCAATTTTATCTTGTGAACCTAGGCTTATATTGTCAATAACTTTTCCATCTCTTCCAATTAAAAGAGTTGTAGGAAAAGCTGTCAAATTTTTAAGATAGGCATCTATTTCTTCAGAAGGTTTTACAGCAAGATTTGGATATTTAACTCCCTTTGCATCAATAATTTTTTGAGCCTCATCTTTTATTTTTTTATTTTCATAAGTGTCTAGGCAAATTGACATAACCTTTACATTTTTATCTTTTAAGTCTTCTGAAATTTTTTGTAATGTTGGCATTTCATTAATGCAGCCCTTACAACCTGTAAACCAAATGCTCATTATTGTAACTGGGCTATCCTTAAATACCTCGTTATTTACTTCTTTTCCCTTAAAATCAACTGCGTCAAATTTTGGGAAGGGATCTCCACTTGATAAAGTTGCTCCTTCTGGTGCCTTGCTAGTACAAGCTGTAAAGCTCAAGGCTAAAAATAAAATGGCAAAAATTTTTACAATATTCTTAAAAGTTTTATTCATATCTTGCTCCTTCTTCTAAATTATTAATTTCATTATTTTTAAATGAGGTGGAAATAGCAGATTTTGGGCATGCCTTTATGCAATCTCCGCATCTAATGCATTCTAGTGCTTTTTGATTTTTTGACATATCTACATCCATTTTGCAAATTCTTTTACATTTTCCGCAAGAAATGCAAGAATCATTCACATGATATTGATAAAAAGAAAATTTATTAGTTAATGCGTAAAATGCGCCCAGTGGGCATAAATATTTGCAAAAAGGTCTGTAAAAAAATATTGAAAGTAAAATTATAAGTGTGAGAATTCCTGATTTTAGCAAAAATAAATTGCCAAGTGCAGCTCTTATACTTTTACTTGCCAGTGAAAGAGGTATTCCTCCTTCAAGTATTCCCTGTGGGCACAGGTACTGACAAAAATATGGAGATGCAAAACCAAGTTCATCTGTTAAAAATACACCAAATAACCAAACAACAAAGATCAAAATAAAATACTTAATGTACTTTAAAAAACTAAATCTTCTAGTGCTGAATTTTTTCGATGGAATTTTATGAATTAAATCCTGAAAAAATCCAAAGGGACATAAAAATCCACAAATTAATCTTCCAAAAACAGTTCCAAATAGTAGCATGAGACCCGTCACATAGTAGGCAAAATTAAATTTTGACGATCCCACAACAGCTTGAAAGGACCCTATTGGACAAGATAGAGCTGCACCTGGACAGGAATAACAATTTAGTCCTGGCACGCATGCTGCTTTCATCTTTCCTGTATAAATAGTTCCCTTAAAAAAATTTGGAATATGTATATTTGTAAGAATTGCGAAAGATCCCTGCACGAGATTTCTTTTTTCTCTAAATTTTTTAAAAATGTTTTTTAATTTATCCAATCCCTACGCACTCCAAACATATTCTTATAGCTTTTGAAAGCACAGTATCTACTTCTGACCTATAAGCTCCCCAAAAAATAAATGCAATGGATAAAGCCAACATCGCATACGAAACTTTTCTGTTCACAAAATCTTTCATATTTTCACCTCACATGTAGTATAGCATTTATGATGTAAAGAAGATGTTAAGAAAAACTATTTTTTTTAATTTTTCATTATAAATTTTAATGATTTTTATATAATTTTAAAAGCTTTGATTCTGACTAAATTTTATAGATTATATTAAATATAGGCTAGCTTTTAATTATGAAATCGTTCTTTTATATTTAATTTTTTTCAATATTTTATTATTTCTTTAATATAAAAAAACTTCACAAATTTTATTTAAAAAAGTATAATAAAGCTAGAGAGAAATTAAAATTCTTTCTTACATATTTTTAATTAATTTTTGAAAACGATACTATCTTTATTCTTGATTCGTTTTTAAATTTTAAAAGGAGGATGATAAAATAAGATAAATTTTAATTATAGTTCTATTGAAATGCCTTTGTTTTATTTTTGTTTAATTTTAGGAGGTATTTATGGAAAACAAAAATTTAAAAGCTAAAGCAAATGGTGCAGCACTTCTTCCTTTTATAGTTTTCGTGCTTGTGTATCTTGCTACTGGAATAATTTTAAATGCTATGGGCGTTGAAATGGCATTCTACCAAGTAGCAGCGCCAGTATGTATTTTGCCAGCTATTATTTTGGCATTTATTATGTTTGAAGGTTCCATTGATGAAAAGTTTAATGACTTTGTTCGTGGTTGCGGAGACGAAAATATAATTATAATGTGTTTGATTTACATATTAGCTGGAGCTTTTGCAACAGTTTCTAAGGCTTCAGGTGGAGTTGATTCTGTTGTAAACTTTGCACTTTCACTTATTCCTGTACAATATATTACAGCTGGAATTTTCTTAATCAGCTGTTTTATATCAATTTCTACAGGAACTTCAGTAGGAACAATTTCAGCAGTTGGTCCTATTGCAGTTGGCGTTGCTACAAAGGGTAACCTATCACTTCCCCTTGTTCTTGGAGCACTTGTTGGTGGAGCAATGTTTGGCGATAACTTATCTGTTATTTCAGATACAACAATTGCTGCAACAAGAACTCAAAATGTAGGCATGAAGGACAAATTTAGAGCAAATATTAAAATTGCAATACCTGCAGCTGTAATTACTTTTATAGTTTTATTAATTGTGGGAAAACCAGAAGGAAAAGTTGTACTTGATGATTTGAATTATAAATTAATACTTATAATCCCTTATCTTTTCGTACTAATTTCTGCTCTTGCTGGAATGAATGTATTTTTAGTTTTAACTAGTGGAATTATCCTATCAGGTATAATTGGAATATTCACTGGTGGACTTACTATGATGACTTTTGCCCAAAAAATTTTTGACGGCTTCAGTGGAATGTTTGAAATTTTCTTGCTATCACTATTAACTGGTGGTCTTTCTTATATGGTATCTAGTAATGGTGGCATTGAATGGTTAGTTCAAAAAATTAGATCTTTTGCAAAAGATGTTAAATCTGCAGAAATTTCAATTGCTCTTTTAACTCTTGTAACAGATGCTGCAACTGCAAATAACACTGTTGCAATAATTATTGATGGACCTGTAGCAAAAGAAATTTCAAAGGACTTCAAAGTTGATCCAAGAAGATCTGCTTCCTTCCTTGACACCTTCTCTTGCGTAATGCAAGGAATAATTCCCTATGGTGCACAAATTTTAATTGCAGCTGGACTTACTAAAGAACTTGGAGCGCTAGCTGTTTCTCCAGTTCAAATTATTCCATTTTTATGGTATCAAGCCCTACTTGCTGTCTTTGCAATTCTTTCAATCTTTATGAGATTTGCTGATTCTAAAGATAAATGGGATTTTGAAAATGATGTGCCACTAGTAGATTCTAAGACAAGCAAAAAATAATTTAATTAAAAAATTTTAAATTGTTTAACTAATAAGAAGTTTAATATTAATTTTATTTAGAAAAGGAGAAATTTATGAATAGTAAAGATGAACTTAAAAAAATGCATTTTGAAACAAAAGCAATTCATGGTGGCTATGAAAAAAATAAATTTGGTGCCTTAGCAACTCCTATTTATCAAACATCTACCTTTATCTTTGATAGTGCTGAACAAGGTGGTCGTAGATTTGCCCTAGAAGAAGATGGCTACATTTATTCAAGACTTGGAAATCCAACAAATGAACAAGTTGAAGAAAAAGTAGCCCTCCTAGAAGAAGGAGAAGCTTGTGTATCTGCAGCATCTGGAATGGGAGCAATCACTTCATCAATTTGGCCTTTTATAAAATGTGGCGACCACATGATAGCTGCAAAAACTCTTTATGGTTGTACTTTTGCCTTCCTAGAACACTCAGTATCAAGAATGGGTGTTGATATAGATTTTGTTGACATAACAAATGTCGACAACATCATGAAGGTCATGAAAGAAAACACAAAAATTGTTTACTTAGAAACACCAGCAAATCCAAATATGGATATTTGCGACATAGAAGAAGTAGCAAAGAGAGTTCACGAAAAAAATAAAGACACTTTAGTAATAGTAGATAACACATATTGCACACCTTATATACAAAAACCATTGACACTTGGAGCAGACATAGTTGTTCACTCTGCAACAAAATATTTAAATGGTCATGGCGATGTAATAGCTGGATTTGCTATTGGAAGAAAAGAATTAATCGACCAAGTAAGACTTGTAGGAATAAAAGACTGTACGGGAGCAGTTCTTGCACCTTTTAATGCCTATTTAATTTTAAGAGGAATGAAAACTCTTCAAGTTAGAATGGATAAACACTGTGCCAATGCAATGAAAGTTGCAGAATTTTTGGAAAAACATCCAAAAGTTAAGAGCATCCAATACCCAGGACTTAAATCCTTTAAATATTACGAAGTAGCTAAAAAACAAATGGCACTACCTGGTGCAATGATTGCCTTTGAAATTGAAGGTGGAAAAGAAGCGGGCGCTAAACTTATGAATAGCGTTAAACTCTCAACACTTGCAGTATCACTTGGCGATGCAGAAACACTTATCCAACACCCTGCATCAATGACTCACTCACCTTACACAGCTGAAGAAAGAGCAGCAGCAGGTATATCAGAAGGCTTAATAAGACTTTCTGTAGGACTTGAAAATGCAGAAGACATAATAGAAGATTTAAAACAAGCCTTAGATCAAATCTAAGAAAATAATAAAAATAATATATATTTAAAAATAAAAAATATAAAACCCTAAAGTTTATATCACTAAACCTTAGGGTTTCTTTTATTAAAAAATAAAATTTAATTTATAAGTTAGTGCTTAAATTTTTTCTCTTGTCTTTTCTATATCCAAGATAAAAAATTAAAATAAAAATCACAAAAAATTTAATAAAGGTATTTCTAATTTCATAATTTTTATTAGACTTAATATCAACTTTTACAGGTTCTTTATCTAAATCAATCTTAATATTATTTTTATATTTAAAATTTTTAGCTACAGTATTAAGAGAATTTTCTCTAGTAGAAAATTTATCATCAAGATTATAGCTATCAAAAATAAAAGATTTAGAATAAATAAATACATAAAATTCATCATTTTTTACTTTATATACATATAACTTATTGTAATTAATATCTTTACTTAACTTTAAAGAATAATCATTAAAATTCTCTTCTTCTAAAATAACTTTATTATTATTTTCTATATCCCTTTCTTTTATAGAATACAATTTAAAACCATTAAGAGTAAAAAATAAAATAAATACAATTGCAACTATATAAATTAATAGATTAAACTTTTTCTTTAACATAATTTCCCCCAATAATTTTTAATTATATCATAATTATTTAATAAATAATAAATTCCAAATAAAACTCTATAAAAAAAATCTGTAGAAAAAACTACAGATAAAAAAATGGTGACCCATGCGCGATTCGAACGCGCGACACCTTGATTAAAAGTCAAGTGCTCTACCGACTGAGCTAATGGGTCATAAAAATATTTAACTTTCAATAAAAAATCTGTGATAATCACAGATTAAAAATGGCGGAGAGGAAGGGATTCGAACCCTTGTGGGCTTGCACCCTAACGGTTTTCAAGACCGCCCCGTTATGACCACTTCGGTACCTCTCCACAAATATAAAATTTAAAAATGGTGACCCATGCGCGATTCGAACGCGCGACACCTTGATTAAAAGTCAAGTGCTCTACCGACTGAGCTAATGGGTCATAAAAATATTTAACTTTCAATAAAAAATCTGTGATAATCACAGATTAAAAATGGCGGAGAGGAAGGGATTCGAACCCTTGTGGGCTTGCACCCTAACGGTTTTCAAGACCGCCCCGTTATGACCACTTCGGTACCTCTCCACAAATATAAAATTTAAAAATGGTGACCCATGCGCGATTCGAACGCGCGACACCTTGATTAAAAGTCAAGTGCTCTACCGACTGAGCTAATGGGTCAAATATTATTGGCTGGGGTGGCAGGACTCGAACCTACGCATGCCAGAGTCAAAGTCTGGTGCCTTACCGACTTGGCTACACCCCAATGCTTTTTTAGGTTTGGCGCACCTAGGAGGATTCGAACCCCCGGCACACGGATTAGAAGTCCGTTGCTCTATCCTACTGAGCTATAGGTGCTTATTGGAGCGGGTGAAGGGAATCGAACCCTCGCAACCAGCTTGGAAGGCTGGGGCTCTACCACTGAGCTACACCCGCATAAATAATTTTTATTAAATTTAAATGGTGGAGGAGAGTGGATTTGAACCACTGAAAGCTAAGCTAACGGATTTACAGTCCGTCCCCTTTGGCCAACTCGGGAACTCCTCCATATAA
>NZ_JAFBDH010000003.1 GCF_016908115.1 Peptoniphilus gorbachii
AAATTTCTGGTCCATGAAGTTCTTCTAACTTAAACCATATTCTAATTGAATCATGAAAGTTTTTTTCTTTGGTCCCTTCAGGTGTATCAGGCCATTTACCTTCTCTATACAACTGTACACATTCTTTTTTAAATTCATAACTATATTTCATAAAAAATACCCTCCTTACTGGTTTGTCCAGTAAAGAGGGTACATATCATTTAATTTTTAGCAGATTTTTTGTCTTTCATATAATTTTTTATTAATCTATATTTTTAACCAGCAGAATTAGCTCTTGCAGTGTCCTTTATATTATTTAGGCAAAGGGTAAGGGCAAGGAGGGCTTCTGTATAATTTTCGTCGTGAACTGTTAGCCTATAAGTATCAGTCATGGCAAATAAAGTTTTTTCGATTTCGCCAATTAAGTCAGATCCCCTATAAATGTTAAAGTTCATGTCCCAAAAGCTACCTTGCAAATTTAAAATCTCACCATCATAGTCTACGTCAATTTTTCTTTTTAAAAGGCTAAGTCTTGATTCAACTCTCATATATCTACCATCAGTAAAATTTACATTAAATTTTTGAAAGAGACTGAAAATTTCTTTGTCAATGTCAAGGATGGTATTTTTATTTGAATCAGATAGGCTTGACTTGTAGCCTAAAAAAGTAAAATCCTGATCCACATAGTAGGCAGGATTTTCATCGTCGTCTAATACAGCGTAGTGGTCTGTAATTTTAAAAAATTTTTCTTTAAAATAATAATTTTTCATACTTCACCTCTTTATAAATAAATTATACCATGAATAGGATTTATAAATGATGGCAAGAAAAAACTTAATATGAAAAAAATAAAAAAAGCCTCGCAGTTTCCTGCAAGGCAATTTAGATTATTTATTAGTCGATATTAAGTGAATCAACAGCATTATCAATTAATTCGTCCTTAACAAGGTAAGGAAGTGTAATGTGTCCGAATTCATTATCTTCGTTAAATTCTTTTGAAACTTCAATTGCGTGATCGTTTCTAGCCCAGTTACGTCTAGCAACACCACTCATAACGTCCCAAGTAAGTGAAAGATCGATAATTTCGTCAACCATTTCAGATCCGTCAAGAACTAGACCAAATCCACCGTTAATTGATTTACCAATACCAACTCCACCACCATTGTGAAGAGCAACTAGTGACATACCTCTAGCACAGTTTCCTGCGAAACATTGTGTAGCCATGTCAGCCATTACATTAGAACCATCTTTAATGTTAGATGTTTCTCTAAATGGTGAGTCTGTACCAGATACGTCGTGGTGGTCACGTCCCATCATAACAGGACCGATTTTTCCTTCTCTAACAAGTTCGTTGAATTTATGAGCTATTGCAACTCTACCCTTAGCGTCTTGGTAAAGGATTCTAGCTTGAGTTCCAACTACTAATTGGTTCTTATCAGCATCTCTAATCCAGATATAGTTATCCATATCTTGGTATCTTCTGTCTTTATCAATACATTCCATTGCAGCGTGGTCAGTTGCAATTAAGTCTTCGTGTTTACCACTTAGGCAAACCCATCTAAATGGTCCATATCCATAGTCAAATAGAAGTGGTCCCATGATGTCTTCTACATAAGAAGGCCAAATGAATCCGTCTTTGTCGTCTTTACCGTTCTTAGAAACTTCTTTAACTCCAGCATCGTAGATAGCTTTTAAGAAAGAGTTACCATAGTCGAAGAAGTAAGTTCCCTTAGCAGTAAGGTTTTTAATAACTTCAAAATGTTGTTTAAGAGTTTCATCAACTAGTTGACGGAATTTCTTGATATCAGTTCTTAAAAGTTCAGTTCTTTCTTCGAAAGAAATACCTACTGGACAGTATCCACCATTGTATGCGTTGTGGCAAGAAGTTTGGTCAGAAAGTAAGTCAATGTGAACATCATTTTTGTCCATATAGTGAAGAAGATCAACAATATTTCCGTGGAAAGCAATTGAAAGAGCTTCTTTCTTTTCAAGAGCGTCTTTAGCAAGCTTAACAGCTTCTTCAGGAGTTTCAGCAAGTTTCTTAATCCATCCTTGTTCAAGTCTAGTTTCAATTCTTGAAATATCAACTTCAGCAATAATAGAAACAGCGCCTGCGATATCTCCAGCCTTACCTTGAGCACCACTCATTCCACCAAGTCCAGATGAAACGAATAATTTTCCAGCTAAGTTATCTTTTTCGCTTAGACCAAGTTTTAATCTACCAGCGTTAAGAATAGTGTTGTAAGTTCCGTGAACAATACCTTGTGGTCCAATGTACATCCAACCACCAGCAGTCATTTGTCCGTAGTTAGCAACTCCCATTTCTTCTGCAATTTCCCAATCGTCAAGATTGTCATAAAGACCAACCATTAGACCGTTAGTGATTATAACTCTTGGAGAATTTTTTCTTGATTTAAATAGTCCAAGTGGGTGACCAGATTCCATTACAAGAGTTTCGTCATCGTGCATAATTTCAAGATATTGTTTAATTAGATTGTATTGCATCCAGTCGTGACATACTGAACCAGTTTCTCCATAAGTTACAAGTTCGTATGGATAAAGAGCAACATCAAAGTCTAAGTTGTTGTCGATCATTACTTGGAAAGCTTTTCCAGCTAAACAATTTCCTTTGTATTCGTCAATTGGTTTACCGTAAATTCTTCCTTCTGGTCTGAATCTGTATCCGTAGATTCTTCCTCTAGTTGTAAGTTCTTCTAAAAATTCAGGAATTAATTCTTCATGATATTCTTCTGGGATATATCTTAGAGCATTTCTAAGGGCAACTTTAGTTTGGTCCTTTGAAAGTCTAAATCCTCTATCAGGAGCTCTTCTAATTCCTTGTTCAAAAGATTTTTTTTCTGGTAGGTTTTTGATTTGTACCTTCATAATCTTTTGAACGTCTGCGTTATGATTATTAATCACTTTTATCAACCTCCATTTATAAGACATTATAAATTAAAATATTTAAAATGTAAATACAAAGGGAAATTAATTTCCTAAAATTTTAAGATTTGCCCATAAAATTTATAATAGAAGTAAATTTTTTGTAAAAAGCTGAGAGTATTAGAAGTACATGGGTATCTGTTGATTTATTTAACGTGGTAAACTAAAAAATCAAGCGTTTTCAAAGTTAAAGCTTTTATTATTTAAAAAAGCTTTCTATTGTATTTTATATATTGTTATAAATTTAAAGTAAAAAATGAATGTGAAGTTATTTTTTTAATTTCTACTTTCAAGATATTAAAAAGATATTAAAGCTAGCCTTAAAAATAAAAAATATTTTAATATTTATTGGGTATTAAATATGTGATAAGATAAAAACAAATAAAAGGAGGAAATATGAAAGCGGATAAAATATTAATTAATCTAGAACAAGTTTTTTCACCAAAGGACATTGGTAGACCACTAAGAGGTGAAGAAATGAATGAAGCTGATATTTTAGAAAATGCTTACATCGCTATTAAAGATGGAAAGATTTTAGAAGTTGGCGAAGGTAAGGCTTACGAAGAATTAAAGGACGACAATACAGAAATAGTTGACCTTACAGGAAAAGTTGCAACTCCAGGACTTATTGATGCACACACTCACTTAGTATATGGTGGAAGTCGTGAAAATGAATTTGCAATGAAATTAAATGGAATGGAATATCTTGAAATTCTTGAAGCAGGTGGAGGAATACTTTCCACACTAAAGGCAACTGAATCTGCAAGCTTTGATGAACTATACAATAAGACAAGAGAGCTATTGGAACACATGCTTGTTCATGGCGTAACAGCTGTTGAAGCAAAAAGTGGTTATGGCATTACTCTTGAAACTGAACTTAAAGAACTTGAAGTTCTTGAAAAATTAAATAAAGATTTCCCAACAGAACTTATTAGAACTTTCATGGCAGCTCACGTAATTCATGAAAAATATAAGGATAACTCTGACGAATATGTTGATATTGTAATCGACATGATGCCAGAAGTTGCCAAAAGAAACTTGGCAGAATTTTGTGATGTATTTTGCGAAAAGGGAGTATTCACTGCTAAGCAATCAGAAAGAATACTTGAAGCAGCTAAAAAACAAGGCTTTAAATTAAGAATTCACTCTGACGAAATTGAAAACATTGGTGGCGTAGATGTTGCTGCTAAAGTTGGAGCAGTTTCTGCAGAACACTTAATGGTAGTAGATGAAAAAGAAATTGAAACACTATCAAAGGCAAATGTAATTGGAAACTTACTTCCAGGAACAACTTTCTCCCTAATGCTTGACACTTATGCTCCAGCAAGAAAAATGCTAGACAAGGGAATGGCTATTACACTTTGTACAGATTCAAATCCAGGATCTTGTCCAACGGCAAATCTTCAATTTATCATGCAACTAGGATGTCTTGAAATGAAATTAACTCCAATTGAAGTATTTAACGCAGTAACTATTAATGCTGCTTATTCTGTTGATAGAGCAAAGACTATGGGATCCTTTGACAAGGGCAAGAGAGCAAATATTACAATTTTCGACGCTCACAACATTGACTACACTCTTTACTTCTTCGCAACAAACCTATGTAAACAAGTTTATATAGATGGAGAACTTGTAGTTGAAGACAGAAAATTAGTTAAATAATTTTAATTAAATAATTTATTTAAGTGCAGGCGAATATTGTCTGCACTTTTCTTTTGTTGAGAAAAATTTTTAAAATAAAATAAGAAAATTTTAAATTTATCCTTAAAATTTATCCTTATTAGAAAATAGAAATCTCATTTGTATTGTGAAAACTTTATCATACTATTTTTATTAACAAAAATTAATTTAAAAAATTTATTATGAGAAAGTTTAAAAATAAATTTTGTTATTAATAAAAAATAATTTTATAATATTTCTTATATAAAAAAAGCAATGGTTTAATACTGTTATTAAGAGAGCTAGAGGATTTTAATAGAACAATTTTACATAAAGAAAATCGCGATACATGCTAACGAGTTATCATGAAACGATGATGATGTATTGTATTTTTTCTAGTAATTAGCTCATTTTTTAAATTATTTGATTGACTTGTGTTGAATTGTAAGATAAAATTTAGTTAGAAAACATTTTCAGAGATACAAAATTCTTTTTAACTTGTATCTCAAGCATATTAAAAAATTTTATGCAAAATTAATATGCTAAATGAAAAGTTTAGGAGGTAATTATATGAAGAACGACGGTCAAAGAACTGTTAGAGTGCCTAGCATTGTTGAAGCGTTTTTGCCAATAATCGCAATGGTTTGTTTAATGGTTTATGTTTTCAACTTCAGTGATGGAAAATATGACGCAGCTCATATGCCACTAGTTGTTGCAATTACTATTGCATGTATAGTTGGTGGAATTTGTGGACATAGTTTTTCTGACATGTTGGAAGGTATAATCGAAAGACTTACAGCTACTCTTGAAGCAATTTTAATTTTACTTACAGTAGGTCTATTGATTTCATCTTTCATGATTTCAGGAACTATCCCAGCAGTTATTTATTACGGATTAAAATTACTTACACCACAATTATTCTTGCCAGTTGGTTGTATGCTTATTGCAGTTGTATCCCTTGCTTGTGGTTCATCTTGGACAGCAACAGGTACAATTGGTATCGCTTTTATGACAATAGGTGTTGGTCTTGGAATTAGCCCTGCACTTACAGCAGGTATGGTAATATCTGGAGCATATGTTGGAGATAAATTCTCTCCACTATCTGATACTACAAACCTAGCAGCTGGTGTATCTGGAACTGGTCTATTTGACCACGTAACAGCAATGGTTTCTACAACAGGTCCAGTATTTTTAATTTCACTTGTTATTTATGCAATTCTTGGATCAAGAATTAATGTAGTAAACTATGACCCTACAATTGCACAAGGTATTGAAGAAGCAATCGCAGCAAACTTTAACCTTAACCCACTTGTACTTCTACCTATCGTAGTTATAGTAGTAGTATGTATCTTAAGAGTTCCTGGACTTCCTGGAGTTCTTATTTCAGTAGCAACTGGTGTATTATTTGCAGTTATTTTCCAAGGTCAACATAATCTTGCTGACATCTTTAATATTCTTCACTATGGACCATCTATTGAAACTGGAAACGAATTTGTAGATAAGGCTCTTGCTAAAGGTGGTATGGACCATCAAATGTGGACAGTTAACTTAATTTTACTTGCAGTATCCTTTGGTGGTGCTCTTGAAAAATGTGGTTCTGTTGAAAGAATTTTTGGAAACATCAAACACAAAATCAACTCTGTTGGCGGACTTGTTTTCGCTACAATGCTTACATCAATATTCTGTGACGCAGCAATGTGTGACCAATTCCTAGGAATCGGTGTTCCTGCTCCTCTATATGACGACAAGTATGATGAACTTGGTCTTGCAAGAAATATGCTTTCAAGAACACTTGAAGATGCTGGTACACTTTGGGCATGTATGTTCCCATGGACAGCTTGTGGAGCTTACCAATCTGGTGTACTTGGAATGAATCCATTTGTATACTTCCCATTTGCTTTCGTAAACTTACTAAACCCAATTTATGCATGTGTAACAGCATTAATGGGCAGAAATATATTCTGGGCTGACGGATCTTACACAAATGTATTCGGTAAAACTAAGATGAAGAAAGTTGCCGGTGCTCCTGAAGAAGCACACGAACGTGCTCTTGCTAACCTTGAAAGATTAAGAGCTGAAGGTAAAGCACCAAAGGTTACAGCTTAACTTATTGATTTCAAATTAAAAATTAAAAGAAATTAGAAAGAAGTGATTATGTGTCAGATATAAAATTACCTTGGGATGATGACAGCGAAGCAATTAAATACGTATATGTAAATCCTAGAAAAAAGTTTTCTGAAAAGTATGCCTACGTAATCACTTCTATTTTGATTATTTTAGGTATAATAACAAGGTATAAGCTTACTTTAATTCTTGCACTTTTATTATTATTGTCTTTATTATCTAAGAAATATGTGGCAGTAAGTTCCAAGGGGCTTGAAATGTACACTGACATGAAAGTAACTCACACCTATAATGTGTGGGATTGGTCAAAGATTGATGCTATTACCTATGAAAAGAAAGCTGAAGAGCCAAAGTTAACACTTTTATATTTCACAAAGGGAGATATAACTAAAAGATTTTTCTTTGATGAAAAAGATAAGGAAAGTGTTTTTGAAGTGGCTAAAAAGCATAATAAAAAAATAAAAATTTACGATGCTTGGGAATATAAACAAGATCTCAAGAGATTTAAAAAAGAAATGAAAATTTCCAAAAGAATTGCTCGTAAAAAATAATAATTTTAATTTTAAGAGAGGCCTCAATTTGAAGTCTCTCTTTTTTTTATTTGAAACATAATATTTTATTAATTTAAAATTTATATTAAAATTTCAATAATAAGAAAAAATTTTAATATAAAATATTTTTACATAGAAATCACTAAAAGTTGAATTATTTACCTTTTAATTATAGAATTAACTTTAGTAAATAAAGCTTTTTGTGTTTTTAGGTCTTTAAAAAGATTAAAAATAAATTTAAATAAATTTGAGGATGATTAAATGAATTTTGATTACAATAAATATCCCTATCCTTCAACTAGAAGGGTTGTTTTTGGAAAAAAGGGAATGGTGGCAACTTCTTCACCCTATGCAACTAGTGCTGGAGCAAAAATTTTACTTGAAGGGGGAAATGCAATTGATGCTGCCCTTGCCGCATCTATGACCTTACCAGTAGTTGAACCAACAGGCAATGGTCTTGGCTCAGATATGTTTGCTCTTATATATTTTGAAGGAAAATTATATGGCATGAATGCCAGTGGAAGAAGTCCAAAAAATATTTCAATTGATGCTTTAAAGAAAAAGGGCTACGAAAAAATGCCTTCTTGTGGGGTAAATGTAATTAACACACCAGGGCTTATTGGTGGCTCTATGAAACTTCATGAAGACTTTTCTACAGTAAGTCTTGATAAAATTTTTGAATCAGCAATTTCCTATGCAGAAGAGGGTTTTGCAGTTACTCCACAAATTGCAAAACTTTGGCAAGAAAGCGCAGATAAGTATAAGAATTTAAATCGCCAAGAATTCAATGAGTTTTTTAAAACTTTTACAATAGATGGAAGAGCGCCTAGAGCTGGAGAAGTTTTTTCTTGTAAAAATTTGGCAGAGACTTTAAGAGAAATTCGCGACACTAAGGGTAAGTCTTTTTATGAGGGTAGTCTTGCAGAAAAAATTTCTAATGAAGTGAAAAGACTTGGCGGATTTCTAAGTGCAGATGATTTAAAAAATTTTACTCCAAAATATGTTGAGCCAATTTCAACAAATTATAGGGGCCTTGATATTTGGGAAATACCTCCTAATGGACATGGAATTTCTGTCTTAATGGCGCTAAATATTCTAAATAAAATGGAATTAAAGGATAGAAGAGATCCTGCCACTATGCATAAAATTGTAGAAGCTATAAAATTATCCCTAACAGATGCAAAAACTTTTGTAGCAGATCCCGATTCAATGGAAATAAAAATTAAGGAACTTTTGTCAGAAGAATATGCAGAAAATAGAAGGGCTGAAATAAAGGATTATGCTATTATTCCAAATTCTTATGCCATAAAATCTTCAGACACAGTTTATTTTGCCACTGCAGATAGGTATGGCAACATGGTTTCTATGATTCAGTCAAATTATGCTGGCTTTGGGTCAGGAATTGTTGTGCCAAAAACAGGAATTGCATTAAATAACAGAGTTGAAAATTTTTATTTTGAAGAGGGACTTGCAAATTCTCTTGAAGGGGGAAAACTTCCTTACCACACAATAATTCCTGGCTTTATGACAAAAAATGGTAATGCTTTTGGCGCCTTTGGCATAATGGGCGCCTTTATGCAGCCACAAGCTCATGTCCAAGTTCTCATGAATATGCTTGACTTTAATTTAAATCCACAGGCAGCTCTTGATGCACCGAGAATTATGTGGACTGGCGATAAAAACATTGAACTTGAATGTGACTTTGATGATGATATAATTGATGGACTAAAGAAAAGGGGACACCATGTAAGGGTAATTGATGACTTTAAAAACATGGGTCGTGGACAAATTATTTTGAAGAAAGATGATGTTTATATTGGTGGAACAGAAAAGAGGACGGACTCCAATATTTTTGCTTTTTAGAAGGTGATTAAGTGGAATTTAAAATTCATTCAGACTACAAGCCTACTGGCGATCAACCTCAGGCAATTGATAAATTAGCTGAAGGCATAAAAAAGGGCTATAAGCACCAAAATCTTTTAGGGGTAACTGGCTCTGGCAAGACTTTTACCATGGCAAATGTAATAGAAAGAGTGCAAAAGCCAACTCTTGTAATTGCTCATAACAAGACTCTTGCCTATCAACTTTGCTCTGAGTTAAAGGAATTTTTCCCAGAAAATGCAGTAGAATTTTTTGTCTCCTATTACGATTATTATCAACCAGAGGCCTATGTGCCAGGAACTGATACTTTTATTGAAAAGGACTCATCTATAAATGATGAAATAGATAAACTTCGTCACTCTGCAACAATGTCACTCTTTGAGAGAAAGGATGTAATAATTGTTGCATCAGTTTCCTGCATCTATGGCTTGGGAGATCCAATTGACTACGAAAAATTAGCCATTTCTCTTAGACCTGGCATGATTAAGGACAGAAATGATGTAATGAGTAAACTTGTTGACATTCAATATGTTAGAAATGATTATGAATTTAAACGTGGAACTTTTAGGGTACGTGGAGATATTTTGGAAATTTTCCCTGCATCTTCTTCTGAAAATTCCATTCGCGTTGAATTTTTTGGCGATGAAATAGATAGAATTACTGAAGTAAATGCCTTAACTGGAGAAGTTTTGCATTACTTAAATCATGCTTACATTACGCCAGCATCTCACTTTGCAACTTCAGAAGAAAAAGTTAAAAGGGCAATAGTGACAATAGAGGAAGAACTTGAAGAGAGACTAAGGGTCTTAAAGGACCAAGAAAAACTTTTGGAAGCTCAAAGGCTGGAACAAAGGACGAGATATGATTTAGAAATGCTTTCTGAAATGGGATTTTGTTCTGGCATAGAAAATTATTCCAGACACTTATCTGGCAGGGCGCCAGGTTCAAGACCCTATACTCTAATAGATTATTTTCCCAAGGATTTTCTCACTATAATAGATGAATCCCACCAAACAATTCCACAAATTAGGGGAATGTTTAATGGAGACAGATCTCGCAAGGAAACCTTAGTTGAGTATGGGTTTAGACTTCCTTCTGCTCTTGACAATAGACCTCTTAGGTTTAATGAGTTTGAAGAAATGATGAACCAATGCGTCTATGTTTCTGCAACGCCAGGTCCCTATGAACTTGAACACACAGAGCAACAAGTTGAGCAAATTATTAGGCCTACGGGACTTCTGGACCCAATAATAGAAGTTAGACCAATAAAAAATCAAATTGACGACATAATAAATGAAATAAATGGAGCTATTGAGAGAGGCGAAAGAGTTTTAATCACAACTCTTACTAAGAGAATGTCTGAAGATTTATCAAGACATTTAAAAGAAATTGGGTATAAAGTAACTTACATGCATTCCGATGTGGATACCTTGGAGAGAATGAAAATTATAAGAGACTTGCGTCTTGGAGAGGTAGATGTTCTCGTTGGCATTAACCTTTTGAGAGAGGGTCTTGACCTTCCAGAAGTTTCAAGAGTTTGCATACTTGATGCAGACAAGGAAGGCTTCCTTCGTTCTGTAACATCACTTATCCAAACTGCAGGTCGTGCTGCGAGAAATGCTGAAGGAAAAGTTATAATGTATGCAGATACTATAACTCCGTCAATGCGAGTTACTCTTGATGAAACTTCTAGGAGAAGAAAAATTCAAGAAGAATATAATAAAGAACATAATATTACTCCAAAGACCATTGTAAAAAGTGTGCGTGAAGTCATTAATACTGCCATTGCTGCAGAAGATGATATTGACTTTAAGGACATTGTAGACGAAGAAAATGAATTTACAAAAGATGAAATAAATGAAATGATTGATGCTCTAAAACCTGAAATGTATAGGGCAGCAGAGGAACTTGATTTTGAAAAGGCTGCTGAAATTAGAGATAAGATAAAAGATTTAAAAGAGAAGAAAAAAACTGCCCTTCTATAAAGAGGTGTTATATTGAAAGACGAAATAATAGTAAAGGGAGCTAGAGTCAACAATTTAAAAAATGTTGATTTAAAAATCCCAAGAAATAAATTTGTAGTTTTCACTGGACTTTCTGGTTCAGGAAAGTCATCTCTTGCCTTTGACACAATTTATGCCGAAGGTCAAAGGAGATATGTTGAGAGTTTGTCTTCCTATGCTAGACAGTTTTTGGGAAAAATGGATAAACCAGAGGTGGACTATATTGAAGGAATGAGTCCCTCAATTTCTATAGATCAAAAGACAACATCAAAAAATCCAAGGTCAACTGTGGGAACAGTTACAGAAATTTACGACTATCTAAGGCTTTTATATGCTAGAGTTGGTCATGCCTTTTGTCCAGAATGTGGCAAAGAAATTTCCTCCTATACAATTGACCAAATGGTTGATGAAGTTATGAAATTAGAAGAAAGGACAAAAATCCAAATTCTTTCTCCAGTCGTAAGGCATAGAAAGGGTCAACACAAAAAAGTTTTTGAGAAGATAAAAAAAGAAGGCTTTTTAAGAGTTTTTGTTGACGGAGAAATGCATGACATTTCAGAAGAAATAGAACTAGATAAAAATAAAAATCACGATATAGATATTGTAGTTGATAGAATTATTGTTAAGGAAAAAATTGAATCGAGACTTGCTGATTCTCTTGAAATTGCCACAAATTTAAGTGATGGGATTGCCAAGGTAAATGTAATAGATGGAGAAGATTTAATATTTTCAACAAAATTTGCCTGTCCTCATTGCAATATTATAATAGAAGAAGTTACGCCAAGGTCCTTTTCCTTTAACTCACCTCTTGGTGCTTGTGATGAGTGTAAGGGTCTTGGGTTTTCTAAGGAAGTTTCCAGAGATTTAGTAATTCCCAATAAGGAACTTTCCATAGACGAGGGAGCAATTGCCTGCTATTCCAATTCCAAAGGAACTTACTATTATGAAATAATTTCTGAAATTGCAAAGAAATTTAAATTTAGTAGCAAAGAGCCAATAAAAAATGCACCAGAAGAATTTATTGAGGCAATATTTGAGGGTTACAAGGGAAAATTAAATTTCTCCTTTAATTCCTTTTTTTCAGGAGAAAAAAAATACTCTGGTGGTTTTGAGGGAATTTTAAAAAATTTAAAGAGAAGATATACTGAATCAAGCTCTGACAGAATGCTTGATAAAATAGATGAATTTATGGAGGAAGTTCCCTGTCCTAAATGCCATGGTTCAAGGCTTAAAGATTCATCTCTTGCCATAAGAGTTGGTGGATTAAATATTTTTGAATTAACAGAGCTTTCCATTGATAAGGCTTTAGATTTTTTCAAAAATTTAAAATTCACAAAAAATGAAATGATTATTGCCGAAGAACTTTTAAAGGAAATAAAGTCTCGTCTTGAATTTTTAGTAAATGTAGGACTAGAATATCTTTCTCTATCAAGAATGGCTGGAACCCTTTCTGGTGGAGAAGCACAGAGAATTAGACTTGCAACACAAATTGGCTCACAGCTTGTGGGGGTAATTTATGTCCTAGATGAGCCAAGCATTGGACTTCATCAAAGAGACAATGCAAAACTTTTGGAATCACTAAGAAATTTAACGGACATAGGAAATACTTTAATTGTTGTAGAACATGACGAAGATACTATGTTTGCAGCTGATGAAATAGTAGACATTGGACCTCTTGCCGGCGTAAATGGCGGAAGAATTGTGGCACAAGGAACTGCTGAAGAAATTATGGAAGTTCAAGAATCAATTACTGGCGCCTATTTAAGTGGCAGAAAGAAAATTGAAGTGCCAAAAGAAAGAAGAAAGTCCAATGGGAAATCAATAAAGGTCCTTGGAGCCAGCGAAAATAATTTAAAAAATATAGATGTAGAATTTCCTCTAGGTGAATTTATCTGTGTAACTGGTGTATCTGGTTCAGGAAAGTCTTCACTAATAAATGAAATTTTATATAAAAGTCTTGCACAAAAAATAAATAAATCTAGAATAAAACCTGGCAAGCACAAAAGTGTGGAAGGACTAGAAAACATTGACAAAATTGTGGATATTGACCAATCGCCAATTGGAAGAACTCCAAGATCAAATCCTGCCACATACACAGGAGCTTTTGATATAATAAGAGATATCTTTGCCAGCACAAATGAAGCAAAAATGCGTGGCTACAAAAAAGGAAAATTTTCCTTTAATGTTAAGGGCGGAAGATGTGAAGCTTGCAAGGGTGATGGAATTTTAAAAGTTGAAATGCACTTTTTGTCTGATGTCTATGTTCCTTGCGAAGTTTGTCATGGCAAGAGATACAATCGTGAAACTCTTGAAGTTAAATACAAGGGCAAAAATATTTATGATGTCCTAGACATGACAGTAGAAGAGGCAATTGACTTTTTCCAAAATCATGAGAGAGTTCTGAGAAAACTTGAAACTTTAAGAGATGTTGGCTTGTCTTACATCAAGCTTGGACAATCTTCTACCCTTTTATCAGGAGGAGAGGCACAGAGAATTAAACTTGCCACAGAACTTTCCAAAAGGGCAACGGGAAGAACTCTCTACATTTTAGATGAGCCTACAACGGGACTTCACTCTGAAGATGTAAATAAACTAATAAAAGTTTTGGAAGAACTTGTAGATAGAGGAAACACTGTAATAACAATTGAGCACAATTTAGATGTTATAAAGTGTGCCGATTATATAATAGATCTTGGACCTGAAGGTGGAGATGGTGGAGGAGAAGTTCTCTTCACTGGCACGCCTGAAGAAATTGTTAAATGCAAAAATTCTTATACTGGAGAATTTTTAAAGGATAAATTGGAGGATTAATTTGAAGAAAATTAAAAAAATTGGGATTTTTATTTTAGCTGCCAGCCTTTTGCCAAATTTTGTTTTTGCCAAGGGCTTTGTCAGAGAAAATAATTTTATGAATAAAAGCGGTGTTGAAAAAAGAGATGAAATCAAAAGATGGCAAGCTCGCATGAATTTGCCAGTGACTGGTGCCTTAAACGACAAGACTAAAGAGGCTCTACACACTGAAAATTATGAAGTTTACGACATGGTAACTAATCCACCAACAAAGGGCAAGTGGATTGTGGTAAACAAGTCCAGAAGAACTCTTACTATGTATAAGGGAAATCAGTCTATTGGCAAGTTTCCAGTTACACTGGGTACCAATGCCACACCAACTCCATCTGCAAAGGGAAAAATTCAAAATATGCACAAAAATCCTGCCTGGGGCGGAATGAATGGAAAGTACAAACCAGCTAAGGCTGACGACCCCAACAATCCTCTTGGGGAAAGATGGATGGGACTAAGACTTCCTGGAGCAAGTGGCTACGGCATCCATGGAAATATTAAGCCTCATCAAATTGGTGGCTACTATTCCAACGGCTGCATTAGACTATTTAATTATGATGTGGAAAATTATGTATTTCCAAATATGTCTGTGGGTTCACCAGTGTGGATTGGAACAGATAATGAACTTGAATCCTGGGGAGTTTACCAATACTCAAGAGTTAAAAAGGAAGAAGCTAAACAAGCTGTAGGAGAAAAAGCTCCAGTGGAAGAAAAACAAGAAGAGACAAAAGCCACAGAAAATATAGAAAATATTCCAGCAGAAGACCTTTTAGAATTTTAATTAAATAAAGTGATGAAAATCGTTGAAATTCAATTAATTTTGCGTTATAATGTTTTTTAAAATTAAAGAGGACTTTATATTCATTTATCAATTAAATAGGGGGTTATTATGAAAAAGAAAATTTTTAATATTGCAATTGTAGCAATGGCAGCCTTATTCTTATTTGGCTGTGGGAAAAAAGAAGATGTAAAAGAAGAAGCAAAAGAAGCAGCAAAAGAAGCAGTTAAGTTTGAAATAAAAACTACTGGACCAACTCTAGATGCTATAAAGCAAAAGGGCAAAATTGTACTTGGAACTTCAGCAGACTTTCCACCAATGGAATGGACATCCTTCCAAAATGGCAAGGAAGAATTTACAGGAATTGATATTGCAATTGCAAAAGCAATTGCCGATTCTCTTGGAGTTGAACTTGAAGTTAAAAATATGGCTTTTGAAGGGCTTCTTGCTTCTCTAAATGCAGGAGATGTTGATATAGTTCTTGCGGGAATGGGTGCTGACGATGAAAGAAAGAAACAAGTTGATTTTTCTGATGAATATTCAAAAGGGGCACAAGTGCTACTAGTAACTGAAGAAAATAAAGACAAGTATAAAACTTTTGATGACCTAAAGGGAAAAGTTATTGGTACACAACTTGGTTCACTTCAACAAAAGTTTGCAACAGAAAAGTTTGGAGATAACTGCAAGGGATTTGATCTTAACAATGTAATAATTGAACAACTTAAAAACAAATCAATTGACGCAGCTTTCCTATCAGAACTTCCAGCAAAACAATTTGCATCAATAACAGATGGACTTGTTATTATAGATAACTTAGGAATTCCAGATGAAAGTGGATTTGCAGTAGCAATTAAAAAGGGCAATGACGATTTAACAAAAGCAGTAAATGAAGTTGTTAAAGGATTAAAAGATTCAGGCCAAGTAGATAAATGGTTTGATGAGTATATTGAACTATCTAACAAAGAAGCTAGCAAATAGTAACTAAATATTCCCTACATTATGTGGGGAATTTTTATTTTTTGAATTAGATAAACTAGAAAGGAATAATATGGAAATTATATCTAAACAATTTGCCTTCGCAGGTAAATATCTTCCAACCTATTTAAATGGGGCCTTGACCACTATTGAGCTTTCAATAATTGGAGTATTATTAGGTTTTACTATTGGAATAATACTTGCGCTAATGAAGACATCAAAAATTAAATTACTAAATATACTTTCAAGTATTTATATAGAAGTGGTTAGAGGTACGCCAATGCTTGTGCAAATAATGATTGTGTATTTTGGACTAAAAAAAATAATACCAGAACAATTTACACTTTTGACTGCACCAATGTTTTTGTGTGCACTTTCAATAAGTTTAAACTCAGCAGCCTATGTTGCAGAAATTATAAGATCAGGTATATCTTCAGTTGATCCTGGACAAATGGAAGCAGCGAGATCTCTTGGACTTAACAAGAAGCAAGCCATGGCTAAGGTAATAATGCCACAAGCAATAAAAAATATACTTCCTGCCCTTGTAAATGAATTTATTACACTTATAAAGGAATCTTCAATTACCTATACAGTTGGAGTTGGAGAACTCATGTATGCCGGAAAAACTATTTCTTCAGGGACTTATCAATTAGTAAAACCTTTCATATTTGTAGCTGTAATTTATTTTATTATGACCACTAGCCTTTCAAAGGCTTTGGGACTTCTAGAAAGGAGACTTGCAAATGATTAAGGTAGAAAATTTGACTAAATCCTTTGGAGAACTTGAAGTCCTAAAGGGAATAAATCAAGAAATAAAAGACGGAGAAGTAGTAGTTGTAATTGGACCATCAGGCTCAGGCAAATCAACTTTTTTAAGATGCTTAAATCTTTTAGAAGAGCCAACGAGTGGCAAAATTTTTGTAGATGATGAAGAAATTACTTCAAAGGACATTGATATAAATAAAGTTCGTGAAGAAATGGGAATGGTATTTCAATCCTTTAATCTCTTTAACAACTTAAATATAATAGATAACATTACTCTTGCACCAACTCTTGTTAAGAAAATGGGAAAGGAAGAAGCTGAAAAAAAGGCTATGGAACTTTTAGAAAGAGTAGGACTTCCAGACAAGAGAGATTCCTATCCAAAATCACTATCAGGCGGACAAAAACAAAGAATTGCCATAGCTAGAGCCCTTGCCATGAATCCAAAGGTAATGCTCTTTGACGAACCAACTTCTGCCCTTGACCCAGAAATGGTAGGAGAAGTTTTAGATATAATGAAAGATCTTGCCAAGGAAGGCATGACTATGGTTGTTGTAACTCACGAAATGGGATTTGCAAGAGAAGTTGGCGACAGAATTTTATTTATGGATGGCGGCTATATTGTAGAAGAAGGAAGTCCAGAAGAAGTCTTCGGCAATCCTAAGAACGAAAGAACACAAAACTTTTTGGCAAAGGTGCTTTAAATAATTTTTGTAAATACTAGATGAAAATGGCTTAGGTGACTAAGTCATTTTTTCTTGCAGCTTTTTTCATGGAAAAAAATTTTTTCAGCTGATATAATCTTTTTAAGGAGTAGTCTTGATGAAATCACCAGTGAAGAAGATAATTATTTTTCTTGCAATTATTTTTTCGCTTTTAATTTATCTTGGACCTAGGACTTATAATTCACATATTAAGGACCAGTTGATTTCAAGTAAAAATCAAATAAATAGTAGCGAAGAAAAAGTAAGAAGGAGAAAAAGTTTGAAATAAAAGACCTTTCTAATGAAGAGAAAAAACAAAGGGAAGAAAGCCTAGGCTTTGAAATTTCAGAAATAAAATACATAAAATTTTTTGAAGGAGAAAAATATAGGGAGCAAGAAGTAAAAAATAAAGAAGGCTACAAAATTGAAGATATTTCAGAAGTTAAAAATGTAGTAGAATTTAGTGGAGATCATTATCAGTCAATCTGTGACTATAAAAAAAATGAAGAAGTCACTGTAAAACTTGGAGAGAAAAAATTTAAAAATGATTATATGGTAGACTTCCCTCTTGATGCAAAAATAATTTCCAATGCTCTTGGATTTGATGTAAAAAGAGAGATCTTAATAGATTTAAATCTTGATATAAAAGTTGAAGGAAAAACTTTTGCCACTGTGAGCCTTTACCCTGAGATTAATTCTTATGACTTTAAAATTGTGAATAAGGATGGAAATACAAGTAAAGGAAGGGCAAAAAAAGTTTGTGGAGCTTATTTAATTGTGAGAAAGGAGAAGATAAATGAAAGCTAGGGATAAGTACATAATTACAGGCGTGGTATTGACTGTTTTATTAATAATATTTTTACACTTTATGCCACTTTTGGATTTAAAAGTTACCTCATCTTTTAAAAATCATTTAATTGATTATCTCAAGGATGACATTACACTAATAATTGCCTTTATTCTTTCTATTGCCCTCATTGCAATTGGACTAATAAAAAAAGATTAAGATGAATTTTATGACTTAGGCGACTAAGTCATTTTTTTTATTTTTGCAATTATTTTTCTGTAAAATTTATGACATAAAAATATATAGAAAAAAATAAATAACAGTAAATAGTTTAAAGTTTTTGTAAATTATTTATCAAAATATAATTATTTTATATAGACTTAGAGTAAGTTTTGTTTAAAACTAGAAATCAGGGGAGCAAATTACTAAAAAAAAGAGGTAAAATATTGTATTTTTTTCGATAAAAGAGTTCTATTTCCATGAAAATTATTGACAATAGTTTATATTTAGAATAAAATCATGGTAGAAAACATTTGCAAAGAAAAAAATTTGCATATGCGAGAATTTTTTATAGGAACTACTTTTCAAAAGATGACATAATTTTTCATCTTTATATTTTCTTTTGAATTAGTAAGTAAAATGTAATCAATTAAAAGAGAGGAAGTACAATTATGAACAAAGTAGTATTAACAGGTAATGACTTAACTTTAGAAGAGTTAGTAGAAGTTACAAGAAATCATGTAAAAGCAGAAATCGACCAAAAGGCAATTGCTGATGTAGAAAAATCTAGACAATATGTTGAAGAAATTGTTGAAGAAGAAAGAGTAGTTTACGGAATAAACACAGGATTTGGTTCTCTATCAAGAGTTTCAATTTCTAAAGAAGATTCAACTCAACTTCAAGAAAACATTATTAGAACTCACGCTTCTGGTTTTGGCAATCCACTACCTGAAGATGAAACAAGAGCAGTTATGCTTATTAGAATTAACTCATTATTAAAGGGAGTTTCTGGTATCAGACTTTCTACTATTGAATTACTTCTTGAAATGTTAAATAGAAATGTTGTTCCATTTATTCCAGAAAAAGGATCTCTTGGAGCATCTGGAGACTTAGCACCACTTGCACATATGGTTCTTCCAATGCTTGGTCTTGGAAAAGCTTATTATGAAGGTGAACTTCTTCCAGGAAAAGATGCTATGGAAAAAGCTGGTTTAAAACCAATTGCACTTGCTGCAAAAGAAGGTCTTGCACTAATTAATGGTACTACAGTTCTTACAGCAACTGGAGCACTTGCACTTTATGATGCACTTAAACTTTCTAAGATTGCTGATATCGCAGGAGCTATGGCTTGTGAATCTTCAAGAGGAATCATTGACGCATTCTGGGAAGAACTTCACACAATTAGACCACACGCAGGATCACTAAAGACTGCTGAAAATTTAAGAAATATTCTTGAAGGTTCAACTTATGTAACTCACACTGCTGAACTTAGAGTTCAAGATGCTTACACATTTAGATGTATGCCACAAATTCACGGAGCTTCTAAAGATACTCTTGAATATGTTAAAGAAAAAGTTGAAATCGAACTTAACTCTGCAACTGATAACCCAATCATCACTCATGATGGTAAAGTAATTTCTGGTGGTAACTTCCACGGAGAATTAATGGCTCAACCATTTGACTTCTTAGCAATTGCTGTTGCTGAACTTGGTAATGTTTCTGAAAGAAGAATTGAAAGAATGGTTAACACTACACTTTCTGGAATGCCTTCATTCTTAGTTAAACACCCAGGACTTAACTCTGGATTTATGATCACTCAATATGCTGCAGCTGCTTTAGCATCTGAAAATAAAACACTATCTCACCCAGCAAGTGTTGACTCTATAACATCTTGTGAAAACCAAGAAGACTTCGTATCTATGGGTAATTGGGCTTCAAGAAAAGTTAGAGAAGTTGTTAAAAACACTGCAAGAATTTTAACTACTGAACTTATGATAGCTGCTCAAGCTCTTGATTTCAGAATGGAAATGGAAGATAACAAATTTGAACTTGGTAAAGGTACAAAAGTTGCTCACGATGTAATTAGAAATCAAGTAGACTTTATTGAAGAAGATAAGAAGATTGAAATTTACGAAGAACTTGAAAAAGCTCAAGAATTAATAACTTCTGGAAAACTTCTTGAAGAAGTAGAAAAAGTTGTAAGTCTTTGATTATTTTAGAATATTATATATAATATAAAAGGTAAGAAAAAAGTATTAGATACTATAGGAGGAAAAAATTGAAAAGAGTAATGTGTATTCCAAACTATTCTGAAGGTAGAGACCTTAAGAAAGTTGAACAAATCACTGAATGCTTTAGAGCAAAAGAAAATATTAAATTAATCGATTATCAACCAGATGCTGACCACAACAGACTTGTTGTTGAAGTAATTGGTGAACCAGAAGCTGTAATTGATGCAGTTATTGAATCTGTAAAAGTTGCAACTGAAATTATTGATATGTCAAAACACAAGGGAGCTCACCCAAGAATGGGAGCTGTTGACGTTGTACCATTTGTTCCTGTAACTGAATGTACTACTGAAGAGTGTGTTGAATATGCTAAAAAAGTTGGTAAAGCAATTGGCGATATGGGAATCCCTGTTTATCTATATGAAGATGCAGCTTCTACTCCAGCTAGAAAGAACCTAGCAAAAGTAAGAAAAGGACAATACGAAGGATTCTTCGACAAAATTAAAGAAGAAGAATGGAAACCAGACTTTGGTCCTCAAGAAATGAATGTTAAATCAGGAGCTACTGCTGTTGCAGCAAGATTCCACCTAGTTGCATTTAACGTAAACCTAAATACTAGTGATTTAACTATTGCTGATACAATTGCAAAAAAAGTTCGTCACATTGGTGGAGGACTTAGATTTGTTAAGGCTATTGGTCTTGAACTTGAAGAAAAAGGTCAAACTCAAGTATCAATGAACCTTGTAAACTTTGAAAAAACTGCAATTTACCAAGCTCTTGAAATGATTAAATCAGAAGCTAAAAGATACGGTGTAACTGTTGTTAATACTGAACTTATTGGACTTCTTCCACTACAAGCTCTAGTTGATTCAGCAGCTTACTATATGCAAATTGAAGGTTTAAAATCAGAACAAGTTCTTGAAACACTATTAATTGAGGAGTAATTTAATATATGGCATTTAAAACAGATATACAAATAGCAGACGAAGCTACAATGCTTCCTATTGAAGAAGTTGCTGCAAAGATTGGTCTTGAAAAAGATGATCTTGAAAACTACGGAAAATATAAAGCAAAAATTTCTTGGGATGCAATTAAAAAAATTGACGAAAAAAACGAATATGGAAAACTAATTTTAGTTTCTGCAATTTCACCTACACCAGCAGGTGAAGGTAAATCAACTGTTTCTATTGGACTTACTCAAGGTCTTAATAGAATTGGTAAAAAATCTGCAGTAGCACTTCGTGAACCATCTCTTGGACCAGTTTTTGGTGTTAAGGGTGGAGCTGCAGGTGGTGGATACTCACAAGTAGTTCCAATGGAAGATATCAATCTTCACTTTACTGGTGACCTTCACGCAATGACAGCTGCAAATAACCTTATTTCAGCTTGTATAGATAACCACATTCACCAAGGAAATGCTCTAAGAATTGACTGTAGACAAATTACTTGGAAGAGAGTTCTTGACATGAACGACAGATCTCTAAGAAATGTTGTTATTTCTCTTGGTAAAAAAGCTGATGGTTTCCCTAGAGAAGACCACTTCATGATTACTGTTGCATCAGAAATTATGGCTGTTCTATGTCTTTCTGAAAATATCGAAGACTTAAAAAATAGAATTGCTAGAATGATCATCGGATATAATCTTGATGGAGAACCTGTTACAGTTGCCGATCTTGAAATCCAAGGCGCAGTTGCTATGCTTCTTAAAGATGCACTTAAACCAAATATGGTACAAACACTTGAAAATACACCAGCATTTATTCACGGTGGACCTTTCGCAAACATTGCTCATGGATGTAACTCAATTTTAGCTACAAAACTTGCACTAAACACTAGCGATTACGCTGTTACAGAAGCAGGTTTCGGTGCTGACCTTGGTGCAGAAAAATTCATGGACATTAAATGTAGAATGGCTGGTCTATCTCCAGATGCAGTAGTAATTGTTGCTACAATTAAAGCTCTTAAAATGCACGGTGGAGTAGATAAAAAAGAATTAAAGACTGAAAATGTTGAAGCTCTTGAAAAGGGATTTGCTAACTTAAGACGTCACGTTGAAAACATCAAAAAATTCGGTGTTCCAGCTATTATTGCTATCAACAGATTTGCTGACGATACTGAAGCTGAAATTGCTAAATTAGAAGAACTTTGCAAAGAACTTGGAGTAAGAATTTCTCTTTGTGAATGTTTCGCAAAGGGTGGCGAAGGTGCTGAAGATTTAGCTAAACAAGTTGTTGAATTAATTGATGAAGATTCAGCTAACTTCAAACCTCTATATGATGAAAATGACAGCATTACTGATAAAGTAAACACTATCGTTACTGAAATTTACAGAGGTAGACAAGCTAAATTTACTACAGCTGCTAAAAAACAAGTTAAAAAACTTGAAGAACTTGGACTTGACAAACTTCCTATCTGTGTTGCAAAAACACAATTCTCATTTACAGATGACAAGAATATAATGGGAGCACCTACTGACTTTGACATTGAAATTCAAGATGTAAGAGTTTCAGCAGGAGCAGGATTTATAGTTGTTCAAACTTCTAACATCATGGTTATGCCAGGACTTCCAAAAGTACCAGCTGCTAACAAGATGGACATTGATAATGACGGAGTTATTACTGGATTATTCTAGGAGGAAAAATGCTTAAAGATTTAACTATAGTAGAATTCGCTGACGAAACTGCTTCAAATTCACCAGCACCAGGAGGTGGATCCATTGCTGCACTTAATGCATCAATGGCAGCTTCACTTCTTGCAATGGTTGCAGGTTTAACTATTGGAAAGAAAAAATATATGGATGTTTCTGATAGAATGGAAGAAATTCAAGCTGAATTATTAAAATATAAAGACGAATTTGTTAATGGAATTGACAAAGATGCAAACTCTTTTAACGGAGTTATGGATGCTATGAAACTTCCAAAGGAAACTGAAGAAGAAAAAGCTAAAAGATCTGAAAAGATTCAAGAAGGATATAGAAATGCAATTGAAGTACCTCTAGGACTTGGAACTAAAGTCACAGAACTTTATGACTTTGCAAGAGAACTTGCTGAAAAGGGAAATTCAAATGCAATCACTGATGTTGCAGTAGCTCTATTAAATATTGAAGCTGCAGTTCACGGTGCCTTCTTAAATGTAATCATTAACTTAAACTCACTTAAAGATCAAGACTATAGACATGAACTTGAAGATAAAATGGCTGCTACAAGAAAAATTGTAGAAAAAAATCACGCTGAAATCATGAAAGTTGTAGATGAAAAATTAGCATGATTTATCTTTTAGTCGATGTTGGATCAACTTATACTAAACTTAATTTAGTGGATACTGACAAAAATGAAATTCTTGGCAGTGCATCAAGCTACACTACTGTAGAAACTGATGTTAGAGAAGGCTTTAATAATGCCTATAAAAAATTAAGGGAAGTTACTGATGTCAAATATGATAAAGTTTTAGGTTGTTCTTCAGCATCAGGAGGACTAAAAGTTGTAGCAATAGGTTTTTCAAAAAATCTTACAACAGATGCAGCAAGGCTTGCATCACTATCATCTGGTGCCAGAATTTTAAGAGTATATTCCTATGAACTTACTGATGAGAATGTAGAAGAAATTAATAATTCTGGTGCCGATATTATAGTTTTATGTGGTGGGACTGATTATGGCAACAGAGATAATATTATCTTCAATGCAAAAAAACTTGCAGAGGGTAAGCTTAAAACTCCTGTTGTTGTGGCTGGAAATATTGACACACATGAAGAAATAAGAAAAATTTTTGAAAAAAATAATATTTCTTGTGACTTTACAGAAAATGTCATGCCTACTACTAACACGATAAATTACAAACCACTTAGGAAGACAATCGGAGATCTTTTTATAAGGACAATTGCTCACGCTAAGGGAATTGATTTATTAAGTAAGGATTTTGAAATTCTTTTGCCAACACCAGTTTCAGTTCAAAAAGCAATGTCAGTTTACGCAAAACATCTAGGTAAAGTTATTTTATCTGTGGATATTGGTGGAGCGACTACAGACATTCACTCAATTGGCAAAACTTATTATGGAGAAGAAAATGTAATTTCGCCTCCAATTGATGAGCCTTTTGAAAAAAGAACTGTGGAAGGTGACATGGGTATGAGGTATTCAGCCACTGCTCTTTATGAGTCAGTAGGTGAAGAGCCCTTCCAAAAATTTGGCATAAATGATGCAAAAGAGAAGACGGAATATCGTTTTAATCACACAAACTATATTCCAGACAATGACAAAGATTTATTCTTTGACAATGTCCTTTGCTATATTGCTACTCACACTTCACTTATGAGACATATTGGTCACATAAAAAAAATTAAAACTCCTACTAGGACGATTTACGAGCAATACGGAAAAGATTTGAGACCGGCGGAAATGTTTATTGGAACTGGTGGATCGCTTATTAATTCTAATGAGCCGAAAAAAATTCTTCAAGCAATAGAGGATTTAGACGATAAATATCTAATTAATAAGAAGATAAAATATTATTTAGATAAAAATTATATTTTATCTTCAGCTGGACTAATTTCTACCGTAGATGAAGAAGCTTCCTACAAATTATTAAATAAATATTTAAAAGAAATATAAATTTTTTAAGAAGTTGTCAATGTGACAGCTTCTTTTTTTCTTTTAAATATTTTAAATTATGAGATTTTACTTAAAAATACTTTTTTGGAATAATTATTTTGGGTATAAAAAATTCATAAAGGAGGAAATCATGAAATTTAGAAAAATTTTTACTTTGACCATCTTACTATTACTAATGCCAGCCTTTGTATTTGCAGAAGATTTTAAGGAAATTAATATTGATGTAAATATCGATAAAAATGGCATAGGAGAAGTAAAAGAAGTTTGGAAAATCAATGAAGACAATAAAGATTATACTGAAAGATATAAACTTATAAATAATTTACAGGGAATTAAAATTGAAGATTTTTCTGTAAATTCTCTTGGAAAAGATTTTACTGAGTTAAGTCCTTGGAATATTGACGCAAGCGTTGAGGACAAGGCATATCATTATGGAAGAATCGATAGAGAAGACGAAGTTGAACTTACTTGGGGGATTAGTGAATTTAGTGACAATACATATAATTTAAGCTATAAAATTAATCCTGTAATTGTTGGACTTAATGACAGCGATATGTTATTTTTTAAATTTGTTGGAGAAAATTTTGATCCAAAACCTAAAAAAGTTGAGATAAGGATAAAGGGCTATGAGCCCTTTAAAGATGTTAAAATGTGGGGTTTTGGTATGGAAGGTGAAATTCATAACGTGGATGGAGAAATTCAAATGACTTCATCAGCTTATGTGGATTATGCAACTGTAATGCTAAAATTCCCAAAGGGATACTTTAACACAGCTTATAAAATTGATAAAGACTTTAATGATTATGCAACACTTGCAGCAGAAGGTTCTCATTGGGAAAATAGAGAAGGCGAAGCTTATCAAAAACCAATGTCAACACTAGAAAAATCAGCTTTATCTGGGATTTTTCTTGCTGTTCTAGCTGTAATATATTTTGTGGCTCGTTTAATTACTCTTGGTTTTAGCAAAAAAAGAATTGAAAATAAAAAGGAACTTGCCACTATAAAAGATTTAAAGGGGGAATATTACAAGGATTTACCTTACCAGGGTCCTCTTGAAGATTTGGCATTTTTCATAAGCCAGGCTTATTTAGTTGATAGTAATTTAGTTGGAAATTATATCAATTCCTTTATTTTAAAGTGGAGTCTTAATGGTAATATAGAATTTATTGAAGAAGGCAGTGGCTTTTCTAAAAATAAAATAAAAATTATTTCTGAGCCAAAGAATATGGGACCTCTTGAAGAAGAACTATTTCAAATGATTTCTTCTGCCAATAAAGAAAATAATGCTGAATATATTACAGCAAAGGACTTCAAAAAATATGTAAGAGACCACAAAAGTGAAATGACAAATTATTATGATGAATTTGAAGATCATTCTATTGAGGCTTTAAAGGAAAAGGGATATTTGGAAAATTACACTTATGAAAAAAGATTTTTATTCTCAAAGAAAAGAGGAACTGAGCTTAGGGTCACAGAAAAGGGCAAGGAGCTATACGAAAATCTAATAAAGTTTAAAAATTATATAAGGGACTATTTAGATTTAGTTACTGATGAAGTTGACTTTAATAAGTGGCAGGACTTTTTAATATATTCATCAATATTTTTCTTGGACCAAGATTTTGTAAAGGGAGCAGAAAATTATCCAGCTTATGTAAATAATTATTTCTTATATCACAATTTTTATCTTGCTTCTAACGGTTTTTCAAAAAACATCAATAAATCCTATCAAAGTGGAACTGGTTTTCAAAGTGCAAACTTTGGTGGAGCCACTTCCCTTGGAGGTGGAGGCGGATCCTTCGGCGGAGGCGGCGGAGGTGGTCGCTAAAAGAAAATCAAACTCTTTACTGTAAAAAATTTTGCAGTGAAGAGTTTTTTTGTACTGAAAAAATTTTTATAAATTTAATTTTTTACAACTTGTGTAGACTATTGATAAAAGGGTAAAGAGTAAATATGTTAAAACAATGTTTTATTATAATTTAGGAGGTAGAAAATGGCTGACGATAAAAAGAAAATGGACCCTACTGAAAAAAATAAGGCAGGAGACCCAATTCCTAGTAGAAATCAAAATGTAGATGATGACCCTACTCTTAGAAGAGCTGGTGGACAAGTAGTTGACAATGACGAAGATTCCATGACAGCAGGCATGAATGGTCACCTCTCTGTTCAAGATTTGTGGCTTTTCGAAAAACAAGCCCATTTTAACAGAGAAGTTATACCTGAAAGAAGAATGCACGCTAAAGGTTGGGGTGCCTGGGGCGAATTTACTGTAACTCACGACATCACAAAATATACTAAGGCAAAAATATTTTCTAAAGTTGGCAACAAGTGCAAAGTATTTTCAAGAATGTCAACTGTTGCCGGTGAAAGAGGAGCAGCTGATGCCGAACGTGATATCCGTGGCTTTGCTGTAAGATTTTATACAGAAGATGGCAACTGGGATGTTGTTGGAAACAATACTCCTGTATTCTTCTTTAGAGACCCAATGAAGTTTATAGATTTAAACCACGCAGTTAAGAGAGACCCAAAGTCACATTTAAGAAGTCCTAACACAAACTTCGACTACTGGTCATCTCTACCTGAATCACTACTTCAAACTACAATTATAAATAGTGATAGAGGGATTCCTTCTTCCTTTAGATATATGCACGGATTTGGCTCACACACTTACTCCATGTATAACGAAGAAGGCACAAGAGTTTGGGTTAAGTTCCACTTTAGGAGCCAACAAGGCATTCTAAACTACACTGACCAAGAAGCTGAAAAGGTAAATGGCATGGACAGGGAATCTTCTGGCCGTGATTTATACGAAGCAATTGAAAATGGAAATTATCCAAAGTGGAAGATGTATATACAAGTTATGACTGAAGAAGAAGCTGAAAATCATCCAACAAATCCTTTTGACTTGACTAAAATGTGGTTAAAGAAAGATTATCCACTTATTCCAGTTGGCGAATATGTCCTAAATAAATATCCTGACAATTTCTTCCAAGATGTTGAGCAAGCTGCCTTTTCTCCTGCAAATATTGTGCCAGGAATTGCACTTTCTCCAGATAGGGTTCTTCAAGCAAGGGCATTTTTCTATTCTGATGCACAAAGGTATAGACTTGGCGTAAACCATCACCAAATTCCTGTAAACTCACCACTTGGTGTAGATCATCCTCACGACTATCACAGAGATGGTCAAATGAGAGTTGATGGAAATAAGGGTGCAGAACTTCACTACAGACCAAATTCTTACGGTGGCTGGCAAGATCATCCAGACTTAGAAATTCCTCACGATAAAGGTGGAGAAACTAAGAGGTATGATTATAGAGCAGATGATAATGACTACTTCACTCAACCAGGCATGCTTTTCAACAGAATGACTGATGAACAAAAATTAGTTTTATTTGAAAACACTGCAAGAAATATGGGCGACTCAACTATGCAAATTAAGCACAGATATATTAGAAATTGTTATGCAGCTGACCCAGAGTACGGCAAGGGAGTTGCAAAGGCTCTTGGCATTGATATTGATAGTGTTGATTTAGAAATGAAGGCACCAAAATCTCGTGAGGAATGGGAAAAATTAAATGCAAGAGATGCCGATCTAAATTATCCAACAAAACCTGCAGAACCAGAATCTGCAAAGGACCTTCCTCCAGAAGGAAGAGATACAAATGCCAAAGACCCAAAATCATTAATTGCTTGGGAAGATGACCCATATCTACTTTGATAAGAAAATAAATTAAATAATATTGGAATTGCCTCTTTTATGAGGCAATTTCTTTAGGAGGTTATAGAACAAATGAAAATTGTATCCTATAATGTTACAAAAAAATGCAACCTCTACTGTGAACACTGCTATAGAAATTCTAAAGAAGATGTGGACTTGTCAAATGAGTTATCTACTGAAGAGGCAAAGGAAGTCTTTAGGGATATAAAAAAAGCTGGATTTAACATGCTTAAATTAAGCGGTGGAGAACCTCTAATGAGAGAGGATATTTTTGAACTTGCAGAATTTGCTTCTAGTCTTGGGCTTTATACTTGTCTTGGAACTAATGGAACTCTCATAGATGAAGACAATATTGGGCTTATAAAAAAACATATAAGATCAGTTGCTATTTCCATAGATTCAAGGGACAAAAATATTCACGATTCCTTTAGAGGATATGAGGGAGCCTTTGATGAAACCATGAGGGGCATAGAGATTTTAAAGAAAAATGACGTAAAGTTTCAGATTAACACCACTATCTCTAAAATTAATTTAAAGGAAATAGAAAGTCTTTTGGACTTTGCAAGTGACTTAGGAGCATCTTCAGTCCATGTTTTATTCTTGGTAATGACTGGCAGAGGAAAAAACTTAGGAAATGTCTACCTTACAAAGGAAGAATATACAGAAGCTATTAAAAAAGTTTTGGAGTATGAGTCAGATTTATTTATAAAGCCAACTTGTGCACCCCAATCAACTGTCTTGGCTAAAAAATTAAATTTAGACCCAAGAGTGAAAAAGTCGTGTATTGCAGGTACAAGTTATTGTAGCCTAGTATATGATGGCAGGGTAAATATCTGTCCCTATGCAGAAGTAGAGGCCGGCAATATAAAAGATGATTCTTTTTATAATATTTGGAATAATAGTGAGGTTTTCCAAAAACTAAGGGATCCTTCATCATATAAGGGAAAGTGTAGAACTTGTAATTTTAATAATATTTGCGGTGGATGTAGGGCCAGGGCCTTTGCAAATACTGGAGATTATTTAGAATTTGATAATTATTGTGTTTTAGGTGATTAGATGAAAAAATTTAGAGTGAAAGATTGGGTTTTAATGGGCCTTTCTCTGGCCATGATGATTGTTGTTGGTAAAATTCTTTATACAATATCCTTGAGTTTACCAATACCATCATCAAGAGTGCTTATGACAGCACCAGCCTTTGCTTTTATATATACAGCAACAATTTTAAAAACTAGAAAAATTGGGACAGTATCCTTAATTTCCTTATGCTATGCAATTTATATGCTTAGGTTTTCTGTTTTTGGGGCCTTGGCTGGACTAGCGAGCGGAGTCTTAAGTGATATTTTAACCTTAATAGTCTTTAAAAATTATAATAAGGACAGAAATATATACTATTCAGTACCAACAAAAAGTGCTTTTGGCGTGTGGACTTCTTTTTTCATAGTAAAAATGTTTGTACCAAATTCTAGATTTGTCCAAGCAGGAATTATTCCAACTCTTATAGTCACAGTTATAATATATTTAATTGGATACCTTGCTTCTAGATATACTTTACAAGTTTTTTCAAAGAGGATTGTTAAGGCATGAAGAATTTAAATATTATAGAAAAATATTGTGTAAGAGATTTAGAATTAAAGGATAGAAAATACATACTTTCTCATGATGATGAAACAGGAGAACTTTTTGTTGACATAGTAGAAAGTCTAGATGACTTTAAAATGGGTGAAGAAAAGGATGAAGTTTTTGGTTACTGGGAAGATGAATATTTTGTATTTCAATGTTTTCTAGACAATGATAATTCAAAATTTTCCACAAAGGCAAGATTTATAATATTTAAAGAACACTTACAAAACTCTCTTCTTGCAATTGTACAAGCTGAAAGAAAATTAAAATTTTCTGATACAGATATTTTTGTAAAGGAAATTTATAAATCGAAAGATGAAAAATTTAATATAAGACTTGTAGAAAAAACCCTAAGAGATTATGTATACAAAGAAGATGGATCCTTTGTGGAATATAGAAGAGGCTTTGATTATAAATCTTTAAAAAATATTTAAGATTAAGTGGAGTTTAAAATTCCACTTTTTTTATTTTTAAAAGTTTATTCTCCATAATAAAGAGTATATTTTACTTAAATAAAGTACTCTTAATCTTTAAAAAACTTGATAAATGGTGTAAAATAACTATAAGGAGTTTTGTCGTGGAATATTGGGATGTTTATGATAAAAAAGGAAAATGGAAAAGACGCGTCATTAAAAAGGGTGAGCGTCTAAAAAATAATGAATACCATATTATTGTTGAAGGATGGATTTTGCGAGATGATGGAAATTTTATCATCCAAAGAAGAGCTCTCGATAAAAAATCTTTTTCTGGAATGTGGTATTGTTCCGCTGGTGGATCTGTTATTTCTAGAGAAACGCCAAAGGAAGGCATGGTTCGTGAGTTCAAGGAAGAACTTGGAATTGACATTAGTGAAGATGAACTTAGTTTAAAGAGAATCATCACTGAGAGAAATACAATTTTTTATATTTATTTAGTCCGTAAAAATATTTCCCTTGATGAAATAACTTTGCAAGAGGAAGAAGTTATGGATGTTGATCTTGCAGACCCAAGTAAGATTAAGAAAATGGTTGAAGACAAAACTTTTATAGGACTTGATTACTACGAAAAATTTTTTAAAGGTATATAATCGTCTCACGAGAGGCGTTTTTTTATAGGAGGATTTATGAAATTATACAATACTCTAAGTAGAACAAAGGAAGATTTTGTACCAATTAAAGAGGGAGAAGTTGGAATTTATAATTGTGGTCCAACTGTATATAACTTTATCCATGTTGGTAATGCCAGACCTCTTGTTGTATTTGACACACTAAGAAGATATTTTGAATACAAGGGAATGAAGGTAAAGTTTGTTGTAAACTTCACTGACATTGATGACAAGATGATAAATAAGGCAAATGAGGAAGGCGTAAAGGTTTCTGATATTGCTGAAAGATATATTAAAGAATTTAAAAAAGATGCAAATGGTCTTCACCTTTACGATTATGAAACTTTAAACCCTAGAGCAACAGAGCATATTAATGAAATTATTTCCTTTGTTAAGACTTTAATAGATAAGGGCGCTGCCTATGTATCTAATGGAGATGTTTATTTTGATATAAGTCATGCCAAGGACTATGGAAAACTTTCAAAGAAAAATATTGAAGATTTAATTTCTGGTCACAGAGTTGACATAAACGACAACAAAAAAAATCCAAGTGACTTTGCTCTTTGGAAAAATAAAAAAGAAGGGGAACCTTTCTGGAAAGCTCCTTGGGGAGAAGGAAGACCTGGTTGGCACATTGAATGTTCAGTTATGGCAAAGACCTTAATTGGCGATAATATTGACATTCACACTGGTGGAGAAGATTTACAATTTCCTCATCACGAAAATGAAATTGCTCAATCAGAAACTTGCAACGGAGTTCCCTTTGCAAATTATTGGCTACACAACGGCATGATAACTGTTGATAATGAAAAAATGTCAAAATCTAAGGGCAACTTTTTTACAGTAAGAGAAATTGCAGAGGAATTTGACCTTGAGGTTTTGAGATTTTTCCTTTTGACAACTCAATACCGTTCACCAATTAATTTTTCAAGAGAAGTAATGGAACAAACAAAAAATTCCAGCAAGAGACTTTACAATGCTAAATATAAACTTGAAGATGCAATAGAAAAGTCCACTGTAGAAAAAATTACTGATGAAGAAGAAAAATTATTTAAATCCTTTGACAAACACATTGAAAAATTTGAAAGTGCCATGGATGATGATTTAAATACAGCTGATGCAATTACTGCAATTTTTGATTTAGTAAAGGACATAAACTTAAATCTTGATGAAAATAATTCTAAGGAAATGTTAGAAAAGACTTTAGAACTTTTGAAGAAACTAACAAGAGTTCTTGGCATCATGGAAGGCGAAAGAGAAGAAATTTCTGAAGACATAGAAGGTCTTATTAAAGAGAGAAATGATGCTAGAAAGAATAAGGACTTTGCTAGGGCTGATGAAATTAGAGACAAGCTAAAGGAAATGGGCATTGAAATAGAAGATACGAGAAGTGGGACAACTTGGAAGAGAATTTAAATTTTTTAGAAGTTAAAAATTATAGCGAAGCAGAAGTTAGAGAATTTAGTCCTCTAGCCCTTGCCTATATTGGCGATGCTTGTTTTGAAATTTTAGTTAGAAGTGAAATTTTAGATGTTAGAAAAAATCCCAATAAACTTCACAGAGAAAGTATTAGATTTGTCCGCGCAAAATCACAGAGAGAACTTTTTGAAAAAATAGAAGAAAATTTAACAGATGAAGAAATAAAAATTTTTAAAAGAGGAAGAAATGCCAAGTCACATACAGTACCTAAAAATGCTGATCCCATTGATTATAGAATTGCAACAGGACTGGAGGCACTTTTCGGCTATCTTTATCTTTTGAAAAGGTATAATAGAATTAGAGAAATATTTAAGGAGATGATAGGATGAAGGTAAAAATTATTTCACACACAATGGATCCAGATAAAACCATTGCTGCAGCAGCAAAACTTTGCTATTCAAGAGTTGGTGTTGAAGAAATTACAGAGAATTTGACTGAAGAATCAACAGAAAAGTTTTTAAATAGACTTATGTCATTTTCCCACCTTTCACCACTTGAACATGTAAGTTTTACCTTTGCAATTGAAGGTGTTTCTAGGACACTTACTCATCAACTTGTAAGACACAGAATTGCATCTTATTCCCAACAATCACAAAGATATGTAAAGCTTGATAGCTTTGAATATATTATTCCACCTCAAATCGAAAAAAATGAGGAAGCTAAGAAAATTTTCCTTGAAGCAATGAAAAGAGATCAAGAAGATTATGACAAATTAGTAGAAATTCTTGTAAAGGAAAATGCAAGACCCTTAATTGAAAAGGGAATGGATGAAGAAAAGGCAAAAAAATCTGTGGAAAAAATGTCTATAGAAGATGCAAGATATATCTTTCCCAATGCCTGCGAGACAAAAATTGTTGTTACAATGAATGTTAGAACTCTTAGACACTTCTTCACAGTGAGATGCTGTGAAAGGGCTCAATGGGAAATAAGAGAACTTGCAACTGAAATGTTAAGAGAAGTAAAAGAAGTTGCTCCACTTTTATTTAAAGACCAGGGACCAGCATGCGTGACTGGACCATGCCCAGAAGGAAAAATGACTTGTGGCAAGGCAGCAGAAATTAGAGAGAAGTTTAAGAATTTAAAATGAAATATATTTACGGAAGAGGTCCAGTTATTGAGGCCCTAAAAAATGAAGAAGTAGAAAAAATTTATGTGGGTAAAAATGCCACTGGTTCAATAAAAAAGATCCTTGGCATGGCAAGAGATTTAAAAGTTCAAACAGTAACTAGCGACAATGAAAAATTGGAAGAACTTGCTGGCACAAAAAATCACCAAGCTGTTGTGGCTCTTGTAAGTGATTTTCAGTATATTGAGCTAGATGATCTTATCAATAAATTAAGAGACAAAGAAAATGCAAAAATTTTTATCTTAGATAAAATTGAAGATCCCCACAATTTTGGTGCTATAGCAAGAAGTTCAAACTTTTTTGGCGTTGATGGGATTATTTTTCCCAATAGAAGGGCATCAACAGTTAATGACACAGTAGTAAAATCTTCTGCTGGTGCAATTTATGATATTGATGTTTCAAAGGTTACAAATATTTCTCAAGCAATGGAAAAATTAAAGGAAGCAGGATTTTGGATTTACGCAACAGACCTTGAAGGTGAAGACATAAGAAAATGTGATTTTTCTGGAAAAGTTGCCATAGTTATTGGCAATGAAGGCAAGGGAGTTTCCAAAAATGTTTTGAAAAACTCTGATAAAATAATCACTATTCCAAATTTTTCTGATTTTGACTCTTTAAATGCATCAGTTGCAGCTGCAATTGTTATGTATGAAATTTTTAGATAGAATAAAATGAGAAGAAGCTTTAGCAGATACAAAAGAGATGTGTCTTATCTCTTTGTAGATGGATATAATATTATAAATTCTTGGCAAAATTTAATAGATTTAAAAAATATTTCCCTTGAAGAAGCTAGAAATGAATTAATAGATGAAATGATTGAATTTTCTCACAGTACAAAGGAGCACATAATACTTGTTTTTGATGCCTACTTAGTGAAAAAATCTGGTGGTAAGAATTATAAGAGAGATGGAATAGATATAATTTTTACCAAAGAGTTTGAGACAGCAGACCACTATATTGAGAGGCAACTTGACGAAATCGGAAAACTTACCAATGTTCGAGTGGCTACAAGTGACAATGTTGAGCAGCAAATTATTTTATCACGTGGTGGCACGAGAATTTCTGCAAGAGAACTTGAAGCTGAAGTTTTAAATTCAAAAAATAAAGTTTTTCATGTTGCAAAAAAGCTAAAAGAAGAGAAAGTTACAGCCCTTGATGAAGAAATTATTCATAAATTAAGAAAGCTTAAAGTAGATATTTCAAGAAAAAATAAAAATAAAAAATAGTTAGGAGGCTTAAAAATGAAATGTAAAAATTGCGGGAAAGACAATGCTGACAATGCAGTATTTTGTATGGAATGTGGGCATGATATGAGAGAAGATATGGATTTTTCTAAAACTCAAAAAATAGATAGAGATTTTTATTATGAAGATGAAAAAGAATCCAGAAAGAATAATTATTATGATGACCAAGATGAAGAAACAATAGTAAAAAATAACTCCTTTAAAGATGATTCTATGGGAACTAAACAAAAGGGGCTTATATTTGGAGTAGTAGTAATTGGACTAATTGTTTTCTCTCTTTTATTTAATTTTGGATTTGGAAAATATAAAATGACAAAATTAGAAAATTCTGCAAAGGCAAATTTAGAAGCCAAAAACTATAAAGAGGCTAGGGAAAAATACAGTGAGCTTTACGAAAAAAGTGATGATAAAAAATACTTAGAAGCAATTAATAAGATAGACAAGAATATTGAAGCTAAGGAAACTTTAAATAAGGCAAATCAAAAATTTGAAGGAAGAGATTATGAATCTTCACTTGCTTTTTTGAAAGATATGGAAAGTGATGATGAGGAATTAAAGGACAAAAAAGATGCCCTCTTAGAAAAAAATTATTCTGCAATTAAGTCTGAAATAACACAATTAGTTGGAAACAATAATTTTGTTGGTGCTATTAATAGGCTAAATTCTTATATAAGTGTAGATCCTGAAAATAATGACTTTAAAAAATTGTTAGAAGATGTAAATGCTCAAAAAACATCCTTTGAAAAAAAGGCACAAGAAGAAAGTGAAGCGTCAAAGGAAAAAGCAAGAGCAGATGAATTGGAAGCACAAATTGCAAAATTAAAAAATGCAGAAGCATCAAATTTAATTGGTACTTATCAATTTGTAACTTCAAGTAGAGCAAATGTAAGAAGTGGACCAGGATTTTCTTATGGAGTTGAGTTTAGTCTTTATAAGGGCGATCCAGTTTATGTATATGACACTAGAAGAGCTGATGGAAGAACTTGGTGTAATATAGGAAATGGTTGGATTAGTTATAGAACACTTAATGGTGAAAGTAAATAAATATTTTAAGACAGCTTTTAGGCTGTCTTTTTTTGTTTAGAACTTATTATATTTAAAATTACTTTAACGAAATAAAAATTTTCTAAAAATCGAAGAGTTAAAAATATTATATCTATGAAAAAATTTCATAATTTTTTTAATAAAATTAATTTAAAAATATTATCAGATTTATTTTATTTTTCAATTAGCTGTGTTATAATTGTTTAAGAAATTGATAATCAAATTCAAATATAAAAAAAATTATTTCTTATTAAATAAGTAGGTGTAAAGATGCTTAGTTTGATAATGGCGCCATTAAATATAAATTTTAAAATTTTAAAAGTTAAAAGTTTAAAAAATAGTAGCGTCACTGAATCTCACCTTGCAAATCTTGGATTTGTTAAGGGTGCGATTATAAAAGTTGTAAACGAGAACGATGGTAATTTAATTGTTTCTATTAAAGATGCAAGAGTTGCTATAGGCAAAGACATTGCAAAGAAAATTTTAGTAGAGGAGATGTAAATTTGCAAACATTAAGAGATGCAATTGTTGGTAGATATTATATTGTTAAAAAAATTAATGGTTCAGGTCCTTTAAAGAGAAGAATAATGGACATGGGAATCACAAAAAATGCTGAGATATACATAAGAAAGGTGGCACCTCTAGGGGACCCCGTACAAATTAACATTAGAAATTATGAGCTTAGCATAAGAAAAGCTGATGCTGAGCTCATTTCCATTGAAGAGATAGAAAAGAAGGAGGACTAAGATGGCTATTACTATTGCACTTGCTGGAAATCCTAATAGTGGTAAGTCCACTCTTTTCAACAACTTAACTGGTTCAAATCAATATGTTGGTAACTGGCCTGGTGTAACTGTTGAAAAAAAGACTGGCAAGTATAAAAAGGATAAAGATGTTCACTTCACAGATTTGCCAGGCATTTATTCTCTTTCCCCTTACACTTTGGAAGAAGTTGTTTCAAGAGATTATTTGGTAAATGAGAGACCTGATGCAATTATTGATGTTGTGGACGCTACTAATATTGAGAGAAATTTATTTTTGGCGACTCAGCTTGTGGAACTTGGCATTCCTGTTGTCATTGCTCTTAATATGATGGATGTCGTTAGAAAAAATAATGACTTCATAGATATTAAGATGCTAGAGGAAAAGCTTGGCTGCAAGGTTGTTGAGATTTCTGCTTTAAAAAATGAAAACATTGATAAGTTAATTAATGTGGCAAAGGAAGCTGCCCACAAAAAAAATACTCATTATCACGAATTTGACACTGATATTGAAAAATACATCAAGGAAATTGAAAACTTCAGTGTCATAAGAGACAATCCAGCTAAGAGATGGCTTGCTGTTAAATTTTTTGAAGAAGATGAAAAAATAATAAAAGAATTTCCTCTCTATGGAAATGAAAGCAGAAGGCTAGATGAAATTGTTGAAGAAGCTGAAGAAAAATATGACGATGATGGCGAAGGCATAATCACAGATGGAAGATACAATTTTGTGTCTGAAGTAACTAAGGATGCTGTAAAAAAAGGCAGAAAGGGAATGACTACTTCTGACAAAATTGACAGGGTAGTTACTAATAGATTTTTGGCTCTTCCTATTTTTATTGGCATCATCACTTTAGTTTACATTTTGGCAATAAATTATGTTGGCGGACCTGTAACGGACTGGGTAAATGAAAAATTCTTTGGAGAAATTATTGGCGAAAACTTTAGAGGTTTCTTGGAAAATGCTGGAACATCAGAATTTTTGACATCTCTTTTAGTTGATGGAATTATCGGCGGCGTTGGTGCTGTTCTTGGTTTCTTGCCAGTTATTGCTACTTTGTTTTTATTCATAGCAATCCTAGAAGACATTGGATATATGTCAAGAATTGCTTTTATCTTAGATAGAGTTTTCAGAAAATTTGGTTTATCTGGCAAGTCTTTCATTCCGATTTTAATGGGAACTGGCTGTTCAGTGCCTGCCATTATGGGAACGAGGACAATTGAGTCAGATAACGACAGAAGGATGACTATTATGACTGCATCCTTTATGCCTTGCGGTGCCAAGCTAGATGTTATTGCAATGTTTGCTGCTTTCTTAGGTGGCAGCTGGTGGTATGCACCTATTTGGTATTTTGGTGGAATCCTTGCCGTTATTGTATCAGGAATAATTTTAAAGAAGACAAAATATTTTTCAGGAGATCCTGCTCCTTTTGTAATGGAACTTCCTGAGTACCACATGCCAAGTGCTCACAATGTTTTAAAGGCAACTTGGTTTAGATGTAAGGCCTTTGTAGTAAAGGCTGGAACAATAATCCTTCTAGCAACAGTTGCAATTTGGTTCTTGAAGAGCATTTCTGTTACAGGACACTTTATGGACTTCAATGCAGATCCTGAAGATTCAATTCTTGCAGTAATAGGAAAGGCCATTGCACCAGTATTTGCTCCTCTTGGCTTTGGCGATTGGATAGCAAGTGTTGCTACAATTCTTGGACTTGTTGCCAAAGAAATTGTAGTTGGAACCTATGGAGTTCTTGCAGGCATTGGGGAAGTTGGAGCAGAAGATGCTCCAATGGTTGCACTTGTAGCTGAAAGATTTACTACAGCATCAGCCTTTGCCTTTGTTTTCTTCAACCAACTTACAGTTCCTTGCTTTGCAGCAACGGGAGCTATAAAAGAAGAAATGGGTTCAAAGAAATGGTTTGGACTAGCAATAGGTTATCAAATCTTATTCTCCTACACAGTTGCCTTTATGATTTATCAATTTGGCAGATTGCTTGAAGGTGGATCCTTTAACCTAATGACAGCCCTCGCTATAGTAGTTCTATTTATCTATGGTTACTTACTATTTAGAAAAGACAGGTCAAAGCTAAATGAAAGGGATTTTGAAAAGAAAAAGGATGAGGTGGTAAAGTATGAGTCCAATTAATATTTTAGTCGCCCTTGTTATAATTGCTGCAATTGCCCTTGCAGTTAAAAAAGTAATGCACAAGAAAAGCGGATGCGGTTGTGGCTGCCAGTCATGTCACAGCACCTGCTCAGTAAATGAAAAAAAAGGCTCTATGTCAAATAATGGTGAGACTCGTTAACTCGAGTCTCTTTTTTTATGTAAAAATCAATACTTAGACACTAATAAACTATCAAATCTAAAATAAGTAAAAACCATTAAAAATAAGCATAGCAACAAAACCCCTAGGGGTTTTGTGAATTTTCCCGTTTTCCTATCACTACTTACATGCAAACATAATTCTTTTTCTAAATAAATTAAAATTTTTCATACCAAAAAAATTTTTCTTTAAAGTTTTATCTTAGTATGTGTGCCTTCAAGAGGACTATTAGACCAAGTACAGTCAAAAGAATTGCATATTTCATCAAACCACTTATTAAAAGCAGTGACACAAGATCTAAATTCTTTTAAATTTTTTTTAAATATATTCTAAGAAAATCTTGTAAAAATTTAGTAAAATTACAAACTATAATTAAAAATGATAATTAAATGATATTAATTACCAATTTACATTTAATTAATGTAATTTTCAAAAAAATATAAACACGGTTTTATATTACAATGTCATCAATAAAGATAAGTAGAAAGGATAATTAAAATGAGTAGAAAAAAGATTTTAGGATATATTTCTGCTATTATAGGTCTCTTGTTAGTGCTTGCACCAAAATTTATAACACCAGTTTGTCCTCCTATGGAAAATGGGATGTTCATGAAATGCCATTGGATGGGAAATATGACTATGGGTATTGGCGCAGTCATTTTAGTATTAGCAATCATTCTTATGGTAGTTAAAGATTCAAAAATATCTTTAGGATTATCTATTTCAAATATAGCAATTGGTATTTTAGAGATACTAAACGCTCATGTGCTTATTGGTGGATGCATGAAAGCTGATATGGCTTGCAGAGCAAAAACCATTCCACTTTGCACATTGTTGGCAGGCATATTGGTTTTAGTTAATATTTATTATTTTATGAAAGAAAGAAATTCATAATGGAATCAATAATTAAAACTGAAAATTTAAGTAAGAGTTTTAAGAGAGGTTCTAATACACTTTTTGCAGTTAAAAATGTAAACTTTACCTTGGAGGAGGGAGATTTTGTCAATATAATTGGCAGAAGTGGTTCAGGGAAATCAACTTTTTTAAATCTTTTGTCTGGTTTATTAAAGCCGACTGAAGGTAAAATTTTTGCCAAGGGCAAAGATATGAGTGATTTTTCTGATAGAGAAATTAGCAAATATAGGAATGAAGTCATAGGTTTTGTGCCACAAAGTCTAGGAACACTTCCAAATTTAAATGTTTTAGAGAATGTGTCTCTTCCTTATTATCTATTTAAAAGAGATGACTCTGCTTATGAAAAAGCAGCTATGCTTCTTGATGAGATGGGAATTTTGCATTTGAAAGATGATTTTCCTAAAAACTTATCTGGAGGAGAGCTAAAAAGAGTGCTGATAGCCAGATCTATGATTAATTCGCCGGAACTTTTGATTTTAGATGAGCCTACAAGTGATTTGGATAAAAATACTACTATGGAGATAATGGATTTATTAAAAAAAATAAATTCTAAAGGTACTGCACTTATTATAGTTACTCATGAGCTTGATATTTTAAAATATGGCAATACACTTTGCCAAATGGAAGATGGAAGTTTAATAAAAAAAGAGGGATAGAGATGAATTTATTAAAGAAAAGGACTAGCATTTTCGCAATGATAGTAATCATGATTAGCCTCACTTTTATGCCTGCTTTTGCAGCAGAAACAAATTATGGTAACTGGGTTGAAGTCGCTGATGCTATGTCAGAACATTTACAAAAAGCTGTGGAAGTTTACAAGCCTGGAGATAAGGATGCTAAAAAAGCAGCCACAGATGCAGTTAATGTAGCTTACTTTAAATTCTATGAAAAAATTGGATTTGAAAAAACAACTATGTCTGCAATTTCAGGTCAAAGGGGTTCAATGGTTGAACATCAATTTTACAGAGCAAAAAATTCTATCAAAGAAGATGCAGACCCAAAAGAAGTTAAAGATGAAATTGATTCACTTATAACTTATCTTCATGAAGATGCTCATACTCTTGATGGAACCTCTGGAGATTCTAAGTCCAGTGGTCAAAGTCAAGAAGATGCAAACAGCCTTTCAACAGGTCAATTGTTGGGAGAGCTGCTAAAAAGATTTGGAACATTTTTTGCAGTTCTTGGACTTACACTTCGTGAAGGACTTGAAGCCATTTTAGTTGTAGCTGCCATTGCTGCATATTTATCAAAGACTAATAATAGAATTTATTTAAAAGGTGTATATATTGGAGCCTTGCTAGGCATTGTTTTTTCAGTAGTCCTAGCTGGAGTATTTAATATCGTCGCCAATACAGTGGGAGAAGTTGAGTCTGGAATGGGACAAGAAATATTCGAAGGAATTGCGATGTTTCTTGCTGTTATCGTACTATTTTATGTATCCAATTGGATGCTTTCTAAATCTGAAGTCGAAGTTTGGAATAGATACATTAAAAACAAAGTTGAGCAATCTGTTTCCAAGGGTAATTATTTTGCCTTATCTTTCACTTCATTCCTAGCAGTAGCAAGAGAGGGTGCAGAACTTATTTTGTTTTTCCAAGGTATGAGAACAGGCATTTCTGAAAATCCAATGCATATGTGGATTGGACTTTTAGTTGCCGCCATAATACTTGCAATTGTATATTATTTAATTGCTAAAGTTTCTGTAAGGCTACCATTAAAACCATTCTTTACATTTACTTCTTGGCTAATGTTTATACTTTGCTTGTCTTTCTTAGGAAAGGGCATAGGAGAATTACAAGAAGCAGATGTAATTGGCAGAACCATAGTTCCTTGGATGAATGGATGGTCTGCTGAAGCTATAGGTATATACGATAGGTATGAAAATCTTATTCCACAAATTATTCTATTAGTAGTAACCATTGTTTCTGTTATCTATCAAAATAATAGAAACAAAAAAATTAGAGCTGAGCTTGAAGCTAGCCAAGAAAAAAAATAGGAGGGTATCATGTTAAAAAAGAAAAGTTTATTTCTTGTTGTTATGACGCTTGTGTGTGCATTAATGTTTACAGCTTGTGGTAAAAAAGAAGATACAAAAGCTAATAATACAGCTAAAACTTCTACAGAAGAAAAAACACCAGCTGAAGGAAACAAGAAAGAAGCAGGAGATGCAAAAGCTGCAGCTCCAGGAGAAGATGCAGGATTTGAAGAATTTCCAATTGGCGATGACCAAACTAAAGGACCTTTAGTAATCTCTGGTGTATATTTCCAACCAGTTGATATGGAACCAGCAGGAAACTCAATTCCTAAAGAAGAAGCTGACTGCCATATTGAAGCTGACATTACAGCATCACAAGAAGGTTCAACATTAGGTTATGGTGTTGGTGATTTTGTTCCATGGTTAAAAGTAAAAGCTTATTTACAAAAGAAAGGTTCAGACCATGTTCAAGAAGTAGCTTTCATGCCAATGAACGCATCTGATGGTCCACACTATGGTGCAAATGTTAAATTTGACGAAGGTGTTGGTGTTTATGATGTAAAATTCGAAGTAGCTGCACCAGGTAATGACTACTTACTACACGTAGATAAAGAAACTGGTGTAACAGGTAGATTCTGGACAGAACCACTTGTTGCAGAATGGACTGACTTCGAATGGAACGGACCACAATGGTAAAATTTTGAAAATTTTTAATATTTTGAAGGGGAATTCATGTTCCCCTTATATGCATTTATGGGGGGTGAAATTATTTTAAAAATTTTTATTAAAGTTATGGAGGCGGGGATAGCCTTTTCTCTAATGATTTCTTTAATACTTGCCTATTATACAACTAAAGAGAGCAAATATAAAAAGTATGTTATTATAATTTCTTTAGTTTTAGGGGTAATTGCAGCAATTGTTTCAATAATTATAAGAAATATACCTAATTTTATTAATAGAACAGAATTGAATTTCTGGTCTATGGTACCCATAGTTATCTCAGTATTTTTAATATTAATTTTTATGATATTTGAAGATAAGATAAATGCTAAAATTTATGATAATTTCATTTCAGCATCGGTTGTTGTTTATCTTGTAGGAATTTGTTTTTATTATTTACCTTATGTATTTAACCAATCAAACAAATTTGTATATTATGGCGAAAGTGCTGTTTCAACTATTGTACTTTTTAGGATTTTAGGCTTTGTTTTTGGGATAATCATGATGATTTTATCAGGACTTGCCATATATAAGTCTTCAGTTAAACTTGAAGGTAAAAACTTAAAGATTATTGTTTTTTTGAGCTTGATATGTTCAGGTATAAGCCAATTTAATATCATAATTCAAAGGTTTTATTCTAAAGGGATTATTCCTAGAAATGTTAACTTTTTTAGAGTTATTGCATTTATAGCTAATCACGAAAATGTGTTTTTATTTGCAACAATGTTAATTATGATAGCTATTCCAGTAATTTTATATAAGCAAAATATTAAAGTTAATGAAGATTATAGCAATAGGGCTCAGTTAAGAAAAATAAAGTATAGAATGAAGAATAAAAGACATTGGGCAATTTTTTTCCTTGTCGTTCTATTTATTAATACTTTTTCATTAACGGTTGGAAAGGCATATGCTAATAAGGAACAAGCCCTTTCACCACCTGAAGATTATCAAACTGAAAATGGAATGATTGTTATTCCTTTAAGTAGCTTAGAAGATATGCATTTGCACAGATATTTGTATAAGGCAAAGGATGGTGCACAAATGAGATTTTTCTGCATTAAAAAATCAGAAGGTTCCTATGGAGTTGTACTTGATGCCTGCGAGATATGTGGTCCATCTGGATATTTTGAAAGAGGCGATGATGTTATTTGTAAGTTGTGCGACGTTGTAATGAATAGGGGTACAATAGGTTTTAAGGGTGGATGTAACCCGATACCTTTCCCATACATTGTCCATGATAAAAAGATAAAGATTGCGCCAAAAGATCTTGACGCATTGTCTTATGTATTTAAGTAGGAGGGCTTATGTTTTGGAGAATAGTTAAAGGAGCGCTTTTTAGACAAAAGGGAAAGATGGCTCTTATTGCATTTACAGTTGCCCTTGGAGCTTCTCTTGCCACTTCAATGTTAAATACCATGCTCGGTGTTGGAGATAAAGTTAATCAAGAATTAAAGACCTATGGAGCAAATATTAATGTATTGCCTAAGGAAGCTTCCCTTCTTGATGATTTGTATGGCATGCAAGAAAAAGAGGGGCAGGTTCAAAAATATTTAAAGGAATCAGAACTTCCTAACATTAAAACTATTTTTTGGGCTTACAATATTGTAGACTATACGCCATATCTTAACACTTGGGTTTCTTGTAATAATGATTCTAAACATACTAAGATGGTAGGAACATGGTTTAATAATCATATGGATTTGCCTACTGGAGAATCAGTTGATACTGGTATGATTAGACTTAAAAACTGGTGGGAAGTTCAAGGCGAGTGGTTATCAGAAAATGATAGCGATTCAGTTATGCTTGGAAAGATTTTTGCAGACAGAAATGGATTTAAAGTTGGTGATGAAATCCAACTAAAAAGCAATAATTTAGACAAAAAATTAAAAGTTAAAGGTATTTTCTCATCAGGTTCTGATGAAGATGCATTTATATATGCTACTTTAAAAACAGCACAAGAGTTTGCTGGAGTTACTGGAGTTGTAAATAAAGTTGAAGTATCAGCTCTTACTACACCAGACAATGACTTAGCAAGAAAGGCTGCCAAAAACCCACTATCTTTAACTATTAAGGAATGGGAAGTATGGTATTGTACAGCTTATGTTTCTGCTATTTGTTATCAAATAACAGAAGTAATGACTGATTCTGTAGCTAAGCCAATTCGCCAAGTTGCAGAAAGTGAAGGAGATATTTTAAATAAGACTACTCTTCTTATGGTTTTAATTACAGTATTAACTTTGATTGGTTCAGGCTTTGGTATTTCTAATCTTATTACAGCATCTGTAATGGAAAGATCTAATGAAATTGGACTTCAAAAAGCTATAGGGGCGTCAAATGGAAGGATAATTTCCATAATTCTTGTGGAAATAATTTTGACAGCGATATTTGGAACAGTTATAGGTTACGGTGTTGGTCTGCTACTTACTCAGATTATTGGTCTAACAGTTTTTGGTTCAGCAATAGCTCCAACAGCTATGGTAGTTCCTATTGTAGCAATACTTATTATTCTTGTTACAATTTTGGGTTCAATACCAGCTATAAGATACCTTTTGAATTTAAATCCAACGGAGGTACTACATGGCAGATAAACAAAGTAAAAATAAATTTTATTTAAAAATGATAATGACTTCCTTGGCAAGGAGACGTGCAAGAATGTTAACAGCACTACTTGCTATAGCTATGGGAGCAACAATTATTTCAGGACTTGTTACTATTTACTATGATATTCCTAGACAAATGGGTAAGGAGTTTAGGTCTTATGGTGCAAATATGTTGGTAATTCCAACTAACCCTGATAAAAAAATTACCAATGAACAGTTAGATGAAATTAAATCGTTAATTCCATCAGGAAAGCTTGTCGGTCAGGCACCCTATATTTATACAAATGCAAAAATTAATGAACAACCTTATATGCTTGCAGGTACAGATTTAAAGGGAGCGAAAGAAAATTCTCCATACTGGCTTATTGATGGTTCATGGCCTGAAAAACCTAGAGAAGTTTTAATAGGTAATGAAGTTTCAAAGGCTTTGGAATTAAAAGAGGGAGATAAAATTATTATAAATACTCCCAAAGTTAATGGAGAAGGTTCTATAGATACTAATTTTGTTGTTTCAGGAGTTGTAACAACAGGTGGTAAAGAAGAAGAACTTATTTTTATGGGTATTGATGATATTTCACAGCTTGTTAAAGACAAAAATTATGATGTCGTAGAATATTCAGTAGAAGCTGAACAAAATGAACTTTCAAAAATAGTATCAAATATTTCACAAAAGGATGGATCTCTAACTCCACAAATGGTAAAAAGAGTTACCGCCTCACAGGATATAGTTTTGAATAAATTACAAGCTCTTGTCTTCATTGTAACTATAATAGTATTATTCATAATGATGATATGTGTATCCACAACAATGATGGCAGTTGTAACTGAAAGGCGTAAAGAAATAGGTCTTAAGAAAGCTTTGGGCGCCACAAATTCGTCAGTAATTGTTGACTTTTTAGGTGAAGGAGCATTTTTGGGGGTTTTTGGTGGACTTTTAGGTGTTGCATTAGGATATATATTTGCCAATAGAGTAAGTATTTCGGTATTTGCTAGAAAGGTAAGTTTCTTGCCTCTTTTAGTACCTATGACAATTATTGTCTGTATAGTAATAACTATAGTTGCATCTTTAATACCAGTATCTAAAACTGTTGATATTGATCCAGCTTTAGTGCTTCGTGGAGAATAGAAAGGAATTTTATGGATATATTAAAACTCGTAGATGTTTCAAAAATTTATGGTGAACTTAAAGCCCTTGACAAAATCAATTTAAGTGTAGAAAAGGGCGAATGGATTTCTATAATGGGTCCATCAGGTTCTGGTAAAACAACAATGATGAATATTATTGGTGCCATGGATAAACCTTCATTTGGCGAAGTTATTTTGGATGGTGAAGATATAGCAAAAAAATCACCTAAGGAACTAACAGTTATTAGAAGGGATAAGATAGGACTTATTTTCCAACAATTTCATTTAGTTAATTATTTAAGTGCTTTGGAAAATGTAATGATGTCACAATATTATCATTCTATGCCAGATGCACAAGAAGCAATGGAAGCTTTGGCTGCAGTAGGTCTTGCTGATAGAGCCAAGCACTTACCCAACCAATTATCAGGTGGGGAACAACAAAGAGTATGTATAGCTAGAGCTCTTATTAATCATCCTGCTATACTTTTAGCTGATGAACCTACGGGAAATTTGGATGAAAAGAATGAATATATAGTTCTTGACATATTTGAAAAACTTCACAATGCAGGTTCAACAATTATTGTTGTAACTCACGACCCTGAAGTTGGTGAAGAATCTGAAAGAATGATAACTCTTGAACATGGTAAGATTACAAAAGAAGAAAAAATGAAAAGAAAAAGACCTGTTCTTGATTCTACAATAAAAGACGAAAAACTTAAGGAGTTTATATGAGAAAAATTTTAAATGCATTAATAATTTTATCTTTGGGGCTTGTCCTAGTTGCTTGTGGAGGAGATAAAAAAGAAGAAGCTCCAAGCGTAAGCTATAAGGACGGCACATATCATGGAGAATCTGTCAAAGATGAAAGAGGCGGACTTGTAAAGGTGGATATAAGTGTTAAAGACAATAAGATTGAATCTTGCACAATGCAAAACATTGATGGAGATGGAAAAGAAAAAGATGAATCTTATGGTCAAAGCCAAAATGAAGGACTATATAAGATTGCCCAACAAGCTATAAATCTTGCAAAGTCATACCCAGATAGATTAGTGGAAAAAGGAAGTCCTGAAGGAGTGGACGTTATTTCGGGAGCAACACAAACCTACAAGCAATTTATAGAAGCTTGCAACAATGCTCTTGCTGATGCAAAATAATGAAAGATTTATACACAGTTAATTTAGCAAAAAAGAATATAGAAAATAAAAAGGCAAGGTCAATTACCTTGATTTTACTTGTAGGAATTTTAACTTTTATTTTATTCATGTCTTCGTTTATAATTTTTTCTCTTAAAAACGGCATGAAATCTCTATCAGATAGGATGGGAGCAGACATTATAGTAGTCCCAGAAGGTTATGATTCCAAAATTACAGGTGCAATATTAAGGGGAGAACCTAATACATTCTTTTTTGACAAGGATATATTAAATAGAGTAAAAAAAATACCAGGAGTTGAAAAAGCCTGTGGTCAAGTTTATCTAGCGACACTTTCTGCTGGATGCTGCTCTTTTCCCATTCAAGTTATAGGAATTGACTTTTCTGATGACTTTAGCGTTAAACCATGGCTTGAAAAACAGATCAAATCTCCAATTAAAGCTGGACAAGTTGTTGTAGGCGCTAATATTGTGGGGACTATTAATCATAAGGTTAAATTTTTTAATCAAGAATTTGAGATAAGAGGTAGGCTAGCAAAAACTGGCATGGGCTTTGATAATTCTGTTTTTATGACAATAGAAGAAACTCATAGATTAGCTAAGGAATATGAAAAGATTATTAATCATCCAGTGGCAAAAAAAGATGATATATCTTCTATTTTAGTAAAAGTTGAAAAAAACAAAGATCCAAAAACAATTCAAAAACTTATTAAAGAAGAATTTAAAAAAGAAAAAGTGTATCCTTTATTGCCAAGAAAAATAATGACACAAGTTTCAGATTCAGCAAAAAACATGCTTGTATATGTATATATATTGATAGCTTTGATTTGGATACTAGCTTTCTTTATTTTAAGTCTTGTAAATACCTTATCAGTTAAGGAAAGGAAAAGAGAATTTGCAACCATAAGGATATTAGGAGCAACAAAGAAAAAACTTAGTGAAATAGTTCTTAGTGAATCCATACTGATTAATGGAACAGGGGCAGTAATAGGTTCTGTGCTTTCCTTTGTTTTAAGTATAACTTTCAATAATGTATTTTCATCACTTTTGAATATGCCTTTTTTAAGACCAAATATATTCCTTATGCTTTTAATGTTAATAATAGTAATAATTTTAGGAACCTTATTAGGACCAATATCTTCAATTATTGCTATTAATAAAATGAATAAAGAAGAATTATTGTTGATGCAAAGAGATAATGATTAAAATAGGCTCTTTGTCAAATTTTGGGGAGACTCCTTAACTCGAGTCTCTCTTTTCATTTAAAAATAAATACTTAGACGCTAATAGAATATCAAAACTAAAATAAGTAAAAACTATTAAAAATAAACATAGCAAACAAAACCCCTAGGTTTTTGTAAAATTTTCCAATTTTCCTATCCCTACTTACAAGCAAACATAATTATTTTTCTAAACAAATTAAAATTTTTCATACCAAAACAATTTCTCTTTAAAGTCTTTATCTTAGTATGAGTGCCTTCAAGAGGACCATTAGACCAAGGATAATCAAAAGAGTTACATATTTCATCAAAGCAGTTATTAAAAGCAGTTATACAAGATTTAAATTCTTTTAAATTAGATTCCTCAGCTCATTTTATCCATTCTCTTAAAGATTTAGTGGCTCTAATTCTATTGGGTTGAGTAAGAACATATTGGTACCCACAGGGCACACAGTAAAACAGTTCCTTTAACCTATATGCCAATTTTAAATCTTCACTAATATCAAGCATTAAAGAAACATCTTCAGCTTGTTCAGAGCTTAGCTTAGTAGCAGGTTTTGTAAGTAGGCTCCTACTTCTCTTATTATTAAGAGAAGGTGAAATTATGGCTAATATAATAGTTGGAGCAGTAGTTATAGTTTTGATAGCTTTCGCTATAAAAAAAGTTATAAAAAGTAAGGGATCTTGTGATTGAGGTTGCGACGCTTGTCACGGCTCATGCCCAACAGAAAACTTACACAAATAAAAAATATAGAAGGGATGTCTTTTTGAAGGCATGCCTTTTTTTATGCATCAAAAGTTTAAAGTCCTTGCAGTAATAATTTTTTTATAAAAGAGCCATAATTTTTTATTTTTTTTGAAAAAGCAAGTTCTTTATTTAAGCTTAGCCTAAAAACACTTTGGACTTTAAAAGCTCATTATTACAAAAACTAAAGCACAAAAACTTAAAAAATTGAGCTTTTTTTTAAGAAAGTTTTTAATTTAAAATCATTAGAAATTATTTATAAATAATTTTTTCGCATTGCAAAAAATTTCTTCATCATGTGAAATGTGAAAAATGTGTGAAATTTTTAAAAGTGAAATAATTCCCTTGAATTAGATTTTCAAAGTAATATAATGAGAAATGCACAAGGAAATAAAAAGAGTGGTGATATTTTTGAAAGAAAGTATAGATAGTATTTTAGCAATAGATAAAAAAACTAGAGATCTTGTCGATGATACTGAAAAAGAAATCGAAAGTATAAAAAAAGACTTGAGAGAAAAGTTGACTGATATTGAAAATGAATCAATTGAAAGATCTAAAGCTATTGGAAAAGAAAAAAGCGAAGAAATTTTAAAGGATTTTGAAAAAAAAGCTGATGATTTGAGAAAAGATAATGAAAAAAATCTCAAGGAAATCGAACAATTTTATAATGAGAATTCTGATAAGCTTATAAAAAATGCTTTTGATATGGTGATTGGAAGGAAATCAAATGTTTGACGGTCTAAAGGCTTTAAATGCTAAGATTTCAAAAATCTATTCTGAATTTTTAGTATATGAAGATTTTGAAAAGATGGCAGAAGGCGATGATGTTAGGTTTTGCCTTTCCTATCTAAAAGAAAAGAAATTTCCAAATATTGATTCTTTTTCAGACATTTATGAAATAGAAGAATTTTTGGAACAATATAGGAGAAGTGAAATTACTAAACTTCGTGGTTTTTTACCTCTCAGATATTCAGATTTTTTAAAGGCATATTTAGAGAGGATAAATATTGAAAAAATCATAAAAATTTTAAGAGCTTTGAGGATGAATAAGGAACCCAAGGTCGAAAATCTTATTATTGGAAGTAATAAAATAAATTTTAAAGATGAAAGCTTTGAGTCCTTTATAGAAAATTTAAAGGGCACACATTATTATGATTATATTAAAAATTACAAGTCATCACAGGATGAGGATGCTCTTTTTTCTATAGAGATGAATTTGGAAAAGTTCTATTACAGAAATTTAGTGGAGTCAATTAAATCTCTTCCTAAAAAAGATGTTGATGGGTTTAAGGAAATCTTTGGTGTAAACATTGATTTATTAAATATTATCTGGATATATAGGGCTAAGAAATATTATAATATTTCACCAGAAGAAATTTTTAACTTTACTATTTTTGGTGGAAATTATAATTCAGAAAGTCTTCTTAAACTTTCCTATTTAGAAGAAAGTGAATTTGAAGAAAATATTAAAAATTCTAAGTATGCAGTGCTTTTCTCAGCTGGAAGAGTTATTAGAACTGGTAGAACTGCTAAAAAGACAATGTATTCCATTGCCAAGAAAAACTTTAGGAGGACTGATGGTATTGGAAAATTCATGAGTTTTTTGGTTCTTCTTGATTATGAGATAGCAAATATTGAGAGAATGTTGGAAGCTACTAGATTTGGTCTTAATAAAGATGAAAAGTTAAAATATATGATTATTGATAGAGAGGGAAGTGAACAAGTTGGCCGTTGAAAAAATGAAAATCGCTAATATTATCGGAAATATTGACGATATGGATTCTGTAATTCTTGATATTTTAAATTTAAAATGTATGCAATTTATGTCTGCAGAAACCAATATGGCGGATAATAAATTTACATTTAGTTTGGACAATGAAGAGAATTTAGAGAGAAATCTTGAACTCAACTATATTTCACCTATTGAAGAAGATGAGTCTCATAAATCTTCTGCTAAAGAAGCTGCTGAAATTATGAAGTTTATGGGAATTGACAAGATTGAAGATTCTTATTTTGAAAAGGTAAATGTAGATGAAGATATTGATGCTTTTATAAAAAATATTAGCGAAAAAATAAATGAATATGATAGGACTAAAGAAAATTTAAAAATCCTTGATACTTTAAAGGAAAATTATGAACTTTTCAAGAATGTTGATATTGATTTAAAGGATATAGCTGAATTAAAATATTTTAACTCTAGGTTTGGTTTTTTGGATAAAGATGCTAGACAAAGATTAAAGAAAAATTATGGCAATATTCTTGCTATGATTTATCATACAGGTACTGTAGATAATAGAGAACTATTTCTTGTAATTTATCCTAAGGAAACTGAAAATGATGTTGACAGACTTTTAAAAAGTTTAAACTTTACAGAAGTTGAGCTTCTTGGAGAGGATGTAGAGGGTACAGCAAATTTAATTTACAAGAACCTTGAAGAAGAAGAGGAAAATGTAAAGAGAAAGATTTTTGAAATTGAAGAATATAAGAAAAATCTTTTGGAAAGTAGATATGAGGAATTAAAAACAACTCTTGCTCACATGCTTAGCTACGAAGAAATTGAAAAAGCTAAGAAATATATGCTTAAATCAAATAAGTATTTTTATCTTTCAGGTTGGGTTGGCGACTCTGATAAGAAGAAGTTGGAGGATAAATTATCTAAATACAAAGATATTGATGTTGAATATTTTGATCCTAAAAGTGAAAATATAAAGCCTCCTACAAAGTTAAAAAACGCAAATTTTTTCAAGCCCTTTGAGCTACTAATAAATATGTATGGTACACCAAATTACGGTGAATTTGATCCAACTGTAATTTTTGGTATAACATATATGATTCTTTTTGGAGCAATGTTTGGCGACTTAGGTCAAGGGGCTGTATTTGCAATTGCCGGACTAATGTTAAAAAAGAAAAACAAGGATTTTGGTGGTCTTCTTCTTAGAATGGGCGCATCATCAATGTTTTTTGGACTCATGTATGGATCGGTTTTTGGTAGCGAAGAAATTATTCCTGCAATATGGTTTAGACCTTTTGAAAATATAAATGATACTCTTGTAATTGCAATATACTTTGGCATTATTTTACTTGCCCTTGCTTATGGTATTGGTGTTTACAATAGATTAAAGAGTGGAAGACCTGATGAGGCTTTCTTCTCTAAGGAAGGTTTTTTAGGAGTCCTAATTTTTGTGGCGATGATTAATATTGGAATGTCAGTAATGGGAGCTAAATCTTTAATTCCTATGAATATTTCCTTTATTATCTTAGTGGTAAGTTTAGTAATCATGCTACTAAAAAGACCTATTCTTAAAGTTTTATTTAAGAAAGAGGAAGAAGGTAGCGCCTCAGATTATTATATTGAGTCATCTTTTGGCTTATTAGAGGCTCTATTATCAACTATGTCTTCAATTATATCTTTTATAAGGGTTGGTGCCTTTGCAATAAACCACGTTGGTTTATTTTTGGCATTTAAGACACTTGGAGAAATGGTTGGTTCAAGTGGCGGAAATATTGCAGTTTTAATTTTTGGCAATATTTTAATTTTGGGACTAGAAGGTCTAATTGTATTTATTCAATCTCTAAGACTTGAATATTACGAAATGTTTAGCAAGTATTATAGTGGTGACGGCGTACTTTTTGAAGCCGATAAAATTTATTAATAAGGAGTTTAAAGATGGAAAAAATTATTATTTTCGCAGTTTTGACAGTATTTTCAATGGTAGTAACAGGTTTTTATTTTATTTACAAGGGCACAGATAAAAATAGAAAATTTGCTCGTGCTTTTATGAAGTTAAACCTATTTGTTTTCGCACCAGTTTTTGTTTTTGGATTAATTTCCCTTGTTCCACAAATGGCATCAGCTGCAGCAGCTGCTCCAACATCTGGTAATGGACTTGGCTTTTTAGCAGCAGGTCTTTCAACTGGACTTGCATCTCTTGGTGCTGGTGTTGCCGTATCAAATGTAGGTTCTGCAGCAATTGGAGCTGTATCAGAAGATCCTAACATTCTTGGTAAATCAATGATCTACCTTGGACTTGCAGAAGGTATTGCTATTTATGGTCTTATCATTTCAATTATGATTCTTGGAAGACTATAATGAGATCAATTCTTTTAACATCAAATGACGATATAATTAACGGCCTTCGCCTTGCAGGTGTAAGGTCTGTTAAATGTGATAACAGATCTGAACTTTTAAAAAATTTTAGGACTTTTACAAAAACTGAAGATATTGGAATAATAATACTAACTTATTCTTCTTTTAAAGAAATTAAAGAAGAAGTTTTAGAATTTAAACTTACTGGAGAACTTCCACTTGTTGTAACTATTCCAGATCTTGACGGCGAGATGGAAGATGATTTTATTTTGAAATATGTCAGAGAATCTGTTGGTGTGAAAGCTGTAGGTGATTAAATGATTTTACTTGAAAACAAAATTGCCATATTCAACAAAATTGTTTTTGTAAAGCAAAAGGAAGAATGTGAAAAGAGGATAAGAGAAGAAAGAGAAAAGGCAGAAAAGATTTTGTCTGAAAAAATTGAATCTCTAAAAAAAGATGAAGAAGCTTTTGTTGATAGAAGAGTTACTCTAGCCAAAAGAAGAGGATATGAGCTTATTGCTTCCGTTGAAGAACAAAAGAGAGTTCTATTCCTAGAAGAAGATGAAAAGCTATTAAATGAGTTAATAGAAACTCTTTCACAAAAACTTTTAGAATTCACAAAAACTGAGGAATATGTAAATTTAGAAGCAGAGAATTTTATAAATATTTTAGATGAAATAGATGAAAAAAGCATTTATCTTTATGTTAAAAATGATGAAAATAAAAAGCTAATTGAAAAATTTAAAGAAATTGCAAAAGAAAAAGACGTTGAACTTAATATAGATGAGCTTTTCGAATATCATATTGGTGGTTTTATAATTTCTGATATGGAAAAAACTTACAATATTAACTTGTCTTTAAAGAATAAATTGGAAGACATGAGATATGAAATTGGCTCTATGCTACATGAAAAATTAAAAGAAAGAGGTGAAGTCATTGGAAAAGGCAATAATTAAATCAGTTGACGGACCCGTTGTAATTGGTAGAAACATGGCTAATTATAAAATCAGAGAAATGGTTCTTGTTGGCGAAAAAAAATTAATTGGCGAAGTTATTTCAATTGATGGAGACCTAGGAACAGTTCAAGTTTATGAAGAAACTGAAGGATTAAAAAGAGATGAAGAAATTATTTCAACTGGAGCACCTCTTTCTGTTAAACTTGGACCTGGAATGATTAGAGGTATTTTTGATGGAATCCAGAGACCTCTTGAAGTAATAAAGAAAAATAACGGATCCTTTATGCCAGAAGGCCTTGGACTTATTTCTCTTGATGAAGAAAAACTTTGGGATGTAACTTTTAAGGTTGCTCTTCACGATAAAGTTCATGAAGGACAAATTTTTGCTGAAGTTCCAGAAACTGATATTATAACTCACAAAGTTATGATTCCACCAGAAGTAAATGGCGAAGTTGTAGAAATCCTTGAAAATGGAAAATATAATATTGAAACAGTTTTATTAAAGGTAAAAGATGAATATGGAAAGATAAATGAAATAAAAATGTATCAAAACTGGCCAGTAAGAATTCCTAGACCAGTTAAGGAAAGACTTCCAATTGACAAACTTCTTGTAACTGGACAAAGAGTTTTTGATGTATTTTTTCCAATTGCCAAGGGAGGTACTACTGCAGTTCCAGGTGGATTTGGTACTGGAAAAACAATGACACAACACCAAATTGCAAAGTATTGTGATGCCGATATTATCATCTATATTGGTTGTGGTGAACGTGGTAATGAAATGACAGAAGTTTTGGAAGATTTTCCAAAGCTAATTGACCCTAACACAGGCAAGGCTCTTATGGATAGAACAATTCTTATTGCCAACACATCTAATATGCCAGTTGCCGCTCGTGAAGCATCAATTTATACTGGTGTAACCATGGCAGAATATTTTAGAGATATGGGCTATCATGTTGCCTTAATGGGCGATTCAACATCACGTTGGGCAGAAGCACTTCGTGAAATTTCTGGCCGTCTTGAAGAAATGCCAGCAGAAGAAGGATATCCTGCTTATCTTCCATCAAGAATTGCAGGCTTTTATGAAAGAGCTGGTTATGTAAAAACTTTATCTGAATCAGAAGGATCAGTTACTCTTATTGGTGCTGTTTCACCAGCTGGTGGAGATTTCTCTGAACCAGTTACTGAAAATACAAAGAGATTCGTAAATGTATTTTTAGCCCTAGATAAAGAACTTGCTTATTCAAGACACTATCCTGCTATTAACTGGATGAATTCTTATTCTGGATACATTCCACTTCTTAAAAATTATTACGACATGAAACTTGATGGAGATCTTCCAGATTTGAGAATAAAATATTTAGATTTACTTCACAAAGAAGCAAAATTAAATGAAATTGTAATGCTAGTTGGAGAAGATGTCCTTCCAGATGAAGAAAGACTAGTACTTGAAATTTGTCGTGTTGTAAAAGTTGGATTTTTGCAACAAAATGCCTTTAACCCAATTGACACCTTTGTGCCACTTGAAAAACAATTTGAAATGTTAAAGACAATAGATAATCTTTATGAAAAGGGCAAGGAAGCTTTAAAACTTAAAATTCCAATTTCAGTAATAAAGAACGATGCTCTTTACGGAAAAGTAATTAATATGAAATACGATATAGAAAACGAAAACTTAAAGAAATTTGTAAGCTTAAATAACGAAATTAACGACTTTTATTCAGAGCTTAGTGCAAATTATGGTGATGTAGAATGAAAAAAGAATATTTAACACTTGATAGAATTGAGGGATCATTACTAGAACTTTCAAATCTTCACAGAGTTAGTTATGGTGAAGTTGTAAGAATTAAATCAAAAGACGGCAAGAGATCAGAAATTGGTCAAGTTATAAAAATCGATGACGATAAGGCAATTGTACAAGTTTTTGGCAACAATTTAGGTGTTTCCACAAAAAATACTAAGGTAGAATTTTCTGCTCATCCCTTTGAAATTCCTCTATCTGGAGAAATTTTAGGAAGAGTATTTAATGGAACAGCTGAGCCTATAGATAAGGGCGGTGCCATCTATTCCAATGATGTATATAACATCAATGGTAGACCAATTAACCCATCAGCAAGAGAGTACCCAAGAAACTTTATTCAAACAGGTATATCTTCCATTGATGGACTTATGACATTAATTAGAGGACAAAAACTTCCAATCTTTTCAGGTTCAGGTCTTCCTCATAATGAAGTTGCTGCACAAATTGTTAGACAAGCAAAAATTGCAGATGAAGCTGGAGAAAATAACTTTGCCATAGTCTTTGCTGCAATTGGTGTAAAACATGACGAAGCTGATTTCTTTAGAGAAAGCTTCAAAAACTCTGGTGTAATTGACAAGGTAGTAATGTATATAAATTATGCAGATGATCCAATTATGGAAAGACTTATTGCACCAAAATGTGCCCTAACAGCTGCAGAATATCTTGCCTTTGAAAAAAATATGCAAGTTCTTGTAATAATGACAGATATAACATCTTATGCTGAAGCCCTAAGAGAAGTTTCATCATCAAGAGAAGAAGTACCATCAAGAAAGGGCTATCCAGGACACCTTTATTCTGATTTAGCAGCTCTTTATGAAAGAGCAGGTATGATTAAGGATAGTGAAGGTTCTGTAACTCTTATTCCAATTCTTACAATGCCTAATGATGATATCACTCACCCAATTCCTGACTTAACTGGTTATATTACAGAAGGACAAATTGTTGTAAGTCGTGATTTATTCTCCAAGGGAGTTTATCCACCAATTGATGTACTTCCATCTTTATCAAGACTTATGAAGGATGGAATTGGCGAAGGTTATACAAGAGAAGATCACCCAGATTTATCTTCACAACTTTTTGCATCCTACTCAAAGGTACAAGAAACTAGAGCACTTGCACAAATTATTGGTGAAGATGATATTTCTGATGATGAAAAATTAATTTTAAAATTTGGAAATGAGTTTGAAAAGAGATTTTTGACACAAGACCAAAATGAAAATAGAGATATAGAAGAAACCCTAGATTTAGGTTGGGAATTATTAAAGATACTTCCAACTCAAATGATTGATAGAATTGATCCTAAGTTAAAAGAAAAATATTTAGGTGATAAGAATGGCAATTAAGGTAACTCCTACTAAGGCAAATTTAATAGCATCAAAAAATGCTCTTGTACTTGCAGAGAAGGGTTATGACCTTCTTGATAAGAAAAGAACTGTCCTAATAAAAGAAATGATGGACTTAAATAAAAATGCAAAGAAGCTTCAATCTGAAATAGAAGAAAAATTTGAAAAATCTTATGCTGAGCTAACTGAAGCCACAATTTCTATGGGGGCACTTTCTTTAAAGGAAATGGGAGAAACTGCACCGCTTGAAAAGGAATATCAAGTTATTTCTCGTTCAGTAATGGGTCTTGAACTTCCAAAAATTAAATATGAAAAGACTAAAGTCAAGGCAGATTATTCTCTGCATCAATCTAATGCAGCTTTTGATAGAGCAAAGATAAATATTTCTGAAATTTTACGTGTTATTTATGAACTTGCAGAGATTGAGACTTCAGTTTTTAGACTTGCAAATGAAATAAAAAAGACTGCAAAAAGAGCCAATGCTCTTGATAAAATTCAAATTCCTAAGTACAAGCACATTATTAGAGAAATTGAAGATATATTAGCAGAAAAAGAAAGAGAAGACTTTTTTAGACTTAAAAAAGTAAAAAATAAAAAGAATAGAAAAGTTAAAGAAAATAAATAAGATAGAAAATAAAAAAATCCTAGAGCTATTTAAGCTTTAGGATTTTTTCGTGTAGAAAATTTCTACAAATTTAACTTTTTATTCTTTTAAATTTTAGCTAACTGGGAAAAATACATTTATAATTTGTGGCAAGAATACCATCATTACTGTTGCAGTTGGTTGTGTAGCTGCATAAAAAGATGAAACTTTGTCATCATTTGTAACTTGAAGTAGGGCTCCAAGAGATGGTGCTGATGTCATTGATCCAGTTGTTGCACCAAGTGCTGCAAATAGTGGCAACTTGAAAACTTTATAAGAAACAAATAAGGATACAAGAGCAGGAACAAGTGTCATAATAACTCCCGCTAAAAATAATTTTGCACCATATTGTGTTATAACTTCAACAAATCCAGTACCAGCACTTACACCTGATTCCAAAAGGAAAAAGGCAAGGCCAAGGTCACGAACAAGTGAAAGTCTTTCATTAGAAACAGTTAAATTAACTTTTCCAATTCTTCCATAATGTCCAAGTACTAAACCCATAATTAAGGATCCACCACCTGCACCAAGGGATAAATTAACACTATCGCCAACAGGTATTTTTATTGATCCAAGTAAAACACCAAGAACTGAAGCAAGTGCAACTGCAAATAGTCCATTTTTTTCAAAATTTATTAAATCTTTTGCTTCAACTTTTTCCTCAGTATCGTGTTCTACAGGAAGAATTAATTTTTTGTTTTCTTCATCAATATCAACCTTTAAAATTCTTGGTACAAGTTGAACAATTAAAACAACGCCAACAACACCAAAGGCATAGGCAATCCCGTAGCCAACTCCAGGTAAATTTGAAGTTGTAAGACCCTTTACTGTTCCAAGCATTGATGTAGATGTCATGGCTCCAGTGGCAAGTCCCATAGAAAGTGATAATTCAATATTAAATAATTTTGAAATTAATACTATTAAAACCCCGCCAACGGCTGTTGTAATAAAGGAAATTGCCAAAAAGGAAACTCCGTTTTTCTTAATGTTTGCCATAAAAGTTGGTCCAGCCATTAATCCTATTGGTGCAAGGAATAGGACAAGTCCTAATTTTGCTAAAAATTTTGGAACTTCAAAGCCAAAATGCCCAAAGAAAAGGGCAACAATTAAAATTGCTGAGGCGCCAAATTTTATTCCAAAAAAATTAATATGTCCAAAGGCGTAACCAAGGACCATTATTAAAAATATTATTAGTAATTCGTTCATAAAAAACCTCCTTTAGCTAATTAATAATAACATTTCAAGAAGATAAAGTAAAGCATTGTGGTATATAATAAATTCAATTTTACATTATGCTATATTTTTTTAAAAAAATTTAATAAAATAAAAAATTTTTCTTGATTTTGTAAAATAATTTTATTATAATAACTATTGTATTAAGGAATCAATACAAAGGTACAAAAATTTTATTGCTTAAAATTTTTTAAATTCAAAAAATATATTAGAAATTTCTAAATAGAAGAGGAGGTTTATATGGAATTTGATAATAATAGACCTATTTACTTACAGCTTCTTGAAGATTTTAAGTTAAAAATTTCAAGTGGAGTTTGGAAAAGTGGAGACAAGATGGACACAGTTAGAAACTTAGCTAAAATTTATGGAGTAAATCCCAATACTGTGCAAAGGGCACTGCAAGAGCTTGAAAGAGAAGGTCTTGCCAAGTCAAATAGGACTAGTGGAAGATTTATAACTGAGGACGAGGAAAAAATTAATGATATGGCAAAGGAAGCTTTTTATAGGTCCTGCGACGATTTAATCACTGTTGCAGATGAACTTAAACTGACAAAGGAAAAATCAATAAAACTTTTAGATGAGTATTGGAGGGAAATATGAGTAAAATAGAAATAAAAGATTTATCTATGGGCTACAAAAATAAAGTCCTTGATAATTTAAATTTAGAACTTGAAAAGGGACAAATCGTAGGACTTGTTGGTCCCAATGGTGCAGGTAAGTCAACCCTACTTAGGATCCTTGCAGGATTAGAAAAAACTTACAAGGGAAGTGTGGTAATTGATGGAGAAGAAATTTCTTACAAGACGGCAGAAATTCTTTCTTATCAACCAGATAAGTTTGCTCTTAGCGACAAGCTTTCTGTAAAGGAAGTTGTTAGAACTTATAAAAAATTCTTCAAGGACTTTGACGAAGAAAAGTTTTACAGGATTTATGAAGAATTTAAACTTCCACAAGGAGCCAAGGTCAAAGAAATGAGTAAGGGTATGAGAGAAAAAATGCAAATTGCCCTTAGTCTTTCAAGAAAGGCAGAGATCTTCCTCTTAGACGAACCAATTTCTGGAGTTGACCCTTCGGCGAGAAAGGCAATCATCCAAACTATTTTAAATAATTTTGAAGAAGACTCTCTAATTATTTTATCAACTCATTTAATAAATCAAATCGAACCACTACTTGACAGGGTTCTCTTCCTTTCAGAAGGCAAGATTAGCCTTAACAAGACAGTAGATGAAATAAGAAGTGAAAAGAATATGAGTATAGAAGACTACTTTACGGAGGTATTTTAATGGGAAAATTACTTGGACATCAAATAAAAAATCACTTTAGATATAATTGGTTCATTCCAATTTTGCCAGTAGCCCTAATTATTTTTGGATTATTATTTTCAAATGTTAATAATGAAGTTGGAGACAGTGCAATTGTCCTAGGCGTGATGGCCCTAATGTTTGGTTACATGGCAGCAGCTATAACAGTTATAGTTGGCGACTATAATATGTTCTTTGGCGACAGCGCCTTATTTTATGAATCAACACCAATAAGTCCTTCAGCAAAAACTTTTTCAAGATTTTTATATTATCTTATAATGTTTATTATCTATTCACTCTATTTAGGATTAATGGTTTTCCTATTTGTTGCAGTTCCATCTGTTGATGGTGGAGTAGTAAATATAACTTGGGCAGATATAAGTAAGGCAATTAATGAAGTTGGAGTAAGAAACATATTAGTATTACTTGCTTGGGTCTTAATAGCTTTATTTAATAATATAATTAGCATAATCTTCGCAGTTACACTTGGTGGTGGTAAAAAACTAAGAAGATTTGGACTAGGTGGACCAGTCCTTGTATATATAGGACTAGGAATGATAGAAGGAGCAGTAATCTATATCTTAGACAAATTTGACTTGTTTACGAATATAGAACTATTCCTTAACAATGGAGATGTGTTCATGAGGGGGATGGGAATAGGAATACTAATTCCAATGCTTTTAGAAACAATAGCCTTATTTTTTGCAGTTTATTACATGCACAAAAATAGAATTTCTGTAAATTAAAATTTAGTCAAATTAAAAAATTAGGGTTCACTAGATTCTTAGTGAACTCTTTTTTTTTTACATAAAAGTTAACTAAGAAAATAAAATAGTTGACAAAAATCATTGCGAGTGTTAACTTATTTAAAGTAATTGTTTACAATTTTTAAAATTTGGAGGAAGATTTGAAAAATTTAAAAGCGAGAGAATTAGTATTATGTTCTCTATTTGTGGCATTAATTATTGTGGGGACTTTTATTAGAATTCCCATACCGGTTTTACCCTTTACCTTGCAACTTTTATTTACTATGCTTGCAGGTTTACTTTTAGGTCCAGAACTTGGTGCAATTTGTGTTCTTGTTTACATAATTTTGGGTCTAATAGGACTTCCAGTTTTCACAGAGGGTGGAGGATTTGGATATATCTTTAAGCCTACTTTTGGATACATAGTTGGCTTTGCAGTGGGTGCCTACGCTACAGGAAAAATTGCAAATAAAGAAAAGAGACCAGACATGAAAAGACTTCTTACTGCAAACTTCGTGGGACTAGCTATAGTTTACATATTTGGCATGGTTTACTATTACTTTATCAGCAATTTTTATTTGGCATCTCCAATTGGAGTAAAGGCAATTATAATTTACTGCTTCCTACTTGCAGTGCCAGGAGATATATTTTTGTGTTTTGTGGGAGCTTTTCTCGGCAAGAGATTAATCCCAATTGTAAATAAGAGCTATAACTAAGGAGAAAAAAATGAGTAAAAATATTTTTGTAACAGGAACAGGAACTGAAATTGGAAAGACCTATGTTGCAGGTCTATTAGTAAAAAAATTAGCTGAAGCCGAAGCTAAATCTTATTACTACAAGGCTGCCATGAGTGGAAATGTAAGAGATAAAAATGGAAAATTAATTCCAGGAGATGCAAAATTTGTAAAAGATTTTGCAAATATAGATGAGCCACTTGATGAAATGTGCCACTATGTTTATGAAAATGCTTATTCTCCACACTTGGCAGCAAGAATAGAAGGCGGTCCTATTGATTTGGATTTTGTAATAGAAAAATTTGATGAATTAAAGGAAAAATGTGACTTCATAACTTTAGAAGGATCTGGTGGAATTTTGTGTCCCCTAAGATATGATGAAGAAAAAATTTTCTTAGAAGACTTTATAAAAAAATGTGGTCTTTCATCAATAATTGTAGCTGATGCAGGTCTTGGAACAATAAACAGTGTAGTCTTAACTGCTTTTTATATGAAGGAAAAGGGCATGAAGGTCAAGGGAATAATTTTTAACAATTACATTCCTGGCGATGTTATGCAAGAAGATAACATTAAGATGTGTGAAATCATGAGCGGTCTTAAAGTTCTTGCCTGTGTGAAAAAGGGCGATAAAGACCTTGATATTGATCTAGAAGTTTTAAAAGAAATTTATGAATAGGAGTTATTATGATTTGGTATCCTTATGAACAAATGAAAACCATGAAGCCACCCTACAAGGTAATTGATGCCAAGGGAATATATCTTTACACAAAAGATAATAAAATGATTGACTCTGTATCTTCTTGGTGGAGCAATATTTACGGCTACAAAAATGAAAAGTTAAATGAAGCAATTATAAATCAAGTGAATAAATTTTCTCATGTAATGCTTGGTGGTCTCACTCACGATCCAGTGGAAAAACTTTCGAATAAATTAAAAGAATTTTTGCCAGGTGATTTGGACTATCCCTTCTTCTCTGATTCTGGATCAGTTTCAGTTGAAGTTGCCTTAAAGATGGCACTTCAATTTTACATGAATAAGGGTGAAGAAAATAGAACTATGGTCCTTGCCCTTAACCACGCTTATCATGGCGATACTTTTAAAACTATGGAAGTTGGCGACGACGAAGACTATCACTTTGTCCTAGAAGCCTATGGCAAAAGCAAATATGTAGTTCACATTCCAACAGAAATTCCTGCCCTAGAAAAAGCCTTTGAAGAATATGGAGACAAATTAAATTCTTTTATAGTTGAACCACTTTTACAAGGTGCAGGCGGCATGAGAATGTATGATATTTCTTTTCTTGAAAGAGCGAGAGAACTTTGCGACGAATATAAGGTGCTTTTGATTTTTGATGAAGTTGCAACTGGATTTGGAAGAACGGGTAATAGATTTGTTGCAGACTTAGTTTTGCCGGATATAATTTGCCTTGGAAAGGCATTAACTGGTGGCTATATTGGTCACGCAGCAACTGTTGCCAATAAAAAAGTTTTTGACGCCTTTTATGATGATGAGCCTACTCACGCCCTAATGCATGGTCCAACTTTTATGGGAAATCCCCTTGCCTGTGCAGTTTCTCTTCGTGCAATAGAAATTTTTGAAGAAGAAAATTTCATGGACAAAATTAAGAGAATTGAAGAAATTGAAAAAGAAGAGATGGAAGGATTTTCTCATCCAAAGATAGAAGAAGTGCGTGTAATGGGTGGATGTGTATGTATTGAATTAAAAGATGGAAAAGATATAGAAGGTTTCCAAGAATTTGCCTACGAAAGAGGAGTCTTTGCAAGACCATTTTTAAAATATATTTACAGCATGGTTCCCTATGTCATAAAGGAAGACGAACTTAGAAAAGTTATGAGAACTATGAAAGAATGGTTTGAAAATAAATAAATTACTTTAATGATCCCTGATTAATATCGGGGATTTTTTATAAAAATTTTTATAAAGATATAGAGTTTTATTATTTTAATATTAAATGGAAATAATTTTGATTTTATTAACTATATGTTAAAATAAGGAGGTAAAGGATTTCTAAGCAAAATGACAAGGAGGATATTATCATGAAAAAATTATATGCACCAAAGGGAATCATTCCTGCACCACCTACACCTTTTACAAAGGATGACAAAATTAACGAAGAAGAATATAAGCGCTTATTAAATTATGACATTGAAAGAGGAGTTCATTGTATTTGTGTTGGAGGTAGTACAGGTGAATGGTCTACAATGTCAATAGAGGAACGCAAGCAACTTTTTAAAATTGCAGCAGAGGCTATTGGGGATAGAATTCCAAAAATGGCAACTACGGGATGTCATAGTTTAAGTAAAACTCTTGAACTAACACAGTATGCTGTTGATTTAGGATATGAAAGTATCCTTTTAGTTACACCCCACTATTTACAACCAGGCTTTGAAGCTACAAAAGATTATTACAGAAAAGTTGCAGAAACTTTTCCAAATTTGGCAGTATGTATATATAATGTTCCACATAATACAAATGTAGAATTGCCCGTTGAAGATATAATTGAATTGGCGAAGGTCCCTAATATTACAGGAATGAAACATTGCACTGATCCAACTCTTACAAATAAAGTAATTGAAGGAACAAAAAATGATTACTTTGAAAGTGCAACAGGTCGTGAAAATATGATACTTGCAAATTTATGTCAAGGTGGAAGTGGTGGCGTAGGAGTTATGTGTACAATCGTGCCACAAGAATTGGTAAAGATGTATGATTTATTAATGGAAAATAATTGGAAGGAAGCTTTAAAAATTGATGAATCTTTAAGAAGATTATCTATTTTAATTGAATCTGAACCAAATCCTGCTCCCGTTAAAGAGGTGCTAAATTTGTTGGGCTTTGACTTTGGAGCACCACGTCTTCCACTTCGTCCTTGTAGCAAAGAGCTTAGAGAAGAAATACGAAAGGAATTAATTAAACTTGGATATGAAGTTTAATTAAAAATTCTATTTTCTTAGATTAATATTTAATCGAAAAAAGATACTTACTATAAATTCTTATAGGAGTATCTTTTTTTTATTTAACAAATTTTATTTTGCGAAAAAAATAATAATAAAATTGTCCCACTTTACAAATTCTTTACTTTCTATATATTTTTTCTATTTAATTAATAAGTAGAATGGTTGAGGTGAAAGGAGGAGGGGAATTGTCCAAAATTAGCTTAAAAAATATTTGCAAGAAGTATGAAGAAAATGAAGATTATTCTGTAAAAGATTTTTCTATTGACATAAAAGAAAATGAATTTATCGTCTTTGTTGGTCCTTCAGGTTGCGGCAAGTCCACTAGTCTAAGAATGATTGCAGGTCTTGAAGACATAACTAGCGGAGAACTTTACATTGATGGAAAATTATCCAATGATCTTGCCCCAAAGGATAGGAACATTGCTATGGTTTTTCAGTCTTACGCACTTTATCCTCATTTATCTGTCTACGACAACATAGCTTTTGGATTAAAAATCAGAAAACTTGACAAGAAAATAATTGATGAGAAAGTTAGAAGCACTGCTGAAATTTTAAATCTTACAAATTACTTAAATAGAAAGCCAAAGGATCTTTCTGGAGGACAAATGCAAAGAGTTGCCTTGGGAAGAGCAATTGTAAAGGAATCTGACATTTTCTTAATGGATGAACCTCTATCAAACTTAGATGCAAAATTAAGAGTTGAAATGAGAGAAGAAATTGTAAATTTAAAAAACAAGTTGGGTTCTACTGTTATTTATGTAACTCACGATCAAACTGAGGCAATGACAATGGCAACAAGAATTGTCTGCTTAAATGATGGAATAATTCAACAAATTGGAAGCCCAAGAGAACTTTATACTAATCCAATTAATGCCTTTGTGGCAGGATTTTTAGGGTCTCCTGCAATGAATTTTATTGAGGGAAAAATAAAGGATAAGATCTTTTATGACAAGGAAGAAAATAAAATTTTAAGTGGAATAGATTTAGAAGATGGCTTAGTAACTCTTGGCATAAGACCAGAATCTATTGAACTTTCAAGAGATGAAGGCATGCCTTTTAGCGTCAATTTAATTGAACTTTTGGGGTCTGATTATAATATTTCTGGCAAATTATTTGACAATAAAATAATTTTAAAATGCGACCTTGAAAAAAATCCAAAAGACAATGGAGAACTTTTTGTAAAAATCCCAAGAGATAAGGCTTATTTCTTTGACAGGAATTCTGGAGACAGAATTTTTATAGGTGAAAACTATGAGAGTTAGTGGAAGAAAGTCTTATGAGAGAAGGCTTGGACTTAAAGAATTTTTTATTTATTTTTTTATTCCCTTAGCCCCACTTATAATTTTTTGGTTTTTGCCAATGCTTGCATCCCTTCTAATTTCCTTTACAAATTGGAATTATGTAAGTCCCAATTTTGACTTAGTTGGAGTAGAAAATTACAAATACATCTTGCAAGATGATTTTTTTTGGCAAGCATTAAAAAACACCCTTGTCTTTGGAATTGGAACTCTTGTGCCTGTATTATTTTTTGGATTTGTATTTGCGCTTTTTCTCCAAGGAAATTTTAGGGGAAAGGTAATTTATCAGGGATTTTTGTTTTCACCTTGGGTCACTCCCATGGTTGCCATGTCAATTGTTTGGTCCTGGATGTTAAGAGGGGATGTTGGTCTTATAAATAGGTGCCTTGCCATGATTGGTATAAGTGGACCTGACTGGTTATCTAATGAAAATACAGCAATGATAGCTGTAATTATAGTAACTATTTGGAAAAACTCTGGCTGGGCAATGTTATTTTACACCGATGCCATGAGCAAGATTCCCAATAGTTTATTTGAAGTGGGCAAGCTTGAAGGAATAAATATTTTTGAAAAAATAAAATATATTTATTTTCCAATGACAAAGAGGACAACTTTTTTTCTATTAATTATGAATTTAATCACATCAATTCAAGCCTATGATCAGTTTTCAGTTTTAACAAGAGGTGGACCTGCTGGCTCCACAAGGACACTTTTATATCTGTTTTATCAAATGGCCTTTGAAGAGTTTAATATGGGAAAGGCAAGTGCAGTGTCACTTATTATTGTTTTAATTACTGCAATTCTTTCTCTTCTTATGATTTTTATGAGAAAGAAGGTAGAATCATGATGAAAAAAATAGGTAGACATTTTGTTCTCATAATTTTATCAATAATTACATTTTTTCCACTAATGTGGATGATGTCAAATTCTTTTAAAACTACAGAATCTATTATGCGAAAGCCTCTTAGCTTTATGCCAGATTTTTTAGATTTGAGAAATTTTATAGGAGCTTTAAATTTAGCGCCCTTTGATTTATATATTATAAATTCAATTGTCACATCAATAGTAATAGTTATTCTTCAAATTATAACTGGAGTAATGCTTGCCTATGGTATGTATAGATTTTCTTTTAAACTGAGAGGTCTAATGTTTAAGGGTATACTTTTAACTTATATGCTTCCAGCTGCCACAACTTATGTGCCAAGTTATGTAATACTTGCAAAATTAAATTTAATAGACACTTTATCTGGGATTATTATTTCCAATGCAGTGGCAGTTTTTACAATTTATATGCTCTATAACACTTTTAAAGAAGTGCCAAAAGAGTTAATAGAAGCTGCTGAGATGGACGGTGCCAGTGATTTGGACATACTTTTAAAGGTGGTCCTTCCAATTTCAAAATCGACAATACTTACAAATGCCTTAATTCAATTTGTAACAATGTATAACAATTACATGTGGCCTTCACTTATTACAAATTCAAAGTCAAAGTATTTGATAAGCGTGGGTTTAAATAAATTTTTCACATCACAGGGAAATTTTGGTGAAAATTTGCCCCTTTTAATGGCGGGCAACACTATTTCAGTTCTTCCTCTTTTAATTCTATTTATTGTTTTACAAAAGTGGTTTATAAAGGGAATTTCTGATAGCGGTATTAAGGGTTAATATTAATTAACATAAAAAATTTAAAGGAGAAAAAATGAAAAAATTATTCAAAACAGCATTAATTATGCTATGCGGACTTATGCTTTTTACAGGCTGCTCTAGCTCTGCAAAAAATGCAATGAAGACAGAAGAAAAAACAGCAGATTCAAAGGGAAGAACTGAAATTCAATTTTGGTATGGACTTGGATCAGTTGCTGGCGAAACTATGGAAGAAATTATTAAGGAATTTAACGAATCACAAGACAAGGTAACAGTTGTTGGAGTTCAACAAGCTGACTACAATGAAACTTTTCAAAAGGTTCAAGCAGCTATTGCAGCTAAAGAACCACCAGCAGTTTATATTGGCTCAAACATTGAATTAAGAGTTAAAGATGGAATGCTTGCAGATTTAACAAAATACATGGATGACAGAACTCCTCTTGATGATTATCTAGATGTATTTATGAAACCAGCAATTGTAGACAAAAAGGTTTATGGTTTCCCTGCTTATGGTACAACTCAAGTTATTTATTACAGAAAGGATTTACTTGAAAAAGCAGGTCTTGATCCAAAGAAAGTTTATAGCACTTGGGAAAATACTTTTAAATATTCAAAAGAAATTCAAGACAAGGGCATAGCAAAATGGGGACACCTTGTAATGTATAATCATGAAAATTTAATGGACCTTGCTCTATCTAATGGTGGAAAAATTTTATCTGATGATGGCAAAAAAGTTTTAATCAACAGCAAGGAATGGGTTGACTCATGGAATTTTGTTAGACAACAAATTTTTGAAAATAAAACTACAAAAATTGAATCAGGCGGACAAGGCTGGGAATATTGGTATAGAACTATTGATAATGTAATGAATGGAGAAGCTATGTCTTACACTGGTTCATCAGGAGACAAGGGAGATCTTGACTTTACAAAAATTTCTTCTCTCCCACAACCAGGACTTAATGGAAACCCAGGAAAGCCAGTAGCAAATGCTCACTCACTTCTTGTGCCTGCAGCAGCTAGTGAAGAACAAAAGAAAGCAGCTTATGAATGGATAGCTTATTTCACAAGTCCAGAAGTTTCTGCTAAGTGGTCAGAAAAAATTGGTTACATTCCAGTAAGAAAATCTGCAGCAGATGTTGCTGAATATAAAAAATTTATAAAAGAAAATCCTTATGCAGGAGTTCCTTATGAACAAGCAATGCACGCATCTCCTGCCTTTATCGACCCAACTGATGGAAAAATTACAGATGCACTTTCAATTGCAGCAGATAAGGTTGAACTTCAAAATGTAGATGCAAAGACTGCTCTTGACGAAGCAGCAAAAACTGCACAAAAAGCACTTGATGAATTAAACAAATAAAAATTTAAAAAATCAAGCTTTGGGTAATTCCCAAAGCTTTTTTTTAAGGAGAAATATGAAAAATATAATAGAAAATTTAAAAGATGGCTACAGTGAAATTAAATTGAATGTAAATTTAGAAGACTTAAATGGGGATTCTCTAAAATTTAGCATAAGGGGAGAAAAATTTTTTATAAGCCTATTTATTTATAGAGATGATAAAATCGTGGGAAGCATCACTGCAAATAGAGATGTAGAAAGATTTATGGCAAGGGATATTTTAAAATCCTCTAATGGCTTTAAAAATTTAGAAAGTGGGGACTATAGAATAACTTATCTTCTTTATAAAGAAGGAGAAGTCCTTTTAAAAATTGAAGATGAAAAAAGTCCCCTTGATGCAATAAAAGAAATTGAAATAGAAAAAGATGAAATAAAGTGCAGGGAAGAGAAGTGGTATGCTGGAGACTTTCACACTCACACTTTTTATTCTGATGGCAAATTATCACAAGAAGAGAATATAGAAGTTGCAAAAAAAAGAGGACTTTCATTTTTTTCTCCAACAGACCACAATTTTAATCAGACTAAATTTCCTGACACAGACTTATTAATTATTGAAGGAACAGAAATAACATCAAAATTTGGTCATGTAAATGTATTTTTCACTAATAAGTCAGTTTTCGAAAAGCATTCAATTAAGGGGCTTAATAGAGAAGAGTGGATGCTAGAAGTTTTAAAAGATTTAAAAGGAGAAATATATTCAATAAACCATCCCTTTATGGAAACATATGAATTTTTAGTTGGCGAATATTCTTTAGAGGACTTAAGATTTATGGAAATAATAAATGATCCAACTTATATGACTTCTATTGATGCCATGGAAAAAGCTTTAAAGGCTTGGGATATACTTCTTAAAAATGGCTACGAAGTCTATGGAATTGGAGGAAGTGATTCCCATCTTTATCCTAGTGAAAAATATGAAAATGCAGATTATCCATCACTTCTTGGAGATCCAAAGACCTTTATACATGCAAAAAATCTTTCAAAAGATGAAATAAAAAGATCCATGCTTGCAGGTAAAATTTCTGTATCTCGTGAAAAATTACTTGAACTTAAAAAGATTGGCGACAGTGAATTTGTCATGGAATTAGAAGAAAATACTTTCCATGGTAAAAAACTTCATATAGAATTAATAGTAGATGGCGAAATTTTTAAAACTTATGAAGATAATTTAAAAGTAAATTTAGATTTAGATGAAAATTATCACTATGTAAGGGCAAATGTGAGGTGTGAGGATAAAGAACTTTATGGCTTTACCAATCCCCACTTCTACAATTTGGATAAAAGTGAGAAAAAAATAAAAACTTGGAAGGAACTTCAAGACTTACTATGATTAAGGCAATTTTATTTGACAAAGATGGAACTCTACTCAAATTTTCAGATATTTGGGTAGATTCAATTGTAAAATTTTTAAATGAAAAAAATTTAAGTGAAGATAAAAAGAAAAAGCTATTTAAGAAAATTGGTGTTAAGGAAAATAATGAAGTGGAAGAAAATTCCATTTTATCATCAGAAACAGTAAAGGACTTGGCTCTTATTTTTTCAGAATTTTTAGATGGAGAAATAGATGAAATATATAGGGAAATCGACGACTTTCTTTTAGAATTTTTAAAGGAAAATAAAGAAGAAATAGTAGAAACTTGCGACCTAAAAAATTTATTTAGTGATTTAAAAAGTAGAGGCATAATTATTGGACTTTTCACATCAGATAACTTTAGAAATGCAAAATTTTCTATGGAATACTTAAAATTAAATGATTTTATAGATTTTTATGCAGCTGCAGATTTATATGAAAAGAAACCTAGCACTGAAAGTCTTGAAATTTTTAAAGAAAAATATTCTCTAAGGGATGAAGAAATTATTATTGTTGGTGATTCTAAAGTTGATATGATTTTTGGAAAGGACACCATAAAACTTGGCGTCTTGTGTGGCACAGGTTCAAGAGAAATGCTTTTGAAGTACACAGAAAATATAGCAGAAGATCCAAGGGGAGTTTTAAAACTTATCTCATAATAATTTAAATAAAAAATATAGCAAGAAAAAAACTTGCAAAAAAATAAGGGCTCCAAGAGCCCTTTTAAAATACAAATTATTCTTCAGTTTCTTCTTTTGCTTCAGTTTCAGAAACAGTAGGAACTTCAGCAGAAGCTTCTTCTCCTTCTTCTGGTTCTTTTTCTTCTGTTGGTTCAACAAGAGTTGCAACAGTTTCTTCAGAATCAACTTCGATTTTAATATTTTCATCGCCATAAATATCAAGATCAGCAACAGTTACTACATCGCCAATTTGCATATCAACAACATTAACAATTGCTTCAGATGGAAGATATTTTGGAAGACAAGTTACAGTTACTTCATTTAATACTTGGATTAATGAAGAAGGTTGAACCTTAACTTCATCTCTACCTTCAAGAACAACTGGTACTTCAACACTAAGTTCAGTGTTCATATCAACTTCATATAAGTCAAAGTGAACCATTGCATTTTTAATGTGGTGCATTTGAACTTCTTTGAAAAGAACAGAAGTAGGTTCACCATCAACTTCGATTTCAAAGATGTTTGAATATCCTTCATCAGAAAAAGCTTTTAATAAATCTTTTTCAAGACCTGATAATAATTTAGCTTCATTTCCCTTTGAATAAAGAACTCCAGGAACTTCACCATTAGCTCTAAGTTTATCAACTTTGTTTTTACCTTTAGATTCTCTTTTGTTTAAAACTAATTTCATATATACCTCCAAAAATTATTTTATAATACCTGAACCAAGACATACATCGCCTTGATAAAAAACACATACTTGACCAGGTGTAACACCCTTAAGTGGTTTTTTCAGTTTAACAACATATTTACCTTTATTATTTTCTAATGTCGCTTCTTCATCCTTTGCTCTATATCTTATTTTAACAGATAAATCTATAGGTAGAGAAGGATTTTCTGTAATCCAAAAAATATCTTCGACTTCAAATTCATCTTTATAAAGCACAGGATTATTAATACCTTGAGCAACAATTAAAAGATTGTTTTTTAAATCTTTGTCGGCAACGAAGAAGGGTTCACCACTTCCAACGCCGCCAATGCCAATCCCACGCCTTTGACCTATTGTGTAGTGCATAAGACCAGAATGTTCTCCAATTACCTTGCCCTTTTCGTCCACAATTTTACCAGGTTTAGTAAAAAGAAATTGATCTAAAAATTCATTAAAATCTCTTTCGCCAATAAAACAGATTCCAGTAGAATCTTTTTTTGAAGCAGTAGAGAGCTTATATTTTTCAGCAATGCGCCTTACTTCAGCCTTATTTAAATCACCAACAGGGAAGAGAGTTTTTGCAAGTGCTTCTGACTTAACTCTTGACAAAAAATAAGACTGATCCTTATTTAGATCGGCACCCTTTAAAAGATAAGTTTTCCCATCAATTTTTTTTGTTCTGGCATAATGTCCCATTGCAATATAGTCAGCATCAAAATCCATTGCATAGTCAAGAAAGGCCTTGAACTTAATTTCAGTATTGCACATTACATCTGGATTGGGAGTTCTGCCTTTTTTGTATTCACTAAGGAAGTAAGAAAAAACTCTATCTCTATATTCTTTTTCAAAATTGACAGTAAAATATTTAATGTCAAGTTGTGAACAGACAGAGACAACATCAATGTAATCTTCTCTTGCAGTGCACATTCCGTCATCTTCAGCCCAGTTTCTCATAAAGACAGCTGTAACATCATATCCAGCTTCCTTTAAAAGAATTGCAGACACGGATGAATCCACGCCGCCACTCATTCCGAGAATGACTTTTTTGTTTTTTTGCATCAATACCTCCAATCCACTTAATAACAATACATAATTATACAATAGTTCGCTTGAAAAATCTAGCATTATTTAACAAAATACAAGATTATAGACACATTTGAAGAAAATAAAAATTTCAAAAAAGCTACTATAAAAATATTTTTTATAAAAATAAAATATATAAAAAAATTTCAAAAAAAATTACTGTAATATTTATTGACAAAGAAAAATTTATGGAGTAAAATTATAGATTTATTTGACAGAAATTTATTTTTATAGTATAATGAACAAGTATTAAAAGTCTTTGGAAGGAATGGGTATCAAATGAATCAAATGCAATTAATAAAGAAAGAGCTTGAAAACCATATAGGAAAAAAAGTTATTGTAAAGGCCAATAAAGGCAGAAAAAAAATTGTCACTCGCAAGGGAGTTTTAAAGGCAATTTATCCAAGTCTTTTTGTACTTGAAGTCTTTAATGGAGAAGAGCTTGTTACTGCAAGTTATACTTACTCTGATGTACTTACTTCTACTGTAAAAGTTACAGTTTTAGATGAAGATGTAAGTTATAAAGACGCAAAGATGATTTCGTAAAATAAGTGCTGCTTAGGCAGCTTATTTTTTTGCCCAAATTTAATTTTGTTAAAAATTTTTTAATATTAAATCTAGACTTTACAATGATGCAAAAAAATAAATTATGAATTATAATTAACTTGAGGTGTATTATGATTAAAAAAAAGGCTCATGCAAAGTTAAATTTATCTCTTGATGTTCTGGGAGAAATAGATGGAGGATACCACGAAATAAAGACCTTAATGGTAATGACAGATCTATATGACGAGATGACTTTTACTAAGAGTAATAGACTAGAAATAATACCAGAATTTTCCTTTAATTATAAAGATAATTTAATATATAAAGCTTATGAAATCTTAAAAGAAAAAGTGGGCTATGATCTTCCCTTTAAAGTTGAGATTAAAAAAAATATTCCTATTGCAGCAGGTCTTGCTGGTGGAACATCTAATGGAGCACAAACTTTTTACGCCTTAAATGAGCTTTACGATTTAAAAATTCCAAAATCTGAACTTATAGAAATTTCAAAAATTCTTGGAGCAGATTTTACATATATGATGACTGGTGGAACAAAAATAGCGGAGGGAATAGGAGATATTTTAAAAAGCCTAAGGCCAATTGAACTTGAAAATGTTTTAATCATAAACCCTGGCTACGGCGTATCAACAAAAGAAGTCTACCAAAAAATAAAAATTGAGGAAAAGAGAATTGATTTTTCTAACATTTTAGAGGGTCTTTATAATTTAGACATAGAAAAATTAAATTTTTATCTAAGAAATAAAATGGAAGATGTTGTTTTTAAGATGCACCCAGATTTATTGGAGATAAAAAATAAATTGAGATCCTTTAATTCGGCTGCTCTTATGAGTGGAAGTGGTGCCAGCATATTTGGAATTTTTCAAGATAAAAAATCCCTGGAAGAAGCTTATCTATATTTTAAAAAAATTTATAAGTATACATACAAAGTAAGAGTAGGTGAAGGCTTTGGCAGTTTTTGACACAGGTCCTGGCATTGTAGGACTTTATGAAGTAAAAAGAGACTATTTAAACTATTATGTTGATGACAAATTTGAATATTATGGGCTTTACAAAAGAGATGCTGTAAATGCTCGAATAGAATTTTTGCAAAAATTTTTTAAAAAGGATAAAAAGATTTATGTCTTGGATTTTGATGCCATAAATTTTTTTAAGGATAATGATAAAGCAGAATTTGGAGAAAGGGCATTAAAAAAACATTTAAAGGATAAAAAAATCTTGTGTCTAGGGACAAAACTCACTTCATCTGAAAAAACTTTAGAAAATTTTACAGATTCAGATGTTTTATATATAGATGTGCCACTACTTATAAATGCTTGTAACGATGGAATTGCTGATGAAATTCTTAAAATGATCTCAGAGGAATATTTTTCCTCTTTAGATTTAAGCTCCTTTGATTTAATTTTTTTGGCTTCAAGTGGACTTCATTTAAAAAAAGATTTTTTCATAAAATATTTTGATTTAGAAAAAACTGGCACTGAAATTTTTTCCAATACTGATGCCATTTTAGAAGATTATAACTACAAAAAGGAAAATTACATAAGAGATTATTTTTATGTGACAGGCTCAAAAAGAGAATTTTACTCTAGAGCAGAAAAGCATTTGAGAGAAAAGAATATTTTAAAGGATGGAGAACTTTTAAATGTTTCTTATTTTTTAAAAAAGGGCAATAAAAAAAGTCCCAAATAAATGGGACTATATGTAGCCATGCACCCAATATCGAAAATTAACCTCACACGTTACCCTTACAGTTAGCTCAAATTAGGCGACCCTTGCGGCACACAAAAGATCTTACTTAGTGCTGCTTCGATCAAGATCTGACACGGTTCATAAGTTTCTGTTGCGCAGGACCCAATCATCAACACCACTTATAAGGGGCAGACTGCAAAATTAAAGTCCTCCAATGGGAATTCAGCCCTGCTGTAGCGAATTGCAGGTACAGGACATCGCTAATTTCCCGCTTAGCATGGCGATGGCGGAGAGAGGGGGATTCGAACCCCCGATACATTTTCATGTATACTCGCTTTCCAGGCGGGCTCCTTCAGCCTCTCGGACATCTCTCCATAGCCTAGAAAATTATTTTACAGTAGATTTACAAAATTGTCAAGAATAAGGTGATATATTGAAAACGAAGGATATTGTATTAAAAGAATTAGAAAAAAATAGAGCAAATTATATTTCTGGTCAAGAATTAGCAGAAAAATTAAATATTTCAAGAACTGCAATTTGGAAGGCAATAAATACTTTAAAGGAAAGTGGCTTTCAAATTGAGTCGCAAACAAAACTAGGCTACAAACTTTTGGAGAAGGATGACAAATTATCTGAGGAAGGAATAAGAAAGGGACTTAGGGAAGAATTAAAGGACATTGATATAATTGTCTATGACGAAATAGATTCAACTAACACTGAAGCCAAGAGGAGACTTTATTCAAGTGATGTAAAAGATTTTACTGTAATAGTTTCTGACATGCAAAAGGGTGGACGTGGAAGAACAGGAAAGAGTTTCGCATCACCTAAGGGCAGTGGAGTTTACTTTAGCATAATTCTTCACCCTAAAGATTTTTATGATTTTTCTTATTTTGATTTGACAACAGTTAAGGCAGCTGTCGCTGTGGTAGAGGGAATAAAAGAAGCAACAGGAAAAGTTGCACAAATAAAGTGGGTAAATGACTTGTTTATTAATGGCAGAAAAATTTGTGGAATTTTATCTGAGCTTGATGCAGATTTTGAATCCAGAAGTGTGAAATCTGTAATTGTTGGCATTGGAATAAATGTAAATGAGCCAAAGGACGACAGTTTTAAAGATTTAAAGGACATTGCAGGTTATATTGGAACTGATGTTATAAGAAATGAAATTTTATCAAGCATTTTAAATGCCTTTTATGAAAATAATTATGAAAAAAAAGATAAGGAAATTATTGAATATTATAAGACCCATTCCCTAGTAATTGGAAAAGATCTAACTTTTGAATTAAATGGTAAAAAATATACTGCCAAGGGTGTTGATATTAACGACAAGGGCAATTTAATTGTAGACACAGGAGAAAAAAGAATTACTCTTTCTAGTGGCGAAGTTTCTATAAAAGGAGATTTTTATAAAAAGGGATAACTTTTAAATGCTTTTAAATTATAGTATAATTAAAGGAAGTTGAGGAGAAAAGATGAAGAGCCCTTTGAAAAATGAAATTGATAAAGTAAAAAATTTAATTTCCTTTGGTATGCCTGCTCACAAGGGCAAAAATTTTTTTGATTTAGACATAAAAAGTGATTTGACAGAAATTTTAGACACAGATAATCTCCTAAATCCAAAGGGAGCAATTAAGGACCTTCACAGGGAAATAGAAAAACTTTTCACATCAAAGGAGTCCTTTATAACTACAAATGGATCTACTGGCGCACTTCACATTTCTATAGCTATGGCGACAAGAGCAAAAGATAAAATTTTAATCCAGAGAAATGCCCACAAGTCCATTTATAATGCTCTTCTTTTAAATGATTTAGAGCCAGTTTATTTAAATACAATTTATGACAAAAACAGGGCCATGTATTTTGGCATTGATGAAAAAGAGTTAAGAGATAAGATAGAAAAAAATAATATTTCTGCTTGTGTCTTAGTAAGTCCCAATTACTATGGCGGAATTTTAAAATTAAAAGAAATAATAAAAATTCTTCACGAAAAAAATATTGCAGTAATTGTAGACGAAGCTCATGGGGCACATCTTTATTTTTCAGACTTAAAGAAATATTCTGCCCTAGATGCAGGAGCAGATTTAGTTATAAATTCTACTCACAAGATGATTCCGTCACTTACGCAAACTGCCCTAATTCACAGGGGAACAGATAGGTTTTCTCATGAAGAATTATTAAAGTATGTAAATATTTATAACTCAACATCGCCATCTTATTTATTTATGCTTTCAATTGAAGCAGGTTTAAAATATATGGATGAAGTCGGAAGAATTGAGCTAAAAAATAGGACTAGAGACCTTGAAAATTTAAAGAGAGATATTAATTATAATATTGACTTATATCATGAGTCAATAATAGGAAATGACCCCATGAAATTTTTATTTAGAATTGGGGATATGAGTGGCGAAGAAGTTGTAGAAGATTTTTTAAAAAATAAAAATATAAGGCTTGAGATGGGAGACTTATATTACGCTCTTGCCATAATTTCTCCAATAAATACTAAAGAGGAAATAGAAAAATTAAGAAATGCAATTTTATCCTATAACAATTATAATTTTAAGAAAATTTTGCCCTTTAAATTTGATATTCCAAAGATGGGACTAAGTCCAAGAGAAGCTAATTTATCTCAGGGAGAATATATTTCCTATAAGGATTCTTATGGAAGAATTTCCAAGGAAATTATTGCAGCTTATCCTCCAGGAGTGCCTCTTGTGAGTTTTGGTGAAATTATAGATAATAACGCGATAGAAAGCATTGAAAGATTTTTAAGAGAAGGAATAGAAGTAATTGGACTTCACAAAGATAAAATTGAGGTAGTTAAATGAGTGCATTTATTACATTTGAAGGACCTGATGGGTCTGGAAAATCCACAATTTGCAATTTAGTTTATGAAGAACTTTTAAAAAATAAAGTTAAAGCAATAAAAACTAGAGAACCTGGTGGAACAAGAATTTCTGAAAAAATTAGAGAAATCATACTAGATAAAGATTTAAGTGAAATGGACATGAGGACTGAAGCTCTTTTGTATTCTGCATCAAGAGCTCAACATACTTATGAAAAAATAATCCCTGCCTTAGAGGAGGGAACTACAGTTCTCTGTGAGAGATATGTCCTATCATCTCTTGCTTATCAAGGTTATGCAAGGGGTCAAAATTTGGAAGATATTCTTTCTATAAATAATTTTGCAACGGGAAGGATTAAGCCAGATATTGTCTTTGTTTTTAGAAGCAGGGGAGAAACTCTTAATAGAAAAGATGAGTCTTCTTATGACAGACTTGAAAGAGAGCCAGATGAATTTCACAAAAAAGTTCGCGACTACTATAACAACTTGGAAAAAGAAGACAACTATTATTTTATAGATGTTAGTAAAAGTATTGAGGAAGTTTTTTGCGACTGCATGAAAGTTCTAAAAGAAAGGATGATTTTGTGAAACTTGTAATCGCAATAGTTCAAGATGAAGACAGCGAGAATTTAATAAAAATACTCAACAGAAATAATTTTAAGGTTACAAAAATAAGCTCAACTGGAGGTTTTTTGAAATCTGGAAATGTTACACTTCTTTCGGGTATTGAAAACGAAGAAAAAGATAAGTTTATGGGAATTTTGGAAGAAAACTCAAAAACTAGAGAAGTTAAAAGAACTATTCAACCAATAAATATTCCCGGTCAAGCAATGATTCCTGTGCCAATAAGTGTAAAAGTTGGCGGAGCTACAATTTTTGTAATAGATGTAGTTGATTTTAAAAAGTTTTAGGTGATATTATGAATACGAAAATGATGATAGCAATAGTGCAAGAAAAATACACAGATGACATAATTGATAGATTTTTAGACGAAGATATTTATGTTACAAGACTTTCTTCCACTGGAGGTTTTTTTAAATCAGGTAATACTACACTTTTATTAGGATGTGAAGAAAGTGATCTTGATAAAATCTATTCTATATTTAAGGAACTAACTGAACCAGAAGATATTCACATAGATGAAGGTGACTTTAAAGTTTCTGGAGCAACAATTTTTGTTGTGGACTTAGAAGAGTCTAAGAGAATTTAATGTTTTTAGAAAATAATGAAATAATAAATAGCTTGGAAAAAGATTTAGTAAATAAGTCTTACAGCCACGCTTATCTTTTTTGTGGTCCAAAGGGAATAGGAAAATTTTCTCACGCAAAAAATTTTGCGAGAGCTATTTTAAAAGAAGATAGTGAATCTATTAGATTTTTTAGTGGAATAGATGATTATGAGGATGCTGATCTTTTTATTGTAAAAAGTGAGGGCAATATAAAAAAAGAAGAAATTGAAGAAATTATTGAAAATTCTTTTTCTAAACCCTATACTGGAAGCCATAAAATTGTAATTATTGACGACTTCGACAAGGTAACAGTAGAAGGACAAAATGCACTTTTAAAAACTTTGGAAGAGCCAATGGATTATTTGATTTTAATTTTAATTTCAAACACCATGAAAAAAATTCTTCCGACAATTATTTCTAGGTGCAGGGTTTTAAAATTTTCTGATGTTACAGTAAAAAGAATAGAAAATTTTTTAAAAAAAGCAAATATTACAGAAAAAAATGCAAGACTTTTTTCTCGCCTTTCCAATGGAAATGTTAGTCTTGCCCTTAAATATTCTGAAGATCCAGAACTTTTGTCAAAAAGAGAGGACCTAATAAAGGTTCTTGATAAAATTATTAGAAATACTGAATTTATTTTTGACGAGCATAAATTTTTTAAAGATAATCGTGAGGATTTTCCTGAGATATTAAATTTTATGCTAACTTGGTATTTGGATTTAGTTTATGTAAAAAGTGGAAGAGAAGAAAAAATTGTAAATATTGATAAAATAGATTTATTAAAACTAGAGGATGTAAATATAGAAAGAGCTATAAAATCCTATGATGCAATTATAAATGCCCTTATTAGATGGGAAAAAAATATAAATTTTGACTTAAATGTGGAGACACTTTTAATGGAATTAGGGGGAATTAGATGATAGAAATAGCTGGAATCAGATTTAAAAGAACTGGCAAAATCTATTATTTTGATCCCATTGATATAGATTTAAAAATTGGAGATTATGTAATAGTTGAAACTGTTCGTGGACTTGAGTTTGGTGCAGTTGAGCTTTTAAAAGATATAGATGAAGAAAGTATAAAGGGAGAATTAAAACCTGTTATACGTTTAGCAAGCCAAGAAGATAAAAATATCAATGTGGAAAATAGGAATAAGGCCAAGGAAGCAATTATAATTTGTGAACAAAAAGTAGAAGAGCATGGTCTTGATATGAAATTAATCTCATGCGAGTACACTTTTGACCGCTCAAAATTATTATTTTACTTCACAGCTGATGGTAGAGTTGACTTTAGAGAATTAGTAAGAGATCTTGCCTCAATTTTTAAAACAAGAATTGAGCTAAGACAAATTGGAGTAAGAGACCAAGCTAAATTTGTTGGAGGACTTGGTTGTTGTGGCAGACCAACTTGTTGTTCAACTTTTTTAAGTGAATTTTCTCCTGTGTCAATAAAAATGGCAAAGGATCAAAATTTAAGTTTAAATCCTACAAAAATTTCAGGGATTTGTGGTAGACTTATGTGCTGCCTAAAGTATGAACAAGATGGCTACGAATGTATAAACAAAAAAATGCCTAGAGCTGGCGAAATTGTAAAAACAAAAAGAGGTAAGGCAACAGTAGTATCAACTTATACAATACAAGAACTTGTAAAGGTTATGTATGAGGTTGAAGATGAAAAAGAAACTGTTTATCTTGAACTTGATGAGATTAAGAGAACTCGTGAATTTAACAAAACTTTTATAAATGAATCAAAATCACTTAATGTAGAAGAGTACGACGAAAGTGAACTTGTAGAATTAGAGAGGGATTAGGGATAAGTTTTTTCTTATCCCCTTATTATGAGAATAAATAATTTTTTAATAAAAATATCAAATAAAATAAATAATTTTTTCAAAAAACACTTTGGGAGAGCTAGTGGATTTGCTTTTATAATTGTGGCGATAATGTCTTTATTTTCTGCCACATTTTTTTATTACTACATAGAAGATTTTAAGGTGCCTAAAGCTCTTTCTCTTACAATTTTTGCGGTACTATTTTTTATTTTTTATCTTATAGTATGCTTTTTACTTAAATTTATTTTTCTACTTTTAAAGAGAATTAGGACAAAAAATCTCGCAGTTTATGGGCTTTTAATTTATGGAATAAAATATTTTTATGAGGAGTGTCTATATTATGTTGATATAGATTATTTTGAAGTAATTTTTATTGGGATAGCTTTTATCGTCATAGTCGCCTTTGCAAAATCCTTAATTTCTTTTGCAAAGAATAAAAAGAAAAAGGCACTTATATTTTTACTTCCAAGCACGTTTATTATTGGAGCTTCTATTTATTTTATGTTATTTCCTGGATTTAATAGCGGAGAAATCTATGATCTAGCAGGTGAAAAAAATAAAATTGCCACAAAAGCAGAAAAATATGAAGTTGAAGTAATTGATTATGAAGGAAGACCTGTAGATTTATCTGATTTTGTAGGATATAGTGGTAGGATAAAAAAAGTAAGAGACAAATATTTTGGCAAGACTTTAAAGGAAACAGAAGTTAAGGGAAGAATTTATGCTCCAAAAAATTTACAAAAAGCGCCAGTTTTATTTGTCCTTCATGGAAATCACAGATTCACTACAAAAAATTATTTGGGCTATGATTATTTAGGACACTATTTAGCCAAGAGAGGAATTGCCCTTGTATCTGTTGATGAAAATATGCTAAATGGATTTTTTAAATTTGGTCTTTCCAATGAAAATGACGCCAGAGCAGTTCTACTTCTAGAAAATATAAAAAATATTTTTTCGAGAAATAAAATTAAAGATAGCGTCCTTTATAACAAATTCGACTCAGAAAATATAGCCCTACTTGGCCATTCTCGTGGTGGAGAAGCAGCAGCTATAGCCTATAATTTCAATGAACTAAATCTTCATCCTGACGATGGAAATATTTATCACGCCTATAATTTTAATATAAAGGCAGTTATAACAGTTTCTCCAACTTACGATCAATACGAACCATCAGATAAGAGTATAATTTTAAAGGATGTAGACTATCTTACAATAGCTGGCAGTAATGACGCCGACGTAGACGGTTTTGAAGGTATGCTTCTTTATGACAATGTAATATTTTCTGGTAAGAAAGATAATTTTAAAGCAGCTCTTTACTTTGGATATGGAAATCATGGCAACTTCAATTCACTTTGGGGCGATTATGATTTAGATCCAGCAGAGGGATTTTTCTTAAACAGAAAAGAACTATTAAAGGGCGACGATCAAAGAGAAATTTTATCAATTTATAGCCTTAACTTTTTGGAAAATGCCTTTGGAAAAACTTATAACAGAGAAATTTTTAGGGAAGGACCAAATAAATATAATGACCTTCCAAAGACAAATTACTACAACAGATATATGGACTCAAGTTTTTATAAAATTGCAAATTTTGAAGAAGATTACGACTTAAATACAAGCTCAATAGAAGGCGGAATTATAAATTTTTATGACTTAAATCAAATTTATGAAGATAGTCATGATTATGGAGAAAGTGATTCCAAAACTACTGCAGTTTTTATGGAGGCAAAAAAAGGTTCAAATTATGGCTTGAGATTTACAGAAAAAATTCCAAGGGGAAAATTTTTACAATTTGACATGGAAAATTTAAATTATGAAGAAAATTCAGATAAAATTAGTGTAGAAATTCAAGACACTTGGGGAAATTCATCTTCACTAAATTTATCAAAATATAAAATTTTAAGTCCAATTACAAAATCCTTTATCTACAAAACTGACTATTTAACAGGTGATTATGTAAAGAGATTTATGCCACAGACAGTTTTAATTCCACTAGAAGATTTTAAAAATAAAAATAGTGAAATAAATTTAGATGAAATAAATAAAATTGAGTTTAAATTTATGGGTAATTCAAAAATTTCAATAGATAATTTAGGAATTTCTAATTAAATGTTTTAAATAAAAAAATGAGGGTAACATAGTAATATGAGTATTATAGCTTGAGGCTAAATAGTATAAAATAAATTAAATTGCGGAGGTTTATTATTATGGAAAGTAAATTATTAAAGGGATTAAATGAACAATATAATTTTGAAGTAGCATCTGGATACATTTATTATTCAATGGCCAATTATGTAAAAGATAAAGGAATGGATGGATTTGCTCACTTCTTTAATAAACAAGCAGAAGAAGAATTTGCTCACGCAGAAAAGTTAAGACAATTCTTATTTGAAATAGATGTAAGACCAGAACTTGAAGGAATTGAAAAACCAGAAGTTGAATTTGGAACATTCACAGAAACTTTTAAGACAGCTTATGAACATGAACAAGAAGTTACAAGAAGAATTAATAAACTAGTGGATCTTTCAGTTGAAGAAAATGATCACAGAGTAACTTCACTTCTACAATGGTATGTTGACGAACAAGTTGAAGAAGAAGATAATTTCAGAGGAATTATCGAAAGACTTGAAAGAATCAACGAAAGCTGGGCAGGTCTTTATATCTACGATGCTGAACTTGGCAGAAGATAAGATAAATAATATATTTTAAAATAATTTAAAGAAGATACCCTTTGTGGGTATCTTTTTTTATAAATTTTATTGACTTGAACCCAAGGGGCAGGCTTAGACTATAAGTGGAGGTGGATTATGAAAAGAAATGAAGTTGAAAAAATTACTGGACTTAGACGAAAGGCAATTTTGTATTATGAAGAGAAAAAGTTGATATCTCCAGCCATAGAGGAAAATAATTATAGGGATTATTCAGAGGAAGACCTAAATAGGCTTATAAAAATTTCCCTTTACAGAAGACTTGGGCTAAATGTTTCTGAAATAAAAAATATTTTAGATACAAATAAAAATGAAACCGGGAAAATATTAAGAGATAGGGATTATAAAGTTGAACTAGAAAAAGTCAAAAAGGATTTGCTAGAAAGAATAATTATGGGCGATGATTTAAAAGAAATCACTGATGAATTAAATTCTTTGGAAAAGGAAGAGAGTATTTATGAGAAACTTACAAGAATTTTTCCAGGATATTTTGGTCAAGCTTTTTTTATGGCTTATAAACCCTTTTTAAAAGAAAAGTTAAAAGAAGATGAAGAGAAAGCCTTTAATGATTATATAAATTTTTTGGACCATCTTCCTGAAATTGATTTTACAGAAGAAGAAAAAAATTATATAGAAAATTTGACTAGAGATTTTAATAATGAAGATTTGGAAAAAATAAACAGTGAAAAAATTAAGGCGGCTTATAATATAGAGGACTGGCTAAGGGAAAACAAAGATAATGTAAAGGCTTATGAAGAATTTTTGGAAAGTGAAGCCTATGAAAATAGCATCTTAAAGAAAGTTAGGGATAAGATAAGAAAATATATGATTGAAAATAATTATTATGAAGAAGGGATTCCCTTGATTAGAAAAATTAGTCCTTCATATAATAGTTATTACAAAAATCTCTTGAACAGTAATAAGATTTTTTTAGAAAATAAGAGTGATATTAAATAGTTTATAATTATAAAAGAGTTGTGATTTTTCACAACTCTTTTTTTAATTTTAATTTCTAACTAATAAGTGATCGCCAACTAGGGATTTTTTAAAAATTGTATAAAATTCGCTGTCAAAAAATATTTGATAATCTTTATTTATTTTATTTTCAAAAATTAATTTTTCATAAAGTGCTTTTAAATTTTCAATTTTTAATCCAAAGGCAAGAGCAAGGAGAAAATCATCAGATTTTGAGACCTTACATTTACATAAATCTTCTTCAACTTTTTCTAGTTCCTTAAATTTTTTGTTTCCCAAAGCTGTCATTTTTGAAAAACTGCTTATTAAGCTTGCATAAAAAACTAGGGATAGAATTATGCTAATAACTCCAAAAAATTTTTCATTATATACACTTATTACTCCTATGAAAAATAGTAGGGAGAAGATTACAAAGGAAATTAAAATTTTAAAAGTCTTTTTTTCTTTTGTTAAAAGTTTTTTTAAAACCATGTCATCTTCAAGAAAATATATAAATTCGTTAAATTTTTTGTTGTAATTATCTGGTTCTGTCCTTCTTAATCTATCTAAAGTTCTAGTTGAAATTTTATCCTCTTCAAAGGAAAAAAGTATTTGGAAAAGTTTTTTTTCGGCAGGATCAAGGGCATCAAAATTTAAGTTTTTTAATTCGTAGGATATTTTTTCTTCTCCACTTTTACTTTTATAAAAATTTTTTTCTATTTCTAAATTTCCGTCGCCATAAACTTTTAAAATCATTGCGATAATTGTGTTGTATATAAAATTTGGTCCCTTATATAGGTAACTTTTTTCGTAGAATTTTAAATCTATATCACTTTCTAGACTAGAGTCATTTTTTTTACGTAAAAGAAAGTAACTCATTAATAGAGATAATAATATAAATAATATATTTATTATAAAAAAGTATGTACTTGATAAGTTAATTTTAAAATCCATTTAATCACCTCTATATATTATATACAAAAAAATAATTTTGGGTATAATAAATATATTGGAGGGATAGGATGTACGATATTATAATAATAGGCGGAGGTCCAGCAGGTTTAACTGCAGGTCTTTATGCTGCTAGAAGTAAAAAGAAAACTTTAATTATAGAAAAGGGAATTGAAGGCGGACAAATTGCTGAAACTACCCAAGTTGAAAATTATCCAGGAATTGATACTATTGATGGAGTTGAACTTGGAAAGAGAATGGCTGACCAAGCGAAAAAGTTTGGCGCAAAAATTGTTATGGACGAGGTTGAGGATCTTGAACTTGAAGGTCAAGTAAAAAAAATTAAGGGTCATGTTGATTCTTATGAAGCTAAGGCTGTAATCATTGCAACAGGAGCTTCTCCAAGAGAAATTGGTGCACCTGGAGAAAAAGAATATAAGGGTCGTGGCGTAAGTTATTGCTCTACTTGTGATGCTGCTTTTTACGAAGATGAAACTGTATATGTTGTTGGCGGCGGCGACTCAGCTGTTCAAGAGGCAATTTTTATTACAAACTTTGCAAAAAAAGTTTACATCATTCACAGAAGAGATGAACTTAGAGCTTCAAAAGTTCTTCAAGAAAAAGCCTTTAATAACGATAAAATTGATTTTATTTGGAATACAACTGTAAAGGAAATTAAGGGCGACAAAATTGTAAATGAAATGATTTTGCATGATACAAAAACTGGAGAAGACAGATCAATTAAATCTGATGATCCTTTTGGAATTTTTGTATTCATTGGTTATATTCCTATGACAGAAATGTTTAAGGATAAAGTGGAGTTAACAGATGATGGATACATCAAAACTGACGAAGAAATGAGGACAAATGTGCCAGGAGTTTTTGCTGCCGGAGACATTAGAAAGAAAAGTGTTCGCCAAGTTGTAAACGCTGCTGGTGACGGTGCAGTTGCTGCCATGAATGCACAAAAATATATTGACGAAGAAGAAGGAAATCTTTACGAAGGTTTTAAGGAGAATAAATAAAAATTTACAAAAAGAAAACATTGCTTGATCTTATTCAAACAATGTTTTTTTATTTTTTAAACTTCTTTTGTCCAGTCTGCCTTTATTGTGTATCCTATCATTAAGATGGCTCCAATAGTCCAGGAGATTGGATAGAGAAGATAGACATTTTCTATGGTGTTATAATGTGGGATTACAAATTTTGCTGCCAGAATCCTAAATACGCAAAGGGATAAAATCATTATTAGCATTGGTGGAACTGTCCTTCCTGTGCCTCTCACTGTGCCTGCAAGGGAGTGCATAATGGCAAGTAAAAAGTAGAAGGGACAGAAAAATTTCGTGGCGAGAACGCCTGCTGCTATTACGTCTGGTTCCTTTGTGAAAAGCGCTATAACCTTGGGTGCAAAGTTATAAAGCATGGTGCCAGAAATTATTGTGTATATTATTGTCATAAAAAGAGTAGTCCACATTCCTTTTTTGACCCTATCGATTTTTCCTGCGCCATAGTTTTGTCCTGCGAAAGTGGTTATAGCAAGGCTTAAACTTAGGACTGGCAAGATGTTAAAGCCGTCGATTTTTATAAAGGCACCAAAGCCTGCCATAGGCATTGCACCAAAAACATTTACGCTAGACTGCATTATTACATTGGATAGGGATATTACTGTGCCTTGAATTGCTGTAGGTATGCCAACTTTGATTATGCGAATAGACATATCCTTATGAATTTTTATTTTCTTTAAGCTAACTTTATAAATTTCAGGAACCCTAAGTAAAAATAAGAGGGCAAGTAGGGCTGAAATAAATTGGCTGATGTTTGTAGCTATGGCTGCACCTCTTACGCCCATGCCAAGATATTTTATAAAAATAAAATCCAGGACAACATTTGTAAAGGATGCTATAGAAAGATACAAAAGGGACCTCTTGGAATTTCCCACAGCATTTAAAATGCCTGCCTCCATATTGTAGATGACATTAAAAATTAGTCCTAGAGAAAAAACTCTAAGGTATTCTATAGACTCAGGCATGACTTCAATTGGAGTCTGCATCTTTTCCAAAAGCCATGGGGCAAAGACATAGCCCATGATAGAAATCACAAGTCCTAGTACAAGGGCAAGAGCCATAGAAGTGTGGATGGAGACTCTAACATCTTTTCTCGCATTTGATCCTAAAGATTGGGCAACTATTATGCCAGAACCAACAGCTATACCTTGAGCAAAGGATATAAGTAAGTTTATTAGTGCTGTGCTTGATCCAACTGCTGCCAAGGCACTACTTCCCACAAAATTCCCAACTATCATTGAGTCAATGGTGTTATAGGTTTGTTGAAGAAGATTTCCTAGTATGAGGGGAATGGAGAAGATGAGAATTGTCTTCCAAATACTTCCACTTGTCATTAAATTTTTTTCGAGATTAGATATTTCTTTATCCTTCAATTTAATCATTCCATTATATTTAAAATTTATTTTTCTAAAAAATTTTATCACGAATAAATAATATTGTACTTTAAAAGTAAAAAAATTACAAAATTCTATAAATTCAAAAGGCTTTTCTCTATCACTTGATAATTAATTTATAAGTATTATAATAGATTGTGAACTTTTTAACTAAGATTGGATATGTATGAATAAAATTAAAGATATTTGTGAAAAATTTTATAAAAGTAAAAAAATTTCCTTTGAAGATTTTAAATTCTTAATGGACTTAAATGAAAAAGATGCTGAAGAACTTTATTCTTTTGCGAGAAAATTGGCTGTAAAAAATTTTGGCAAGGAAATTTATATAAGAGGTCTAATTGAGATTAGCACTTATTGTAAAAATAATTGTTATTACTGTGGACTTAGAAATGCAAATAAAAATGCCAAGAGGGTAAGACTTTCTAAAGATGAAATTTTAGAACTAGCAGAACATTCTGTAAATCTTGGAATTAAGACAATTGTTATGCAAGGTGGAGAAGATGATTTTTATTATTTAGAATATTTAAAAGAAATTTTAAGGGAAATAAAAGAAAAATTTAAGGATGTTGCCATTACTCTTTCTCTTGGAGAGAGAGATTTTAAGGATTTTGAAGTCCTAAAAAATATTGGAGCAGATAGGTATCTCTTGCGTCACGAAACTTTTTCTAAAAGTCATTATGAAAGGCTTCATCCATCTTCAATGAGCTTTGAAAATAGAATTAACTCAATTTATAAATTGAAGGAATTGGGTTTTCAAACTGGCTGTGGAATGATGATTGGATCTCCCTTCCAAAATATGAGAAATTTATATGATGACTTAAATTTCATTTTAAAGCTTAAACCTCAAATGGTTGGCATAGGTCCCTTTATACCTCAACATGATACTCCCTTTAGAGATTTTGAGAGGGGAAAGTTAGAAGACGTTTTAAAAATTTTATCAATCGTAAGAATTGCAGACGAAAAATTACTTTTACCTGCCACAACTGCCCTAGGAAGCATTGACGATTTTGGACGAGAAAAGGGAATTCTTGCAGGTGCAAATGTCCTTATGCCCAATGTTGGTGCAGAAAAACTAAGGAAAAATTATAAATTATATGACAATAAAATTGGAACGCAAGTTGAAAACTCTGACGATTTTAAGGGTTTAGAGGAAAAGTTAAATAAGATTTTTTATAAAATTTCTTCTGAAAGAGGAGACTATAATAAAGAAAGGTAGATTTTAATGGAGCTTAATAAGACAAATTCTGGAAATAGAATTCACATTGGATTTTTTGGAAAAGTAAATGCAGGAAAGAGTTCTATTATTAATGCCTTTGCAAAACGTGATATATCCATTGTGTCTGATAAAAAAGGAACTACAACAGACCCAGTTTATAAGTCAATGGAAATAAAATCCTTAGGACCTTGCCTTTTAATGGACACGCCAGGAATAACAGATGATACTGAACTTGGAGAAAAAAGATTAAAGAGAACTGAAGAAGTAATTTTAAAAACAGATATTGCAGTTGTAGTTGTATCTGACAGAGATACATCAAGTGAAAAAGAATTGATAAAAAAATTTAAGGAGACTCCAGTTCTTGTTCTAATAAATAAAATAGACGAGTTATCTAAAGAGGATATAAAAAAAATTAGAGATGATTTTTCTGCCTTTAAAGTTGTGGAAGTTTCTGCAATAAAAAATCAAGGCTTTGATATTTTTTTAGAAGAGCTTTTAAAATTTAAACCAAAAAAAGAGGAAAAACTTTTTGATGGTTTAGTTGAAAAGAAAGATTTAGTTTTGCTTGTCATTCCTCAAGATATTGCCGCTCCAAAAAATAGATTGATTTTGCCACAAGTGCAAGCAATACGTGAGCTTTTAGATAAAAATGCAATGGTCATGATGGTAAAGCTAGAGGAACTGTCAGATATCCTTTTAATTTTAAATAAAAAGCCGAATTTAATTGTTGCCGACTCCTCAGTTTTTTTAGAGGTTTATGAAAAAAAACCAGCTGATGTTAAACTCACTTCCTTTTCTGTTTTATTTGCCAAGTTAAAGGGCGATATTGATGAATACATGAGGGGAGTAGAAGCGCTTAAAAAATTAAATGAAAATTCAAAAATTTTAATTGCTGAATGTTGCACTCATGCTCCAGCAGAAGAAGATATTGGAAGAATAAAAATTCCTAATATGATTAGAAAAAAAGTAGGGGAAAATTTAAAAGTTGATGTTAATAGTGGGTCAGCCTTCCCAGAAAATATTTCTGACTACGATCTTATTATTCAATGTGGCGGCTGTATGTTAAATTCAAAAAATATAAAAAATAGAATAAATACTGCCCAAGAAAAAAGTATCCCAATTACAAATTATGGCATTGTCATAGCCTATTTCAAAGGGATACTTGATAAAATTGATTTTTAAAATTTGCTGTGGAGACACAGCTTTTTTTTATTGTATTTTTATTGCGAATTTTTAAGCTTGGACTATTTTTAAATCCTTTGACACCTTATTTAGAACTTCGCAACCATCTTCTGTTATTAATACAAGATCTTCTATACGAACGCCAATACCTTCGTCTAAAAGATAAATTCCTGGTTCAACTGAAAAAATTTGTCCAACTTCAATTTCACTGTCATTAACTGAAGAAACATCGCCTGCTTCATGACATTCAAGTCCAATAGAGTGGCCAGTTCTGTGAGTGAAATATTTTCCGTAACCCTTTTCTTCAATGTAAGATCTTGCAGCCTTATCAACATCAGACATCTTATTGCCAGGTTTTGCTGCTGCAATGCCACGAAGATTAGCTTCCTTTACGATTTCGTAAATTTCTCTTGCTCTTTCACTTGCTTCGCCAATAAAAACTGTACGAGTCATGTCTGATGCATAATTTTTATACATTCCACCAATATCAAGAACAACACAATTGCCTAATTTTCCACAAGTGTCGTCTGTAGAATGATGAGGATCTGCAGCTGATCTTCCATAAGCTGTAATAGGTTCAAAGGAAACTTCTTCAACACCGTGAGCCTTGTAAATTTCCTTTAATTTAGCACTTAGTTCTTTTTCGTTAAGTCCCTTTATAACCCAAGGTATAATTTCTTCCATAACTGCATCATTTATAGCAGAAGATTCACGCATTAAATTTTTTTCTTCTTCATCTTTAACACGTCTTACTGCGTCTACAATATCTGATCCGTTGATGTATTTTTTGTCAGGGAAAATTTCTTGAAGTCTAAGCAAAAATTTTGCAGGCCAAAATTTATCAATGCCAATGACTTCATCTTCCTTAATGTATTTTGAAAGTTTTTCAATGCCATCTTCCACATCGTTATACCAAATCAAGTCGGCAGCAATATCTTTATCTTGTGGAAAAAGTTCATTTATAAGAAGTTTTAAGTCGCCATCTTTATGAAGGTAAAGAGCAAGAGCTCTTTCGCCAGGTTCAATTTTTATATCCAATAGATAAAAAATTGCATAAGGATCACTGATTATCAAGTGAGCTAAATTATTTTCTTTCATTTTTTTAATAAGTCTATCAATTCTATTTTTGTGCATAATATATCCTCCATTCTTTTTTAAAATATATCACAAAATTTCCACAATATCCATTAAGTAAAATACAATAAAAAATCTGTGGTTTCCCACAGATTATTTTTGTGCAAGTGATTTAATTATGTTTGAAACTTTTGATGGCATAAGTATTTCATGACTGCCAGCTGCAAATTTTGTTACGCCAAGCTTATTACATTCATCTACAAAGGCTTGCGTTGACTTAATTGCACCATTTTCCATTAAAGTATTTGCTACATCAGCTGGACTTGCCCCTTCGCTAATATTTATGCTGTAACTTTCAAGACTTGTGTTAGAAACTATAGCAAGAACTTCTCTTACAGTAAGTTCTTTGCTAAGATCATAAGCTCCAGGAACAATTTTATTTCCAATTTGCATATCATCTACTAATGCATTGTAAGCATTTAAATCTTTTATTAAGCCCTCTGACATTAAAATTTCACCAAGACCTTGGGCGTTTGTGCCTTCTGGAATTGTAATTTTAGCTGTTGCTTTTTCTACTTCTTGATTTTCTTTCTCTTCTTTTTCGTCAACTACTACAATTGGCTTAACATATTTTTCTTCTTTAAGACCAGCTAAGACTAAAATTTCGTCTGTAGTTTTTCTAAATTCATCAACTATACCTATTTCAACTTTGCGACTTGAAATTGAATTTAGATAAAGAGAGTCAATTCTCCACTTGATTACAAAAACCAAAAATAGGAAAAATAAAATTGACAACAAAACTTGCAAAAATTTAATTAAAAAGAGCTTGCCTCTACTAAAATTTTTCAAAATAAACCTCTTTTCATCATGTTTTGATATAATTATAACAGCAAAGTTAAAAAATGAAAAGTTTGGAGATATTATGCGAGAAATTACTGTAAATAAAAACGACCATGGCAGAAGGCTTGATAGATTTCTTAAAATATATTTTGAAAAAGCACCACTGTCCTTTATATATAAAAATTTGAGAAAGAAAAATATCACTGTCAATGGAAAAAAGGCAAAACCCGAAGATATTATCAAAGAGGGAGATAAAATAAAATTATTTTTGGCAGAAGATACAATAAATAAATTTAAAAAGGAAATTAAAAAATCAAAAAATTCAAAACTACCTGATATTTTATATGAAGATGAGGATATAATTCTTGTAAAAAAACCTGTTAATATGCTGACACACAACGACAGCAAGTCCTATCAAGACAATGCCCTTGACAGAATGGTTGACTATTTAATTGCAAAAAAAGACTATAATCCAAGGCTTGAAAAATCCTTTAGACCTGCCTTTGTAAATAGGCTTGATAGAAATACTTCAGGAATTTTAATAGGGGCAAAAAATTTAAAAAGCCTACAAATTTTAAATGAAGCCATAAAAAATCGCGAGATAAAAAAATATTATGTGACAATTGTTGCTGGAAAGGTTAATAAAGATTTTGATGTCTTTATAAATTTAGTAAAAGGCAAAAATAATGTCATGAAAAAATCTGATGAAAATAAGGAAGGAAAAAGGTCAATAACAAAATTTCATCTCTTAAAAAATAAGGGCGACTACTCCCTTCTTTCTGTAAATTTAATAACTGGAAGAACCCACCAAATTAGGGCATCCTTAAAGGAAAAAAATCTATTTATAATTGGAGATAGAAAGTATGGATTAGAAAAGGTAAATAAAATTTTTAGAGAAAAGGGTCTTGACAGCCAATTTTTACACAATTATTTAATAACTTTTGAAAGTGATAAGCTTAAAAATTTAAAGGGGAAAAAATTTATTTATCTTCCAGGGAAAAAAATGACAAATATAGCAGAAGAAATTTTTGATGTAAATTTAGGTGATTTATTAAATGAAAAAAATAATTTTTAGAAATCCAAGAGAAGATTTAGATTTTAAAAATTTAAAGGGCGAGAATACTTTACTTATCTTGCCCTCACAAGCTTCAATAAATTTTTACATAAGAAATATGCTAAAAAAAGGAATAGACATTACCAAGACAAATTTTGATAGCTTTGACGGAATAGGTAAAAAAATTAGAAATAAAATGCCTGATCCAATTTTAAAGTACATAATTCTATCAAGGATTTTAAAGGAAAATTTTGAAAATATGGAAATTTTTCCAGAAACTGTAGATATAGTATTGGATTTTTTTGAGGATATTTGTGAAAACAATTTGGAAAGTAGGGACCTACTAGAGAATAATGGTGAGATTTTTAAGGCTCTTGGAGAGGCCTTTGAAATTTACAGAGATTATTTTTATAAGAAGGGGTATGACATTTACGGAAGACCAAAGGAATTTTCTGTGGAAAATATTTCCTATGATAGCATTATAATTTCTGGATTTTTGGAATTTAGACAAAAGGAAAAAGAAATTATTAAAAAACTCTCAAAAATTGATGACAAAAATATTTACATTGACCTGCCCTTTAATTTTATGGAGTCTGATTTAATTTTTTCAACAATAAAAAATTTAGAGGAAGATGGCTTTATTTTAGAGGACAGAGGATTTTTAGCTTATAAGGATTATTTAAAAAATAAGCCTATAAAAATTATTTCTTCTAAAAATGATTTTTATAATTTATTTTTCTCCCAGCTAAAAATTCTATTAAAGGATAAAAAAAATGAAGATATTGAAATTTTAACTGGATCAAAAAAGCTTGCAGAGAAAATAAAATCAAGAGAAAACTTTGAAGGCTTAGATTTTAATCTAGCTAAAAGCGAAAATTCTCTACTAAAAAGTGAATTTATTATTTTAATGGATTATTTTTTAAATAAAAATAAAGAGAACTCCTTAAAAAGACTTAGACTATCTTATTTTCCAATAGAGGTAGATGAAATTTCACTAGAAGTGGCTCTTATGGCCTATGATTTTAAGGAAATTTATGAAATAGACTTTTCAAAAATAAAAAGTCTTGAAATAAAATCAGACTCTGTAGAAAACTTTTTAAGGGGAGTGGACTTTTTAAAAAATGAAGAAATAAAAGAGAAGGCTGACTTAAATTATTATTTTGAGTTTTTTGAAAAATATTTAGCTTTTGCAAGAGAAAGAGTCCAAGAAAAAGTTAAAGAAAATCCTGAAAGCTTGGCATTAAGGGACCTAAGATTTATAGAAAAAATGGAAGAAAACTTTTTGAAAATGAAAAAACTTTCTTCAATTTATAAAGAAATTTCCCTATTTGAGTTTATACTTATTTGCAAAAAATATATTGAAAAATCAAAAGTAGATGATGTGCAAAATTTAGATGCAATAGAAATTGCAAATTATGCCTCCAATTATTATAGGGAATTTAAGGATCTCATTTTAATTGGTCTTGATCAGAACTTTGAAAAAAGTAGTAAAAATAATTTTATTTATTCAAGAGAATCTGAAGAAGATATGAAAAAAATCGGTCTTATAAAGGATAATTTTGAAAGGGACTATATTTATTTAATTTACGATTTAATTATGTCAGAGGAAATTTTTATTTTAATAGAGGATTATGAAAAGGGTCTTTCAAAACTTTTAAACAAATTGACTTACGATCTTGACTTAAAAATAGAAGAGCATGAAAAAATTTATTGGACTTCAAGAGTAGATCTTGACCATGAAAGCTTTAACTTAGATTACAATATGACTTCAGAGGATTTAAGTGGAGTTAATAAAAAAATTAGAGACAGAAATTATTCTGTTACAGATTTTGACATCTTAAAGGATTGTCCAAGGAGATTTCTCTTTGAGAGAGTTTATAAAATTGAAGAGTTGCAAAAAGAATATGAGGATAAATATTATATTAAGATGGGTGACAAATATCATCATATTTTGGAGAAGTATTTTAAAAGAGAAAGTGCTTTAAATATAGAAACTCTAAAGAAATTAATTCTTGAAGAAGAAAATCTAGGCGATTATGAAAATTTATCCTTCCTTGAAAAAATTTCTGTTATAAATAGCTTTAATACCTTGAAAAATTACATCGAAAAGGATTTGGAAGAGCAAAAAAAATATGGCTTCATGCCGGAATATTTTGAAGAAGGATTTTTAATGGATGTAAGGGGACTAAAAATAAAGGGTAGAATTGACAGGATTGATGCCTTAGGAGATAAAGAAATTTTAATTGACTACAAGAGGTCAAAGGGAAGAACAAAAAAGGAAATTGAAGATTTAAAATCTTTTCAAATGCCACTTTATGCTATAGCAAGAAGAAAAATGGGTAAGAAAATTGCAATGGCAAGTTATGGATCTATAAAAAAGGCAGAACTTGATACTGTTATAAAAAATTCTGATATTTTGCCAAAAGATGACAGTAAGAAATATTATTTTTCAGAGGAAGAATTAAGTGAACTGCTAAAAAAAGTTGAAGAAGAGATAATTTATATGACAAATAGCATTACTTCTGGAGACTATAATTCTACATGTAGCTGTGATAAGTGTGATTACAAAGAAATTTGTGAAAATAAGGAGATTTAAATGGATAAAAAAGAACTTAGAAAAAAATATACAAAAGTAAGAGCAGAAATTCAAAATAGAGATGAAAAAAATGAAAAAATTAGAGAAGAACTAAAAAATTTAGAAATTTATAAAAATGCAAAGTCTGTATTTATATTTATATCCTATAAAAGTGAAGTGGATACAAAAAAAATCATTAATATGATAATTGAAGATGGCAAAAAACTCTTGGTACCCCTTGTAAAAGGCAGTGAAATGATTGCCGTTGAAGTTAAGGGAATAGAGGACTTAGAAAAAAATAAAATGGGAATACTTGAACCAAAGTCTGGTGAAGAGGTAAAAGATGTGGATTTAACAATTACACCAGGACTTGCTTTTGATAAAGAAGGCTATAGACTTGGCTATGGCGGAGGATATTATGACAAATTTTTTGCCAAAGTTGATACCATAAAAATGGGCATTGGCTATTCAGATCAAATTGTAGAAAAAGTTATTCACGAAGATTATGACAAAAAACTAGACTATCTTTTGACAGATCAAGGCTTAGTAAAATTTGGTGCTAAATGAATAGAGATTACCCAAAAATAGAAGCAAAAACTTGGAAGTGGATTCTTGCGCTAATTTTAACTCTTGCTTCCTTTTATGGAGTTAGCCTTTTATTTTATGCCTTAAAAATAAACAATGAAATAATAATGGCAAGTGCTGTTAGTGCAATTTCTCTTCTATCACTTTTAACTATAGATAAAAAATTTATTAAGAAAATATTTTTACCTATAAGGGCCAAGGATGTACTTTATATAATTATTGGACTTGGTTTTTCCCTTATAGCAATTTTAATTTCATCAATTCTAGTGCAAAAACTTGGAATAGAGGGCAGTAACAATCCAATTTTTGATGTTTTGACAGAAGATAATTTCAAAAGCTTTTTCCTTTCAACATTGATTCAATTTATTGCTGAAGAGATTATTTTCATCATCCCTTTTCTATTTGTTATAAATAAGGTAAAAATTGAAAATAATATAATTAAGACAATACTTGCAATATTAATTTCATCAATAATTTTTGGGGCAATGCACCTTTCAACCTATGATTTTAATATTTTACAGGCAGTTTTAATAATTTCAATAATTAGAACTGGTTTAAGTATGTCCTATGTTATTTCGAAAAATTTAAGTGTAACTTATATTATTCACATAATTTACGATTGGACTTTAATCTTTATATATATTGCCGCAGGGCAAATGATAAAATAAATAAAGCCGCGACTTTTTAGTCGTGGTTTTTTTATAAGGTTACATTTTTTTTATTTTTAAGAAGACGATGAAAATGATTACATATTCTCACAGTAAAATAATTAATAGAATTTTTAATAGGAAAAATATAAATAAATAAATAAAAAAAATAAAAAAACTTTACTATTGTTTACGAATTGAATTATTTTATAGGAAAAAAAAATAAAAATTAAACCTAAAAGTATAAATATAAACAAATCGTTAAAGTTATTCTCAATCCTTGAACTTAATTTGCCTATTTGATATAATTATGACTGTAAGAAATGGTTATCACGATATACATAAAGGAGAGTGTAAAAAAATGACAGATACTTTAAATCCGTTAGTAGCAGCTCAACAAAAGGTTAAGGCTGCATGTGACAAGCTAGGTTGCGACCCAGCAGTTTATGAACTTCTAAAAGAACCTGAAAGAGTTATTGAAATTTCTATTCCAGTAAAAATGGATGACGGTTCAGTAAAAGTTTTCAAAGGTTGGAGATCAGCTCACTCATCAGCAGTTGGTCCTTCTAAGGGCGGAGTTAGATTCCATCCAAATGTAAACCTTGATGAAGTTAAAGCTCTTTCTCTTTGGATGACTTTCAAAGGTGGAGCACTTGGCCTTCCATACGGTGGAGGAAAAGGTGGTATTTGTGTAGATCCATCTGAACTATCTGATAGAGAATTAGAACAACTTTCAAGAGGTTGGATAAGAGGACTTTACAAATATCTTGGTGAAAGAATTGATATTCCAGCACCAGATGTTAACACTAATGGACAAATCATGGCTTGGTTCCTTGATGAATGGATCAAAGTTAACGGAGACAGACAAGATATCGGAATGTTAACTGGTAAACCAGTTGGACTTGGCGGATCTGAAGGAAGAAACGAAGCAACAGGTTTTGGTGTTGCTGTAGTAACTAGAGAAGCTGCAAAACGTGAAGGAATTGATTTCAAAAACGCTAAAATCGCAGTTCAAGGATTCGGTAATGTTGGATCTTTCACAGTTAAAAACATTGAAAGACAAGGCGGAACAGTTTACGCTTTAGCTGAATGGGACAAAAAAGAAGGAAACTATGCTCTATATAACGAAAATGGACTAGATTTCAAAAAACTTCTTGATTATAAGAACGAACACCACACTCTAATTGGTTACCCAGATGCAGAACAAATTTCTGCTGACGATTTCTGGACAAGAGAATGGGATATCTTAATTCCAGCTGCTCTTGAAAATGTAATCACTGGTGATGTTGCTAAAAAACTTAATGTTAAATTAGTTTGTGAAGCAGCTAATGGTCCTACTACTCCAGAAGGAGATAAAGTTCTTGCTGAAAGAGGAATTAAACTTACTCCAGACATTTTAACTAACTCTGGTGGAGTTCTTGTTTCTTACTACGAATGGGTTCAAAACCAATACGGAATGTACTGGACTGAAGCTGAAGTTGAAGCAAAACAAGAAGCTGACATGATGAAAGCTATTGAAGGCGTATTCCATGTTTGTGATGAATATGATGTAGTTCCTAGAGAAGGAGTTTACATGTACGCAATCAGATCTATTGATAAAGCTATGAAACTTAGAGGATGGTATTAATTCCGACTCTTAAATAAAAGACTAAAAACCGCAGCATTTGTTGCGGTTTTTTTGTGCCTTTAAAAGCTATAAAATTAAAAACTTTAGATTTAATATAAATTTAAAGAAAAAATTTAATATGATAAAATATTAGTTATAAAATACTTTTATTTATGAAGGAGGATAAGAATGAAAGAATTTAAGAAATTATTTTTTGCACTTATATTTATTTTGTTTTTAGGTGCAAGGGTCTATGCCTATGACTTTGACACACCCCTTGTTATAAATGGTGTGGATTGTGAGACAGCCTATAAGAGTGATCAAAATTATTATGGATTTATTTCCAATGATCGAACTTATGTGCCTTTGAGATTTATAAGTGAAACTTTAAATTTTAAAGTCAACTATGAAGAAGCTAGCCGCAACATTAAAATTTCAGCTAATGGATATGAAGTGAAAATGAATACAAAGAGCAAAGATTATGAGACAAATGGCGTGAAAAAAACTATGGATGTCGCTCCAATTATTTATAATAACCGCACTTATATACCAATTAGATATGTTGCAGAAGCTCTTAATGTTGATATAAGTTGGAATCCTAATGACAAGGCTGTTTATATAGGAAATGCTCTTAAAGCTGACGGGAAAGATTTTTCTATATTTAAAAAATTAGATTTTTCAAAATATGGATTTGATCTTTATGTAAAAAAAGACTTCGAGAAAAATATTTTAATTGAAGAATCACCTCAAGAAAAACTTGTAAATTTTTATGACAAGAATCTTTATAAAAAAGGAAGCATGAATGGACTTGTTGCATCTATTGGAACAGAAAATGAAAGGGCAATATTCCCAGCACTTAATGTCTATCATGAAGATGGAAAAGTGCTTGTTAGATATGAATTTTCTGACAGTAGTTTAAAAAAATTGGACCCAAATCTAAAGGGAAGCGACAGTGTTCTAAAATTATTCCAGGAATCTTTTGAAATTCCAAGCAAGAATATTTTTCCTAAATTTGATCTAGATAATTCTAATAAGACAAAAAATACAGAAGTAAAAACTAAAAGTGAGGAAAAAGTTGTAAATAAGGAAATAGATAAGGATTACTCTACTTTTACTTTTGGAAATCCTAAGGTCACTATAAAAATTCCTAAAGATCTTATGAAAGATTTAATTGTTGAAAAAAATAAAGGAGTTAATGGACCAGTTCTTTATATTCGCGACAAAAAAACTGCTCAAGAAGGAGATCCTACTTTTTATGGTATGATTAGATTTTATGAGCAAGTCCATGAGAAAAAGGGTCAATATGTAATGTACGATGAAATGTATAAGATTATTGATTCTAAGGGACCTATAAAGACAGTTGAAGGAATTGCAATAGATGCCCAAGTGGATTTTCGCGACAAGAAAAAAACTAAGCATTATTTGGATGTAAGTAAGAGAGTTAGGGAAGAAGTAAAAGTTACAGTAGAAAAATAAAATTTTAGGCTCTATTAATGGAGCCTTTTTTGTTTCATATAATTTTTAATGTGCAAGGAAAAAAGTGGAAGCAAGAGCCTCCACTTTTTATTTTTTTTAAATAACATTAAATTTTTTCTCTTGGTGAGTAAGATGTATGAAGTAGGTCGTGAGCTCTTTCACCATAAGGTTTTCCTAGGTAAGTTTCATAAATTTCTTTTATCATTGGATTTTCGTGAGCCTTTCTGAATTTTTTATTTTTGTCAATGTCATAAAGGGCTCTTTGTCTCTTCAAAAGAATTTCTTCGTGACCATGGTGATAAGGTTGACCGCCGCCACCAATGCAACCACCAGGACAAGCCATAATTTCAATGGCATCAAAGTTGTACTTTTTGCTCCTTATGCCATCTAATAATTTTCTTGCGTTGCCAAGTCCATGAGCAATGCCAACTTTTAAATTCAAGTCGCCAATTTTAACTTGGGCTCCTCTTATGCCCTTTAGACCTCTTAGTTCTTCAAATTCAATTTTTTCAAGTTCCTTGCCAGTTAACCATTCGCTGGCAGTTCTTATAGCTGCTTCAATTACTCCACCTGTTGTGCCAAAAATTGTTCCTGCGCCAGAAGATTCGCCCATTAATTTATCAAATTTGCCTTCTTCAAGGCCCTTAAAGTCTATGCCGTAAAGTTTTATCATTCTGCCAAGCTCTCTAGTTGAAAGGACATAGTCCACATCGCGAATATCCTTTGTGCCAAGTTCTGATCTTGCTGCTTCAGCTTTTTTTGCTGTGCAAGGCATTACTGAAACCATGACAATGTCCTTGGAAGGGATTCCTGTTTTATTTGCATAATATGTTTTTACCATGGAACCCATCATAATTTGTGGGGACTTACAACTTGAAGGAATGTCTAACATATCGGGATAATTCATTTCAATAAATCTAACCCAGGCTGGACAGCAGGAAGTTAAGATTGGAAGAGTTTTGTTGTTTTCGATTCTATCAACCAGTTCACTTGCTTCTTCCATAACTGTTAAGTCTGCTGAAAAGTCTGTGTCAAAAACTACATCAAAGCCAAGTTTTCTAAGAGCTGTGACAAGTTTTCCTGTGGTAACTTCGCCAGCTTCCATGTCAAAGAGTTCTCCAATAGCAACTCTAATTGATGGGGCAACTTGAACTACTACATGTTTCTTTGGATTTTTTATTGCATTAAAAACTTTATCCGTTGCATCAATTTCTACTATTGCACCAGTTGGGCAAACTGCCACACATTGACCGCAGAAGGTACAAGAACTTTCAGCGAGAGAAATATTAAAGGCAGGGGCAACTATGGCGTCAAAGCCACGATTTAGTCCACTGAGAGTTCCTACAGTTTGAACTTCATTACACATTGTTTCGCATCTTCTACACATTACACATTTATTGGGATTTCTGTAAATAGAATTTGAAGAAGCATCAACTTTGTGCTGCATTCTTTCGCCCTTGTAGGCAATTTCTCTTATGCCCATTTTTTCTGCTAAGGCTTGAAGTTCACAGTTTAAATTTTTAGGACACACTAGACAGTCCTTTGGATGATTGGAAAGAAGAAGCTCTAGGTTAATTTTTCTTGCCTCAACTGCCTTTGGAGTATCTGTCTTTACTATCATTCCTTCAGTTATTTCTTCAGAACAAGCTGTACAAAGTTTTGGTCTTCCCACAACTTCAACCATACATATTCTACAGCTTGATGGTTTATTTTTGTAATTAAAGTTAGGAAGCTTCATATGACAAAGTGTAGGGATGTCGATGCCAATTTCTTTTGCGGCGTCTAATATTGTCGTGCCTTCCTTAACTTTTAATTTTTTATCATTAATAACACAATTTATCATAATTCACCTCTATTTAGGTTCCACAACTGCACCTACAGGACATGTCTTAAAGCAAGTTCCGCAGGCTATGCACTTGTCCTCATTGATTTCGTGCTTTTCCTTAGGATTACCTGAAATACATTTTACAGGACATTCTCTTGCACATCTGTGACAGCCAATGCACTTATCCTTATTTATTTTGTAGGCTCTCTTAACTTCATGTCTTGCATATTTTAAGTATTCGTCAGGGAAATACTTCATAGTGGATAAAATTGGGTTAGGGGCAGTTTGTCCAAGTCCACAAGCAGCCGAATTAATTATGTTGTGACATAAATCCTCAATTTTTTGTAAATCTTCCTCTGAACCCTTGTCATCTAAAAGATTTTTAAGCATTTCAAGAAGTCTTTTTGTTCCAACTCGACAAGGTGTGCACTTTCCACAAGATTCGTCTTGGGTAAATTCAAGATAGAATTTTGCAATCTCAACCATGTCGTTGTCTTCGTCCATGACAATAAGCCCACCAGAACCCATCATGGCACCAATTTCCTTTAAAATTTCATAATCTATTGGCGTGTCAATATTTTCCTTGGTAATCATGCCACCAGAAGGTCCGCCAATTTGTACTGCCTTAAATTTTTTGCCATTTGGAATACCGCCGCCAATGTCGTAGACAATTTCACGAATAGTTATGCCCATAGGTACTTCAACAAGTCCAACATTATTTACCTTTCCTGCTAGGGCAAAAACTTTTGTGCCTTTAGATTTTTCTGTTCCCATGGAAGTGAACCAGTCAGTTCCACGCAAAATAATTTTTGGAATATTTGCATAAGTTTCTACATTATTTACAGTAGTAGGCTTACCCATATAGCCCTTTACACTAGGGAAAGGTGGTTTTCTAGTAGGCTCGCCTCTTTTGCCTTCAACAGAATGTATAAGTGCAGTTTCTTCGCCGCAGACAAAGGCGCCTGCTCCATACCTAATTTCAATATCAAAATCAAAGCCAGAATTAAAAATATTTTTGCCTAAAAATCCATAATCTCTAGCTTGAGAAATGGCAGTTTTTAGTCTATGAATGGCAAGGGGATATTCTGCTCTAATATAAACTACGCCATGCTTTGCACCAGTTGCATATCCTCCAATAGTCATAGCCTCAACAATAGAATTTGGGTCGCCTTCCAAAATACTTCTATCCATAAAGGCACCAGGGTCGCCTTCGTCAGCATTGCAGAAAATATATTTTTCTTCTCCTGGAGAATTATATGTATTTTGCCATTTTATTCCAGTTGGGAAACCTCCACCACCACGACCACGAAGTCCAGATGCTTTTATAAGATCAATTACATCTTGCGGAGTCATTTCAGTTAAAACTTTTAAAAGGGCTTGATAGCCATCGTAGGAAATATAGTCGTCAATATTTTCTGGGTCAATTTTGCCACAGTTTTTTAAAGCGACACGAGTTTGTTTTCCATAAAAACTCATTTCTTTTTGGTTGTAAATCGGCTCTTTGTTTTTTGGATTTTTGTAGAGAAGTCTCTTGACAGGTCTACCATGAATAATGTGTTCAGCAACAATTTCATTTACATCATCTGGACTTACATGAGTGTAAAAAACATTGTCGGGTTCTATTTTTACAATGGGACCTTCGCCACAAAAGCCAAAACATCCAGTTATCATTGCTTCAACATCTCTGATTTTATAGTGCTCAATTGCCCTGTCAAAATTTTCTTTAATTAAATCACTTCTTGCAGAGACACAACCAGTACCCTTGCAAATAAGTATTTGTAATCTTAAATTATTCATGTGACACCTCTTTTTCGTATTCGAGGGTTTGACTCTTCATAGAAGCAACATTTAAGATAAAATCTTTTATAGCATCAGTGTTAAGAGAATCGCTTTTTACATTTGCACAGACATTAAATTTTATTTCAATGTTAAACTTTTCTTTTTGATTTGGATCATCTTTAAATAAAAATTTGCAGTTGCGCATACCCTTTGCGCGTACAAAACTTTTTAAGTCATCAAAAACTTTTTCTATTTCTGCATATTTTTCACTTTCGTTGCCAGTTATAAAAATTTCTATAACATCATCGTCTTGCATTTCGCCAATATCTCTTAAAATAGTTTGGTGATGCCTTGATTCTTTTATAGAAAGAAGTTTTTCCAAGGAATCTATTTTTGCCATAATTACCTCCTTTGTATAGTTTTTCTATTTACTTACTTCTTCTAATTCTTTTCTGTGAGATGCAATAATTTCTTTTACATCTGCCACTTCAACATGACCATAAATTTTGTCATTTACACGAACTACTGGACCAATGCCACAGGCACCAACACATCTAATAGAATTGACATTAAATAGACCGTCTTCACTAAGTCCATCTCCATCCACATTTAATTCATCTCTAAAGGCCTTCATAATTTCTTCTGAGCCCTTAACAAAGCAAGCTGTACCAAGACAGACGTCGACTTTAAATTTTCCCATTTTCTTTTCATTAAAGAAGGAATAAAAAGTTACTATGCCATTTATTTTGCTTGCAGGAAGATTAGTAAGTCTTGCTATATAAATTTGGAGTTCCTTTGGAAGATATCCAAAAATATCTTGAGCGTAGTGAAGAATACTAATAATATTGTTTTCCTTATTATCAAAAGTATCTATGTAGTCTTTTAAACTCTTTAAGAGAGCATTATCTAGGCTCATGGTTTTTAACTTCATATCTACCACCTCTTATTTAATTGTAATACAATGAAAAGGTTTTATCAAAGAAAAGGAAGATTTTTTTAAAATTTATTATAATAAAAATCTTAAAAGAATAGTAAAGATAAAAATAGAGCTTTAAAAATATACAAAAAAAAAAAAGGAGCCGAGGCTCCTTAAATTTATATTTTTAGATTAATTATTCAGTTGCAAAGTTATCGAAGTAACCTTGAATTAAAACTACTGGAGTTCCTTTGTCTCCTGAACCACTAGTCAAGTCACAAAGACTTCCTAATAAGTCAGTGATTCTTCTTGGTGTTGTTCCAAGAGTTTCATTAGTTCCAACTAAATCTTTATTTTTGTGAGAAATTTTTTCTTTCATTGCAGCAGTTGCATGTTCTGCATCCATGTCTTTAAGATCAGTATCTGCAATATATTTTATTTTAAGTTCGCTTGGTGTTCCAGCAAGTCCCTTAGTGTGAGCAGGAGAAACTACTGGGTCAGCAAGTTCCCAAATTTTTCCTACTGGATCTTTAAAGGCACCGTCGCCATAAATCATTACTTCGATTTCTTTATTGTATTTATCAATTAATTTCTTTTGAACAGCATTTACAAATTCTTCACCATCTCTTGGGAATAATTTTAATTTGCTTTCAGATGCAAAGTTTGATCCAAGAAGACCAAAATCTTTATTAAAACCACTGCCATTAATTGATTCATTTAAGATATCATCAAGGCCAAGAACAACTTTTGCTCCTGCATCTTTTAGAAGTCTCTTAATAGAAAATCTTGTGTGAGTTGAACCAATAAGAACTTCATCTGTATAATTTAAAATTGTCTTAGGATCATTTGAGAAGTGGATTTCACAGTTGCCGCCACAAATTTCTTTGTAAAGACTTACATAGTCAATACCTGTAAATTCGTGTTTAACAACTTCACCAAAAATTCTTCTATAATCTTTTTCTTCTAGCACATCTGTGAAAGGATTGATCTTTGCTTCATAAAGAAGGTTTGGATCCATTAGTGAGTTTCCAACTTCATCAGAAGGGTAGGAGAATAGAAAATGGATTTTCTTTCCTGATTTTGCGATTCCTCTTAATATTGTTGAAAATCTGTTACGACTTAAAATAGGAAATACAATTCCGATTTCTCCATCATATTTATTATTAATATCACAAGCAATGTCATCTATAGAGACATAATTATTTTGAGCTCTTGCAACAAGTGATTCTGTTACTGCGACAACATCTCTATCTTTCATAGAAATATTTTCTGATTCAAGAGCTTTTCCTAGGGAATCAACGACAATATCTACTAGATTGTCTCCACTTTTTACAATCGGTGTACGGATTCCACGTACTACTGTTCCAATGTATCTTTGCATAATTCCTCCTACATTTAAACAACATTTAAATAAATTACTTTTTTACTTCAAAATTATACACGATGTCTTTTGAAATGTAAAATATTTTTTTTGAAAAAATTTAAAAATATTTAGAATAATTGAAAAAATACATAAAATTAATAAATTCACTGTACATTTGTAACCACTTTGTAATATAATTATTAGAGATTATAGAAAGGTGTAATTATGATTAAATTTGAAAATGTATTTAAGGAATACAACAATGGTGTTACTGCACTTTCAAATGTAAGTATAGAAATACCTCGTGGTGATTTTTTATTTTTAGTTGGACCATCTGGCGCCGGAAAATCTACTATGATTAAACTTTTAATTAGAGAAGAAAAAGCTAATCGTGGAAAAATTTATATTGGCGACAATGAAATAACAAAACTATCTAAATATATGATACCTAAGTTAAGGAGAAATATTTCTGTTGTGTTCCAAGACTACAGACTATTAGAAAAAAAGACTGTTTATGAAAATGTGGCTTTTGCCCTTGAAATTCTTGGAGAGTCAAAAAAAGAAATAAATGAAAAAGTTGATTATGCTCTTGATCTTGTAAATTTAAGTGACAAGAAAAAAGCTTATCCATCTGAACTTTCTGGTGGAGAATCACAAAGAGCTTCTATAGCAAGAGCGATAGTAAATAAAGCACCCTACCTTGTATGTGATGAACCAACAGGAAATCTTGATGAGTCTACAGCTTGGGACATTATGAGTGCTTTAAAAAATATTAATGATGATGGTAAAACTGTCATAATGGCAACTCATGCAGTTAATATTGTAAATAAATTTAACAAGAGAGTTGTAACTTTAGATCAAGGACAAATTATTTCAGATATTAAAGAAGGAGGTTATTATGAAAATAATAAGACAGTTCTTTAATGTTGTGAAAGAATCTTTTTCTGGCCTTTGGAGAAATAAGACAATGTCTTTTACATCTATTATATCCATTGCTGCAATGCTGACACTTTTTGGCGTTGTAATGCTTATGATAGTAAACTTAAATGGATTTGCTTACCAAACTGGAGAAAAGTTGGATAAGGTTGTTTTCTTCTTAAAAGATGAGGCAAGCCCAAGTGATGTCAATGATTTTATTGACGAACTTCATAACAATAATAAGGTTAAAAAAGTTTCTTATGTTTCAAGAGATGAAGCTTTAAAGGAATTTAAAGAAAGTTTTGGAGATAATTCCAAAATATTAGAAAATATTCCTGGTGGAAACCCTCTACCAGCATCAGTTACTGTTGAAATGAAGAAATTATCTTATGGAAAAGAAATAGAAGATAAATACAAGGACCTTCCAATTGTTGAAGATCACAATTATTATTATGATTTTGTTACTCAAATGATAAAAGTTCAAAATGGAGTAAAGTATGTTGGAGCAGGAATAGTTCTTATTTTATTTCTTGTATCTGTTCTAATTATTCACAATACTATTAAGATTGCAATTTCAAATAGAAGAAAAGAAATAAACATCATGAAATATGTTGGGGCAACTAATACCTATATAAGAGGACCTTTCCTAATTAATGGAATAATTTTTGGTGTAGTTGGTGCTTTGATAGCAGGATTTATAACTATGAAACTCTATGAAATTTTATTCGACAGATTAAATCCTCAACTCTATGATATTACTCATGTGGATTTGGTGTCCGCTCTTGCTATTAGGACAGATTTATTTATAATCTTCCTTTGTATTGGAGTGGGAATAGGCTTCTTTGGAAGTTTATTTTCAACTAAAAAATTTTTGGATGTGTAGGTGAAAATTAGTGATGTATAGTAAGAAAAAGATTCTTGCAATATGTCTAGCAGCACTTATGGCTGTCCCAAGTGGTGCTATTGCTAAGAGTTCAAAGAGTCTAACTATTGAAAAAAATAAAAAGAAACAAGAACAAAGAGAAGTAAAAAATAAAATAAAAAAGCAAAAAAGCAATATTTCAAATACTGAAAGTGAAAAGAAAGTTGTAAATGATGAAATTGTCAATTTAGATGAAAGAATTCAAGTAACTTCTGCAAAAATTTCAACTTTAGAAGGTGAAATTAGTAGTTTAAATAAAGACATAAAAGAAAATCAAGATAAACTAGAAGAAGCTCAAGTAAATCTTGAGGAAAATACAGAAGCACTTCGTATGAGACTAAGAGAAATGTATAAGAGAGGTAATGTTAATTTCCTTGAAGTAATTTTAAACTCTAAGGACATAGAAGAATTACTTAGAAATAATGAAATTATTTCTTCTATAGCTAAGGCTGATAGAGAATTAATTGAATTTATTGGTGAACAAATTGAAACTATAAAGGAAAGTGAACAAAGACTTCAAATAGATAAGGCTAAATTATCAGCAAATAAGGCAGCAGTCATAAATGAAAGACAAACTTATCAAGCTGCTATTGATGCAAAAAATAATTACATGAAGGTTTTAGAGTCAAACTTAGAATTATACAAGGCAGAATTTGAAAAAGCTCAAGCAAATTGGGATAGTTTAGATGCAGAAATAGTAAGACTTCAAAAACAAATTTCAGAACAAAAGAAGGCTGAAGAAGCTGCTGCAAGAGCAAGAAAGGCTACTAGAGTTCACAGCAATATTTCCGTATCTTCTGCACCTAGAAATGGACAAAGTTATACTTGGCCAGTACCTGGTCACTATTCTATTTCCTCACCTTTTGGATATAGAATACACCCAATACTTGGCTATTCAAAATTTCACTCAGGAGTAGATATTCCTGCACCAAGTGGCACGCCAATTGTTGCTGCCAAGTCTGGTACAGTAATTATGTCAAAGCTAATGAGTGGTTATGGAAATGTAGTAATGGTTGATCATGGCGACACAGTTACAGTGTATGCTCACTGTTCAACTCTAAATGTAGGTGTTGGCGAATCTGTAAAAGCTGGCGATGTTATTGCCTTTGTTGGTTCAACTGGTCTTTCAACAGGAGCACATTTACATTTTGAAGTGAGGGTTAATGGATCTCCTGTAAATCCATTGGGATATGTTTAATGAAAAATAATAAATTTTTAAAAATTATAGCAGTTGTACTTCTTGTGATTACAACTGCTTTTGTTACAAGAATAATAACTGTAAGACAGGTTTTATCTTCCAATGAAAATTTTGGCAAGGTAATAGTCTTAGAAAAATATTTGAGAGAAAATTATCTTTACAATAAAGATATTAAAGATGAAAATTTAGAAGCTGGTCTTTTAAAAGGTCTCGTTGCAGGTTTAGCTGACCCTTATTCACAATATCTTACATCAGATGAAATGAAAAAATTATCTGAAACTACTACGGGAAAATTTCAAGGCATTGGAGTTATAATTTCTCCCGATGAAGACGGAACTGTGACAGTAATTTCGCCAATTAAGGGTTCGCCTGCTGATAGAGCTGGAGTAGAATCTGGAGATAAAATTTTAAAAATCAATGGAAAAGATTTTTCTGCAGAAAAAATAAATGAAGCATCAAAGGAAATGCGTGGCGAAAAGGGAACTACTGTTAAAATTTTGCTTCTAAAAAAGAAAAATTTAAAGACAAAAGAAGTTGAAATTAAAAGAGAAGAAATTAAAATCGATTCTATTATAAAAAATAAAATTGGAGACATTGGCTACATTGGCATAACAATGTTTGATGAAGAAACTGGAAAGGACTTTGTAAAGGCTTTAAATGAACTTACAAAAGAAGGCGTAAAGGGAATAATCCTTGACATGAGAGGAAATCCTGGCGGCGTAGTTGACGCTGCAGTTGAAATAGGCGATGCGATTCTTCCAAAATCCACTTTTGTAACTTTAAAAGACAACAAGGGTGAAATAGTTCAAGATTATAAATTAGACGACAAGTATAATGACATCAAAATGGTTGTACTTGTTAATGAAGGCTCTGCCTCTGCATCAGAAATTTTATCTGGTGCCATAAGAGATCTTGATAGAGCAAAAATTATTGGAAAGACAACTTATGGAAAAGGCGTAGTGCAAAATGTAATATCTTTGCCTGAAGGCGATGGTTTAAAACTTACAACCTCAGAATATTTTACTCCAAAGGGTAAGTCCATTAATAAAATTGGAATAAAACCAGACATAGAAATTGAACTTCCAGAAAATATTAAGGGAATTGGAATTGATTACATGGACACAGACACTCAACTTAAAAAAGCAATAGAAATTATAAAGGAAAAATGAAATTAGCAGCTTTCGGGCTGCTTTTTTTATAAAAATTTTATTTTTCAGGGTATAAATTTATATAAGACTGAAAAATTACAAAAGTTTGTATTTATTTTATTTTTTAAGATAGAAATTTGGAGGTTTTTATGATAAAAAGTATTGCACACATTGGTCTCACTGTAACAGATCTTGATAGATCCATAAAATTTTATAGAGATATTCTAGGGCTTTCTTACCTATATGTATATGGAAGGTGAGTCCACAGATAAATTATTTAATGGCAAAGATTTAAGCGTAAAAGTTTGTTATTTAAGTTCTAAGGAAGGTGATGGATACCCAGATGTGGAGTTAATAAACTTTGAAAGAGAACAAGTTAAAAAAGATAGTCCATCTCTTTTTAAAACTTCTATTTCAGAACTTTGCTTTGAAGTAGAAGATATTGAAAAGTTTTATAATTTTTTAGTAGATAGTGGTGTAAAAGTTATGTCAGAGCCACAAGTTTTTGATTCAAGTAAATATGGATTTGGAAAAAGCAAGGCAATATATTTTTACGATCCCGATGGAAATATTTTAGAAGCAATAGAAAGTGTTAAGTAATTTAAATAAAAAAAAATCTACTGAATAAAAATCAGTAGATTATTATGGAGGCGACAACCGGATTTGAACCGGTGATAAGGGTGTTGCAGACCCGTGCCTTACCACTTGGCTATGTCGCCATAACAACATTAGTATAGCAGAGAAAGATAAAAATTTCAAGATAAATTTACAATAAATTCATTTGTGTAAAAATTTTTTATAAAAAGTATTAATTATAAAAACAATTTGAATATTTTTTGGTAAGATAGGATTAATCTAAGACATATTTATAGGGGGATAAAATGAAATTACTTATATTAGTTGACAATAAAAATGCCATTGCAAAGGATGGAGAACAAATTTTATTTGTAGATAATGATTTAGAAATGTTTAAAGAATACACTACAAATAATATTATTGTAATGGGTAGACACACCCTGGATGCTATTGGAAGACAACTTCCCAATAGAATTTCTGTTGTTTTTACAAGATCAAATAGAGAAGATAAAAAAGATTTATTTTATGTTGATTCAATAGAAAAACTTGAAAATATTATGAAAAAGTATCCAGACAAGGAAGTTTTTGTAATTGGTGGAGCAGAAATAGTAAAACTTTTGTGGGATAGGATTGATGAGCTTATTGTGACAAGAGTGGACACTGTAGTTGAAGGTGCAGATACTTTCATTCCAGACTTTAAGGATTTTGAATTGCTGGATAAATCTGAAATCTTTGATCCAAATTACAGGGTTTATCACGAAAAATGGAAGAGAAAAAAATGAAAATTTTACTTGTTGAAGATGAAGAAAAACTTTTGGAAACTATAAAAGAAGGCTTAGTTCACTGTGGTTATGCTGTTGACACAGCCCTTGATGGTGAAGAAGGATCTTTTATGGCTTTTACAAATGATTATGACCTCATTATTTTAGATATAAATTTGCCCCAAAAAGACGGATTTGAAATTTTAAAAGAAGTTAGAGCTAGGGATAGGGAAGTAAATATTATTATGCTTACTGCCCTTTCTGATATTGATGATAGGGTAAGGGGTTTTGATCTTGGAGCAAATGACTATGTCTTAAAGCCCTTTCACTTTGAGGAATTAAAGGCGAGAATTAGGTCACTACTTAGAAGAAAAACTACAATAAAAGATGCAGTGATAGAAACAAAGGGCATAAGTTTTGACACAACAAAGAGAACTTTTAATATAAAGGGAGAAAATTTAAAACTTACAGCTAAGGAAGCCGGCATCTTGGAATATTTATTTTTCAATTTGGGAAGATATGTCACAACAGAAGAACTCATGGAACATGTTTGGAATGATGAAGTAGATATATTTTCCAATGTTGTTAGAGTTCACATGTCTGCCCTTAGAAAAAAATTAAAGGCAAAATTAGGAAAAAATATTATAAGAAATGAAATAGGAAAGGGCTATATTATTGATGAAGAAAATTAAAGATATTAAGAATACTCTGGTTTTCAAGCTGATTTTTTCCATAATTTTAATTTTTATAATTATGACTGCTACATCTAATTACATTATTGGCAAGTATCAAGAAAAAAGAATTTTAGATATTGGCGAAAAAATTGTCCAGGAAGAAGGGAAAAAGGGCGACAATTATTTCATAGTCCTTGAAGATTCTAAATTAAAATCTACAAAAGAGATAAAAAACTTTTCTCTTATAGTTATTTCCTCAACAATTGCTCTTGGATCTCTTGGTTATTATGTCTTAGTTTCAAGACTTTTAAGACCACTAAAAAAATTAAAGGAAAGAGTTCAAAAAATTGATGTAGATAATATAAAGAGTGAAGAAAATATATATATGCCAGGGGAGTCTCAGGAAATTGAGGAACTTTCTCTTGCCTTTGAAAAGTCCCTTGATAAAATTTATTCAAGCTATGCAAGGGAAAAATCTCTTTCATCGGCAATTGCCCATGAGTTAAACACACCAATTTCCATAATGAAGTCCTCTCTTGAAATTTATCTAATGAAAAATAAAATTTCTGATGGAGAGTTAAAAGATTTAATAGATAATTTTGACGAAAATATTGATAGGATTTCAAAAATTATTGAATCACTTTTATTTTTAAATCGCAGGGAAAATGCCCTTTTAAGAAATTTTAACATAAAAGATTTAGTGGAAGAAGTTGCCTTTGACTTGGAGGATAGGGCAGAAGAAAAAAATGTTAAGATTATTTCTAATGTGGAAAATAAAATAATTTATTCTAATGACATTTTGTTAGAGAGAGTTCTTTTTAATCTTGGTAAAAATGGAATACTTTATAACATTGAGGGCGGAAGTCTTAATTTTTATTTTAAAGAGAATGAAAAAAATTATTTTATTGAAGTAAGAGATACTGGCATTGGCATAAGTGATGAAGATAAAGATAAAGTTTTTGATTTATTTTATAGAGTTGATGGATCCAGAAATCGAAAAAGTGGAGGATACGGAATTGGCTTAAATCTCGTAAAAAATATTATGGAAAAATTAAGAGGAGATATAAAAATTTTAGACAATATAAATGAAAAGGGCGAAAGTATAGGAACCATATTTGAAATAATTTTGCCAAAAATAAAAGAGACCCAATGAGGTCTCTATTTTAGTTTATTTCATTTATAAATTTCTTTGAATTTATTGGAAAAATTCTATAAAAAGGATGGGATTTTATATCTTTTATTTTAATGGGACCAAAAATCCTCGAATCCACAGATCCTCCAGGACTTCTGTTATCGCCAAGGACAAATAATTCATCCTCTTTTATTTCAAAATCCCTTGTTGGTGATAGGGTGTAGGGTTTTTCCTTAAAATATTTTTCCTCTAAAATTTTTCCGTCAATATAAATTGAGCCATCATAAATTTCAATCTTTTCTCCAGGAAGTCCAACAATTCTTTTAATTAGCATTTTATTTTCAGAAGAAGATTTAAAGACAACAATGTCTCCTCTCTTAAAATCTCTTTTGAATCTGTAAAGGGATGAGGACAAAATTATGTCATTGGGTTTTACAGTTGGATACATTGAAGTTTGCTGAACTCTAACTATATTAAAGAGAAAAGTCCTTATTACAAGGGCAAGTATGACTGCAATAATTATAATTTTTATGTAAGATAAATCTTTTTTCATTATTACCTCCTTTTTTATTATAGCATTAAGGACAATTTGTTAAAATGGGATTTTTTCGTGTTATAATGTTTTTGGTGAAAATATGATTATTTTAAGAAATATTAAAGTTCCCTACGACAAGGACGAAAAGTTTTTGCGAGGGAAAATTGAAAAGGAACTAAACAAAAAGGATTTTGACTATAAAATTTACAAAAAATCCCTAGATGCCAGACGTGAAATTAATTATGTCTACCAAGTTTTAGTGGACCTTGATTTAAAAGACATAGACAAGAAAACTATTAAGAGACTTAAAAATAATATTGATGAATTTCAAGAAGAAAAGCTTGAAGTTAAAAATATTAATAATATAAAAACTGCGGTCATAGTTGGAACTGGACCTGCGGGACTTTTTGCTGCCTATTTACTTTCAAAAGAGGGCGTAAAGGTAACTCTAATTGAAAAAGGCAAGGCTGTTGATGAAAGGGTAAAGGACATTGAAAGACTTCACGAAAGTGGTGAGCTTGATGAAAATTCCAATGTGCAATTTGGAGAAGGTGGTGCAGGAACTTTTTCTGACGGAAAACTTACATCCAGATCAAAAGATAAGAGGGTTTCTCATGTTTTTGACATCTTTGTGAAAAATGGCGCACCAGAAGATATTTTATACGAGCAAAAGCCCCACATTGGTACAGATATTTTGCGCCATGTTATAAAAAACATGAGACGTGAAATTGAGACTCAGGGCGCAAGATATAAATTCAGCGAAAAACTTTTAGATCTTGACATAAAAAATGGAAAAATCAATAAAATTATAACAGACAAGGGAGAATATTCTGCCGATGCCTATATCTTGGCTCTTGGAAATTCTGCAAGAGATACTTTTTCTATGCTTGATAAATATAATTTACTTGAGCAAAAACCCTTTGCTGTAGGCTTTAGAATTGAGCATTTAAGGGAAAATATTGAAAAAGCTCAGTATGGCATGCTATCAGATAAACTTCCAGCAGCAACTTATCAGCTAAATGTTACAGATAAAAATGAAGCCCATTCTGTTTACACCTTTTGCATGTGTCCTGGCGGCTATGTAGTAAACTCTTCTTCAATAAAAGGTGAGCTCTGCGTAAATGGCATGTCTTATCACGATAGATCTGGTGAAAATTCAAATTCAGCAATAGTTGCTACTATTGATGATAAAATTTTTGGAGAGGAAAATTTAGCTGGCATGAATTTTCAAAATGAAATTGAAAAGAAAGCCTATGAAATGGGTCAGGGCAAGGCACCAGTGCAAAGAGTGAAAGACTTTTTTGAAAATAGAGTTACAGAAGAACTTGGAGAAGTCAGACCAACTTTTAAGCCAGGTTATGTTTTTGCCGATTTAAATAAAATTTATCCAGAATCTATTAATCAGGCTATAAAAAATGCCTTAAGGGTCATGGATAAAAGAGTTCATGGATTTTCAAGTGATGACGCAATCCTAACGGGAGTGGAAACAAGGACATCTTCGCCAGTTAAAATTGTAAGAGATAATTATAGAAGCATAAAAGTTGAAAATTTATTTCCAATAGGAGAGGGTGCAGGTTATTCTGGAGGAATAATTTCTTCTGCCCTTGATGGACTTAAATGTGCCATAGAAATTTTAGAAGGAGACAAAAAATGTTAAATATAGTATTTTATGAACCGGAAATTCCCTTTAACACAGGTGCAATTGCAAGAACTTGTGGACTTACTCACACTAGGCTTCATCTTATAAAGCCGCTTGGTTTTTCTGTTGACGATAAACACCTAAAAAGGGCAGGGCTTGATTATTGGCATCTTGTAGATATAAATTATTACGATTCCTATGATGAACTTGTGGAAAAATATCCAGATAGCAATTTTTATCTTGCCTCTACTAAGGCAAAGAAAAAATATTCTGATGTGAAATTTAAGGATGGCGACTTTATAGTTTTTGGACCAGAAACTCGAGGTCTTCCTGAAGATTTAATTTTTGGAAATTATGACATGGCAATAAGAATTCCCATGTTAAAGGATTATGGAAGGAGTTTAAATTTGTCGAATTCTGCAAATATTATTTTGTTTGAAGCTTTAAGACAACTTGATTTTTTAGATTTAGAATAATTTTTAAGAAATAATTTTAAATAAGGAAGGATTAGCGTGAAGGAAGTAAAAATCTCTGTAAGAAATTTAATAGAATTCGTCAAGAGGTCTGGCGACATCGACAGGAGATTTTTTTCCAACAAAAGAGCTGTCGAGGGCATAAGAGCACATCAAAAAGTCCAAAGGGAATACTCCAAAGATTTTTTGACAGAAGTTTTTTTGAGAACTACAGAAGAAATTGAAGACATAAATTTCACTGTGGAAGGTCGCGCCGACGGAATTGAAGTTTCAGATGAAGTTACAGTTGACGAAATAAAATCAACTACAAGAGACTTAGAAGATCTTAAAAAGGAAGAAAATATAATGCACTGGGCACAGGCAAAGTGCTACGCCTATATTTATGCCAAGGACTATGAACTTGACAAAATAAATGTCATGCTGACTTACTACCAACTTGAAACAGAAGAAACTTTAAATATAAAAAAGAATTTTTCCTTTGGAGAACTTCGTGACTTTTTCATGGAAACTTTAATGGAATATTTGGAGTTTTCCAAGAGAATTGTCCAGTGGAAAGATACAAGGGATGAGTCCATAAAAAAATTAAAATTTCCCTTTAAAAATTTTAGAAAGGGTCAAAGAGAACTTTCAGTTGCAGTTTATAATACAATTGATGATGAAAATAAATTATTTGTAGAGGCGCCAACGGGCATTGGCAAGTCCATTTCTACGATTTTTCCAACAATAAAAGCCATGGGAGAAGATAAAATTGACAAGGCCTTTTATCTAGTGGCAAGGTCTACGGGTAAACAAGCTGCAAAAGATGCTCTAGAAAGACTTTTAAATAAAAAATTAAAACTAAAGATTACAATTGTTACTGCAAAGGAAAAAATTTGCTTAAATGACAAAGTTTCTTGCAATCCCAAGGATTGTCCCTATGCCAAGGGACATTTTGATAGGGTAAATGACGCCATAATAGATATTTTTGACTCCTGCGATGATTTTTCCAGAGAAAATATAGAAAAATTTGCAAGGCTTCACATGGTCTGTCCCTTTGAATATCAATTGGACTTATTGGACTTTTCTGACTTTATTGTATGCGACTACAATTATATATTTGACCCAACAGTTTATTTAAAGAGATTTTTTGAAAACTCTATGCTAAAATTTAGCCTCTTAGTAGACGAGAGCCACAATCTATTGGAAAGAGGTAGAGAAATGTATTCGGCAGAAGTTTTTATTGGAGACTTGGAAAAACTTTTAGAACTCCTTCCAAAAAAGAGAAAGGCAAGCAGAAAACATCTTGTGAGTGCAATAGAAGAATTTAAAAATTTGGGAGATAAAACTTATTACACTTATGATTCTTTTTTAAAATTTAATGGAGAAGTGGAGAAACTAGTTTTTTCCATGAATGATTTTTTAACTAAGGACAAGGAAATTGAAGGTTATGAAGATGCTCTTGACATTTATTTTAAAATTTTTAAGTACATAAAAATTTTGGAATACTACAACAAGGACTTTGTCTCCATAAAAAGCCATGACTCTGTAAAAATAAAATCCTTAGATATTGCGCCAATTTTTGAAAATATTTTGAGGACTCCAAGGTCTTCTGTATTTTTCTCAGCAACCCTAAACCCAATAAAATATTATGGGAAACTTTTAGGAGCAGATGAAAGGACGAACTATTACAAGATAAAATCGCCCTTTGATCCAGAAAATTTAGCAGTTCTTAGAAACAATAAAATCTCAACAGTTTATAGAGATAGAGAAAATTCAATTGATGAAATAATTGAAAATCTTAAAAATTTTTCTAATGATGAGGGAAACTATATTTTCTTTTTCCCCTCTTATTCCTTTATGGAAAGTGTCTACGAAAAATATCTTAAAGTAGACCCTGATGCAGTAAAACAGGATAGGGAAATGTCAGAAAGTGACCGCCAAGAATTTTTAAATAATTTTACCTTTTCTTCTAGCACTAAGGCTTTTGCAGTTATGGGGGGAGTTTTTTCTGAAGGAGTAGACTTAATTGGAGAGAGATTAAGAGGTGTCGCCATTATAACTGTGGGGCTACCTGGACTATCTTATGAGAGAAATATATTAAAGAGCCACTTCCAAAAAAAATACAATAGAGGTTACGAGTACGCCTACATTTATCCTGGCATGATAAAAGTTGTGCAAGCGGCGGGACGCGTTATAAGAACAGAAAATGACAGAGGAAAAATTCTTTTAATGGATAAGAGATTTTCCCTTGAGCCCTACAAATTTTTGCTGCCAAGTCACTGGAAGATTTATGACTTTATGGACTCAGCTGAAATTAGTGGAATTTTAAAGAATTTTAATGAAGAAAAAGAGAAGTAGAATCGTAGAAATTTATAGATAATTGTGATATATTTTAGTAAAGCACAATAATACAAATCAAAAGAAAGAAAGGAATAATATGAAAAGTAAGGGCCTAAAAATTGCATTAATTACTTGGATAATAGTTGTACTTATAAGAAAGTTTGTAGAATTAAATATAATCTATGAAGCCATAATATGGTTCGCTATTTATTTTGTTTTATCTAAGTTAGCCGATAAGTTAATGGAGAGTAAAGCAGATAAATAATTTATATAAAACAAAAGAAAAATAATCTTTTACAAAGAAAAAATCATTGAAATATATAAGGAGGTTTTAAAGTGAACTTAGAGATGAAAAAAGTTTTAGAAAAAATTGGATATGCGACATTTGTTTCTTTTATTATTTATATTTTTTTAGCATCAATTAAATTTAAAGGAGGTCCCGGCTCTTTTTTCGTATTTAGGTCTCTTTTAAATCCAATTTCAATATTTATTGGCTTTAGTTGTTTTTTTGGTATTCATATTAGGGATTTTTTTAGAGATTTAATCAAGGGAATAAAAGAAATAAAAGTAAAAGAGCTAATTTTATTTTTAAAGTATGTTTTTATTTATCAGGGAATTATTATTTTAACAACAAATTTAGATGTTTTACAAGAAATGAGCAATGATTCGACTAGTTTTATTGATTTTTATGTAAGCATTACCATGATATTATTTGTCTTATTTGAAGAATATATTTTTAGGTATTTAGTCCAAAGAAAGTTAATGAATGTCACAAGTGACTATGGGATACTATTTATGGCAATAGTTTTTGGACTATTTCATTATGGAAAATATAAATCAGGTTTTTTATTTGGTATTGCAGTAGGAATTATTTACGCAATAACAGAAAATATCACTTGTACCGTAATAATTCACTATTTTTTAAATTCAATTGTACCCTTGAGGATTGCAGTATTTTTTCAAAATCTTTTTACGGCACAAAATATTGAATTAGCAGAGATAAATAAGATGACAGGATTTATAAGTATACTCTTGGGAGTTATTTTAATTATTGGACAATCTTTGTTAAATAAAAATTTTGTAGCTAATTTTAGTCAAAGGGAAAGGGAAATTCTTAAAAAAATAGTGAAAGAGATTAAATATTTGCCTGAACTTATAAAGACATTTCCCCTTAATATAGGTCTTATTTTTAGATTTTTTATTTTCCTACAAAAATATTTTTAAAATTTTAATCTTCTGAGCATAAAAAGGCATAGATTTGTTATAAAATTTTTTAATGGGATAAATTGCACAAAAAATAGAGAAAATTTATCACAAATAGCTTTACAAATAGGGACTTATGTGGTAGTATTACTTAGTAAATTAGAAGGAGCCAAAGGCGGCTCTTTTTTTTAGCACTGGAGGTGTTTTTATGGCAGATAGAGTAGTACTTGAATGCACACAATGTAAAAACAGAAATTATGTGACATATAAGAACAAGAAAAATACTACTGAAAGATTGGAACTAAAGAAGTATTGTAAATTCTGTAAAGAGCATACAACTCACAAAGAAACTAAGTAAGGAGGATTTATGGCTACTAAAACAGCACCTAAGACTGAAGAAAAAAAAGGCGGTCTAGGTAGATACTTTAGAGGTGTGAAATCTGAATTCAAAAAAGTTGTATGGCCTACTAAGGATACTGTAATCAAATATTCTATAATAGTAATTGTAGCAGTTATTTTGTCATCTTTACTATTATTAGCATATGATAAAATCATAATGTTTTTATTTGGTTTTATTTATTGATTGGAGTGTTTTAGTTGGATACACAAGAACTTAATAGTAATGAAGCTTCAAAATGGTATGTAATTCACACTTATTCAGGTTATGAAAAAAAGGTAAAGGCAAACATGGAAGCTATGGTTCATAATCGTGGTATGGAAGATGTAATCTTCGACATTAGAATTCCTATGGAAGACTATGTTGAAACTAAGGATGGAGTCTCAAAGGCAAAGGAAAGAAAGATGTTTCCTTCTTATGTCCTAGTAAACATGATTATGAACGACGAAACTTGGTATCTTGTGAGAAACACAAGAGGAGTAACTGGTTTCGTTGGACCAGCTTCAAAGCCTGTGCCACTTACTGATGAGGAAGTGTTACTACTTGGAGTTACAGATAGCAAAGAGTTATTTGATAACTATGAGATAGGAGAAGTTGTCAAAGTTATTAATGGACCATTTAAAGATTTAGTTGGTAAAATTGATGACTTCAATTATGACAAGGCTAAGGTTAAGGTATGTATCTCAATGTTTGGAAGAGATACAATAGTTGAGTTGGATTTCAATCAAATTATTAAAGAGTAAGAAATGTGTGGGAGGGTAAACCCGCATTACCACAAGGAGGAAATAAAATGGCAAAAAAAGTCATAGCATTAGTAAAATTACAAATTCCTGCAGGAAAAGCTACACCAGCTCCACCAGTTGGTACTGCACTAGGACCTCATGGTGTAAACATCATGCAGTTCACAAAGGAATTTAACGCAAAGACTCAAGATCAAGCAGGTATGATTATCCCTGTTGTTCTAACAGTTTATCAAGATCGTTCTTTCACTTTTATCACAAAGACTCCACCAGCTGCAGTTCTTATTAAGAAAGCTCTTAATATGGCTAAGGCAAGTGGTGAACCTAACAAGAAAAAAGTTGGAAAATTGACAAAGGCTCAAGTTGAAGAAATAGCTAAAACAAAGATGCCTGATCTTAACGCAGCAAGCATTGAAGCTGCTATGGAAATGATCGCAGGTACAGCTAGAAGTATGGGTATAGAAGTAGAAAGATAAGTGGGAGGCTAAGCCGCAAGTACCACGAAGGAGGTAAATATGCCAAAAAGAGGTAAAAAATATCAAGATAGCGCAAAGCTAGTAGATAAATCAAATTTATATGATGTAAATGAAGCTCTTGACTTAGTTACAAAAACTGCTAAGGCAAACTTTGACGAAACAGTTGAACTTGCAGTAAGACTTGGTGTTGACCCAAGACACGCTGACCAACAAGTAAGAGGTACTGTAGTACTTCCTAATGGAACAGGTAAAGAAATTAGAGTTCTTGTTCTTGCTAAGGGAGAAAAAATTAAAGAAGCCGAAGCAGCAGGAGCTGACTACGCAGGTGGAGAAGAATTAGTAGAAAAAATTCAAAACGAAAACTGGTTTGATTTTGATGTAATTATTGCAACTCCAGACATGATGGGCGTAGTTGGTAAAATCGGTAGAGTTCTTGGACCAAAGGGACTTATGCCAAACCCTAAATCAGGAACAGTTACATTTGATGTAGAACAAGCTGTAAAAGAAACTAAAGCAGGTAAAGTTGAATATAGAGTAGACAAGGCTGCAATCATTAACGTTCCAATCGGGAAAGTTTCTTTTGGAGTAGATAAACTTGCTGAAAACTTTAAGACAATTTCAGATGCTATAATAAAAGCAAAACCAGCATCTGCAAAGGGTCGTTATTTAAAATCAGTAACAGTTTCATCAACAATGGGTCCTGGAATTAGAATCAACGGACAAAAATTAACGGAAAAATAAAAACACCTAAGATAAAAAAACCCCTCAACTTCTTATGAAGCAGGGGTTTTTTTATTGGACTTAAGTTTAAACTTAAGTCCTTTTTTATGAGAAATTTTTAAATTAACTTTGTGAGAATTTTATGAAATCTTAAATTTTTTAAGAAAAGGACTTGCAATTTAAAAAATAAAAAGCTATAATATCAAATGTTGATTTAAGTATTTTACGGTGGTTACCGAAATAAAGGTAGTTTTTATCTGATGCTAAAGTTTACGAGTTAAGAGCCTTCTATATGCCTGATGTGGTAGATAAAAAGCTAAAAAGTAACTATTACGCTCAGAGTTTTTACAAGAAAAAATCAGCAAATAATAAAGCATCAACACCACGAGATTGCAAAAGTACGAAGGGTTATCCTTACGACCGACAGCAGTCTTTTTTTGTTGGTTGGATACCCTTCTTATATTGCGAAATATTAAGGAGGTGTTAAAATGCTAAATCAAAAGCTGGCTTGGTTTAAATTAACAAGAACAGGACTAATTAATATTATTTTAGGGTCTATGATTGAGTCATTTACAATTGTAAATATCCATATTCCATCACAAATTACAGAAGGTGGAATCCTAGGCCTTGCATTATTAGCTTATAAGACCTTTGGTATAAACCCATCAATTCTAAGTCTAATAATGGACGTGATTTGTATCCTTATTGGAATAAATATTTTTGGAAAGGCATTTTTAAGAAAGACTTTATTAGCTTCTTTATTTTTCGCTATTTTCTATAAGATATTTTCCCTTATGGGTCCAATTGTTCCTAATCTTTATAGCTATCCATTTTTGGCAGCTATATTTGGAGGCATTGGCATTGGACTAGGTTGTGGACTTGTAGTATCTCAAGGAGGAGCCTCAGGTGGAGACGACGCCTTGGCCCTTGTAGTATCAAATAAGACTAAGATAAATATTTCTTATGCCTACTTACTAATGGACGTAATTGTCTTAGTAATGTCCTTAACTTATATTCCTCTTGCTAGAATAATTTACTCTCTAGTTACTACAACGGTATCATCTGTTTTAGTAGGTCAATTTGAGATTAATGTTAATCCAACAGTGGAAAAAACAAATCTTTCTATTTAAAATTTTATTTTAAGGTAAGGATTTCCAAGTTTATATATGAAAAAGAGTAGCTTAGCTACTTTTTAGTAAAAAAATAGTGTAAGAAGGAAAGTAATTCCTAGCTTGCACTATTTTTTTATGAAGATTAGCGTGACGAGTTTTTTTAGGCTTAAAAGATCCGAAAACTTTGGAACTTACATTTTTTATAAAGATGTATGAGAAAAATTTGAAAGGCTTTAGAGCTGGGAAAAATAATAAAATTAAGTTTAAAATAATTTTTAAATCATAAAAATAGAAAAAACTTTATAAACCTTATAAAATTCTATATAATAGGAGAAAATAAAAAATAGATAAGATGAAAGAAAAAAAATAAAAATAAATACAAATAATCATTGACAAATCTCCAAAGACTGTATATAATATCAATGTTACTAAGCCGCAGACAGTAGGGGGCAATGCCATAAATCCTACCGAGGTTTGAAATTCGGATTTATTTGATTTTCACATCTCACGGCGGCGTGAGATTTTTTATTTTTGGGGGTGAAAAATTGAAAGAAGAAAAATTACAATCAAAACAAGCCCTAGTAGATGAAATTAAAGAAAAAATTCAAGGTGCACAGTCAATTGTACTTGTAAACTATAGAGGTCTAACAGTTGAAGAAGTAACTGAACTTAGAAGCAAGTTTAGAGAAGCAAAGGTTGATTATAAAGTTTACAAAAACACAATGATGAGACGTGCTTTTGAAGAATTAGGTGTTAATGGTCTTGAAGAATTTTTAAAGGGACCAAGCGCTATTGCTTTCGGAATGGAAGATCCAGCATCCGCAGCAAAAATTTCATCTGAGTTTGCAGAAGATCATGAAGCATTAGAAATTAAAGCAGGATATGTTGATGGAAAAGTATTATCTCTTCCTGAAGTTGACGCACTTGCTAAATTACCATCTAAGGAAGTTCTTGTTGCACAAGTACTTGGTGGCTTGAACGCACCAATCCAAGGATTTGCTAATGTATTAAATGGAACATTATCAGGATTCGCAAGAGTTATTGCACAAATCGCTGATAAGAAAGAAAATGAAGCAGCATAATTAGTATGCAAAGAAATTAAAACTTATAAAAATTATGGAGGAATAAAATGTCAGAAAAAGTAGAAAAATTAATTGAAGAAGTTAAAGAACTTACAGTATTAGAATTATCAGAAGTAGTTAAGGCTCTTGAAGAAGAATTCGGAGTATCAGCAGCAGCTCCAGCAGCAGTAGCAGCAGCTCCAGTAGCAGGTGGCGCAGCTCCAGCAGCAGCTGAAGAAAAAACTGAATTTGATGTAATTATTACTGAAGCAGGACAAGAAAAAGTTAAAGTTATTAAAGTAGTTAAAGACTTAACTGGACTTGGACTTAAAGATGCAAAAGCAGTAGTTGACGGAGCACCTAAAGCAGTTAAAGAAGGCGTTTCAAAAGACGAAGCTGACGAAATCAAAGCTAAACTTGAAGAAGCTGGAGCAACTGTAGAAGTTAAATAATTTAACTTAGTTAAATTTAAAAAGAACTGTCCCAGACGGGGCAGTTTTTTTATAGATACATAGTTAACTTAAAATTATATAAGGATAACAAATGAAAATTAAAGAATTAACTCTTATACCAATTCTTGGGACTATAATTTTTTTAACTAGTCTTATAAAAATTCCAAGTATTTTTCAAGGTGCAGAATTTCAAATGTCTGCACCAATGTCAGTACTAATTGCAATGACATTTGGTCCCAGAATTTATATTTTAGCTGGTTTAATAGGATCCTTTTTATCTTTCTTTACGGGTATATCAAATATTTATGGAATTATTGTGGCCTTGGTTTTTAGGATAGGTGTCCTTGTTTTTATACTGCTAATAAAGAATAAAAAATTTTGCCTATTATTTGCATCTTCTTTTGGAACAAGCCTATCGAGAATAGTTTTATCAAAATTATTAGGACTACCACTTATAAGTCTTTTGATACCTGCTATCCCAGGTATGATAATAAGTGGCGTATTAGCAAAATTATTTTATGAAAAAATTTATGAACGATTGTTAACATATAATATTTTGGAGGAAAGAAATTGAAGTATAGCGTTAAGATGAGAGCATCTAAAAATAATAACAAAGAAAACTTACATATTGGTGGGGCTGAAAGTATAGTTGATGAAGATGATCTTTTAAATATAATAAATAGTCTTGCATCAAGGGGCTTAAACCATTCAAGAGGACAAGCAGATTTTGTGAATATAAAAATAAATAAAGTTAGAGAAGATGACATAATAAACATAAGGGCTTTAGAGACTAGGACTATAGAGGTGGATACAAAAGAAGAGGGACTTGTAGTAATGGAAAAACTTTTGAATTCTATGGGTATAGAGAAATCTCAAAGAGTTATAGATTTGCTAATTAATACGAAAAATATGAGAGGAGCTATAATTTTAAATATTTTAACCATGGAAAGAATGGAAGGCGACTTAGACAAGGGAGTCAGAGTTACAAATATGGATTATGCTAGTAGGAGAGATATCTCTAATAAAAATCACTTTAAAGAAGCTCTTTGTCTTGCAACAAAAACCTTAAATGCAAAGGCAATAATTGGAGAGGTTTGCATTTCAGATGATCCTGATTATGTCACTGGATACCTAGCCAATAAAAAAGAGTATATTAGAATTACAAAGTTAAAGGAAAGAGGAGATTTAAATGGTGGAAGAGTTTTTCTCTACGATCCTCGTCTTGACACAATTGAGAATACTATAGATTATTTAAAAAATCAGCTGGTGATAGTACATGAATAATATTTATATAGAAGAAAAACTACAAAAACTTGAAAAAGAACATCTTATAAGAGAAGAAAGAATTTTTGAAAGTCCTCAACTGGCAAAAAGTATGATTGATTCAAGAGAATATCTTTTATTTTCCTCAAGCAATTATCTTTCACTTGGAGAAAACAAAGAAATCTTAGAAAAAGTAAAGGAAAAAATGGATGGTATAGGTCTTGGAAGTGGGGGCTCTAGACTAACAACTGGAAGTCACAAAGTTCACAAAGATTTGGAAAGAAATCTTGCTGAATTTATTGGATATGAAAATAGCCTTGTATACTCAAGTGGTTTTATGGCCAACCTTGGATTTTTAACTGCAGTTTGCGATGATGAAACTATTGTATTTTCTGATGAAAAAAATCATGCATCAATAATAGATGGCATTAAACTAAGTAAATCTAAAGTAGAAGTTTATAAGCATTTGGACTTTAAAGATTTAGAAGAAAAATTAAAAAAATATCCTAATAGAAATAAAGTTTTAGTTTCTGATGGTGTCTTTAGCATGGATGGAGATATTCTGCCCCTTGATGAGTTTTGTAGACTGGGGGAAAAGTATAAGGCTTTGACCTATGTTGACGATGCACATGGATTTGGTATTTTAGGAGAAAATGGAAGGGGAATAACAGAAATATATAAAACTTATCCCGATGTAATGCTTGTAACTTTTTCTAAAGCCTTGGGCGCAAGTGGTGCGGCTCTTATGACATCAAATTTAATGAGAAAGTACCTCTATAACACCAGCCGGGAATTTATTTTTTCAACTTCTATAAGCCCTGTTGACACCCTAATTATCTTAGAATCTTTAAATTATATTAAGTCTAATAAGAAAAATATAAATAAGTTAAAGGACAATGTTTCATATTTAAAGAAAAAGCTAGAAGAAAATAATTTTGATATTGGTGGAAACTCTCATATAATTCCTATAAAAGTGGGAAATGAAAAAAGAGCTCAGGAAATATTCAAGAAACTAATTGATTCTGGTATATTTTTATCAATAATAAGATTTCCAGCAGTTCCAAAAAATCAAGCAATTTTAAGAGTAACGCCTATGTCTAATCACACTAAAGAAGATTTGGATTTTCTTATGGAAAAATTAAATGAATTTGTTAAATAAAAAAAGAGAACTCATTTTTGATTGTGAGTTCTCTTTTTCTTTGCTAATTTGTAGGATGGTTTTATTAAAATTAATTTTTGAAATATTATTTGCGAAGGCTTCTTAAAAGCTTGATTTCTTCTTTATGGCCTTCTAGGTCTTGAGGAGTTTCTAGATAAAAGGGGAGGTCTTTTAATTTTTCGCGATTTATGATTCTCTCAATGGCTTGGAGACCAATTTTTCTCTTGCCTATGACTTAGTGTCTGTCTTTTTTAGCTCCTCTTTGGTTTTTTGAGTCGTTTAGTTGAATGGCGTAGAGTTTATCAAGTCCAATGGATTTATCGAATTCGTCTAAGACTCCAGCTAGGTCACCTACTATGTCGTAACCTGCCTCGTGGACATGACAAGTGTCCATGCAGACGCCGACTTTTTCTTTTAGTTGTACTCCTTCAATTATTCTTGCAAGTTCTTCAAAGTTTGAGTCAATTTCTGTGCCTTTGCCTGCCATGGTTTCAAGCAGAACTATAGTATCTTGATCTTTTCTAAGAACCATATTAAGTTGTGCAGAAATTATTTCTATTGCAGCATCTACTCCAAGGCCTGTGTGAGATCCTGGATGGAAATTGTAGAAAGTCTTTTTAAAATATTTTAGCCTCTCTAAATCTTCTGACAAGACTATATTGGCAAACTCTCTAATACTTTCAGTAGAGGAACAGGGATTTAAGGTGTAGGGAGCATGAGCTAGAAGTGGTCCAAAATTATTTTCTTCTGCAATTTGCATAAGTTTTTCTATGTCAGCTTCATCTAATTTTTTCATCTTGGAACCACGGGGGTTTCTGGAAAAAAATTGAAAGGTGTTAGCAGAAATAGATAGAGCTTCTTCTCCCATGTAGGCATAGCCCTTGGCTGTTGAAAGGTGGGCACCAATATAAAACATATTACCTACTGATAATTAGTGAAATTTATTTTCGCTGGGGTCGTGAAATTTTACAACTTCAGCTGGTACTCCAACGGCAGTTGAGTTTTTTGGTATGTCCTTTAATACAAGGGCTCCTGCACCAATTTTTGCACCATCGCCTATTTTTACGGGACCAAGAACAGTTGCTCCAGTTCCAATTATTACATTATTTCCCACTGTGGGGTGTCTTTTCTTTTCTTTTTCATTTCCCGTTCCACCTAGAGTTATATTGTGATACATATGGCAGTTGTCGCCAATTTCTGCTGTCTCTCCTATGACCACAGCCATACCGTGGTCGATGAAGAGATTTTTTCCAATTTTTGCACCAGGATGAATTTCAATTCCAGTTTTTTTGCGAGACCTTTGTGAAATCCAACGGGCAAGAGTGGTATGGTTTTTATTATAAAAATAGTGAGCAATTCTGTGGCTAATCATTGCTGATACAATTGGATACATAAATATTGCTTCAAATAAACTTTTACAGGCTGGATCTTCTTTTAAAATAAATTTCCCATAGGATTTTAATTCTTTAAAAAAATTATTCATATTTAAATAAGTCTGTAGACATATACCTTTCTGCAGTGTCAGGTGCAACTGTTACAATCTTGCCGCCAATTTCTCTTTGCATCTTTAATGCTCCAAGGACATTTGCGCCTGCTGATATTCCAACTGAAAGACCTTCTTCGCGAGAAAGTCTTCTTGCCATTTCAATTGCTTCTTCTGATTTTACTGTAATAGTCTTATTGAGAACTTTTTGATCCAAAACTCCTGGAATAAAGTTTGCACCAATGCCTTGAATTTTGTGACTTCCAGCTTTTCCTTTTGTAATAAGTGGAGATTCTTCTGGTTCAAGTCCCCAAACTTTTACATCTTTATTTTGTGATTTCAAATATCTTCCAACACCAGTAACAGTTCCACCAGTGCCAATACCTGCTACAAAACCAGAAATTTCTTTTAGGTCTCTATAAATTTCTGGACCAGTAGTTTTTTCGTGAGCTAGAGCATTGTATTTGTTTTCAAATTGGTTTGGCATAAAGTAATTTCCAGTTGCAACAAGTTCCTTTGCCTTGTCAAGGGCAGCTTGCATTCCTCCTTCACCAGTTAAAATTAAATTTGCACCAAAGGATGCGATTAAGTTTCTTCTTTCAAGAGACATGGAAGAAGGCATTACTATATTTACCTTGTAGCCAAGAGAACGACCAATCATTGCAATAGCAATACCAGTGTTTCCGCTTGTTGGCTCAACAATTTCCATTCCTTCTTTAAGAGATCCATCTTCAATTGCTCCCTTTATCATGTAAAGTGCAGCCCTATCCTTAATTGAGCCTGCTGGATTAGATTTTTCTACTTTTACAAAAATTTTGCCATCGCCAATGTTTTCTAGTTGTACGAGTTTTGATTCGCCTATTGTTTCTAATAATTTTGTCATTTTTTCCTCCTAAAAGTAAATAAAAAAAGAGAGTATATGAATTCATATACTCTCAAAATCTTTCTTTTTCTTAAAAATCTTAAAATATTGATTCACATTCAAATAAGTCCTATAAAATTTTTTATAGAACAACAACAGAATGCTTGGCTTGTGAAATTTTTAAAGTTTTTAAAGTTTTTCATTTTTATCGCCTCATCAATATGGGTCATACTATACTATTGTTTTTTTGTTTTGTCAAGGAAAAGAAAAATTTGCTTTTTAGAAAAGCAAAGTAAAATCTTTTAATTAAAGCCTGCGGCTTTAGTGCTTATAAGGAGTGGGTTAAGGGGCGTTGCGAGGCCCCTTTTCCCCCTCCTTAAACCACCCCCTTTGAACCCAACGCGCTGAAAGTCCAAAAAAATCGGTCATGCTAAATTTTCAAAACTCGCTCTTCGAGCTCAAACAGTTGAAAATTTTTAACGCATAACCGATTTTTTTGCTTATTTTATGCACTCCCGCAAATTTACAATTACCACCAAAGATATTTTTTGAATAGATAATAACTATAGGTTTAAGTATAAACTATCACTTTAATTAGTTTTTTTGTGAGGAAGTAGACAGCCTAGCAAAAATAAAAATCTTGTCGGATGATCCCATAAAGGGAGGAAGCCGTTAAAAAATTCAACTGTGAATGAGCGATTGTAATTTGCGAAGCAAATTCAGTCGCTCAACCGACGAACTCTAACAACGAAAAGGAGCGGAGCGAACTTTGAGTTGATTAGGTTCGCGCGACGGTCGCGATGAAAAAAGATAGTTAGTCAAAAAAATTTCTAATGTAAAGAAAAAAGTTTGCTTATAAAAGTTTAAGCGACCTAGTTTTGAATTTTAGGCTGACGTCCGCTTATGGGAAGTAAAGAAAAGGCCCCTGCCAGGGCAAGGGGTTGTAGGGGAGGTTATAGGAGGGGGAGAAGGGGCATTGCTAGCCCCTTTTCCCCCTCCTTAAAATAAATTTTAGAAATAAAAAATAAACTTTATAAAAAAATCATTATTATTCAATCTAAAAGCGAAGCTTTTAATAATTTTTCTTTTCTTTTTATTTAATTCTCAAATTTTCTTGAATATAAGGGTACAACTTAGTTATAATGTAATAAGTAAATAAAAAGAGGTGTTTTATGAAAGTTTCAGTTATCCTGGCAGCAGGAGAGGGAACGAGAATGAAGTCAAAAAAACCAAAGGTACTTCATGAAATTCTTGGAAGACCCATGCTTTTTTATGTCCTAAATTCTTGCAAGCATTCACAAATTGAAAAGAATCTTGTAGTTGTTGGACACAATAAGGAAAAAGTGTGTCATGCTTTTGAGGACGAAAAAGATGTAGAATTTATTGAGCAGCCAATTGGCGAAAATGTGCCTTATGGTACAGGTTATGCTGTTTTAAATGCTCTTGATAAAATAGAAGATGAAGATACAGTTATTATTTTAAATGGGGATACTCCAATTATTTCAAATTCAACTATATCTTGCTTTTTAAAATTCCATGAAGATAGAAATAATGATGTCACAGTTTTATCTGCAGACATGAAAGATCCTACTAATTATGGAAGAATTGTTCGTGATGATGAGGCTAATGTTGTAGCAATTGTTGAAGAAAAAGATGCAAGTGAAAAACAAAAGTTAATTCGTGAAATTAATTCAGGTATTTTTGCTTTTAAAGGTTCTTCATTAAAATTTGCTCTTTCAAAAATCGACACAGACAATGCGGCAAATGAAATGTATATAACAGATGCTCTTGGCATTTTAGTAGAAGATGGAAAAAAAGTTGATTCTTTTAAATTAAGAGATACTAGAGAAATTCTTGGAGTCAATTCAAGATATGAGCTTTCCATTGCAGCAGAAATTTTACAAAATAAAATCAACAAAGAATATATGTTAAAGGGCGTTGGTATTATTGATCCTAAGTCCACATATATTGAATGGGGTGCTGAAATTGATAGAGATGTTTTGATTTATCCAGGCACTAGAATTGATAAAAATTCTGTTATAAAAGAAGGGGCAGAAATTTATTCTTCTACTATAAAAAATTCTATTATAGGAGAAGATGTTCTTATTAGATCTTCTGAAATCGAAGATTCTTCTATTGGAAGAGGCACTACTGTTGGACCTTATGCCCATCTTAGACCTAATTCAAATATTGGAGAAAATTGCAAAATTGGAAATTTTGTTGAAGTGAAAAATTCTAATGTTGGAAATGCTTCTAAGATGAGTCATCTTGCTTATATTGGCGATGCCGATGTTGGGTCTGGAGTTAATATTGGCTGCGGGGTTGTTTTTGTAAATTACAATGGTAGAGAAAAATTTAGGGCAAAAGTTGGCGACAATGCCTTTATTGGTTCTAATTCAAATTTAGTTGCGCCAATTGAAGTTGAAGATAATGCATATATTGCTGCAGGCTCTACGATTACTAAAAATGTTTTGAAGGGACAGCTTTCACTTGAGAGAGCACCTCAAAAAAATATAGATGGTTGGGTTAAAAGAAAAGGATTTGTCAAATAGGAGGATATAATAATGAGTACTGTTAATGGAGATATTGTAGTATTTACAGGAAATTCTAATTTAAGTCTTGTAGATAAAATTTGTGAAAATTTAGGAATTGAAAAGGGCGCTTGTACTGTTTCAACTTTTTCAGATGGAGAAATTTCCATTGATATTGGAATTTCTGTAAGAGGTAAAGATATTTTTGTTATCCAATCTACTTCTGCACCAGTAAACACGAATTTAATGGAACTTTTAATTTTAATTGATGCCCTAAAGAGAGCTTCTGCAGGAAGAATTAATGCTGTTATTCCTTATTATGGATATGCAAGACAAGATAGAAAAACTAAGGCAAGAGAACCTATTACATCAAAACTTGTTGCAGATCTTTTAACAAAGGCTGGTGCTGACAGAGTTGTTGCAATGGATCTTCACGCAGGACAAATTCAAGGTTACTTTGATATTCCTGTAGACCATTTAACTGCAATTCCTTATCTTGCAAGATATTTTAAAGACATTGTTAAGGAAGATGACTTTGTAGTTGTTTCTCCTGACTTAGGTGGAGTTACTAGAACAAGAAAATTTGCCAATGAATTAAATCTTCCAATTGCAATTATTGAAAAGAGAAGACCAAAGGCAAATGTGTCTGAAGTTATGAATATTATTGGTGATGTTGATGGCAAATCTGTAATTTTAGTTGACGATATTGCAGATACTGCAGGAACTATTACTAAGGCAGCTGATGCTCTAAAGAAAAGAGGAGCAAAATATGTTTATGGAGCTGCAACTCATGGTGTATTGTCTGGTCCTGCCATTGAAAGAATTGAAAATTCTTCTCTTGAAAAATTTGTAATCACTGATACAATTGAACTTCCAGAAGAAAAGAAGATTGATAAAATTGATGTTGTATCTGTTTCTCCAATTTTTGCATCTGCAATTAGAAGAATTAACACATCAACATCAGTTAGTGAAATGTTTGAATAAGGTGATTAAGTGTATATAATAGCAGGTCTTGGTAACCCTGGTAAAAAGTACGAGGATACTAGACACAATATTGGTTTTAAAACTATTGATGCACTTGCTGATAAATTAAATATAAAAGTAAATAAGATTAAATTTAAGGGGCTTGTAGGTGAAGGGAGAATAGCGGCAGAGAATGTTATTCTCCTAAAGCCCCATACTTTTATGAATAATTCTGGCGAGTCAATAGTTGAAATTTTAAATTTTTATAAATTAAAGCCAGAAGATTTAATAGTAGTAGTAGATGACATAGACATTGAGTTTGCACAGCTAAAGATAAAGAAAAATGGATCTGCAGGCACTCACAATGGACTAAAGTCAATTGTAAATTTAACAGGAAGTAAAAACTTTGCCAGGTTTAAAGTTGGTGTTGGCAAGAAACACCCCAATGAAGATTTGGCAAATTTTGTGCTGTCCTCTTTTCCTTCAAAGGATAAAAAACACATTGAAGATGCAATAGATGCTTGTGCAGATGCAATTATTGAAGCTGTAGACAAGGGAATAGACAAGTCCATGAATTCTTACAACAATAATATTTATTGAGGTGAATCTTGAATTTTTTAATAAATAGTGTAGAGAATTTAAAATCTTTTAAAGAATTAAATAATTCAATAAAAATTTCAAAGAACACTGCAGTTTTTGGTTCAGAAGAGGCAGTGCTCTCTCTTTTTGCGCCTGCCTTTAGTGCTCAGGGAAAAAGGGTTTGTGTAATTTCACAAAATAGAATTACTGCAAGGAAGACTTATGAAGATATTTCTGCCATTTCTAATGATAATTGTGTTCTCTATCCAGAAAAAGATGTATTCTTTTACGACAGAGATTCAAAGTCAAAGGAAAATACAAAGAATAGGCTTGAAGCTATGGCTGAAGTTTCTGCCGGCAGAGCAAATATTGTAGTGACGACTTTAAATGCTCTTACTGCAAAAATTTCTAATAAAGAAATATTTTCTAGCTACAAAATAAATATAAAATCCGAATCACAAATTTCAGTAGAAGATTTAAAGACTAAGTTAATTGAAATGGGTTATGAAAGATTTCCAAGCGTTGAAGGAGTGGGACAATTCTCTATAAGAGGATCAATTATTGATATTGCTAGCCAAGATGCAAATTATAGGATTGAACTTTTTGACGATGAAGTGGATTCTATTAGGAGCTTTGAAATTGACAGTCAAAGGTCTATTGAAAAACTTGATGAGATAAATATTTTTCCCATTGAAGATTTGATTTTAAAAAGTGGCGAAAAAATAGAAATTGCTGAAAAAATAAAAAAAGATATAAAAAAGACAAAATTAGTTGGAAAAGAAAAAGATAGGCTTAATGAAAAGTTTTTGAGATATGTTGATAGACTTGAAAACCATGAAAATATTTTAAATAAGGACTTAATTCTGCCCTATGTTGATGAAAATGAAGTTTCATCTTTTTTAGATTACTTAGATGATTTTATATTTTTAATTGATGAGCCAAGTAGAATTGTTGAAAGAGAAGATGAACTTTCTTTATCAAATGGCGAAAAATTTTCTATTTTAATTGAAAGTGGAGAAGTGACAAAGTCTCACGAAAAAACTTTCTACAATTATAAATATCTTGTAGACAAGTTAAATGAAGAGAGAATTATAACTTTTAACGCTCTCTTAAAACCACCTAAGATGTTTAAACCACAAGACATTGTAAATATAAAAGTGAAAAGTGTTACAAACTATATGTCTAAAATAAAGCTCTTTAAAGAGGATTTGGATTATTATAGCAAAAATGATTTTAAGGTAATTCTTCTTGGTGCCACAGAAAAAAGGGCAAAGAGACTTTTTGAACACTTAGTTGAACTTGGCTATTCGCCAGAACTTGTAAAGGACTATGGAAATTTTAAGAAGTATGCCAATTTAGTTGTCACTACTGGATCTCTTAATGATGGAATTGAATTTGCAGATTCAAAAACTGTCTATATAAATTATTCTGAAATTTACGGATCTTTTTCAAAGAAGAAAAAAAATAAGCCAGCAAAGAAAAAATCTTTAAACTTTGACGATTTAAAAATTGGTGATTTTGTAGTTCATGAAGCGCATGGTGTAGGTAAATATGTTGGCACAACAAGGCTTGCTGTTTCTGGAATCCAAAAGGATTATATTGTAATTGAATATGGCGGCGAGGACAAATTATTTTTGCCAATCGAATCTCTTGATTCCATTTATAAATATGTGCAAGAGGGCAAGAGAGAGCCAAAGGTAAATAAATTAAATTCTCTTGATTGGAAAAAGAAAAAGGCTCACGCAAAAAAATCTATTGATGACATGGCAGATGAGCTTATAAAACTTTATGCCACTCGTGAAAACACAAAGGGTTATGCCTTTAGCGAGGATTCACAATATCAAAGAGAATTTGAAGATGCTTTTATATATGAAGAGACAAGTGGTCAGCTTACTTCTTCTGAAGAAATAAAAGAAGACATGGAAAGACCTGTGCCAATGGATAGACTTCTTTGTGCAGATGTTGGCTATGGAAAAACTGAAGTTGCCCTTCGTGCTGCTTTTAAAGCAATTCTTGATGGAAAACAAGTGGCGCTACTTGTTCCTACAACAATTCTTGCTCAGCAACATTACAACACAATTAAGGAAAGATTTAAAAATTTCCCAGTGGGTGTTGGACTTTTATCAAGATTTAGAAGTAAGAAGGACCAAAAAAATGATATTGAAGGGTTAAAAAATGGAAACATTGATATAATAGTTGGGACTCATAGACTTCTTTCAAAAGATGTAAAATTTAAGGACTTGGGACTTTTAATTATTGATGAAGAGCAAAGATTTGGTGTTCGACACAAGGAAAAACTTAGAATGTTAAAAGAAAATGTAGACACTCTAACTCTTACGGCAACGCCAATACCAAGGACCCTACAAATGTCTATGATTGGCATAAGAGATATGTCTGTAATTGATGAGCCACCTGAAGAGAGATTTCCTGTTGAAACTTATGTCTTGGAATACAACAATTTAATGGTTCGTGAGGCAATTTTAAAGGAAATTGATAGAGGGGGACAGGTTTACTTTTTATACAACAAAGTTTCAAATATGGAAAATAAACTTTTGGAACTTAGAAAACTTGTGCCAGAAGCAACTTTTTCTATGGCAAATGGTCAAATGAGTGAAAAAGTCTTAGAAGACACAATGATTGATTTTATTGAAGGTAATGTAGACGTCTTAGTTTGCTCGACTATTATTGAGACAGGTATGGATGTTCCCAATGCCAATACAATGATAATTACTGATTCAAATCGCCTAGGCTTATCACAACTTTATCAGCTTCGTGGTAGAATTGGTAGGTCGTCAAGAATTGCCTATGCATTTTTTACTTATGACAGACAAACATCAATATCTGAAGTAGCACAAAAAAGGCTTCAAGCCATAAAAGAATTTACAGAGTTTGGTTCAGGTCATAAAATTGCAGAAAGAGACTTAGAGATAAGAGGGTCTGGATCAATTTTAGGATCAAGACAATCTGGTCACATTGAAAAAATTGGCTACGACCTTTATATGAAATATCTTAAAGATGCAATTATGAAGTTAAAGGGTCTTGAAGTTGAAGAAAAAGTTGACACTACAATTGACATTAAACTGGATTCTTTTATTCCTAAAGAATATATAGATGATGATAAAACAAGACTTGAGATTTATAAAAAAATTTCTGTTCTTGACACTGAAGATGCCTATTCTGATTTAGTAGAAGAGTTAATTGACAGATTTTCTGATTTTCCAGATGAAGTTTCAAATTTAATGGATATTGCTCTTTTAAAGAATAAGGCACAAAAGGCAAGCATAAAATCTATTACACAAAAAAATAATGAATACAGAATAAAAGTAGAGGGTGAAGTTTCTTTAGAGGCAATTATGGAACTTAATAACGAGTTTGAAAGTATTTCTTATTCTATGGGTGAAGAAAATGAAATTATTTTAAGTAATTTAAAATATCCACTTGATGAACTTAAAAAACTTGTTGCCATTTTGCATTTACACAAAAAGGACACAAAACCATCTAAAAAGTAGTGTATAATAAAATTATTAATTAAAAAATTAAAAGTAAGGAGAAAAATATGAATTTTAAAAAATTTAGTAAATTAGCAGTAGCTATTGCCCTAGCTGGAACTTTAGTAGCTTGCAATGGCAAAAAAGAAGGAGTAGCAGCAAGTGTTGGTGGAGTTGATATTCCAATGGATGATTATTATAAATCTTATGCAGCAAGAGTTAACCAACTTACTTCAATGTATGGCGAAGAAATTCTACAAAATAAACAAGATGGAAAAAAATCCACTGATGAGCTTTTAAGAGAACAAGCAATTACAGATTTGACAACAACTGAAGCAGTAAAACAAGATGCAGAAAAATCAAAAATCACTGTAAGTGAAGAAGAAGTTAACAAGAGAATTGAAGAAATTCAAAAACAACTTGGTGGTGAAGAAGCTTTTAATAATTTCTTAAAACAAAATGGTCTTCCTAAGGATTATGTTGTTGAAAACATGAAAGATCAAATGTTAGTTGGAAAGTACACTAAGGAAAAAAATGATGAGCTTCAACCAAGTGAAGAAGAAGTAAAAAAATATTATGAAGATAATAAGGACAAATTCTACAAAGCTAAAGCATCTCATATTTTAGTTGATGATTTAAAAGAAGCTAATATTCTTAGAAAAAAAATCCTAAAGGGAGAAGATTTTGCAAAAGTTGCAAAGGAAAATTCAAAGGACACTGGCTCTGCTAAAAATGGTGGATCACTTGGTGAATTTACAAATGGTCAAATGGTAAAAGTTTTTGACGATCAAATTGCAAAGATGAAAGTTGGAGATATTTCTGAACCAATTCAATCACAATATGGATACCATGTTATTAAACTAGAAGAAAAAACTCCTCGTAAATTTGATGAAGTTAAGGGAGAAATAAAACAAACACTTCAACAAGAAAAGTTCAAAGAATATATTGATAAAGTTAAAAAAGATGCAAAAATTAAAATTTATGTAGATACTAAAAAAGAAGTTGAACTTCCTGATGAATTTAAAAACTTTGGTAAAATAGAAAAAGAAAACAGCGCAAAAACTAAGGATGCTGCAAAAGAAAATACAAAAACTGAAAGTAAAACAAAATAATAATTGAAATTTTATAAATTTTAATTTATAATTAAAAACCTGTGCTGAGTCTTGTAAAAATTTACAAGTCTGAGACAGGTTTTTTCTTTTATTAAAAGTATTTATATTAAATATATTTTTATAAATCTGTTATAATAAAGTAAAAGGATTTCAGTAGTGAGGTGAAGCAATGAGCTTTTCGTCTGAAGTTAAGGATGAGGTTGCAAAGATAAAAGTTGATAGTTATGAAATTATTCTATCTGAACTTGCAGGTATAACTCCCATGTGTGGAGTTTTAAATTTCAAAAATAATAAAATTTCAATGGAATATATCACAGAAAACGCACCTGTAGCCAGAAGGGTTTTTACCTTTTTGAGAAGATCTTTTGGATTTGATGTTGAAGTAAAAAATGCAAAATCAACTCAACTTAAAAAAAATGTATTTATTATATATATATCTCAAGATGAGTCTTGCAGGTTATTACTTGATGAGTTAAAATATATAAAGGGTGCAAGCGTATTTATGATTAATTATGCGCCCACTGATCTCGTAAAAACTGTGAATGAAAAAAAGGCATACATACGTGGTGCTTTTATGGGTTCAGGTTCCATTACAAATCCAAAAAAAGGATATCATTTAGAATTTGTCTCTGAAAACGAATCCAATGCATATTTTTTAATGGATGTAATTAATGAATTTGGATTTAATTCTAAAATTATTATGAGAAAGGAAAAGTACATAGTCTACATTAAGGACTCAGAACAAATTTCAGATTTTCTATCTCTCATTGGAGCTTATAATTCTGTTTTAAAGTACGAAAATATTAGAGTTATAAAGGAAATGAGAAATAATGTCAACAGAATTGTAAATTGTGAGACTGCAAATTTAAATAAAACTGTAAAGTCATCCTATGATCAAGTTGAAGATATTAAGTTAATCGATAGAGAGATTGGTTTAGATAATTTAGATGAGGATCTCAAAGAAGTTGCAATTTTAAGGCTCAATAATAGATCTATGAGCTTAAATGATATTGCAAATTCTCTAGATTCCAAAGTTTCAAAGTCCACTGTTAATTATAGATTTAAAAAACTTAGGAAAATTGCTAATAAGTTGAGGGGTGTGTGAAATGACAAACAAAAAAGTCGTACTTAATAATAATGATGGGCTTCATGCAAGAGCTGCTGCACTTTTTGTAAGAGAAGCAAATAAGTTTGCAGCTGATATAAATTTAGAGGCACATGGCGATAAAGTTAATGGCAAGTCTATTATTGGCATTATGTCTTTAGGTGCTTTTTCTGGTGAAGAAGTTATTATTGAAGCCATAGGCGCCGATGAAGAAGAAGCTGTTGAAAGACTATCTCACATAGTTGAAAAAGAATTTATAAATCTTTAATAAATATTTTACTTTTTGGAGTTTTGCATTGTCGAAACTCTTTTTTCATGCCCTTTTAATTGCTTTCCTGCTTTGATAAAATATAGGAAAGATTAACTTATATATATAAGTATAAAATTTTGGAATAAATTTTTATTAATGATTAAAGAATAGATTAAGGATGATTCTATGAATAATTTTGTGCATTTGCACCTTCACAGCGAATATTCTCTCTTAGATGGTTCAACGAGAATAAATCTTTTGCCAAAAAGAGTAAAGGAACTTGGTATGGATGCTGTGGCTTTAACTGATCATGGAAATATGTATGGTGCCATTGCCTTTTATAAAGCCTGCAAGGACCAAGGTGTAAAACCAATTTTAGGTTGCGAGGTCTATGTTTCAGAAAAAGATATGACTATTAAGGATAAGACCAATAAGAGGTTTCACTTAATACTTTTGGCAGAAAATAACCAAGGATTTAAAAATATTATGAAAATTGTATCTCTAGCTTTTGTTGATGGATATTATTACAAGCCTAGAGTTGATAAAGAAGTTTTAAAAAAATATTCTAAGGGCATTATTGCAACTTCAGCTTGTCTTGGTGGAGAAGTTCAAAGATTTATTTTAGATAGAGACCTTGATGCGGCAAAGGCTGCTGCTCTTGAATACAGAGAAATTTTTGGAGAAAATAATTTTTTCTTGGAGCTTCAAGATCATGGCATGCCAGAACAAGCTCGTGTAAATCGTGAACTTATAAAAATTTCAGAAGAATTAAATTTCCCCCTTACTGTATCAAATGATGTCCACTACTTAGATAGAGATGATGCAAAAAGTCACGATGTCCTTTTGTGCATTCAAACGGGAAAGACAATTAACGAAGAAAATAGAATGAAATTTCCCTCAGATGAATTTTATTTAAAATCTCCAGATGAAATGGCAGCAATTTTCCCTGAAAATAAAGATGCCCTTGAAAACACTGTAAAAATTGCCAATAGATGTAATGTTGATATAAAATTTCACGAGCAACATCTTCCTGAATTTACAGTACCAGAGGGCTACACTCATGAAGAATATTTAAAAAAACTTGCCACTGAAGGAATGTATAACCGCTACGAAAATTTTACTGATGATATAAAAGAAAGATTTGATTTTGAATTTAATACTATAAAAAATATGGGCTTTGTGGACTATTTTTTAATAGTTTGGGATTTTATAAGATATGCTAGAAAACATGAAATTCAAGTTGGACCAGGAAGGGGTTCTGCAGCAGGCAGTATTGTTTCTTATTGCCTTGGTATAACAGATGTTGATCCTCTAAAATTCAATCTTCTATTTGAAAGATTTTTAAATCCAGAGAGAGTTTCTATGCCAGATATTGACATTGACTTCTGTTATGAAAGACGTGAAGAAGTAATTGAATATGTAAATAGAAAATATGGAGAATCTCATGTTGCGCAAATTGTAACTTTTGGAACAATGGCTGCGAGAAATGCCATAAGAGATGTTGGTCGTGCTCTTGATATGTCCTATGCAAAGGTGGACTATATTGCAAAGCAAGTTCCACAAGCTCTTAACATGACTCTTGAAAAGGCACTGGAAATTTCTGAAACTTTTAAGGGAATTTATGACTCTGAAGAGGAATCAAGATTATTAATTGACATGGCACTAAAACTTGAAGGACTTCCAAGACACACTTCCACTCACGCGGCTGGTGTAGTTATTTCAAAGGACGAGCTAACAGAATATGTTCCCCTAACTAGAAATGATAAAATAATTGCAACTCAGTTTAACATGATTGAACTTGAAGAGTTAGGGCTTTTAAAAATGGATTTCTTGGGACTTAGGACACTAACTGTTATTCGCGATGCAATAAATTTAATAAGAGAAAATGAAGGTAAGACTATTTCCTTTGAAAAATTTGACTATAATGACCCTGAGGTTTTAAAGATGTTTGCAAAATCAGAAACCCTTGGAGTATTTCAATTTGAATCTTCTGGCATGAGAGCCTTCTTAAAAGAATTAAAGCCAGATGAATTTTCTGATTTAGTTGCAGCCAATGCCCTTTTTAGACCAGGACCAATGAAACAAATTCCAAAATTTGTAGCTTCAAAACACGATAAGAGTAAAATTTCTTACATTCATCCAAAACTTGAACCAATTCTTAAATCTACTTACGGCTGTATTGTCTACCAAGAACAGGTAATGCAAATTGTTCAACAAATTGGTGGCTATTCTCTTGGCAGAGCTGATATTGTAAGACGTGCTATATCAAAGAAAAAAATGAAGGTCATGGAAGAAGAAAGACAGAACTTCATTTATGGAAATGAAAAAGAAGGAGTTTGCGGTGCTATTGCCAATGGAGTAGATGAAAAATCTGCCAATGAGATTTACGACTTAATAATTGATTTTGCTGACTACGCCTTTAATAAATCTCACTCCGTTGCTTATTCTGTAGTTGCCTATAGAACTGCTTGGCTAAAATATTATTATCCAAGAGAATTTATGGCAGCACAAATTTCCACATACACTAATGATATAAAACAGGTAAGTCTTTATATAGAAGAGATAAAAAGACTTGGTATAGACATTTTGCCGCCTAATATAAATTACTCTTTCAAAAATTTTACTGTTGAAAATAAAAAAATTCGCTTTGGCTTAAAAGCTGTAAAAAATGTTGGAGACAATTTAATTGATGTAATTGTAAGAGGAAGAGACAAGGGTAAGTATAAATCACTAAAGGATTTTGTAGATAAAATTAATGCAATAGATAAATCTGCCCTAAATAAAAGGGCAGTGGAAGCTCTTATAAGATGTGGTGCCATGGATGATTTTGAAGGCAATAGAGCTCAGTATCTTGCAATTTATGAAAGTGTTTTGTCATCTTCATCAAGCACTGCAAAAAACAATGTCCTTGGACAATTTTCTCTTTTTGAAAATACAAATGTAAGTGAAGATCTTCCTATACTTCGAGACTTTAAGCAAAAGGATAAACTTGACATGGAAAAAGAAGTTATTGGCATGTATATATCTGGTCATCCACTAGATCCTTATAGAGAAATAATTGAAAAATCCACTAATATTAACACAAACCAAATATTTGAAAAGTATAGAGAAAATCTTTTGAAGTATAGTAAGGTAAAAGTCGGCGGAATTTTAAAGTCCAAAAAAACTATGATTACAAAAAATAATAAAATGATGGCCTTTGCAGCTTTAGAAGATCTTTTTGGCACAATTGAACTTGTAATTTTCCCAAATGTTTTTTCAAAATACAAGGATTTAATTGATGACGAAAATGTAGTCTTTGTTGAGGGTCATTTTCAAGAATCAGAAGTTGAAGAACCAAAAATTTTAGTAGATGCCATTTCAAAAATTAAGATGCCAACAAAAAATAAACTATACATTTCCATTGACTCCATGAAAAATCCAATTGTTGTTGAAATGAAAAATGTTTTAAAAGAATATGAAGGAAACACGCCAGTTATATTTTTTGAAGAAGATACTAGAAGGGCCTTTGGAACGGAATCAAACTTGTGGATTGACTCTACATCCTTTGATGAAATTAAAAATAGGCTGTCAGTTTTTACTAAGAGTAGAGAAAAAATTATTTTAAAGTAGGTGCTTATGAGAATTGCAATTTTAACAAGTGGTGGAGATGCCCCAGGCATGAATGCTGCAATAAGAGCAGTGACTAGAACTTCAATATATGAAGGAATAGAAGTTTTTGGCATAAAGGGTGGCTACGAAGGCTTAATAGATGCCAAATTTGAAAAATTAATACAGTCTTCTGTGGCAGACATTATACAAAGAGGTGGAACAATTTTATCAACTTCCAGGTCAGAAAGATTTATGACAGAAGAGGGATTAGAAAAGGCAATTTCTTCTCTTAAAATTTTTGAAATAGATGCCCTTATTGTCCTTGGTGGCGATGGAAGTTTACATGGAGCAAAAATTTTAAAAGAACATGGAATAAATGTTATTGGAATTCCATGTTCCATTGACAACGATCTTGCCTACACAGATTATACAATTGGATTTATGACGGCTGTAGAAACTGTTACAGAAGCAGTAAGTCATATTAGAGATACAACAGAGGCTCTTGGTCGAGCTAATGTAGTTGAAGTAATGGGTAGAAACTGTGGCGACATTGCTCTTTATTCTGGAGTTTCTTCTGGTGCAGAATCAATAATTGTTCCTGAAATTCCCCTAGATATAAATGAAATTGCAGAAAAAGCTATTATGGGCAAGAATAGGGGCAAAAAGCACCACATAATTATTATGTCAGAAGGTTGTGGATCTGCCTTTGATTTCGCAAAAGAATTTGAAAAACTTACAGGTATTGACACAAGAGTAACTGTCCTTGGATATATACAAAGAGGAGGAACTCCAAGTATAGCTGATAGAATTTTGGCATCTGAGTTTGGATACTTGGCTGTAAAAGAAGCAAAAAAAGGAAATTCACTTGCCCTTGGTTATAAAGATGGAAAAGTAATAAAAATGAGTTTTGACGAAATTTTTAATGTTAAAAAAGTTTTTAGAAAAGATCTTTTAGAAATATTAAAAACTGTTTCAATATGAGGTGATTTATGAAAAAGACAAAAATTGTTGCCACAATTGGTCCTTCAAGTGAAAGTGAAGAAATATTAAAAAAATTATTCCTAGAAGGAGTAAATGTGGCAAGACTTAATTTTTCTCATGGAAGTCATGAAGAACACAAGATAAAAATTGACAGAATAAAAAAATTAAGGCGAGAGATGGATCTTCCCATTGGAATAATGCTAGACACCAAGGGACCAGAAATTAGACTGGGAGATATTGATGGCGAAGTTATTTTAAATAGTGGCGAAGAATTTATTTTAACTAATAAAGATTTAGTGGGCAATGAAAAAATTTCTAGCATCTCTTATAAAGAACTTTATAAAGATGTAAAAGAAGGAGATAAAATTTTAATTGACGACGGACTTGTGGAGTTACTTGTAAAAGAAATTCGCGGAGAAGAAATAGTTACAGAAGTAGAAAATTCTGGTGCTATTTCTTCACACAAGGGAGTTAATGTGCCTGGTGCAAATCTAAATCTTCCAGCTCTTACAGAAAGAGACATCGAAGATATAAGATTTGGCATTAAGGAAGACATTGATTTTATTGCGGCATCCTTTGTAAGGTCCAGAGAAGATGTCCTAGCCATAAGAAAAGTTCTCGAAGAGGAAAGGGACTATACAACAAAAATAATTTCAAAAATTGAATCTAAGAGAGCAGTGGAATTAATTGACGAGATAATTGAAGTTTCTGACGGAATTATGGTTGCTAGAGGAGATCTTGGCGTTGAAATCGAAACAGAAGCTGTTCCAATTGTGCAAAAAGAAATTATAAAAAAATGTAATATAGTTGGAAAATCTGTAATTACTGCAACACAAATGCTTGACTCCATGATAAGAAACCCAAGACCAACTCGTGCAGAGACCAATGATGTTGCCAATGCAGTTCTTGATGGTACAAGTGCAGTAATGCTTTCTGGCGAAACTGCAAGTGGAAAATATCCAATAGAATCAGTTGTTACAATGAGAAAAATTTTGGAGTACACAGAAAATACTATTGACCACGATAAAATTTTGGAAAATAGAATAAGAGATGTGGAAAAATCTATGACTAACGCCATAGGAAAAAGTGCCTGTGTAATTGCAAGAGATCTTGGAGCAGAAGCAATAATTACGGCAACAACTTCAGGCAACACTTCAAGAGCAATTGCAAAATTTAGACCAGAGACGCCAATAATTGCCTCAACACCCTTTGAGAAAATTAAAAATCAACTTAGTCTTGTCTGGGGAATCACACCAGTAAAAGTTTTAAACTTTAAGGATACGGATAATTTAATTGACGCATCAATGGAAATTGCAGTTAAAAAAGGCTTTATAAAATCTGGAGACTTAGTTGTCCTTACAGCAGGAGTACCTGCAGGTATTGCTGGCTCAACAAATCTTCTTAAAATTGAAAATGTTTCAGAAATTTTGGGAAGAGGTACAGCAATTGGCAAAAAGAAAAAGAAGGCAAGGGCAATAGTAGCGAATACCTTTGAAGATTTGGAAGAAAATTTTAAAAGTAAAGATATAATTATTTGCAATGGAACAGATGGAAGAATGATTCCTTACATGGAAAAGTCTTCAGGATTTGTAACAGAAGAAGCAGGTTTCACATCAAATGGAGCTGTGGCAGCAATTTCTATGGATAAAACTGCCATAGTTGGCGTAAAAAATATAAGAGAAAAAATAAAAACTGGAGACATAATCACAATTGATCCAATAGATGGAACTGTGAGAAGGTAAATAATTTTACAAAATAAAAAGAAAAAAAGACCTAAGTGATTTATTAGAAATTATCACTAAAGAGGTCTTTTATTTTTGTGTTCTTAATTCTTTTTAAATTTTCTTCTCTATCTTTTAAAGATGAATTAAAATTTTCAAATTTTATTTTAAACTTTTTAGATTCTGACATTAATTTTAAATTTGTTAGCCTTTCTGACTCGTTTAGATAAGCAAAATAATTTTCGCTTCTAATTTTTAAATTGCAGTAAATTTTATCTAAGCCCTTAGAAAAATCAAGCAGGTGATTTAAAGTTATAATAATATCCATAGCAAAAAATGCAGTAAATATTAAGGCTAGAGAGTCAATAATTCTATCTTCAGCTGCTGATAAAAATAGTAACATAACTGGAGTAAAATGCTTTACGATAATAATATTTGCCATTCCAAAAATCAAAAGACCATATAGGCAAACTCTACTTTTAATTTGGAAGGGATAGTCGCTGTAGTCCCACCATTTTTGATGAAAAAATTTCTCCAAAAAATATCCAATAATATATTCTATTGTGCAGGATAAAAGGGCAGAGTAAATAAAAATGTATAGACTTGACTGAAAATCTCTAAGCATTAAGTAAGAAATTGTTGCGCCAATGCCATAGATTGGGCAGGTCGGTCCAATTAAAAATCCTCTGTTATACAATTTATCTAGTTCTATTGTTGAGCAGGGGAAACTTTCCCAGCACCAGCCAATAAAGGAGTAGATAAAAAATATTAGATATAATTCTGAAATTCTCATAAATTTTCAAAACCCACTTTCATAGATCTTCTCTTTATAGTTTCCACAGCAGAAACATATTTGTCAGAGAAAGTTACAATCCAAGATTCTAAATACATTGGTGGAAGAATAGTTAGGGGAAACATGTGCTTTACTATTATGTCTCTTTCAATTCGATTTAAATTTAATTCACTTTTCGCATTTTTATAGGCCTTCATAGGATGAGTAAAACCGTGGATTAATCTTTCCCTTTTGCCATCGTGCCAATCGTATAGGAAATAATCGTGAAGAAGGGAGCCTCTAATCATTGAGTCCATATCTACATCTAAATTATATTTTTCTGCTATTTCAATAGATTTTTTTGCAACAGAAATAACATGAGTATAGACTGAAGTGTTGCCATGTTGTATGAAATTTTTTGTTTCTTTAAATCTCGTATTCTCATTTAAAAAGGCGATGATTTCTTGAAGTTTTTCTTTGTTATTCATAAAATCTCCTCATTGTTATCTTAAACTATAAAAGTAAAAATATTTCAAAGTTTTTGTTAAATTTTTAAAACAATACAAATTTTATGCCTTAATTATATGTCTTTTATAGATTAATTTTTAAAAATTTTAATTGGCAAAAAAATAAAAGCCATATTGCTATGACTTTTATATTTTACTAAAATTTTGTTTCAAAGTAAAATCTCTTTTCTTTATCTGACAAAATATCTGTAAGTTCTATGAGTTTTGAACTTTCTTTGTCAACTGTTATTAAAGAGCTTGCCTTTTCAAAATTAGAAGGACTTAGAGAATATCTCTCTGCAATTTTTTTGATTTCATCTTCTTTTTTTGTCGTAAATTCATAAATTACCTTGTCTTTTCTCTTTAAAATTGTTGGATTAGTATTTACAGAATTTAAAAATTCAGACAAGTTTTCTCTAGTAAGTGATTTTTTAATTTCATCAAGTGAATAATTTTCAGCTGAAGCCTTTTTACCTTTAAGGTTAAGGTCTTCTAGTTTGACATTTATTTTTTCGCTGTTAACATCCCAAGGATTTTCATTAAGTCCACTTATAAGGTCCTTGTATTTTTCGTTAGTAGATATAATTTTTTGACCTTCATTTTTTTCAGCTGGCCTTTCAAGATTTACTTTAGCTTCAGGATTTGGCTCAATATTTTTTTCTTCATTTTTTATATTTTCTTTAGATTCATAAGTATAGAGGTCAAGTTTTTCAATTGGCTTATAAACTTTTTTAGGCTTAGACTCAGTTTTTTCAGCTGGCCTTTCAAGATTTACTTTAGCTTCAGGCTTTGGCTCAATATTTTTTTCTTCATTTTTTACATTATCTTTAGATCCATAAGTATCAAGGTCAAGTTTTTCAATTGGTTTATAAACCTTTTTAGGCTTAGTTTCAGTTTTTTCAGCTGGCTTTACAAAATTTTCTTTTGATTCAAGCTTTGAATCAACTTTATCCACTTTAGGCTCAGGCTTTTTAAGAGGTTCATTAACTTTTTCCTTAGCCTCTTCTATTTTTGGCTCAACTTTTTCAGCCTTAGCTTGGACTTTTGGCTCAACCTTTTCTACAGTCTTAGCTTGGACTTTTGGCTCAACTTTTTCTACAGTCTTTTCAACTTTTTCAACCTTAGTATCAAGTTTTTTATCTTCAATTTTATTAGCAGGAGCTTTTTTTACTTCTTCTAAATCTGTTTTTCTTTTTTCTCTTCTCTTTTTAGCACGATCTTTCTTTCTGGAACCATCATATTTTTGTTCATCTTGTTTTTCAAAAGATTTAGTAGAATCATTTTTACTTATATTATCTTCTTTGACCTCAGAAGTTTTTAAAGAATTTTCAGAATCTTTAAGCAATTCTTCCCTATGTACTTTTTCAGCAGAAGTTTTTTCTCTAGCTTCAATAGATTTTTTTTCTCCAGGAGTATTTTTATTTTGATTTTTTCTCCACATAATATAGCAAACGATTACAATAATGGCAATAACAATAAATAAGCCCATAATAACACCTCCAATTAAATAATATTATACCACTTCTATATAAAATAAAACACTTTAATTAGATAAAAAAATAAAAACTTTATAAAAAAAAGACTCGCAAGGAGTCTTAATATTTATAAATTATTTTTTGCTAATTTTTTTCTTTCTATTTTATTTTTTAATATTCCTACTACATCGCGAACTTCACGTACTCCTAAATAATATAGACATATTACATATACGCAAGCTGCTATTGTAACTATTAACATAAGTAGGATTAGTCTTAGTAGTGTTTGCATTCCTCCACTTGTAAAGGACATAATGAGTTTTTCGTAAGGGAAGTAGGAAAGTGAAACTGCTCCCATTGCAATTGAAGCCATAAAGGTTTTTATTGACGCCTTTATATAGGATTTTGTTCCAAGATTTCCTATTTTCTTTTTTAGTAATATGAAGGAAATAAAAAGTGCAATTGTTGTTGCAATAGAAACTGATGCTGCAAGTCCATTTGTTCCATAATGTCTTGCTACTAAAAGGTTAAGTCCAACATTTATTATTACATTTGTAACTCCTACGTAAAAAGGTGTTTTTGTGTCTTCAATGGAATAATAAATTCTATTTAGGACATTTATTACTGAAATTGAAATCAAGGATAGGGAGTAACATCTTAATGTTGATGTTGCTGCTATACCGTCTGCCATAGTAAAGGATCCACGGACAAAGGCAATTTCTATTATTGGTCTTGCTAATATTATTAAGCCAACAGTTGCTGGAACAGTTATAAAAAGTACAGTTTTTATTGATGCATTCATAACTTTTTTGCCAAGTTTCATATCTCCTGAACCTAAAGTTTTTGTAAGGATTGGAAAGACAATTGCTGTTATTGCTGTTATGAAAATTCCAATTATCATTGTATTCATTTTATTTGAATAATATAAAATTGATGCGGCGCCTCTACCCATGCCTGATGCCAAGTTTCTATTTACGATTGTGTTTATATCATTTACAGAAACGGATACAAAAACTGGTAGTGCAAGTATAAGTGCTTCTTTTACATATTGATCTTTAAAGTCTGCAATAATTTTTGGTCTGTAACCAATTTTCATTGCATTAGGAAGTAAGAATAAAAATTGTGCAAGTATTCCTAAGACTGATGCAATAGTAAGACCCATTATGCCTACATGGCGAGAAAATAGGGCTAAATAAACTATATATGTTAAGTTGAGTGGAATAGCTATGGCACCAGTTGCTGCAAATTTACCACCATGTTGTAAATATCCTTCCATTACTCCAACCCAAGAAGAAAATAAAACTACTGGCATTCCAACTTGTATCAATTTAACGACAATGGCGTAAGTTTCTGGGTCAGCTTGTGATGCTGATAAAAGTGCTATTTGATTTGGAAAAACAATTCCAAGAATAATAAGGACAAAGGACACTAAAGATGCCACCATTAATAAATTATTTGTGAAATAATTTTTTCTGCTTGGTCCATGGTCTAATTCAGCTTTTTGTGCAGAAGGTATATAAGTTGTCGCTATTGCCTGTGTTACAAAACTTGCTATCATTGCTGTTGCAGCCTGTGCAAGAGAAAAGGCATCCATTTCTTTTCCTGCACCAAAGACGTAGGCAGTTAGTGATTCTCTAAAAAAACCAAAAACTTTTCCTACTAATAAAAAAACAGTGATGGCAAGAGTGGATTTTGCAATTCTAGAACCTGTGCTACTTTGGCTATTTTTATTTTCCAATTTAAAATCTCCTTTATAAGTCTTATCAAATTATAATTTGTTTAAAAATTTATGTCAAGTAAGCTTATTATCTGTACTTTTAAAGAATTTTATTTTTGTGTTATTATTAATATAAATTATTGTATTATAAATTTAAGGGGAGGAAAAATGAAAAATAAAAATTTGATTAAAAGAGTTTTGCCATATTTTTATAAGTATAGACTGACACTCTTTTTGGATTTATTTTGTGCAGGACTGACTACAGCAAGTGAAATGATTTTGCCACTAATTCTTCGTGCCCTAACTACTAGGGGCATGAATGATTTAGCCTTAATTAGCTTTGATTTTGTGCTAAAACTTTCACTTTTATATATTTTTATAAAATTTATTGAAGTAATTGCCCAATATTTTATGACTAGCATTGGTCATATAATGGGTGCAAAAATTGAGACTGATATGAGAAAAGACCTTTATTCTCATCTTCAAAGTCTCTCTGATACTTTTTATAATGAGACAAAAGTTGGCGTTATAATGTCAAGAATAACTAATGATCTTTTTGACATTACGGAGTTTGCTCACCACTGTCCTGAAGAATATTTTATTGGTGCTATAAAAATTATTATTTCATTAATAATTCTTCTTAGCATAAATGTAAAAATGACTCTACTTATTTATATTATGATTCCACTTATGATATATTTTTCTAGTCATTTTAGAAACAAAATGCGTGTAGCCCAAAAGGATCAAAGAGTTCACATAGGTCATCTTAATTCTTCTATTGAAGATTCTCTTCTTGGCATAAAAGTTGTAAAATCTTTTGCTAATGAAGATGTTGAAAAAGAAAAATTCACTTACGAAAATAATAAATTTTTAGGTATAAAAAAGAGATATTACAAGTCCATGGCTGGCTTTAATACAATTAATAGAGTCTTTGATGGACTAATGTATTTAATTTTAATTGCAAGTGGCGGATATTTTCTCATGAAAAGAGAAATTGGTCCAGAAGATTTAATTGTCTATGTAATGTTTATTCAATCTCTTCTCGCTACAGTTAGAAGAATTATTGAATTTACTGAGCAGTTCCAAAAGGGAATGACTGGTATAGAGAGATTTGCAGAAATTATGTCTATTGAACCTGACATAAAGGACAAAAAGGATGCTCGTGAAATAAAAAATGTTAAGGGAGAAATTTCTTTTAATAATGTTGACTTTTCTTATAAAAAGGGCGAGGTCAAGGTTTTAAATAATTTTTCTGTTGATATTACACCAGGAGAAAAGCTTGCAATTGTCGGACCTAGTGGTGCAGGAAAGACAACTATTTGTAATCTCATTCCAAGATTTTATGATGTTGATAGCGGATCTGTCACAGTAGATGGAATTGATGTTCGTGAAATAAAAATAAAATCTTTGAGAGAAAATATTGGCATAGTCCAACAAGATGTATATTTATTTTCTGGCACAGTGAAGGACAATATTGGTTACGGAAAAAGTGATGCCACAGAAAAAGAAATTATTGAAGCTGCAAAGCTTGCCGGTGCCTATGAATTTATAAAGAGTCTTCCTAATGGCTTTGATACCTACGTTGGTGAGCGTGGTGTAAAACTATCTGGAGGTCAAAAACAAAGAATTTCTATTGCCAGAGTATTTTTAAAAAATCCACCAATTTTAATTTTAGATGAAGCAACATCTGCCCTTGATAACAAAAGTGAAATTGTAGTCCAAGATTCTATAGAAAAACTTTCAAAGGGAAGGACAACTATTACCATTGCTCATAGACTTACAACAGTTCAAAATGCAGATTTAATTATTGTCATGACTAGAGATGGCATTGTAGAAAGAGGAAGTCACCAAGAGCTAATGGCAAAGAGGGGATACTACTATAACCTCTACACTAAGGGCGGCAGGTTAGAGTAATTTATTGATTTTCGGGTAATATTTTATTAAGAACTTAATTAGCGAGGTGTATTATGCAAGAATATATAGAAATAATTAAAAAGAGAAGATCTTATTACAATTTGTCTGAAGATATTAAGCTATCTAATGAGGAGATAAAATATTTAATTGAAGATGTCCTAAATACTACACCTTCTCATATGAATTCACAAACAACTAGAGTACTTTTACTTTTTGATGACAAGTCAAAGGATTTTTGGAAGAGGGTAAATGAAACTTTTGACAACAAAATTAAGGAAGAAAAATTTCATGGATTTTATCATGCCAAGGGTACTGCCCTAATTTTTATTGACAAAGATGAAATTAAGGAGGAGGAAAAAAATATTCCTTCCTATAAAGAATATTTTGAAACTTGGGGTCATCATTCAGCCGCTATGATTCAGCTAAATATTTGGCAAGCACTTCGTGATGAAGAAATTGGCGCAAGTAATCAACATTACAATCCTGCTATTGATTCTTGGGTAAAAGATCTTTATGAAATTCCTGATTCATGGGAACTTATTGCAGAGATGCCCTTTGGAAAAATTGAAGAAGAGCCAGAAGAAAAGGATAAAAAACCAATTGATGAAATTTTAAAGGTTATTGAATAATAATAAGTGTAAAAAGTAGGCGAGAGTCTACTTTTTCTTTTAACTTATACTTGTAATAAAAAATTCTTATGTCTATAATAAAAGTATCAGGGGAGCTTTTGCTGAGATTAGGATATCCTTAAACCCTTTGGACCAGGACAGGTAATGCTGTCGCGGGAAAAGTACGTCTCCAGCTAGGGGACTTTTTTTATGCAGAAATTTATTTGCAAATTTATTTGAGGAGGTAATTATGAAGATTTCAGTAGCGATACAAATCCTTCCTACAACAAAAGAAGGCACAACAGAATCTATTGTTGAAGTTGTAGATAAGGTAATCGAATATATAAAAAGTGAAAAGGTAAATTATGTTGTTACGCCCTTTGAAACAGTTATAGAATTAGATGACTTTGACAAAGCCTTTGAAATTCTAAAAAACTGCGTAAAGATGGCGGGCGAAATTTCAGAACAAGTTGCTTGTTATTCTAAAACATTTTATTCTGAAAAGGGGATTTTGACAATCGATGAAAAAACCGGCAAGTATCAAGGATAATATCTCAGCAGCTTCTTTGATTATAATTATTTTTGCTATCTGGCATTTTGTAACTACAAGGGGAATAGTTGGAAGATTTTTACTTCCAAAGCCCTTTGATGTTGTAAAAGCTTTTGTTACAGATTTTTCTACTATATCATCTCATCTTGGGGCAACACTTACAGAAGCTTTCATAGGCTTATTTATTGGTGTTACTCTTGGCTTTTTAATAGCTCTCCTCATGGATTTATCTGATACAGTTTATTCGGCCTTTTATCCAATACTAGTAATAACGCAAACTGTTCCAACAGTTGCTATTGCACCACTACTTGTACTTTGGATGGGCTATGGAGTTATGCCAAAGATTGCACTAATAGTTATTGGAACTTTTTTTCCAATTGCAGTGTCTCTCTTAGAAGCTTTTAAAGAGGTGGATCAGGATAAAATAAAATTATTAAAGGCAATGGGAGCAGACAAGGCAGAAATTTATAGGTACATTAAATTTCCAGAGAGCTTAACAAATTTTTTCGCAGCCTTTAAAATTGCTGTTTCCTATTCTGTAGTTGGAGCTGTTATTGCAGAATGGCTAGGTGGTTATAAAGGTTTAGGAGTATATATGATTAGAGTTCAAAAAAACTACTCCTTTGATAAGATGTTTGCAGTTATATTTTTAATTTCGGCAATTTCTCTTATTTTGATGAAGCTAGTTAGCTTTATACAAAAAAAGATGATGCCGTGGACGGAGGAAAAATGAAAAATTTAAAAAAATTATCAGTTTTATTATTAGCAGGTCTTATGCTTACAGCTTGTGGAAAAACTGAAAACAAAAAAGCTGAAGAAAAGAAAGATCTTCCTACAGAAAAAGTTAGCTTTTTACTTGATTGGGAACCAAATGTAAACCATGCAGGACTATATGTGGCAATGGATAAGGGATTTTTTGCAGATGAAGGTATTGAAGTAGAAGTAAATCAACCACCAGCAAATGGAGCTGAAGCACTTGTTGCATCAGGAAAAGCAGACTTTGGAGTATCTTACCAAGATACAATTGCTCCAGCCTTTGCAAGTGATAAACCACTACCTGTTACAGCAGTTGCTGCAATAATAAATCACAATACTTCTGGAATTATTTCACTTAAAGATAAAAATATTGAAAGACCAAAAGATATGGAAAATCACAATTATGCAACTTGGGGACTTCCAATTGAACAAGCAATATTAAAACAAGTAGTAACAGATGACGGTGGAGATTTTTCAAAAGTTCAACTAATTCCAGAAAATGTAGTAAATGCAGTTCAAGCTATCAGTGGGAAAATTGACACAGTTTGGATTTTCTATCAAGTTGACGGAGTACTTGCAGGAAAAGAAAATGTTCCAATAAATTATTTTGCTTTTAGAGATATAAGCCCTGTATTTGATTACTACACACCTATTTTAATTGCAAATAACGACTTCTTAAAGAATAAAGAAGATGTTGCAAAGAGATTTATGCGTGCTTTTTCTAAGGGATATGAATATGCAGCAGAAAATCCAAAGGAAGCAGCTGACATTTTAGTTAAAATAAATCCAGAACTTGACAAAGATTTTGTTGAAAAGGGAATGGAATATTTAGCTGATAAATATAAAGACGATGCAAAATACTTCGGTGAAATAAATCCTGATAGATGGAATAATTTCTACGCTTGGTTATGGGAAAATAAACTAATCGACAAGGAAATTCCAAAAGATTTTGGTTTCACTGATGAATTTATTAATCCTGAAAAATTAAAATGAGTGAAAAATTAGAAATTTTAAGAGTAGAAAATGTTGACAAGTCCTTTGATGACAAGCTAGTTTTAAAGGACATAAACATTAAATTAATGAGAGGCGAATTAGTTTCTCTTGTTGGAGTATCTGGAAGTGGAAAGACTACGCTATTTAACATAATAGCTGGTCTTTTAAAGCCAGATAAGGGAAAAGTTTTTTTAAAGGGAGAAGTTGTAACAGGAAGGGCAGGGAAAATTTCCTATATGCTACAAAAAGATTTACTCCTTCCTTACATGAGCATAATAGACAATGTTTCTCTTCCCCTTGTTCTTAGGGGTCATAAGAAAAAAGAAGCAAGAGAAAAAGTTCGTGGATTATTTAAAGATTTTGGATTAGAGGGCACACAGGAAAAATATCCTTCGCAACTTTCTGGAGGAATGGCACAAAGAGCAGCACTTCTTAGAACTTATGTCTTTTCCAATGAAGTTGCACTTTTAGATGAGCCTTTTTCTGCCCTTGATGCTATAACAAAGGCTTCAATTCACAAGTGGTATAAAAATATTATTAGCGAGATGAAAATTTCTACGATTTTTATAACTCATGATATTGAAGAGGCAGTTAAGATTTCTGATAGAATTTATATCATGGGAAAAAATCCTGGAACCATTATTGACGAAATTGAAATTAATGAAGATTTTCAAGATAATTTTTTTGAAGATAAAAAATTTATTGAATACAAAAAATACATTATTGAAAAATTAGACAAATTAATTTAATATAGTTATAAGTGGGATTTATGAGGCTTTTAGCCTCATTTTTTTATAAAAAAAGTCTTAGTTTAAATACAATGATTTATTGCGACATGTTTGAAACTACAGAAAAACTGTTTTATACTTAATACAGAAGTATCTTATTTGTATAAAATTAAGGGGGAAAAAATGAAATATTGTGTAGACTTAAATAGTGATATTGGAGAATCTTTTGGAGCTTATAAAATGGGCATGGATTCAGAAATAATAAAATATGTAACAAGTATTAATTGTGCTTGTGCTTATCATGCTGGTGATCCACTAATTATGGATAATACTTGTAAAGCTGCAGCAGAAAATGGTGTAGAAATTGGTGCACACCCAGGCTATCCAGATTTAATGGGATTTGGAAGAAGAAAGATGGACATAAAGCCTGAAGAAGCTAGAGCATATATGCTTTATCAAGTTGGAGCACTTGCTGCTTTTGCAAAGGCACATGGAAAAAAATTACAACATATAAAACTTCACGGAGCATTTTATAATACTGCTTGTAATGATGAAAAACTTGCCAATGCTGTTTTAGATGCCGTTGAAGAATACGATAAAAATTTAATTTTAATGGTACTTAGTGGTTCATATATTGCAAAAGAAGGAAAAAGAAGAGGACTTAGAGTAGCTCAAGAAGTTTTTGCAGACAGGGGATATAATGAAGACGGTACTCTTGTAAACAGATCTCTTCCAGGTGCTTTTGTTAAAGATCCTAAAGAAGCTATTCCTAGAGTTGTAAAGATGATTAAAGAAAATAAAGTTACGACTGCAGATGGAAAAGAAATTGACATAGTTGCAGATTCAATTTGTGTTCACGGAGACAATCCAGAAGCTCTTGAATTTGTAAAAAATATAAGAGAAGGATTAAAAGCTGAAGGTATTGAAATTAAACCTTTGACAAGTTTTTTAAAGTAAGGAGGAAGGATGAAGAATAAAAAAAGTGATTTATCAGTTCTAATTGGAGCTGCATTTTTAATGGCAGCTTCATCAGCAGGTCCAGGTTTTATTGCACAAACAGGAACTTACACTTATGAATTTGGTTTATCTTTTGCCTTTGTAATTATTTCTTCTGTAATTATTTCTTACATTGCACAGCTAAATGTTTGGAGAGTTATTGCAGTTTCAAAGATGAGAGGACAAGATATAGCAAATAAAGTATTGCCTGGATTGGGATATTTTATTGCAATTCTAGTTGCCCTTGGAGGACTTGCTTTTAACATTGGAAATGTTGGAGGAGCAGGGCTTGGTTTAAATGTAATTTTCGGAATTGATGCGAGAATTGGTGCAGCAATTGGTGGAATAATTGGCATTATAATTTTTGCATCACCATCAGCAAAAAGTTTATTAGATCAAGTTACTAAATATTTTGGAATAGGTATGATTATTTTAATTACTTATGTAGCAGTAAAAACAAATCCGCCTATTGCTGAAGCAGCTAAGTCAGCCTTTTTGCCAGGTGAATCTATTACAAATTTGTTTCCAGCTATTATAACTTTAATAGGAGGAACAGTGGGAGGATATATTATTTTTTCTGGTGGTCATAGGCTTATTGATGCTGGCATTACTGGGGAAGAAAATTTAGGCGAAGTAAATAAATCTGCAAGTCTTGGTATAGTAGTAGCTTTAATTCTTAGAATTGTATTATTCCTTGCAATTTTAGGGGCAATGACTGTTTCTATGTCAAGTATTGATCCAGATAATATTCCTGCAAGTGCTTTTAAAATAGCAGCAGGAAATCTTGGCTATAAAATTTTTGGAGTAGTATTTTTTATTTCAGCTCTTACGCCAATTGTTGGAGCTGCATACACTTCAGTTTCCTTTCTAAAAACTTTATTTAAAACAGTTGAAGATCACGAAAGTATTGTTACTATAATATTTATTGTTTTTTCAACTATTGCCTTTATATTAATTGGCAAGCCACAAAAATTATTAGTAGTCGTTGGAACTTTAAATGGTTTTATTTTACCAATAACTCTTGCAGTTATTTTGCTTGCCTCTAAAAATAAAAAAATTGTTGGAAATTACCGACATTCAAATCTTCTTTATATTTTAGGCTGGTTAGTAGTTATATTTACTGCATACATGAGCCTTCAAACAGTAATAAATAGTTTTGGTAATTTAATGGGATAAGTTAGGAGTTAAATATGTATAAAGAAATAAAATATCTAAGTGCAGGCGACTCTGCAATTGTAATGGAATTTGGCGATACAATTGAAAAAGAAATTAATGCAAGTATTGCCGCAGTTGTTGAAAATTTAAAAAAAGAAAAAATAGATGGGGTTTTGGATATTTTGCCAACTTATAGGTCAATTTTAATTAATTATGATCCTATAAAAATTTCTTACGAAGAAATTGTTGAAAATCTAAAAAAACTTAGTAATGCAAATAATATTAAAGAATCTGATAAAGTTAGACTTGTAGAAATTCCAACCTTATATGGTAAAGAATATGGACCAGATATTGAATTTGTTGCAGAAAATGCAAATCTTAGCATAGATGAAGTTATAAAAATCCACTCTGGCACAGATTACCTAGTTTATATGATGGGATTTATGCCAGGCTTTACTTATCTTGGTGGACTTGATGAGAGAATTGCAACTCCAAGACTAAAAAGTCCAAGACTAAAAATTGAAGCAGGTTCTGTAGGTATTGCTGCAAATCAAACAGGCATGTACCCACTAGAATCACCTGGAGGATGGCAATTAATAGGAAGAACTCCACTTAAACTCTATGATGATACAAAAGAGCCACCAGTATTTATCCAAGCAGGTGACTATATTAGATATATTCCAATAGATGAAAAGAAGTACAAAAAAATAGAAAAAGAAGTAAAAAATAATTCTTACAAAATTTCAATTAAAATGTTAAAGAGGAGTGATCTTCATGAGTAGTATTGATGTAATAAATGGTGGAATTCTTACGACAATTCAAGATTCTGGTAGATATGGATATCAAGAGTTAGGTATTCCAACATCAGGTGTCATGGATGATTACAATTATAGACTTGCAAATATTTTAGTAGGAAATAAACTTGACGAAGCTGTATTTGAAATGACTTTCTTTGGTCCAACTTTAAAGTTTAATGAAAATCTTATTATTGCTATTACAGGTTCAAATATGAATCCAAAAATAAATGGAGAGCTTGCTCCAATGTATGAAACAATAAAGGTAAAAAAAGGAGATACTCTTCAATTTGGAAAAGTTAATGAAGGTATAAGATCTTATTTAGCTTTTGGAGGTTCTATTGATGTGCCTGTTGTAAATGGATCTAAGTCAACTCATATTAAGACAAAAATGGGAGGAATAGAAGGCAGAGCTTTAAAAGCTAAGGATGAAATTAACATTAAAAAATCAAAAGAAGAAACAATGAGAAAAATACCTGAAAAATATATTCCCAAAATTTCACATTGCAATATTTTAAGAATTGTCTTAGGACCTCAAGATGATTATTTCACTGAAAAAGGAATTCACGATTTATTTAGATCAGGGGGATATCAAGTTACTAAAGACTTTGACAGAATGGGAATTAGATTAAAGGGAACTGCTATTGAACACAAAGAAACAGCTGATATTATTTCTGATGGAACTACTTTTGGGTCAATTCAAGTACCTGCAAATGGTCAACCAATTATTCTTGTTGCCGATAGACAAACAACTGGTGGTTATACAAAAATTGGAAATGTAATTACAGCAGATCTTCATAAACTTGCCCAAATGACATTTTTGGACAAAGTTCTTTTCCAAGAAATAAAAATTGAAGAATCCCAAAAATTAGCTATTGATTACAAAAATAAATTTGATTTAATAAAAAAAGAATCTATAATATAAAATCCTTAAAAATTAAATTTTAAAGGAGATTAATTATAATAAAAGCAACTAGAAATAATTTATTTTTTAGTTTAATATATTCTTTATAAAAAATATTAAAGTAGATGATTAAGTGGAAAATAATTATTTAATAATATTTTTAAATTTAATAAATTTTATATTGTACGGAATAGACAAGTATAAAGCCAAGCATAATTTGTGGAGAATTAGCGAAAAAACTCTTTTGTCACTTTCAGTTTTGGCTGGAGTTGGGGGTATTCTTGGAATGGAAATTTTCCACCACAAGACTCGCGAAAAAAAATTTTACCTTGCCAACCTTATTGGTATAGCTCTTACAATTTATTTAGTAAAAAATTAAGGATGCATTTTATTGCATCCTTTTTTAATGGTCAATTTCAGCTAAAATATCTCTATTATCTAACATTTTTAAAATATTTTTTATGTCTAAAATTATAACATTTTCTTTTTTTAATTTTTCTTTAGTTTCCTTTTTTAAGAAAGAAGTATTTATAAATAAAACTGGAGTTATGCCTTCATATAAACCGGAGAACTTATCTACTAAAGTTTTTACTTCAGACTCTGGTAAAACTTCTATGTCTTTATATTTTTTAATATCAAGAGCGTATCTCTTTTTGCCTTTTTTTACATAAAAGTCAAAGGAAGCTTCTTTTCTTGTATTATTAAATCTTTCAACTGTGTAGCCAGTTCTCTCAAGGGCAATTTTTGCAAGTTTTTCTGCTGTAACTTCCTCTGATAAACTTGAAAGAGCTCGCAAAAGATTTTGTGGAAAAATTTTAAAAATTGCTGTGCAAGTATCCTTATCCTCTGGTCCACTTTTATAGTCAAAGCCAATTAACATGCCATTAACTATGTTAAAATGTCCATGAGCCAAGGCATTTCTTATGTGACGAAAAAGAGAGTCAGTTTTTGATTCCCTTTCACCCTTTGTAAGAATTATTTTTTGTGAGTGAGGACAAATTTTATCTTCATAAAATTTTACTATGTCTTTATCAATATAATCTAAAAAGGCTACGTCCTTATTTTCTAAACTCATGTAATTTTTTATTATGCCAAAGACAAAATTTTCAAAACTAAGAGAAGATGTGAGCTCATTTTCAGGTGACTGCAGAGAATTTATATTTGGCACATACCATAAGAGGTATTCTAAAGTTTTTGTCATCTCTTCTGTAAGTTTTATGGGCGTATTTTCGTGATAAATAGAATAAGAAACCTTATCTTTACAGGTCTCAAATTCAAATCCAAATCTTTTTAAATTAGCTGGCACATTTTCTCCTTCTTTCTAAAATACTTCTAAATAAAGTATAACACAGATTAATAATTTTTATAAAAGTATAAAAATAGAATTGACTTTATTATAGATATCGTATTAAATAAATATAAATGTAAAAATATAATTAAAATTTTGGAGGGCAAATGGAAAATTTTGACAACATAGAAAAGAAAAAGAAATTTATTCCAAATATAGATACTGAACTAAGAAGAAGACAAGTGTCTGTGCCAGAAGTTACTTATAGAGCAAGTGGAATAAATTTTCTTGGAAAGAGAATAAAATCGCTCATGTTTACAAATGATATTCCAGTTGTTGTAAATAACAACGCACAAGGTATTATGTCAGTCTATCCCTTTACACCACAACTAAAAATAATATCAGCCATAATAGAAGTTGCATCTGTCCCTGTATTTGTTGGAATAGGTGGAGGGACAACATCAGGTTTAAGATCAGTAAATATTGGCTTGCAAGCAGAATTACTTGGAGCAGCAGGTGTTGTAGTAAATGCACCTATGTCAAATGAAAATATTGAACTAATTTCAAAGACACTTGACATAGCAGTTATTGCAACTGTAATAAGTAAATATGATGATATATTGGGAAAAGTTAAGGCTGGAGCAAGAGTTTTAAATATTGCAGGTGGTAAAAAGACTGCAGAACTAGTAAAATATACAAGAAAGATAGTTGGAGATGAATTTCCAATTATTGCTACTGGTGGTCATACTGATGAGCATATACTTGAAACCATAGAAGCAGGTGCAAATACCATCACTTATACACCAAAATCAAGCTCAGAAATTTTTTCGGAAGTTATGGATAATTATAGAATTAACTTGAGAGAAAAGGATCAATAAAAGATAAAGGAGAAAAAATGGAATTTGGAATTTTATCGATAGTTCCTCCAATTGTTGCCATTGCCTTGGCACTGATAACCAAAGAAGTAATAACTTCACTTTTAATAGGGATTTTATCTGGAGGACTTATCTACACTGGCGGAAATATTATTGCCGCTTTGGAAACAGTTTTTGAATTAATGGGAACTAAACTTGGAGATAATGCTCTAATGCTAGTGTTTTTAACAATGCTAGGTTCTCTAGTAATGGTAATGAACATGGCAGGGGGCTCCTTTGCTTATGGAAAATGGGCAAGTAAAAAAATTAAGAGCAAAAAAATGGCAAAGCTTGCCACATCTTTTTTAGGAATGTTAATTTTTATAGACGATTATTTTAACTGTCTAACAGTTGGAGCAGTTATGAAACCAATTGTTGATGAAAATAAGGTTTCTAGGGCAAAGCTTGCACACATAATTGACTCAACTGCAGCACCTGTATGTATTCTTGCACCTGTTTCATCTTGGGCAGCTTCTGTCGTTGCAGTAATAGGAGATACTGGCGTAAAAAACCCAATGAGCGTATTTTTAAGCACTATACCTATGAATGTTTATCCTATACTTACTCTACTTTTGATTTTATATTTTTGTACATCTGATATAGAAATAGGAGTAATGGAAAAATACGAATTAAATGACACATCAAGAATTCTTGAAAATGAAGAAGTTGGTTATGAGTACTCAAAAAATGGAAAAGTTTATGACTTAGTAGTGCCAATTTTAGTATTAATTTTTGTAACTGTAGCGATGATGTTAAAGACTGGAGGATTTTTCTCTGATGGAGTAGGAGCAGCAGCAGCCTTTGGGAATGCAAATGTAAACTTGTCTCTTGTAATAGGAGCTTTTTTTGCAATAGCAGTTTCCTTTGTAATGTATATTCCAAGAAAACTTTTAAAGTTTGAAGAATTTATGAAGGGAATAGTTGAAGGAATGAAGACAATGGTTTCTGCAATAGTAATACTTTCTCTTGCCTGGACAATTGGTGGCATTACAAGTGATGAATTTTTAAATACAGGATCATACATTGCATCACTAATTTCAAACTCAACTATGCCAATGTGGCTTTTACCTGCAATAATTTTTGTAGTTGGAGCATTTTTGTCTTTCTCAACTGGAACAGCTTGGGGAACTTTTGGAATTTTAATTCCAATAATGGTTCCAATATTAATGCATACAAATCACATGCACTACTTGACAATTGTTCTTGCAGCAATTTTTTCTGGCTCAGTATTTGGAGATCACTGCTCACCAATTTCTGATACAACAATACTTTCATCAGCAGGAGCAGGATGTGATCACATAGCCCACGTATCAAGTCAGCTTTCTTATGCAATTAGTGTAGGCTCTGCATCAGCACTTGCCTTTTTAGTGTCAGGAATAATAGGAAAGCCTGCGCTTACACTTCCAATTGGAATAGCAATTCTTGCAGTTATAGTCTCTGTTTTAAAGAGAATGACAATAAATAAGTATATAAAAAATACTAAATAATTTTTAGGACTAACTTTTTAGTTAGTCTTTTTTTATTGAAATTTTTAAAAAATTTTACAAAGATATATTTTTTGTCAAAAATTTTCATTTATCTATTTAAAAAATCTTTAAAGTGGTATATATTTTAAAGAATAAAGTAAGGGGTGCATTATGAGCTTTCAAATTGAAAAGAAAAATATATTAGATTACGAAGTAGACGCAATAGTGAATGCAGCAAATGCAGAATTAAAAAGAGGCGGCGGAGTTTGTGGACAAATTTTTAAAAAGGCGAGTGACAAAGAATTAGAAGAAGAATGTAATAAACTTGCACCAATAAATCCAGGCGAATCTGTAATTACAAGGGGCTATAATTTAAAATCAAAATACATAATTCATTCAGTAGGACCTATTTATTTTGATGGCAACCAAAAAGAAAGAGAAACTTTAGAAGCAGCTTATAAATCTGCTCTTGAACTTGCAGTGGAAAATAATTTAAAAAGCCTAGTATTTCCACTACTATCTTCAGGAATTTACGGCTATCCACTTGATGAAGCAGCAGAAGTAGCAGTTTATACAATAAGAGATTTTATTAAGGGTAAGGACTTAGATGTAACAATTTCTGCCTTAAACGACAATGTAGTAAGGGTATTGAAAGAAAAAAATAAAAAGTGGATTGAAAAATAAAAATTTATTTAAAATAAAAATTTCTTAGAGAAAAAGGACCTGCCTAGCAGATCCTTTTTTAGTTAAAAATTTTATTTACTTGTGAATTTAGTATAATAATCTCTTTATTTCGTTTCTCATTCTTATTTTGCCAGCGTGATAGACAACTTTACCTGCTCTCTTTGGGTTTAAAAGTGGCATTAATTTTATTCTTCTCCTTCTTCTTTTTGGCTTTATAAATTTTATAAAGGCAATAAATTTAATTAAGCTCTTTAATTTTTTCATAATTCCTCCTATTTTTTCTTTTTACTTGTTTTTATCTTATTAGATGATTTTTTTGATTTGTCATGTTTTGAAGACTTTTTAGTCTTTTTATCATTATTATTTAAAGAATTATCTTCTTCATCTTCTCCAAATTCATTATACCACTCTCTAGTGTGAAAGTCGCAATGTTCCTTTGGCACAGTCATATAGTCATCAGGATAAATGCCATAGTGGTCTTTTGCATCATACTTATCCTTTCTTTCAAAGCGAACAGTATATAGGACTGATTCAGATGGACAAAACTGAGTTGCAAGTTTATTTGAATCTTTGCAAATTAAATATTTTTTAAATAAATCATCTTGCTCACTTGGCTCTGTGCCAGAGATGAATTTTTCCCTGTAAGATGCACCAGCGTAGTTACTCATTTTTGTGGCAAGTTTGCCGCTTTTTGATGAAATATTTCTCGTCACAATATAAGATGGATCTTCATCAAATTTTTCATCCTTGCTTAAATTTTTTGCCATTCTATTAAATAACTCAACTGCAGAAGATTTATCAGATGAAAGAGAAATTTTTGGAGAATCAGCACCAATCCAAAGAGAAATTGTGTGGTTCTTATTAAAGGCATTTAGAAAATAATCTGAATTTGTCTTATTTTGTCCCAAGTAAGCTCCAGTTTCTGAATTTCCTATACTTGTTCCACTAGCATTACCTCTAGTGCCATTAGAAATAAAAGCATCCTTTAAAAGATGAGAAATCTTATGGTCAAAAAGTTTTTTCTCCTTCTTGGAGTTGTCTATAATTATATTTCCACTTGGGTCTTCAATTTTTAAAATTGCAGTTTCTTCTTTATATACTCCTTCATTGGAAATTGTCTGATACATCTTTGATAAATCATAAAGACTTAAGCCAACTTGCATATTTCCAAGGGCAAGAGACTCTAAGTTTTCGTCATTTTTCTTTTTATTTTCCTTTTGATTTATAAAATAATCATTGCCATCTTCCTTTATTATTTCAAATTTTTTAAGGACATCAAGGGCTTTGTCTTTACCAATTTCATTTAGGAGGTCTGCTGCAATTACATTGGAAGAATTTTCCATGGCAAGGCGAATAGTCATTAGTCCCTTAAAGGAATCGTAGTAATTGTGTGGCCAAAACATTCCGTCATAAGTTCTTGGCACATCGTCATAGACATCTCCAAGAGTTTTTCCCTCCATAAGTGCTGGAAGGTAGACAGTTAAAGGTGTAAGGGCAGATCCTGGTTGCCTATAAGAATCTGTTGCACGATTTAAAATTTTTGCGTTTTTTGTCCTAACATCGAGACCGCCAATTATTCCTTCCACAAAACCAGTGTCATTATTTACGACAATCATTGCTGATTGAGGTTGCATAAGAGGGCTTGGGTTGAAGTCAAAATATTTATTTGAAATAATCAACTTGTCATTTTCGATTTTATAGAAATCTGGATAGTCCTTTAAGTAGGATCCATCAATTATTAAATAATTATTTTTAAGTTCTCCGGCTCCTTCTTCAATTTTTAGTCCACCAATTTCAAAGGTATTTAAAATTTTGTTATTGTCGATGACATAGGCATCTATAATGTCAATTTTTTGTCCTAAATCTTTGAAATAAAGGCTTTTAATTTTTAAATCACCATGAGATGAAATGCTGTAAGATGATTTTGGAATTACTAAATTAAAATTCTCATCTAAAATATTGTTGCGATGAAAGTATAAAATTTCGTCGCCAAAGATAATATTGTTGCCAGCATCAAAGTTTAAATTTAACATTCTGCTGCCACCAGATGATGACCTATTTAATAAAAAGTTTTTAAAGTTTTCGTATTTATTTTCTAAGTCCTTTTGAATATTTTCGTCAATTGTTGAATAAACCTTGTAGCCACCAGTGAAAAGTTTATGCTCGCCTTCTTCCAAACTTGTCTTATAAAAATCAGCAAGGTACCTAGAAGCCTCTTTTTTTATGTAGTCAGTGGAGTAGGTAGACATGGTGTGATTTTTAAAATTTCGTGGGTTTAAGGCACTTACAATGTCATAGTTTTTTGCTTTTTCATAATCTTTATCATCAATATAACCAAGTTCGTGCATTCTCATTAAAACAATTCTTTGCCTTTTAAAGGCGTCGTCATTTAAAACCATGTAAAGGTCCTTGCCGTCAATTTCACGACTGCCAATAATTTTAAAGTCATCCTTTAAATATTCTTCTGGAACAGATTTAAAGGGAGAATAATTTGTTGGAGACTTTGGTATGCCAGCAAGAAGGGCAGCTTCTGCTATGTTTAAGTCCACTGCATCCTTAGAAAAATAAGTTTGAGCAGCAGCTTCAATGCCATAGGCACCTTGTCCCAAGTTAATTCTATTTAAGTAGGCTTCCAAAATTTCATTTTTGTCTAGGACATCCTCAACTCTAAGAGAAAGATATGCCTCTTGAATTTTTCTGCCAAGAGTTTTTTGGTTAGTTAGATAAACTGATCTCACTAGCTGCTGAGTAATAGTTGAACCTCCACGCAAGAGGGACCTTGATTTTATATTTGCAGCAATGGAAGATGCTATTCCAATGGGGTCCAGACCCTTGTGCTTGTAAAATCTGTGATCTTCAATGGCAACAAAGGCATTTTTTACATTATCGGGAATGTCATCTATGTCAATTAGTGTTCTGTACTCAAGAGATTCAATTTTTTCAATTAAGTTTCCTTCTTTAGAATAAATATAGGAGCTCTGATTAAAGGAAGAGCTCAAATTATTTAAGTCTGTGGCAGGAGTTTTTGAAATTATTGAAATAATAAGTGCTGAAAAAAGTGAAATAATTAAAACAAAAATTAAAAGCAGAATTAAAAGTCCGATTTTAATTTTTTGACCCTTATTTAAATTTTTAAAATTATTTTTAAGATGTGCAAAATTTTTCATATTTACTCCTTTTTTCAATTATAACATTTTAAGAAGATGATTACTATTATGTTAATGGGCTAAATAGTATTCCCTTATTTTTTTATGACAGCATTATGTAGTATAATGTAGTCATGGATAATGTTTATTTTGAGAATTTAAATTCAAATAAAAAATTAGAGAGAGTTATAACTGTTGGCACAAATATTGGCGCCTACCCTCATAGCCTTGAAACTTCCATGAAGGAGTTATCTGATCTTGTCTTTGCAGATGGGGCAGAGGTTGTGGGAGAAGTTACCCAAAATATTTTAAAGTTCAATCCAAAATATTTAATTGGGTCAGGTAAGGTTGACGAGATAAAGGAAATGGTTGGGCTCTTAGAAGTTGATGCCGTTGTCTTTAACGACGAGCTTTCTGGCATACAAGTAAGAAATTTGGAAAAGAGAATTAAGAAAAAAGTAATTGACAGGACAAATTTAATTTTAGATATTTTTGGACTTCGCGCTACAACTTATGAGGCAAAGCTTCAAGTTGAACTTGCCATGCTTGAGTATCAACTACCTAGACTTCTTGGCATCGATGGATGGTCAAGAACTGGTGGTGGAATTGGTACCAGAGGACCTGGTGAGCAAATTATTGAAACTGACAGGAGAAGGTTAAAAAGAGAAATCGATAAAATTAAAGAAAAACTTGAAAAGGCAAAAAAGACTAGAGACACCACAAGGACTAGAAGACTTGACTCCAATATTCCTATTGTATCCCTTGTTGGTTACACCAACGCTGGCAAATCTACTATATTAAATAGATTAAAGGATGAAGATTCAGGAGAAGTTTCTGTTAAAAATATGCTTTTCGAAACCCTTGACCCTTCTTCAAGAAAGGCAAGGCTTCTTTCTGGTCGTGAGTTTATAATTTCTGACACTGTTGGTTTTGTTTCAAAACTTCCCACAAAAATTGTTGAAGCTTTTAAGTCAACTCTTGAAGAAATCAAGTATTCTGATTTAATTCTTCATGTCATTGACGCATCAAGTGAGGATTTGGAAATTCAGTACAAGACAACTATGTCTATCTTAAAGGACATTGATGTCTTAGATAAAAATATAATCACTGTCTTTAACAAGGTTGACAAGGTAAATACGGAGGACATAAATCTTCCCCTAAAAGTTTTACCAGAGAAAAAAATTTATATTTCTGCCAAAAAAGACGAGAATATGGATGGGCTTTTAAAGATCATAGAAGACAACCTTGAGGAAAAATATTTTGATGTGAAATTAAAATTTGCCTATGGTGATACAGATTTACTCTACAAATTAGTAGAAAAATTTGATGCAAAACCAATATATGAAGATGATGGAATTTATTTGGAATTAAAGCTCGAAGAAAGTGAATACGAAAAAGTAAAGGATTATGTCGTAAATGTATAAGACAATTCTAAAAAAGGGAAAAGCTGAAATTGAAATAAAAAAATCTATTTTTATTGGCAGAGCTTTTTTCGTAAAAAGTGAAGATATGGCCCTTGAAATTTTAAAAGATATAAAGGAAATCGAAAAGTCTGCAACTCACAACTGCCATGCCTATATAATTGGCGAAGATGGACTTACCCAGAGATATTCTGATGACGGTGAGCCTTCTGGCACAGCAGGAGTTCCCATGCTTGAAGTCCTAAAAAAAGAAGACATGAGAAATGTTCTTGTCATTGTCACTCGTTACTTTGGTGGCACAAAACTAGGAGCAGGCGGACTTGTCCGTGCCTACACAGACGCAGTTATAAAGGCTCTTGATGATGCCAAAAGATGCGTGAGAAAAAATTTTACAAGGACAAAAATAATTTATGACTACACCTTTCATGGTGCTATAATTAATTTACTTGCCAATGAAAATTTTAAAATCATTAAAGAAAATTACACAGATAAAGTTGAGGTCACAATTGACATTTCAGATGACAAAAGCATTTTAGATAAAATTAGAGACTTGACCTCTGCAAATTTTATAAGCGAAGACTTAGAAGAAATTGAACTTCCAACTATTGATGGAAAAATTATTTATTAAAAATTAGGAGACATTATGGATTATAAAAAAGTTACAGAAGATTTAGTAAAATGGGTAGGAGATTATGCAAAAAAAGTTGGCGCCAAGGGATTTATTTTTGGCCTATCAGGTGGAATTGATTCAGCAGTAGTTGCTGCCATAGCAAAAAGAGTTTTTCCAGAAAATTCTCTTGGATTAATTATGCCTTGTGACAGTATAGATAAGGATAGAGATGACGCCCTAAAAGTTGCCGAAGCAATAAACTTAGAGACAAAGACAATTGATCTCACTAGCACTTTTGAAGAACTCATGAAGGCATCTTTTACATCAGAAAACAAGATGGCAAGGTCAAACATCAAGCCAAGACTTAGGATGACCACACTTTATTATTATGCCCAAGACCTTGGCTACCTAGTCCTTGGACCATCAAATGCCAGCGAGTGGTATCTTGGCTACTCAACAAAATATGGTGACTCAGCAGCAGACATCATGCCAATTGCAAATATTTTGAAGACAGATATTTTTGAAATAGCAAAGGAACTTGGCCTTCCGGAATTTATAATAAATAAAAAACCATCAGCAGGCCTTTGGGTGGGACAAACTGACGAAGATGAAATGGGCTTTACTTATGAAGTCCTCGACTCCTATATTAGAGGAGAAAAAGTTCCAGAGCCTGAAATAAAAGAAAAAATTGACAGGATGCATAAGAATTCTTCTCACAAGAGAGTTATGGCTCCAAAATTTGAAATCTAAAATTTATTTAAGGCGGGTTTAAATGATAAAAGATAGGATTAAAAATTTATTTATTTTAATATTTTGTATGATAATTTCTAATATATTTATTTGGTATAAGACGGGGAATTTGAATTACAATATTATAGAAAGTGACATTTTTGTCATTGGAATTTATATAATAACTTGCCTTATTATCTATCTAATTTAAGGAAAAAGGTATAAAATGAAAAATTACATCAAGCATTCCCTAGTCTTATTTGCTTACTTAATTCTAGTGAGGAAGTTTTTTATTTACAAGTTTGGGACCTATGAGGGAGAAAAATTAAAAATTGCCCTAATAGCCTTTGTCTTATATGTCTTAACTTACTTTGTCATAGAAAAAATAAAAAATAAAAAAGAAAATTAAAATTTTCTAATATTATTAATTACTTAAAATTTGAAATCAAAAATCTATTTAATGGAGGTTTAAATGTTAAAAGATAGAATTAAAAATTTATTTATTTTAATAATTGCTATTATATTTTATGATGGATTTACTTATTACAAGACAGGAAAACTTAGTTCTGCAACAATAAAAAATGATATTTTTTTCATAGGAGTTTATCTAATAATTAGCCTTATTATTTATTTCATTTCAAGAAGAAAAGGATAAATTAAATGATTAGATTAAAAATATTATAGAAAAAATAAAAAAATAAAAAAGAAAATTAAAAATCTTCTTGACAAATAATTTTCCTGTGCCTATAATACTTTCTAATAAAATAATAAATGCGAAGAAAGAGAAAAAGGTATTTAATAAGTCTTAAAGAGAGTGGGGATGGTGAGAGCCCACAGACAAGTTAGTATCATATATTCACTCTAAAGCATGAAGATTGAACGCGAGTAGATCTTCACGGCAGTCACCGTTATCATGGACTAGAGATTGTTAGATCTTTAATGAGGAAATATTTATATTTCGAACTTAGGTGGTACAGCGAATCCTTCGCCCTATATGGGTGGAGGATTTTTTTATTATTTTAAATAATTTTTTTGGAGGACAAAAATGAAAAATTTAAAGAAAATGGTAAAAGTTATAAGTATTGGTGCCCTTGCACTTTCACTTGTTGGATGTGCAGGCGATAAGAAAGCAGAAAAAGAAGATGGCAAAATAAAAATTGGCGCCATTCAGTATATTGAACACGTGTCCCTAGACAATGCCCTAAAGGGTTTTGAGGATAGGTTAAAGGAAGAAGGCATTGAGGCAGAAGTTGAAGTTGAAAATTTGCAAGGCGACCAAGCTTTAACTACTACTGCACCAAAAAAATTTGAAGGCGATGACTACAAATTAGTTTACGCTATTTCTACTCCAGCTGCACAGGGAGCAAAGACTGCTCTTCCAAATAAAAATATTGTCTATTCAGCAGTTACAGATCCAGTGGAAGCAGGGCTAATTGAAGGACCAGATAAAATTACAAACATCACAGGAGTTAACGATGCAGTTTCAGCCAAGAATCAAATTGAATCCTTCTTAAAAATTTATCCTGACATAAAAACTATAGGAACAATTTTCTCAACTAATGAAGCTAATTCAAAGGTACAAGTGGAAGCTTTAGAGAATGCTTGTAAGGAGCTTGGACTTAAACTTGAAACAGTTGGAATAAATAATATAAATGACATTGGTCAAGCTCTTTCAACTTTAACTGGAAAGATCGATGCCTATTATGCCCTAACAGACAACACAGTTGCATCAGCTGGTCCAATCGTTGCTGAAAGTTTATTAAAAGAAAAAATTCCATCTCTTTCAGCAGAAGAGGGACAAGTTTCTAAGGGACTTTTAATGAGCGAAGGCGTTGACTACTACGAACATGGAAGACAAGCAGCTGATCTTGCCATAAAAATTTTAAAGGGCGAAGACATTAAAAATATTCACGCAGAAGACAACAAGGCTTCAAAGAAAAAGGTAAATGGAAAAACTGCAGAGGCTCTTGGACTTGATTTAAACAACGAAAATTTAAAGGATGCTGAAATTTTAAAATAATTTCAGCGAGCATTAATTAAATTTTAAAAACTAAATAAAAAATTTTTTGGGAAAAATAAAAAAAGGCTTGACTTTGTTCTGCTACTAGAATATAATCAATTTAATTTAATAAAAGCGTTGAAAGAGAAAAAAGAATTTTTGATGATTTAAGAGAGTTGCCGTCTGGTGCGAGGCAATACACAAAAGTTTAATATACACTCTAAAGCTTATTTGTTGAAATTAGTAGGCAAGTACGGAAGCCACCGTTAACTGAGGCTAGAGGTTGTTAGACCTTAAGGTGAGGTAATCTTTTTAGATTATAAAATCGGGTGGTACCGCGAAGTCAGTCTTTCGTCCCAATGTGGATGAAAGGCTTTTTTTATTTTATGGAGGTTTTTTATGAAATTTAGAAAGTTGTTTGTTTTACTTATTATGTCCCTTGTCCTTGTGGCTTGTGGCAAAAGTGGAAATAGTGAAAATGTGAAAGAAGAAACTGCTAAGGAAACTAGCAGTGCAAAAAAAATTGGTGTCATTCAAATTGCAGACCACATTGCCCTTGAAAGAGCAAGACAAGGTTTTGAAGATGAAATAAAAAGGACTAATCCAGATGTTGAAATTATTTCAAAAAATGCCAATGGAGATTTGACAGTTGTCCCATCAATTATTAAATCTTTTCAAGATAAAAAAGTTGATTTGATTTATGCAATTGCAACTCCAGCTGCACAAGGTGCAAAGAACGGTGAAAAGGAAATTCCAATTATTTTTAACGCAGTAACTGATCCTGAAAGTGCTGATCTTCTTAAAAATTTAGAAGAGCCAGAAGAAAATGTAACTGGTGTCAGTGATTATTTTTCAATCTCTGCACAACTTGAAGAAATGATAAGTATTTTCCCAGATGTCAAAAATGTTGGCGTTATGTTTTCTACAAACGAAGCCAATTCAAAATTCCAAGTAGAAGAACTTAAAAAAGCAGCTGCAGGTTTTGGATTAAATGTAGTTGAAGTTGGAGTAAATAATATTAATGACGTGTCAACTGCAATAAAGACAATAGAGCCAAAGATTGACATCTTTATGGCGATTACAGATAACACAGTTTCATCTGCCTCAACAATAATAGCAGAATCTTTAAAGGAATCAAAAATTCCTTCCTTTGCATCAGAAGAAGGACCTGTAGAAAATGGAATACTATTTAGTGCAGGTGTTGACTATGTAGATCTTGGAAAGAAAGCAGCAGGCATGGCAAGTGAAATTCTTGGCGGCAAAAAAGTTTCTGAACTTCCAGTAGTATTTTCAACTGACACAAGAAAAGTTGTAAACAAAAAAACTGCTGAGGCCCTTGGACTAAGTAATGAAGATAATTTAATGAAAGACGCAAAGGTCGTTGAATAAAAAATTATAATAAATTTTAGGAGGAAGAAAGTTGAATTCAGTAATAATGGAATCCATTGTCATGGGACTTATATTTTCCATATTGACAATAGGAGTAGTAATAACATTTAAAATTTTAGATTTTCCAGATATGTCTGTGGAAGGTACCTTTCCGCTGGGAGCTTTTGCCTTTGCAAAGATGCTAACTCTTGGAATGAACCCACTACTTGCAATGTTAGTTTCACTTATTGCAGGTGGTCTTGGTGGATATATAACTTATATTTTATTTAGAAAATTTAAAATTCAGGCAATACTTGCAGGGATTTTGACCATGACATTTTTATATTCAGTTAATTTGAGAATTACTGGCACGCCAAATGTTACCTTCTTTGATTATAAAACTGTTTTTCAACTTTTTGAAAGCCTTCCAAAAATTGTAATTTTAATTGTCATGACCCTAATAATAAAAATTATTTTAGATTGGTTTTTAAAAACAGAAAAAGGATATTTACTTTTGGCAACTGGCGACAATGAAACTCTAGTAAAAGCTCTTGGCAAAAATCCAGACAAGTATATTGCTATAGGTCTTATAATTTCAAATGCATTGGCAGCCTTGGCAGGAGCCTTAATGGCACAGTCAAATGGCTACGCAGACATAACAATGGGTCAAGCCATAATCGTATCTGCTCTTGCATCAGTTATTATAGGCGATGCCTTTTTAAAGAACGCAAACTTTTTAAATAGAACTACAAGGGCAATAATAGGAGCAATAATTTATAGAATCATTTACGGCATAGCCCTTTACCTTGGACTTGCTCCAAGTGATTTAAAGGGAATAACTGCAATAATAGTTGTATTCTTTATAGTTTATAATAATGTCTCCTCCAAGGGACTATCTGTATTAAAGGGAAAGAGGGAAGAAAATGCTACAAATTAAAAATATATCAAAAACTTTTTACAAGGGAATGGAAGAAGAAAATCAAGTATTTAATAACTTTTCCCTTGATATTGAAGAAAATAAGTGCGTTGCAATTTTAGGACCAAATGGATGTGGCAAGTCTACATTATTTAATATGATTTCTGGATCACTTAACCCAGATAAGGGAGAAATTCTCTTAGACGATGTAGACATTGCAAAATTATCTGAAGACAAGAGGGCAATAGACATTGGAAAGGTAAATCAAGACCCTTCAAAGGGAGTTTGCCAAAGCCTAAATATTTTAGAAAACATGTCCATGGCTTTTAAAAAGGGACATAAATTTACCTTCAAAAAATTAATCGACAAGGCTAACAATGAAAAAATAATTGAAAAACTAAAGAGCCTTGACCTTGGACTTGAAAATAAATTAAAGACACAAGTAAAATTTTTATCAGGTGGACAAAGACAATCACTATCTCTTTTAATGGCGACAGTAAAAAAACCAAAAATACTTTTACTTGACGAACATACAGCAGCCCTTGACCCAAAGACATCAAAGCTAATCATGGATAAGACTAACAACTTAATTAAAAAAGAAAAGATCACAACACTTATGATTACTCACAACTTGAAAAATGCCATAGAATATTCTGACAGAATAATAATGCTAAATAAGGGCGAAGTTGTCCTAGACATTCTTCCAAGTGAGGTGACAGAAGAAGAATTAAATAGAATTTACAACGAAAAAATAGAAGAATCAAATAATATAGAATCAGAAAGATTAAAAAGTTTAGAAAATATGAAACAAATAGAAAAAATTGCATAAACCTCATAAAATAATTGCATTGGAAAAAGTCCTACCTTTTGTCGGGTAGGACTTTTTCCATAATATAAATTTTTATTTTAAAGTGAGAGTAAACTCGTCACCAATTGCTTGTTCTCCAATAGGCATTTCTTTGTCATAGCTGTTGACTGTCACTCTGTATAATTGGCATTTTAGTGTTTTGATTTCATTTAAAAGTTCATCGGCAGTGACCTTGCTAATGACTGGTGAAAAATATAGAGTGGATTTATTTTTCTCTGCTTCGCGAGTTTCAAAGTAAACAAATCTATCTTTAGAATCTCTGGCTTTTATTGTATAAATAAATCCATCTTCGGAGTCAGGATAGGTCAATACAATTTTTTGTGAAGCTGGGCTTGTAGTAAGGCTTTCAATGACAATATTATTAGTATCTGGAATAGTAAAGTCCTTTGCTATAATATTTTTATTCATTTTCATTTGTGACATATCTATATTTGTTGAGAGACTAATTTTTTTCTTGTTTCCTAAAAACTCATCGAAGAAAAATTCTAAATTAACTTTGCCTTCTTTTGGCAAAGAATCTTCTAAATCATATTTAAGAGTATAAACATTTACTTTTTCATCTTCAGCTAAAGTATATCCAGAGGCACTGGAGCCAAGAATTTTATTTTTCTTGCCATTAACCTTAAGTTCAGTTAAGGAAACTTTTCCAGAGAGCATTTTTTTTGAGTCATTTAGGCTCAAAATTACAGTGTATAAATTATTATCTTCAATAATAAATTTATCAAAAATATATTTTTTGCCATTTATTTCAAAAGCTTCATTTAAATTTACGCTGTACTTATCAACTTCCCTTGAAAGACCCATGGCATCTGATAAAGAAATTTTAAAATTACTTGCTAATTCTCTTGTCTTAGCTAAGACATAGCCACCGGATTTGTAGTTTGTTATTCCAAAAATCAATATAAGAGATGCTGCTATTGCCACCACTTTTTTATTAAACTTATTTTTCTTGTTTTTTATTTTTAATGATTTAACAGTTTTATTTAGTTTTTCTCTTTCGAAATCATTAAGAGGAACTTCTTCATATTCTATTTTCATGTCGTTTAACTCATCATAAATATTATTTTTCATAAAAACTTTCCCTCCATTTTTTTAAAAAATTTCTTCCTCTGCTAACTTTTTTATAGGCATTTGCTGTGGAAATATTTTGTTTAGATGCTGCCTCTTTATAAGAAAGACCATGGATAAAAATATTTTCAAAAAGTTTTTTGTCATCTTCATTTAAAAGTGAAAGGATTTCTTCTATTTCTAGATTTGAAGATAAATCTGAATCCACAATTTTTGAATCTTCATCTAGTCTAAGGCTTTCAAATTTAATTTCTTTTCTAAGAATATCTATGGCTCTATACTTTGCAACAAGGGCACACCAATTTTTAAAAGTGGACCTACTGGAATCAAAGTAATCAATATTTTGCCATATACTAAAGAGGGCGTCATTCATGGCTTCTTCCCAAAGGTTTGGATATTTCCAAAGCGTTTTTGAAATAACACCTTTTAATATTTTTCCGTACTCTTCAATAAATATATAAAGGGCATCTTCATCTTTCTTTTTTAGCCTTTCTATCAAGTCTTTATTATCCATATTTCCTCCTTCACTAATATATTCGTGATAGAGATAATAATTCTGACAAATTTTTAAAATTAGAATTTATGAAAAATAATTTTGAGTACAAAAAAACTACTTTGTTTTAAGCAAAGTAGTTTTCTAAAATTAATATTTAAGTTCTTTATTTGAATAGATTGTGTAAGTCAATACTATCATGAGGATAAATATGACTGCATTTGCTATTATGCCAAATAGGTTTAAGTTTGCACTGACAAAGCTATAAGGTCTAAAGGCTTCGTTAGGGAAGTAAGAAACAAGCATGCCAAAGACATCGCCTATAACTTTTCCTACAATTGTAAGTAGGACAATTAAAAATATAAATAGGGCAGCCACTGCATCTTGGTGTAGTGAAGATTTTGACATTGAAGAAAAGAAAAATCCAATAGACATAAATACAAGACCTGAGCCAAGTAGTCCAACAAAAACTTTTACTACTGCTTCAAAAATTTCAAAACTTGTTATTTCAGCTGCATCACTTGCACCAATTCCTATGGAAGAAATTCCAAGGACAAGTCCAACTGTTGCAAGTGCCATAATTATTAAAAATAAAATGTAAGTCAACAAGTTGGCAGCAATTTTTCCTGTTACGATTTCTGATTTTGAAATTGGATTTGAATAAATGTATTCGATGTTACCTGAACTTTGTTCCTTTGCAAGAGAGCTTGCTCCAAGTTGCATTGCAAATACAAATATTAAAACTGCAAGGTAATGGTAAACAAGGGCAATGTAATCGCCAATATTTACTATATCCATTCCTTCATAAAGACCCAAAATATTTCTAGTTGGCTCGTTAAAGCTTTCCATAACTGAATTAAATAGTGAGTTCATTTGTGATTCTGCAAGGAAGGGATAAAAGGCAAGCATAAGTCCAAGTAAAATTATTAGGACAATAGCCCAAGATATCATCTTTGCAAAATTTGATTTGAATTCCATATTAAATATCATCTTTATCCTCCTTTAGCTTTGTCTCTTCTGTTGCATTAAAGACGCCTTCATCAGAGGTTTTAAAAATAATTGTATCATTTTGTTTATTTTCTTCTGAATTGTCACGGAAAAGTTCTTTATTTTCAATTGAGTTTTCTTTAACTATATCATCAACTTCATTTTCTGCATTTTCATTTTTTATTGCAGGAGAAGCTTCTTCGTCAAGGACAACTTTATCTTCATCTACAAAAAGATTTGTCTTTGTGTTATGAATAATATCTTTTTCAGAATTTTCTAAATTGACACCTTCTACTTCAGAAAAATTATTTTCTGCTTCATTAATTTTTATTGTATTTTCTGTAACTCCATTAACTTCAGAAGTTTCAAGACTATTTTCAGAAATTTTTTCTGTAGGATTCTCAATTACTTCTTTTTCTGGAGCTGGTGCTTTTCTTCTAGGAAGCTTTGCATTTTCTCCCTTGTAATAAGCATTTACCTTGTCAGATAATTTTGCATCTTCAAGGACATAATTTTCTAGACCTTCTTCATAGATTACCTTTGAAAGTTCAGGTAGAGCTCCGTCGAAGTAAAGAATAGTTTCATCTTCCTCATCTTTAATAATTCTTGCACCAATGGAAGTAAAGTAATTTAAATTTCCTCTGTAAGAATCAATTTTTAAAACCTTATCTCCAGCGGCCTTTACATTATTGTATTCAGTATCTTGAATTTTTCCATCAGATAAGTAGGCAATTCTTGAAGAATATTTTTTTGCCTCTCTAAGTGAGTCGGATAATAATAAAACAGTTAAGCCTTCTGTTTCATTTAATCTCTTGATATAAGAGAAAAGTTTATCAACATCTTTATCTTCTAAAAATTTTGTAGGTTTATCTAATATTATAAGTCTTGGTTTAATAACTAAGGCATTTATAATAGAAAAAAGTTTTCTTTCCCTATCTCTTAAATCGCAAATGCGAAGGTTTGAATTAAAGTCAAAATAATCACAGAGAACATCAATATCTTCTGTGTTAGATAGACCATGTGCGTTAAGTGTCTTCTTTAATAAAGCATAAGATTTTATCTTTGAATCGAAAATCATATCTTCAGAAACGAAGGACACAGTTTCTTTTATTTCCTTTGATTCTTTAAATGAATCCATATCATAAACCCTAATAGATCCTCTACCGGGTTTTAAGTATCCCATAATAATTCTTGCAAGAGTTGTCTTTCCGGAGTTTTCTGTTCCAAGAAGAGAGAAAAATTCGCCATCTAAAATTTCTAAATTTAAATTTGATAAGACTTTTTCCTTGCCCTTGCCTTTTGTCAGGTCATTTATGACGATGGCACTCATACTATTCACCTCTTTAATAATTGTTAAACTCATTATACAATAAAAAAAAGCTAAATAAAAGTTAGACTAGCCTTTTATAGTGCAATTAATTTAAAAATTTAAGATTTATTTAAGATTTTAATGATATTAAAAATTTTTTTAAAGAAAAATAATAAATTAATTAAAGTTTTATTATTAATAGAATAAACTCAAAAATTTTTTATAAATGAAATTAAATGACGTCTTGGCCCGCCTGTGATATAATTTTAATTTGAATGGAGGTTTTCTAATGAAACTTGGAATCGTAGGACTACCAAATGTTGGTAAGTCAACTTTATTTAATGCCCTTACAAGTGCTGGTGCTGAAGCTGCAAATTATCCCTTTGCAACTATTGAACCAAATGTTGGGGTTGTAAATGTACCTGATGAAAGATTAGATGTGCTTGCAAAGTTAAGCAAGTCAGAAAAAATTGTTCACACTAATATAGAATTTTATGATATAGCCGGTCTTGTTAAAGGTGCAAGTAAGGGGGAAGGACTTGGAAATCAATTTTTATCAAATATTCGTGAAGTTGATGCCATTGTACATGTAGTTAGATGTTTTGACGATGAAAATATTATTCATGTTGACGGATTAATAGATCCTCTTCGTGATATTGAAAATATAAATTTAGAATTAATTTTTTCAGATCTTGAACAAGTAGAAAACAGATATGGAAAAGTTGTAAAAAAAGCTAGAGCAGAAAAATCTCTTGCTAAGGAAAGAGATCTTTTAGAAAAAATTAAAAATGCTCTTGAAGAAGGAAAAGCTGCAAGAGAAGTTGAGCTTGACGAGGAAGAAGAAAAAATCATAAAAAATTATTCTCTTTTAAGTGCAAAACCTGTAATTTATGTATGCAATGTAGCCGAAGAAGAATTAAATAAAGAAGACAATGAATATGTAAAAAAAGTTAGAGAATACGCAGAAAAATCTGGCGACGAAGTTGTAGTAATCTCTGCAGAAATAGAAGCAGAAATTGCCTCTCTTGATCCAGATGAAAAAGAACTTTTCCTTGAAGAACTTGGCCTTGATTCTTCTGGTCTTGACAAATTAATTAAATCTTCCTATAAACTATTAGGTTTAATTTCATTTTTAACAACTGGTGAAATGGAAACTAGGGCTTGGACAATTAAAAAGGGCTCAAAGGCACCAACAGCTGCAGGGAAAATTCACACTGATATGGAAAGAGGCTTTATTAAAGCTGACACTGTTAGCTACAAGGACTTAGTTGAGTCAGGTTCAGTTGCTGCGGCAAGAGAAAAGGGACTTATAAGAAGTGAAGGAAAAGATTATGTCGTTGAAGATGGCGATGTAATTGTATTTAAATTTAATGTATAGGTGATTTATGATTAAAATGGTTTCTATGGATTTAGATGAAACTCTTTTGAATACAGAAAAAGTTATTACTAAGAGTTTTGAATCCTTTGTACAAAAACTAAAATCAAATAATATTATTCCAGTTGTTGCTACGGGAAGAGAATATTATTCTGCCCATAAATTTGTTGGAAATAATGTAGATATAGATTTAATTTGCAATAATGGAAATGTAATTAGAGATAATTTAACTGGCAAAGTTCATTATGTAAATCCAATTAGTGACGAGGACTTAAAGAGGGTCATGGCCTTTGATGACAATGATAAAGTATATACATCACTTCACATCCAAAGAAATGATGGCATTGATCTTGTTTACAAGAAAAAGAATTTTACAAATTTTGAGGGCACTTATGTTGATGCCTTTAGAGAAAGAAATCTAGGATTAGATGATTTTGAAAATTTAGAGGGAAATCCTCTTTCTATTGTCTTTGCTGGAAGTCATGACGATTTGGTAGACCTTAGAAATAGAATGAGAGATAAAATTTCTGATAGATTTAATTTTCACATAATGAAAATCAGAAGAGAGCCAAAGTGGATGCTTGAAGTTTTGCAAAAGTCTGGCGACAAATTTTATGGTGTAAAAAAATACGCAGAAATTAGAGGCATAGATTTAAAAAATGTCGCTGCAATTGGCGATGACTCCAATGACGTTATGTTAATAGAAAATGTTGGGCTTGGCATTGCCATGAAAAATGGTGTAGAAAGATTAAGAGAAAGAGCCGATGTGGTATCTGATTATGACAACAATAACGATGGAGCAGTAAAAATTTTAGACAAGGTTTTATTTGGTGATTAAATGAATATTAACTGGTATCCAGGTCACATGAAAAAGACAATTGAAGACATTGAGAAAAAATTAAAACTCGTTGATTTTGTAATTGAGATAATTGATTCTCGCATTCCCTTCTCAAGTAGAAATCCTCTTTTTGATGACCTATTTAAAAACAAAAAAAGACTTTTAATATTTAACAAGTCAGATTTGTCAAATCCAAAATTAAATGAAGAGTGGATGGAAAAAATTACTGACGAAAATAATTTTGCCATATCCTACAATGCAATGAAGCCCAATGTAAATTTAGTTGTAAAAAAATCTGAAGAACTCATGGCAGATGAGATAAAAAAGTATGAGGACAAGGGACTTAATAAGGGTCCACTTCGTGCAATGATTGTGGGAATACCAAATTCTGGCAAGTCAACTTTTATTAATTCAATTTCTGGTACAAAATCTGCAAGAACTGGCAATAGACCTGGAGTGACAAAGACAAATCAGTGGATAAAAATTCATTCAAAGCTTCATCTATTAGACACGCCAGGAGTTTTGTGGCCAAAGTTCGAAGAAAAAGTTGGACTTAACCTTGCCTTTACTGGTGCCATAAAAGATGAAATTATGGATAGAGAAACTCTTGCCTTAAAATTAATTGGAAAATTAAAAAAAATTGCTCCAGCTGCTCTTGAAGAAAGATATAAACTTTCTAATATCGAAGATATAGAAGCCATAGAAATTATGGATGAAATTGGAAAAAATAGAGGGGCGCTTATGCGTGGCGGTCTTATAGATTATGAAAAAGTTTCTGGAATTATTTTAGATGAATTTAGAAAGGGAACTCTTGGACGAATAACATTGGAGGAGCCCAATGAATTTTTATAAATTTGAAAATGAATATTACGACAAGGGCTACAAATATGTATGTGGCATAGATGAAGTTGGCAGAGGCTGCCTCTTTGGCGATGTAGTTTCCTGTGCAATTATCATGCCTAAGGATGATTTCATCGAGGGAGTAAATGATTCAAAAAAACTTAGTCCCAAAAAAAGAGAAGAGCTTTACCCAAAAATTTTAGAAAGCGCCATTGCTGTAGGCATTGGCAGGGCAAACCCAGATATAATTGACAAGGTAAATATAAAAATGGCAACTCATATTTCTATGATAAATGCTCTTGAAAATTTGAGAAATAAAAAAGGGGAAAAAGTTATTGCAGATTGTGTTTTAATAGATGCAGAGACAATTGAAACTGGAATTTTTCAACACGCCATCATTAAAGGCGATGAGTCCTGCTATTCCATTGCCTGCGCATCAATAATTGCAAAAGTCTATAGAGATGATCTTTGCAACAAATGGGCAGAGGAGTATCCTCACTATGGCATTGAAAAGCACAAGGGTTACGGCACAAAGTATCACAGAGATGCTTTAAAGGCCTATGGACCAACTAAGATGCACAGAAAAACTTTTTTGAAGAATATGAAATTATGGTAGGACACAATTTATTTTTTGGAAATCGTGGAGAGGACCTTGCCACAAATTTTTTGGAGAAAAAAGGCTATGTAATATTAGAAAGAAATTATAGAGCTCTTGGAACTGAGATTGACATTATTGCAAGGGATAAAGATGAACTTGTCTTTGTTGAAGTGAAGTCTCGTAACTCCAGGAAATATGGCGATGCCTACGAAGCTGTAACTGAATTTAAAATGCAGAACATTATTCAAACTGCAACAGCATATATTATGGAGAAAAATCTTTTTGACATAATGGTAAGATTTGACATAATTGAAATTTATTTTAAGGAAAAGGAAATCAATCACATAGAGTCGGCATTTATGCTTTCATAAACTAGGTTAAACCTAGTTTTTTTATTTGCAATTAATATTTGATTATTAAAAAACTTGTGTTATTATAGTTAATAGAAAAAAACATAGTAATTTTGTATGAATTATTTTTTATAAATGGAGGAAGTATGACTGAGTTATTGAGAGTAGAAAATTTAAGTGCAGGCGTGGAAGATAAAGAGATATTAAAAAATATTAATTTAAAAATTAATTACGGTGAAGTTCACGTAATTATGGGACCAAATGGTTCAGGTAAATCCACACTTGCCAATGTAATTATGGATAATCCAGTTTACAATGTAAGTAGTGGAAAAATATTTTTAGATGGCGAAGATATAACAGACCTTACAACAGACAAGAGAGCTAACAAGGGACTTTTTATGTCCTTCCAAAGTCCAGAAGAAGTGCCAGGCATTTCTGTAGAAAATTTTATTAGAACAGCTAAATCTTTAAAGGAAGACAAGACAATTTCTATTTTAAAATTTAAAAAACAAATTAAAAAGGAAATGGAAGAATTAAAAATGGATTCTTCTTACGCAGAAAGATATTTAAATGTTGGTTTCTCTGGTGGAGAAAAGAAGAAAAATGAAATTCTTCAAATGCTTATGCTAAATCCAAAACTTGCCATTCTTGATGAAACAGATTCAGGACTTGATGTTGATGCTACAAGAATTGTTTCTAGTGGAATTGAAAAGTTTTTAAATAAGGACAATGCAGTTTTAATTATAACTCACCACAAGGAACTTATTGATAATATTAAACCTGATTTTGTTCACGTAATTTTAGATGGACAAATTGTTAAAGAAGGAGACGCTTCTCTAATTGATAAAATCGAAAAAGAAGGATTCAATTGGATAAGAGAAGAGGTGAAATAATTGACTAAGACAGAAAAAACTTATGTAGAAGACATGGACCGTGGAGTTTATGACATTAAAAATGAATTTACCTATAGGTCCAAGACTGAAAAGGGACTTACTGAAGAGATTGTAAGACAAATTTCAAAGGAAAAGGACGAGCCAGAATGGATGCTTGAAAGTAGATTAAAGGCTCTAAAGATTTTTAATGAGAAGAAAAATCCAGAGTGGGGTCCTGATGTTTCAGAAGTAGACATGGATAAAATCACAACTTACATTAGACCTGATGCCGATATGTCTGATGATTGGAAAAATGTTCCTGACGAAATAAGAGATACCTTCGATAAACTTGGCATACCTGAAGCAGAAAAAGAATCAATGCTTTCTGGTGTTGGAGCACAATATGACTCTGAAGTAGTTTATCACAACATTCAAAAATATCTTTCTGATCAAGGAGTAATTTACACTGATTTTGAAAGTGGACTTAAAAAATATCCAGAAATCGTAAAAAAATATTTCAGCAAGTGTATCACTCCAAATCTTCACAAATATGCAGCTCTTCACTATGCAGTTTGGTCTGGTGGATCCTTTGTCTACGTGCCAAAGGGAGTAAATGTAGATATTCCTCTACAATCTTATTTTAGACTTAATGCACCAGGCGCAGGACAATTTGAACACACACTTATAATTGTAGAAGACGGAGCTTATTGTCACTTTATAGAAGGTTGTTCTGCTCCAAAATATAATGTAATAAATTTACACGCAGGTGCAGTTGAACTTTTTGTAGGCGAAAATGCAACTCTAAGATATTCAACAATTGAAAACTGGTCAAGAAATATGTACAACTTAAACACAAAGAGAGCCATTGTAGAAAAAAATGGAAAAATCGAATGGGTATCTGGTTCTTTTGGTTCAAAAGTTTCAATGCTTTATCCTGCATCAATTTTAGTTGGAGAAAATGCATCTAGTGAATTTACTGGAATTTCCTTTGCAGGTGAAGGGCAAAATCTTGACACAGGAGCACAAGTTGTTCATGCAGCACCACACACTAAGTCAACTATTAACACTAAGTCAATTTCAAAATCTGGCGGAATTGCAATTTACAGAGGACTTGTTGAAATAAAAGAAAATGCTATTGGCTCAAAAAATTCAACATCATGTGAATCACTAATGCTTGATAATGAGTCTAGGTCAGATACAATTCCTACAATAAAAATTGAAAACAACGACATAGATATTGGACATGAAGCAAAAATAGGCAGAATTTCTGACTCTGTAATTTTCTATTTGATGTCAAGGGGAATATCTGAACAAGAGGCAAAGGAAATGGTTGTAAGAGGATTTGCAGAACCAATTGCCAAGGAACTTCCTATGGAATATGCAGTTGAAATGAATAATCTTATTAACCTTGAACTTGTTGGAGCAATTGGGTAGGTGAAAGATGAATATAATTGGAAATGAAATTGCCTTTAAGACTTTTAGCTTTTTAAAGGTAAATGAAACTGAAATAAAAATTCCTGAAATAAACGGGAAATTATATAGAGAAGTTGGAGAAAAAAATCCAGGAGAAATTTCTGAATTTGAAAAAATAAAATATGGAATTTCAGAAGATGCACTAGAATTAAATAGAAAATATTTAAATTATTATTCTTCTTATCTAGCAAAAGAAGATGAAGAAAAAGAAGATTTTAAATTATTTGAATTAGATGATAACTATTCTGAACTTTTTGATCTTCATCACATTCTTGCAGAAAAAAATTCAAAATTAAAGGTCGTTTTAGACTACACATCTTCTGGCCAAGGTGAAAAATTTAGAAATTCTGTAATAAAGGTCCTTGCAAAGGAAAATTCTGAAGTAGAAGTTTTTGTTATTGCAAGAGACGATGACAAGTCCCTTGTCCTTGAATCAATTGGAATTTATACAGAAGATGGCGCAAAAGTTACTCTTCACCAATATGAACTTGGGGCAGGAAAACTTTATACAAATTATAAATGCGAATTAATTGGAGAAAAATCTTCATCAATAGTAGATTCAATTTACTTTGGTCAAAAGGATGAATATCTAAATATGAATTATGACATGATTCATAGAGGAAAAAAGACTGAATCAGATATTTTAGTAAATGGAGCCTTAAAGGATAAAGCCTTTAAAAATTTTAAATCAAATCTTCAATTTATAGAAGGTGCCAAGGGAGCTATTGGATCTGAAGAAGAGTATTCAATTTTACTAGATGATACAGTTCATTCAGTTTCAGTGCCACTAATGCTTGCTCACGAAGATGATGTAGTTGGGAATCACGCATCAAGTGCAGGTAAGCTTGACATGAATCAAATATTTTATCTCATGAGTAGAGGCATCAGCCACGAAGAAGCTGAAGCACTAATAGTTGAATCCAAATTTTCTCGTGCCATTGACGCTCTTTCTGATGAAAAATTGAGAGATGAAGTTTGGGATTCAGTTAGAAGAATTATAAAGAGAGGAAATTAAGATGTTTACAAAAAATGAAATAGAAGATATTAGAAAAGAGTTTCCCTTTTTAAAATTAAAGCCAAATGGCAAGGACATTATATATTTTGACAATGGGGCAACAACACAAAAACCTCGTGAAATTTTAGATAATATAAAGAATTTTTATGAAAATGAAAATGGAAACCCACACAGGGGAGCTCACTATCTTGCCATGATGTCTACAGAAGTTTATGAAAATGCAAGACAAAAGGTTGCTGATTTTATAGGAGCAAAAAAAGCAAGTGAAATTGTATTTTTAAGAAATGCCACAGAAGCTCTAAATTTAGTTGCCTATTCCTATGGACGAAACAATTTAAGTGAAGGTGACGAAATTTTAATTTCAATAATGGAGCACCATTCAAATTTAGTTCCTTGGCAAGAAGTCGCCAAAAAAACTGGAGCAAAATTAAAATTTTTATATATAGATGATGATAAGCAAATTCCTTTTTCTGAAATAGAAGAAAAAGTTACTGAAAAGACAAAAATTTTATCAATCACTGGAGCATCTAATGTAGTTGGAACAAATCCTGACATTGAAAAAATTGTCAAATACGCAAGAGAGCATTCTCATGCAAAAATTATTTTAGATGGCGCACAACTTGTGCCTCATAGAAAAGTAAATGTAAGTGAACTTGATGTGGATTTTTTAGCCTTTTCTGGTCATAAAATGTATTCTGCTCTAGGCATTGGTGTACTTTATGGAAAAGAAAATCTCTTAAACCAAATGGAACCCTTCCTATCAGGTGGCGACATGATCGAATATGTTTACGAAGACCACACAACTTTTTTAGATGCGCCACAAAGATTTGAAGCAGGAACTGCCAATGTCGAAGGTGCAGTAAATCTTGCAGCAGCCATTGATTTTATAAATAAATATGGCATGGATAAAATTGACGAATATGAAAGATATTTAACTGACTATTGCTATGATAAGTTAAAAAAATTAGATTATCTTGAAGTTTATACAACAAGTGACAAAAATAGAGCTCCAGTAATATCTTTTAACTTTAAAGAAGCTCATCCTCACGATGTTGCATCAATTCTTGATACTTTTGCCATTGCCATAAGATCAGGTCATCACTGTGCCCAACCACTTCACAGATTTTTAGGTTCAAACTTTTCTTGTAGAGCAAGTTTTGCAATTTATAATACAGTTGAAGAAATTGATTATTTCGTTGAACATCTTGAAGATGTAAGGAGGATTTTAGGAATTGAATCTTGATAATATTTATACTGAATTAATTTTGGAACATTCAAGAAATAAACACAATAGACATGAATTAGAAGATTATACTCACAAGGAACTTGGACACAATCCAAGTTGTGGCGATGAAATTACTCTTGAATTAAAAGTAAAAGATGGAATAATAGAAGACATTTCTTATACAGGTCATGGCTGTGCAATTTCACAAGCATCAACATCAATAATGTGTGACAATGTAAAGGGCATAAAGGTTGAAGAAGCTATTGATAGGGCAAAAAAATTTATTGGAATGGTAAAAGGTGAAGTTACAGATTCTGATGAACTAGAAGATCTTGACGATGCCATTGCCTTTGAATCCATTAGCACACTTCCAGCAAGAGTAAAATGCGCAGTTTTATCATGGTACACTCTAAAGGATATGTTAGAAAATAACAAAGAAAAAGGATCTTTTATTCCAGAATAAGAGGTGATTAAATGAAACTTTCTACTAAGGGTCGTTATGGACTCATGGCAATGTATAATTTAAAAGAAAATATGGGCAAGGGTCCCATTGCCCTAAAGGATATTGCAAAGGAAGAAAACTTATCTGAATCTTATCTTGAACAACTCTTTACACTTTTACGTAAGGCTGATCTTGTTAAATCTATAAGAGGAGCAGGTGGCGGTTATGTTCTTTCAAGAGATCCAAAAAATATTGCAATAGGAGAAATAATAAATGCCCTAGAAGGTGATATGTCACTTTCATGTTGCGACCTTGGCAAAAATTCAAATTGTATAAAGCAAAAGGAATGTGCAACTAGAGATATTTTATCAAAACTTCAGGGACAAATTGAAGATGTAATGGAGTCCATGACTCTAGCAGACATGTGAGGTTACTATGATTTACATGGATAATGCAGCTACTACAAAAGTAACAGAGAATGTATTAAATGCCATGCTTCCCTATATGAGAGAAAACTATGGGAATGCATCGGCAATTTATTCTCTGGGACAAAAATCTAGAGCAGCAATTGAAAATTCAAGAATAAAAATTGCAGAAATTTTAAAGACTAAGCCTAGTGAAATTTATTTTACTTCTTCAGGTTCTGAATCAGACAACTGGGTTATAAAAGAATCATTGAATCCAAGGGAAAAAAATCATATAATATCATCAAAGATAGAACATCCTGCTATTTTAAATTCACTTAAAGCAGTTGAAAGATTGGGAAGTAATTATTCTCTAATTTCAGTTGATCAAGAGGGTTTTATAAACTTAGATGAATTAAGTGAAAAAATTAAGGACAATACAAAATTAATTTCTGTTATGTTTGCCAACAATGAAATTGGAACTATAGAACCAATAAAAGAAATTTCAAAAATTGCCAGAGAAAAAAATATTTTAATGCACACAGATGCAGTGCAAGCCATGGGAAATGTCAAATTTAATCTAAAAGACTTAGACCTTGATATGCTTTCTATATCAGGTCACAAACTTGGCGCTCCCAAGGGGATAGGAATTTTATATATTAAAGAAGGTACAGAAATTTTCCCCTTTATAGATGGTGGAGAACAAGAAAGAGGCATGAGAGCCTCAACAGAAAATGTGGCATCTATAGTTGGTCTTGCAAGAGCAATAGAAGATGCTTATGTTAATATTGATGAAAATATAAGTTATACAAGGGACTTAAGAGACTATACCATTGAAAAACTTTTAAACATTGATGGAATTATTTTAAATGGTCCAAGAGACAAAAGACTTCCTGGAAATATCAATATCACTTTAAAGGATACTAAGCCACAAACCATGGTGCAATATCTGGATATGTATGATATATGTGCATCTTCTGGCTCTGCTTGTGCAGCAGGAAGCATAAACCCATCCCATGTCCTTAGGGCAATTGGAAGAAGCGAAGAAGATTCTCTTTCCATGCTTAGACTTTCCCTTAATCACAATAACACTAAGGATGAATGTGATTATGTAGTGGAAAAAATAAATGAAGGGATGAAAAAGTTCAAGAACAGGTGATAATATGTTGGAACAAATTTCCGGTAATGCTGCGAGATTTATGATTTATGCTCTAGCAATACTTTCAATACTTCTAATATTTTTGGCGATTTATTATTTGATAAATATTGGAAATAGATATATTGAAGGCAAAAAGAGAATAAGCATAGATCTGCACTTCATTACAAAAATATTTTTAGGGATTTTAACTCTCTATTTAATTACAATAATTTTTAACAAATTTCCAATTTTGGGTTACACTATTTCCTCTGCTATTATTGCAATTATTTTTGCCTACATAATAGATCCAATAGTAAATTATTTGGAGAGAAAGGGCGTCAAAAGACAATTTGGTGTAATTATAGTTTACATTTCAGTTGTCTTGATCTTTGGGATTTTAATAGTTTCTGTTATTCCAAAGACCATAAATGAAATTTCAAACTTACTTTCTAGTTTGCCAGTCATGGTTGATACATTTACTAAAAATGTAAATAATTTTTTTACAGATATTTTTGCTAAATTTAACATTGAACTTCCTGATAATTTTATAGATTTTTACAAAGAATCTAATCCAAAGGTAGAGGGAAATGTTGAAACACCACAAATAGTTTCAAATATTTTAAACTCAATGCGAAAAACTATAAATGACTTAGTTACAAAGGCACAAGGCTCCCTTATGGGTTCACTTTCTGGAGTTTTCTCCAAGGTCTATGGCTTTGTGACATCTGCCTTTAGACTTGTTTTAATAATTATTTTCTCCTTCTACTTTTCAGTGGACAAGGAAAAATTTACTCTCAAAGTAAAAAAATCTATACCAAATAAACATAGAGAAGATATAACATATCTTGCCAATAGAATTGACATAGCTCTTCAACAATTTATTAGAGGAAGAATGCTACTTGCAATTTTCGTTGGAGTCCTCACTATGGTTTATCTTTTGATTTTAAGAGTGGACTTTGCAATAATCATTGGACTTATAACTTGTGTGGCAGATATAATACCTTTTATTGGACCTTTCCTTGGTTGTGTCCCTGCAGTTTTATTTGCCTTTATGGATTCACCAATAAAAGCATTTTGGGTTTTAGTTCTCTTCGTATTAGTTCAATGGGTTGAAAATAATATTTTGGCACCAAAACTAATTGGAGATAGCACTGGGCTTAATCCACTAATAATTTTAATTTCAATAATCATAGGTGGAGGTATCTTTGGAGTTTGGGGAATGGTAATTTCTGTTCCAATAACATCAATAATATTTATCCTAATTGATTTTGCAAAAATAAAATACAACGACAGATATAGCTCTAATTGACAATCATATTCTTTATAATTATAATATTTATAGCACATCCTCCCAGGGAATGGGAGGATTTTTAATAGGAGTTGTTTATGAAATATTTAGGTTTACACGATATAAGAAGAGAATTTTTAAAATTTTTTGAATCAAAGGGACATTTTATATTACCAAGTTTTTCACTAATTCCAAAAAATGACAAGTCACTGCTTTTAATTGGAGCAGGAATGGCACCAATGAAAAAATTCTTCACAGGTGAAGAAGTTCCACCTGCAAAGAGAGTTACAACTTGCCAAAAATGTATTAGAACTGGCGATATAGATAATGTTGGCTTAACAGATAGACACGCAACATTTTTTGAAATGCTTGGAAACTTTTCCTTTGGAGATTATTTCAAACACGAAGTAATACCTTGGGCTTGGGAATTTTTGACAGTTAATCTTGAAATTCCAAAGGAAGATCTTTGGGTTACGGTTTATAAGGATGACGACGAAGCCTTTAACATTTGGAAAGATGTTATTGGAATTCCTGAAGAAAAAATTATAAGACTTGGAAAAGAAGACAACTTCTGGGAACTTGAAGTTGGTCCATCTGGTCCATGTTCAGAAATTTATGTTGATAGAGGTCTTGAATACGGATCAGTTGATGAAAGACCTGGTGGAGAAGGCGACAGATTTATAGAAGTTTGGAATTTAGTTTTCACTCAATTTGATAAAGATGAAGAAGGAAATTACAATCCACTATCACATCCTAATATTGATACAGGAATGGGTCTTGAAAGAATTGCCACAGTTCTACAAAAAACTGACAATATTTTTGAGATTGATGCCATAAAAGATATAATTGGAGAAATTTCAAAGCTTTCAGGCAAAAAATATGGCGAAGACAAAAAATCAGATATTTCTTTTAGAGTAATTACTGACCACATAAGAGCCATGACTTTTATGATTTCTGATACAATTGTGCCTTCAAATGAAGGAAGAGGCTATGTTTTAAGAAGACTTATAAGAAGAGCTGCAAGACACGGAAGAAAACTTGGAATAAAGAGGGCCTTTTTATTTGAAATTGCAGACATGGTAATTGATTCTTGGGGCGATCAATACAAGGAACTAAAGGAAAACAGAGAATCCATTAAGGAAATAATAAGAAGAGAAGAAGAAAAATTCTTAGAAACTATTGATGGTGGTCTTGTTAGACTTAATTCTAATATAGAAGAAATGAAGGCAAGTGGTGAAAAATTACTTGACGGAAAAAAAGCTTTCAAACTTTATGACACTTATGGCTTCCCTATTGATTTAACAGAAGAAATCTTAAAAGAAGAAGGTCTAGATGTTGACATGGCTGGATTCAAAAGAGAAATGGATGACCAAAAGAAAAGGGCTAGAGAAGCAAGAGACGACAAAAATGTTGGCTGGGCAAATCAAGATAACAAGCATCTCTTTGAAGGCCTTTCCAATGAATTTTTAGGTTATGAAAAAAATGAATGTTGTGGAAACATTATAAGAATTATTTCTGATGATGACGAAATTGTTGATTCAATAAATAAAGGCGAAAAGGGCATAGTAATTTTAGACAAAACTACTTTCTATGGAGAAAGTGGTGGACAAGTTGGAGATACTGGAGAAATTATTTCTGACAAGTTCAAATTAAAAGTTACTGACACTAAAAAGACTAAGGATGGACTTCACCTTCACTTTGTTGAAGTAGAAGAAGGTAAGCTAGAAAAAGCTCCTGTCAAAGCTCTTATTGATGTTAAGAGAAGAAATAATATAAGAAGAAATCACTCTGTAACTCACTTACTTCACAGAGCCCTAAAAGATGTTCTAGGCAATCACGTAAACCAAGCTGGCTCCTTAGTAATGCCAGATAAAATGAGATTTGACTTCTCTCATTTTGAAGCAATGTCAAAAGAAGAAATTGATAAAGTTGAAAAGATTGTAAATGAAAAGATTTTTGAAGCTCTTCCAGTAGAAACTAAGATAACAAATTTAGAAGAAGCAAAAGAAATGGGCGCAATTGGTCTATTTGAAGACAAATATCATGGCGAAGTTAGAGTTCTTTCCATGGGAGATTATTCTCGTGAACTTTGTGGTGGTACTCATGTTTCAAATACTTCTGAAATTTCAATGTTTAAAATACTAAGTGAAAGTGGTATAAGTAACGGTATTAGAAGAATTGAATCTATTACAGGTCCAGCTGTTCTAAAATATTTAAATGAATTAAAAGACGAACAAGAAGACATAGCTAAGGAACTTAAATCTAATAGAGAAGAAATTTTACAAAAGATAAAATTAAATATTAAGAGTCTAAAAGAAGCAAATAAAGAAATTGAAAAACTAGAACATGACATGGCAAAGGATCAAATTTCTGGACTTCTAGATTCAGTTAAAAATAAAAATGGCATAAATTATGTCATCAAAAAATTTGATGGAGTAGATGTAAATACACTTCGTGACTTAGCTGATGAAGTTAGAAATAAAGTGGGCTCAGTAGTAGTTTTATTTGCAACAGTAAATGAAGGAAAACTTAACTTTATTTGTGCTGTTTCAAAAGATTTAGTAGAAAAGAAAATTGCTGCAGGAAAACTTATTAAAGAAATTGCAAAAGTAGCCGGTGGCGGCGGCGGTGGTAGACCTGACATGGCAACTGCTGGCGGCAAGGATATTGCTAAAGTTGAAGAAGCTTTAAATAAGCTTAGCGACCTATTATAATATTATCAAAATAGATATTTTATGATATAATCTATTTGGAGGTAATTATGGATCAAAACAATAATACACAAATTTTTGAAAAAAATGCTTTGGAACAAGAAAGAATTAAGAGTATTTTAAAAGTTGTTTACAATGCTCTAGAGGAAAAAGGTTATAACCCTTCTGACCAAATTATTGGATATATATTATCTGGCGATCCCACATACATTACAAGCCATGATAATGCAAGATCCATGATACAAGAAGTAGAGCGTGATGAGCTTTTACAAGAGATGTTAAAAGTTTATTTAGAAAAGATTTGAGATGGCTAGACCATCTCTTTTACATATTATATATGTACCTGTAAAGGTTGTGGTTATATGAATAAAATTTTAGGCCTTGACGTTGGTGATGTATGGATTGGAGTAGCTATATCAGATGCTTTAATGCTTACAGCTCAACCTCTTATGACAATTAAGAGAGAGTCAAATAAGATTGCCTATGATAAAATTCATGACATAATAAAAGAAAATGATGTAGAAAAAATAGTGGTAGGTCTTCCAAAGAACATGAACAATACCATTGGGCCACAAAGTGAAAAAGTTATGAAGTTTGCAGAAAAATTGAAAAATAAATTTAAGGTTGAGATTGAGTATGTTGACGAAAGAATGACCACTTTAATGGCAGAAAAAGTTTTAATAGAGGGTTCTGTTCGAAGAGAAAATAGGAAAAAATATATAGATAAAATTGCAGCGACATATATCCTGCAATCCTATCTGGATAGATTTAATTTATAGGTGATAAAGATGGAAAAAATAAAATTATATGATGAAAATAATGTTGAGGTTGAATTTTTTGTTGATGCAAAGTTTTCAATTGAAGACACAGATTATGTTGCACTCTATACTGATGAAGATGAACCAGAAATCTATATATTAAAAGTGATAGAAGATGAAAATGGTGATGAGCTTCTCTCTGGCATCGATGACGATGAACTAGAAGAAGCAAAAAAAGCCTATGAAGAACTTTTGGACGAAATAGAATAGGTGAAGATATGGATATAAATATTGATCCTGTTAAAAGAATTTTAAAAGATAGTGGTTATAAATACACTAAACAAAGAGCTAAGGTTTATGAAATATTTTTGTACAATAAAGATAAACACTTGACGACTGAAGAAGTTTATAATTTAGTTGCAAAAAAAGATCCTGATATGGGTATAGCAACTATTTATAGGACTGTTCAATTATTTCACAAACTTGGCATACTTGATCAAATTGTATTTGATGATAATATCATAAGATACGAGCTTAGAGTTCCAAGTGAAGGTCATAGACACCATCATCTTGTCTGCATAAATTGCGGAAAAGTAGAAGAAATTGATATTGACAATTTAAATGAACTAGAAGAAAAAGTAGAGAAAGAAAAGAATTTTAAGATTGTTGACCACACTCTAAAATTTATGGGTTATTGCGAAGACTGCCGCCACAAATTTGAGGAGAAGGCTAATTAATGAAAAATACTAATAAAGTGAAGATAATTCCACTGGGTGGACTTCACGAGATTGGAAAAAATCTTACAGTTGTAGAATACAGAGATGATATTATTATTATCGACTGTGGTATGACTTTCCCAGAAGATGAAATGCTTGGTATTGATGTAGTAATACCAGATGTAACTTATTTAGAAAATAATAAACATAAAATTAAAGGACTTGTTTTAACTCATGGTCACGAAGACCATATAGGAGCAATTCCTTATGTTTTAAGAAAGTTAGACCTAGATATTTATGGAACAGGTCTTACTATTGGACTATTGGAAAATAAATTAAAGGAACATAGACTTTCAAGAGATAAACTCCATGTAGTTAATGCAGGAGATGTTGTTAAACTTGGAAAAATGGAAGTAGAATGGATAAATGTAAATCACTCTATTCCGGATGCTTGTGCCCTTGCTATAAAGACACCTCTTGGCTATGTTTATCACTCAGGGGACTTTAAAGTTGACTTTACACCAATTAGTGGTAAGCCAATTAACTTAACTAGAATTGCTGAAATTGGAGAAAAAGGTGTCCTTGCAATGATCGGTGAATCTACCAATGTTCTAAGACCAGGATATACAATGAGTGAATCCAAAGTTGGAGAAACTTTTAATAGATTATTCCAAAATTTACAAGACAATAGAATTATTATTGCAACTTTTGCATCAAATGTGCATAGGGTTCAACAAATCATTAATTCTGCAGAAAAATATGGAAGAAAAGTAGTATTATCAGGTAGATCCATGGTAAATGTAACTGAAACAGCAAGAAAACTTGGACAATTTAGGGTTAAGAAAGATACCTTTGTTGACATAAGAGATATGGATAAGTATGACGACAGCGAAATTGTTCTAATTACAACAGGTTCACAAGGTGAGCCAATGTCTGCTCTTACTAGAATTGCTTATGGCGAACATAGAAAAATACAGCTTACTCCAAATGATGCAATAATTTTATCTGCAACACCAATACCTGGAAATGAAAATGCAGTTACAAAAGTTATAAATAGGCTTCTTGAAAGAGGAGCAAAGGTAATTTATGAAACTCTTTCAGAAATTCACGTTTCAGGTCACGCTTGCCAAGAAGAATTAAAATTAATTTTAAGCTTAGTTAAGCCAAAATATTTTATTCCTGCTCATGGCGAAGTTAGACACTTAATGAAACATGCTAAGATTGCAAGTCAAATGGGTATGCCAGAAGAAAATATCTTTATTATGGAAAATGGTAACTGCCTTGAAATTTCACAAAAAGATGCCAAGCTAGCTGGAGATGTACCTTCAGGAAATATTTTAGTTGATGGACTTGGAGTTGGCGATGTCGGAAATATTGTACTAAGAGACAGAAGACATCTATCTGAAGATGGACTTATTATAGTTGTCATAACTATTACAAAAGAAGGAAAAGTTGTATCTGGACCTGATATTATTTCAAGAGGATTTGTCTATGTAAGAGAGTCAGAAGATTTAATTGAAGATGCAAAGAATGTTGTAAGAAAGATTTTAAAAGATGACTCCAAAGATAATTTAAAGGATTGGAACGGATTAAAGTCTGATATTCGAGACAATTTGAGATCATACATTTTCAAAAACACAAAGAGAAATCCTATGATTTTACCAATTATTATGGAAGTTTAGGATATTTAGGGAATCTATAAGGTTCCCTTTTTTAGAGGGATTATGTCAAATATAAATTACGATTATATAGAAAATTATTTGAGAAATTTAAAAACTATTGAAAATGAAAAACTTAAAGAGATGAGCAATTATGCAGAAAAGAATCATGTTCCAATAATAGAAAGGGAAAGTGAAGAATTTATTAATTTTTTAATCTCAATGCAAAAGCCAAAGAAAATTCTGGAACTGGGAACTGCAATTGGCTACTCATCTATTTCCTTTGCAAAGAGAAATAAGTGCATAGAAAAAATCGACAGCGTTGAATTAAAAAGTGAAATGGCAGAAATTGCGAGAAAAAATATTTCTGATCTTGATTTAGATAAAATTATTTCTGTTCATGAAAGTGATGCCTATGATTTTTTACTTGACTTAGATGAAAAATATGATTTAATTTTTATTGACGCTGCCAAGGGACAATATGAAAAATATTTTGAAGCTGCCCTAAAAAATTTAAAGGAAAAAGGACTTATAATTTGCGACAATGTTTTATTCAAGGGTATGATTGCTGAGGATTCATTAGTTAAGAGAAGAAAAATAACTATTGTAAAAAGACTAAGAAAATTTTTAAGGGATATTTCAGAAGATAAGAGATTTATTTCTTCTGTGGTTCCCATTGGAGATGGCGTACTATTAGTTAGGAGAAAAGATGAAGAAGATTGAACTTTTAGCACCAGCTGGTGATATTAATAAATTAAAAACTGCAGTGGAATATGGTGCCGATGCAGTTTATCTTGGAGGAGAAAGTTTTGGCCTTAGAAAGGCATCAAAGAATTTTTCTCTTGAAGATATTAAGTGGGCAGCAGACTATTTACACGAGAGGGGAAAAACCCTTCATGTCACTTTAAATATTATTCCTCACGATAAAGATATTGTAGGTGTGGAAGATTATATCAAGAAGTTATATGATATTGGAGTTGACGCCCTAATAGTTGCTGACCCTGGTATGTTTATGAAGGTAAAGGAAGTTGCACCAGACTTTCCAATTCACATTTCAACTCAAGGTTCAGTAACAAATGCCCAGACTGTAAAATTCTGGCAAAAACTTGGGGCAGAAAGAGTTGTAATGGCAAGAGAATTAAGTTTAAAGGAAGTTTCTGACATAATAAAAGAAGTTGGAGATTCCATAGAAATTGAAACTTTTGCTCACGGTGCCATGTGTATGTCCTACTCAGGTAGATGTCTTTTGTCAAATTATATGACTGGAAGAGATGCCAACATGGGAGACTGTGCACAACCTTGCAGATATAAGTACCATTTAGTTGAAGAAAAAAGACCTGGCGAATATTTTCCAATAGAAGAGCACGACGAGGGCACTTTTATTATGAACTCCAAGGACCTATGCATGATTGAACACATTGATGATTTAATTGAAGCAGGAATTGCCAGCTTAAAAATCGAAGGCAGAGTAAAAAGTGAATACTATCTTGCAACTGTTATAAGATCTTACAGAATGGCAATTGATTCATATTACGCTGACAAGGAAAATTATAAGTACGACCCTTATCTTTTGGAAGAGATAAAAAAAGTAAGCCACAGAGATTTTACAACGGGATTCTTTTACGGTAAGGCCAATGAAAATTCACAAGTTTATGAAGACAACTCCTATATAAGGGGTTATGACTTTGTAGGAATTGTCCTTGATTATGATGAAGATTCTAAAATTGCAACTATTGAGCAAAGAAATAGAGTTTTTGTTGGCGATGAAATAGAAATTTTTGGCCCTGGCATAAAACATTTCAACTACAAAATCGAAAAAATGTTAGATGACAAGGATAGAGAAATTGAAGTTGCAAATAAGGCAAAGCAAATATTTAAAATAAAAATAGACAAAGCTATTAAAAAAGGATTTATTTTGAGGAGAGAAAATGAAGAATAGGGCCTGTATAATTGGCATTTGTGGCGGAAGTGGAAGTGGAAAAAGCACTGTTACAAAAAAATTAATTGAGCTTATTGGAAAAGATAATGTGTCTGTCATTGAACAGGATTCTTATTACAAGGACCAGTCAAATCTTGCCTTTGAAGAGAGAGTTAAGACTAATTATGACCATCCTCTTGCCTTTGACAACGACCTCTTATTTGAGCATTTAAAGATGTTAAAGGAAGGAAGGGAAATTGAAAAGCCAATTTATGACTTTTCCCTTCACAACAGAAAAAAGGAAAAGGAAAAAGTATTTCCAAAGCCAATTATAATTTTGGAAGGAATTTTAATTTTTAACGAGGTAAATTTAATTGACATTATGGATATAAAAGTCTTTGTAGATACAGATGCCGATGTTAGAATAATTAGGAGAATTAAAAGAGATATGCATGAGAGAGGAAGGTCGCTTGATTCTGTAATTGATCAGTATATGGCAACAGTAAGACCATCTCACCTTCAATTTGTTGAGCCTTCAAAGAGGTATGCCGATATAATTATTCCTGAAGGCGGCGAAAATGAAGTTGCAATTGATCTTTTATACCAAAAAATTAAATCTTTAGTATAAAAAATATTTGACAAGATAAAAACTATGTGTTATCATAACTTTTGTTATTAAAGAAGAAGTCCGCTTCTCACCTGATGACGAGGTCATTTAGGTTGTTTTAAAATTATGATGAATTTGCGGGCATCTTTTGGTGCCTGCTTTTTTAATTTACGGAGGTGCTTAGAAATTAAAGAACTTCAAATTAATGAAGAAATAAGGGAAAAAGAAGTCAGATTAGTAGATGATGAAGGCAACCAATTAGGACTTGTTCCTAGGATGCAAGCCATTGACTTGGCAATATCTAAAAAACTGGACTTAGTAAATGTTGCGCCAAATGCAAAACCACCAGTTTGTCGTATAATGGACTATGGTAAATACAGATACGAACAAGAGAAAAAAGAAAAAGAAGCTAGAAAAAAACAAAAGGTAATCAATATTAAGGAACTTAGATTTACTCCAAATATTGAAGATCATGACTTGAACACTAAAGCCAATAGAGCTATTGATTTCTTAAAAAATGGTGATAGAATTAAGGTTTCAGTTAGATTTAGAGGTAGAGAAATGGGTCACACTGATCTTGGACGAGAAGTTCTCGATAAGTTTTATGATTTAGTTTCTGAGTATGGAGTTGTGGACAAAAAACCTAAAATGGAAGGAAGAAGTCTTGTGATGTTCCTTTCAGAGAGAAAAGACAAAGATAAGTCTGATAATTAAGGAGGATTTTTATGGCAAAAATGAAAACTCACAGAGCTTCCGCAAAGAGGTTTAAGAGAACTGGTTCCGGAAAGCTTAGAAGATTTTATGCTTATAAAGGACATTTAACTGGTAAGAAAACTGCTAAAAGACTAAGAAAACTTAGAAAGGGCAGTTTAGTTTCTAAAGGTGATCAAAAGAGAATTGATCACATGATCCCTTAATAGGAGGTAAAGATGGCTAGAGTAAAAAGAGGCGTTAACGCTAAAAAAAGACATAATAATATCCTAAAGCAAGCTAAGGGATATTTTGGTGCTAAATCAAAATTATTTAGAACTGCAAACCAAGCTGTTATGAAATCTCTAAACTATTCATATATTGGTAGAAAACAAAGAAAAAGAGATTTTAGAAAACTTTGGATTACAAGAATTAATGCTGCTGCAAGAATTAATGGCATGAGCTATTCTAAATTTATTAGTGGTCTTAAGAAAGCTAATGTTAATATTAACAGAAAGATGCTTTCTGAAATGGCTATTAACGACCCAGCAGGTTTTGCTAAATTAGTTGAAATCGCAAAAGGAAATTAATTTAATGCTCCCTTTAGGGAGCTTTTTTTGTATAATGGATATATAAAAATATTTACGAGGGTATTATGATTAGAAAATTAAAAAAGAATCCACCTCTTATAGTATGCCTATCTTTTTTTGCCCTGATATTGTTCGGTGCAATTTTACTTGACCTTCCAATAGCAAGTGCAAATGGTGAGAGAATTGGATTTTTAAATGCATTCTTCACATCGACTTCGGCATCTTGTGTGACGGGACTTATTGTTGCCAATACGGCAACTCAGTGGACTGTCTTTGGAAAAGTTGTAATAATTATTTTAATACAAATTGGCGGGCTTGGCACAATGGTGTTCTTATCACTTATTGCCATGGTTTTAAATAAAAGAATTGGAATTACTGAGAGAAGAATTATAAAGGAACAGACAAATGCCGATACCAGCAAGGGGATAATTAGACTTGTAATTTATATTATTAAATTTTCTTTAGCAGTTGAACTTGTAGGTGCAATTTTACTTGCAACAAAATTTATTCCAGATTTTGGACTTGAAAGGGGAATTTTATTTTCTATATTTCATTCAATTTCTGCCTTTTGTAATGCAGGCTTTGACATCATAGGAAATTCTCTAACGGATTATGTGTCTGACTTTACTGTCAACATGACAATTTCACTTTTAATAATTTTTGGCGGTTTAGGTTTCACAGTTTTTATTGACATCTACAGAAAGAGAAGATTTAAGAATTTAAGTCTTCACTCAAAGGTTGTTATTTCCTTTACGGCAATGCTACTTTTAGTGGGCACTCTTGCTTTTTTCTTAATTGAATACAAGAGTCCAGCTATGGCAGGTTTGTCTCTATATGGAAAAGTTTTATCTTCCTTCTTTATGTCTGTAACAGCAAGAACTGCAGGCTTTAATACAATCGACATAGGAAAGATGCAAGAGGGTTCTGTGATTGTAACTATAATGTTAATGTTTATTGGGGCATCTCCTGCATCAACTGGTGGAGGAATTAAAACTACAACATTTGGAGTTTTATTGTCCTCAACAATTTCAGTTTTAAGAGGAAATAAGGAGATAGAAATATTTCACAAGTCAATTTCTTATGAAACACTTATAAAATCTCTTTGTATTTTTACCTTGGGATCTTTCTTAGTAATATTTTCATCTCTTTGGATTACACTTATTGAGCAAGGTAAATTTTTATACTTGGATATTTTATATGAAATTGTTTCAGCCTTTGGAACAGTTGGAGTAAGTAGAGGAATTACTGCTAATTTAAGTTCTCTTTCTAAGATTATTTTAATCGTATTAATGTATCTTGGAAGAGTTGGAGCAGCGACTTTAGGGGTAAGTATTTTAGATACACATAGAAAGAAACATACTAGATATTCAGAAGGAAAAATTATAGTGGGGTAAATATGAAGACATTTATTGTATTTGGCTGTGGTAGATTTGGATCTACTGTTGCCACAAGATTATATGATTTAAAAAATGATGTTGTAATTGTAGATTGTGACGAAGAAAAAATTGATGCCATTTCAGAAAATGTTACTGAAGCAATTATTTGTGACCTTGAAGATGAAAAGTCAATGACTGAACTTGCACTAAAAAATTTTGACGTTGCAGTAATTGCAATTGGAGAAAATCTTGAAGCTGCCGTCATGGCAGTCCTTGCATCAAAAGAAGCGGGAATCGAAAAAGTTATTGCCAAGGCACCTAATTATAAGTTTGGAAAAATTTTGCTAAAATGTGGGGCAGATAAAATTATTTTCCCTGAAAGAGACATGGGATTTAGACTTGCAAATAATTTATCCAATGATTATTTACTAGATGCCAATGAAATTTCTAAGGGTTATACTATTTATGATTTTACTGCCATTCCTAAGATGAATGGAAAAGAATTAAAGGATTTAAAACTTAGAGAAGAATATAATTTCAATGTTTTAATGGTTAAGAGAGCTGGGGAAAATTTTGTAAACCCTCTTGCTTCTTTTAAGATAAAAGAAGAGGACATCTTAACAGTTTTAGGTTCCGATAAGGATATTAAAAGATTTACAGAAGCAAATTAATAAGGGCAGTTGCCCTTATTTTTTTTGCAAAATTTATAAAAATTTTTTTAAGTATATTTCATATAAAAGCATTAGCCAAGCTATAAGGTTAAAGATATAAGACAGCCTGCCTCTTAGTTTTTCATCCTTAACTATTTTTGTGTATTTAGTTAAAAAGTATCCAAACAAAGCAGTAAAATAGACAATTATTTTTATAGCTACAATATGTTTATTCATCAAACCATCACCTTTTTTATTTTATCACGAGAAAAATATTTTAAATAATACTTTGTTTACATATTGACCTTTATAATCTACAATTAAGTTAATACATAAAAGAAATCAGAAAGAGGAGAGACAATGAAAAAATTAAAAAAACTTTTACTTATGACTTTAGTGGCGACTTCACTTATTGCCTGCAACAAAGACACAAAGACAGCAAATGCACCAAAGGAAGAAGTAAAAAAAGAACCGGAAAAAATAGTTTATTACACACCACTTACTCATGAGGAAAGAGAAAATGAAGATCAAGCTAAGAAAAAAATCTTTGCAGTAATGCTTGACAACCATGATGATGCAAGACCTCAAGCACAAATTTCTAAGGCTGACATAATTTATGAGTACAGAGTTGAAGGCGAGTTCACAAGATACATGGCGCTTTTCCAAAGCAATTTTCCAGAAAATGTGGGACCAGTTCGTTCTGCAAGGCCTTACTTTGTGCAAACTGCCAAGGAATACAATGCAATTTATGCTCACTGGGGCGGATCTGAAGCAGGACTTGCTGAAGTTAGAAATAGAAATGTTGTTGACCTTGATGGCATTGCCCTTGAAGGAATAGTCTTCCACAGAAATAAAAATGTTGGCAAGCGTGCACCTCACAATGGATATATTTCCCTTCCTGAACTTGAAAATTATTTAGTTGAGAAAAAGGGTGTCGATGTAAATGACAACACAGTTTCACTAAATTTTTATGACAAGATAGCAGAAATAGAAGGAATAGATGTAAAAGAAATAACTTTAAATTTCAACAAAAATTATAAGACAAAATTTATCTATGATGAAGCAAGTGGAAAATATAAGTACATCCGCCAAGATAAACCTGTAATTGACGAAGCAACAGGCGAAGAGTTTAACACAGATAATTTAGTAGTTCTCTTCCAAAAGGGAGTTGTAGCAGGGCCTAAGGGCACATTAAAGATGGCAAATATAGGCAGCGGCTCAGGACTTCTTCTTCAAAAGGGAAAGCTTGCTCCAATAACTTGGGAAAAGGCAAATGAAGATGCAAGGACTATCTTAAAGTATCCTGACGGAACAGAAGTTAAATTTTATCCAGGCAGAACTTTCTTCTCTATAGTTGATGAAGAAAAGGATGCAGTTTACCAAGTTCCACAAGCTGAAGGCCAAGAAGGACAAGATTCTTCTTCAACAAACTCTAATGCAAAAGTAGAAAACCAAGCTGCAAAAAAATAATTTTTAAAATATTTTTATTGGGTAAGTATAATAACGAGGTGATATTATGATTAATATGACAAAAATTGATTACGTTATAAATGCTACTGGAGCATCCTATGATATTGTCAGAAAGGCTCTTTTAGATAGTGACGGCGATGTTGATGAAGCTATAAAATTCATAAGTGAAGGAAAATATGACGAGAGCGCTGAAGCTTCAAAAGTTTTCGAAAATGAAGAAGAAAAAGAATCCTACGAAAATCGTGAAAATAAAACTGGCAGAGAATATGTTGACGAAGTTATAAATTATCTTGATGAAATTGTTGATGCAATAAAAGAAATTTGGAGAAAGGGCAATGCAAGGAGACTTGTAGTGGAAAAAGATAATGAAACAGTTCTATCTCTTTCCCTAACCACATCTGCAATAGGAATGATTTTGGCACTTCCTGCATCACTTATAGGACTTTCTGCAGCTTATGTCTATGACTACTCCTTTAAAATAATTATGGAAAATGGAGAAGTAATTGATGTCAAAGAGTATTTAAAAGACAAAAGTAATTTTAAATAAGATAAAAGTGAAGAGCCCTTCGGGGCTTTTTTCTTTAAGGCGAGGAGCAAAATGATAATTACAAGTAAAAATAATATTACATATAAATTTTTAAAATCTTTAAAAGAGAAAAAATATAGACAAGAGCATGGGCTTTTTATGGTGGAAAAACCCCTTGTAATTGAAGAGACAAGGGACTTTAGACCAAAATATATTGCTATAAGTGAGTCTTCCTTTAAGGAAAATAAATTTCCTGACATAAGGAAAAGAGTTAAGGAAGAAGATTTATTTATTTTTTCAGACAATATTTTCAAAAATCTTTGCGACGCAGTGACTTCACCTGGCATAATCGCCTACTACAGTGAAGTTCACAGAGAATTTCATGAAGAGTCTGGAAAATTTTTGTACCTAGATGACATTAGAGAGCCGGGAAATCTTGGGGGAATGATAAGATCTGCTGATGCTTTTGGTCTTGACGGTCTAATTATTTCGCCAAACTCCTGCGATTTATACAATCCTAAGACAGTTAGGTCTTCCATGTCATCAATTTTTAGGGTCCCAATTTATTTTATGAGTCGAGAGGATTTGGTGAATTTAGACTTTAATATTATTGCAACTTCACTGGATAACTCAAGATCCACTAGGGACTATAAATTTAAGGACAAGGACATTGTTGTAATTGGCAACGAAGCTAAGGGGGTTTCCGACTTTTTAATGTCTCATGCCAAGAATTTTTTAAATATTCCAATTTCTCAAAATGTGGATTCCCTTAATGCCAATGTTGCAGCATCAATTATAATTTACGAGATGATGAAATGACTTATATATTAGTGGCAGAAAATTTACCAGAAGAGTTTTGCGAAAAATTAAAAGCCTATGGAGAAGTAGTGAGGACTCGTGCCAATAAAAATATTTTAAAGGGTCTTGACACTCACACAGATATATTAGTCCATCCACTTCCCAGTGGAGAGCTTGTAGTCGATAGGGATAATTTTGAATACTACAAAAATCTTTTTCCAGACAAAAAGATTCTTCCCTCTCACTCGATTTTGTCAAAAGAGTATCCAAAAGATGTGCCCCTAAATGCCTTCACTTTTAAAAATTATTTCATTCACAACTTAAAATACACCGATAAAGTTCTCTTAGATTACTACAAAAATTCTGGCTACCATATGATAGACATTAAGCAGGGCTACACCAAGTGCTCCTCACTTGTGACAGATGATTTTGTCATAACAAGCGACGGAGGAATTTATGAAAGCCTAAAGGATTTTATTCCAATTTATAAAATAAAGCATGGAGAGATAAGACTTCAGAATTTTAATTATGGTTTTATTGGCGGGGCAAGTGGAGTCTATGGGAAAAAAATATTCTTCACAGGAGATTTATCACACCACTCATCTTATGAAGAAATTTTAAAAATTATTAAGAAATATGATTATGAAATTGAAATTTTGTCCAAATACCCAATAGAAGATTTTGGTTCTATTTATTTTATTTAAGACCTTTGTAAAAGTGACAAATATAAAAGATGGTATGTAGAAGGGTTAATTCCCTTCTTTAATACCATCTTTTATTTCTAATATAATTATTAGGATATTTATAAACATATACTATCTATTTATTTTTTTGTTAAGAATTTTTTTATATAAAAACTTATTGAAATCGATATAATCAAACATTAACTTAGAAAGCAAATCTTTAAATACATCATCTTCTTCAAGGTAAGATTCCTCAGAGACACCAGAAACATAAGTCATCTCTATTAGAAGTTTACCACTATTTGTATACATATATTTAGTCTTTTCTTCAAGTATAAAAAAAGAAAATTACCATATTCTGCTTCACGAGGATCCACATACTCTATACTTTTTTCATTTTCTATAATTTTAAAGAGATGAAAGGACATGTCTTTTATCTCAACATTTAACTTAACATTTCCTACATAATATTTTGCATTTTCACTAAGCATATTCCTCTTATAGGAAGGTAATTCTGAGAAATCAATTTCAACAAGGTCAAATTTATTTTTGAGATAACTTATAAGCTCTTTTGAATTTTTCTCGCCAATAGGAATTAGGTGTTTGAACATTTTAATTTGAGTTTTGTAGTTCATTTTACTTTTACATCTCCTCAAATGATTATTATATAAAATAATTTAAACTCCTATTTAGGAGTTTTTTTATTGCCCCTTAATAAGTAAAGAGACAAGACCAAACCAAGGACAAAAAATATAATTGAAGTGAAGGAGTAGTCCACAAGATTGAAAAAATATAATATAAAGAAGTTATTGTAGAGGATTGGAATAAGTAAAAAATAGAAAAAATAAAAACTTCTATTTTTATAAATTAAGGGCAAAGAAATTAAAAGGGGCAATACGAAGGAGCTGAGCCCATAAAAATTTATAAAGGCAAAAAATCCATAAAAACTTTCTTCAAGGACAGGAAGAATTGGCATTGATGCTATTATTATGATAAAAATTATAAAATATTTTAACTTGTTTTTCATGCTTGCCTCCAATTAATTTTTCTTCATAAATTATATCAAAGATAAAAAAATTTGTTTTAAAAATTTTTCACAGGGTAATAAATATTAGCAAGTTGAGAGATAAATTCTCTCGACTCTTGAATTTTTAAAAACTTTGTGTTAATATAAGAGCAATTTTAAAAATGGCTTTGATAAGAAGAGTAAATTATATAAAATTCTTAGAGAGGAAATGGCAGCTGAAAATTTCCAATTTTATATTTTTGAAAACTAACTTGGAGCCCCATAGCAAACTATGGCGTATGGATGCGTTAAATCCCTTGAGTTTAATTAAGGTGGAACCACGGTCATCGTCCTTTGGGATGGTGGCTTTTTTTATTTTATTTTTTAATTTTAGGAGGATATAATGATTATTAAATTACCAGACGGTTCAAAAAAAGAATATGAAAGCGGAGTAAAGGTATCTAAAGTTACTGGAGACATATCTCAAGGCCTTTTAAGAGATTCTCTTGGAGCTGTAGTAAATGGAGAAATTTTAGGACTTGATGATGAAGTTTATGAAGATAGCGATTTTAAAGTTGTAAAATTTGAAGACATGGAAGGAAAGAAAATTTTATGGCACACTGCATCTCATTTAATGGCTTATGCAATTAAGGAACTTTATCCAGAAACAAAATTTGCAATAGGACCTTCAACTGATACAGGATTTTATTATGATCTTGACCTTGAACACAGATTTGTAGATGAAGATTTAAAGGCAATTGAAGATAAAATGAAGGAACTTGCTAAAAAAGATCTTTCAGTAGAAAAAATTGAAGTTTCAAGAGAAGAAGCTCTTGAATATTTCAAGGAGCAAAATCAAGATTATAAGGTTGAATTAATTGAAGACCTTCCAGAAGATGAAAAGATCACAATGTATAAAATTGGCGACTTCACTGACCTTTGCAAGGGACCTCATCTTCTATCAACTAAAAAAATTAAGGCAATAAAACTTCTTTCAATAGCTGGTGCTTATTGGAGAGGCGATTCTAATAACAAAATGCTTCAAAGAATTTATGGTATTGCTTTTGAAAAACAAAAACAATTAGATGAATACATTGAAAGACGTGAAGAAGCTGAAAAGAGAGACCACAGAAAATTAGGTAAAGAACTTGACCTATTTAGCATGCACGAAGAAGGACCTGGCTTCCCATTCTTCCATCCAAATGGAATGATTTTGAGAAACACTCTACTTAACTGGTGGAGAGGAGTTCTTGAAGAAAATGGTTATGGAGAAATTTTAACTCCAATTATCTTAAACGAAGACCTATGGCACAGATCAGGACACTGGGATCACTATAAAGACAATATGTATTTCACAAAAATTGACGATGGAGATTATGCAGTTAAGCCAATGAACTGCCCAGGCTCAATTTTAGTTTACAATTCAAACAATCATTCTTATAGAGACCTTCCAATTAGACTTGCAGAATATGGTGTTGTTCACAGACACGAACTTTCTGGAGCTCTACACGGACTATTTAGAGTAAGAACATTTACTCAAGATGATGCCCATGTTTATTGCTTATTCTCACAAGTAAAAGACGAAGTATTTAAGATGATTGATTTAGCTGATTATCTATATTCTACTTTTGGTTTTAAATATTCAATTGAACTTTCTACAAGACCAGATGACTACATGGGAGACCTTGAAGCATGGAATCTTGCAGAAAAGAGCCTAAAAGAAGCCCTAGAAGAAAAGAATTTACCATACACAATTAATGAAGGCGACGGAGCTTTCTATGGTCCTAAGATTGACTTCCACCTTGAAGATGCCATTGGAAGAACTTGGCAATGTGGTACAATTCAACTTGACTTCCAACTTCCAGAAAACTTTGATTTAACTTATGTTGATGAAGATGGAGAAAGAAAGAGACCAGTAATGCTTCACAGAGCCCTACTTGGTTCAGTTGAAAGATTTATGGGTATCCTAATCGAACACTTTGCAGGTAAATTCCCACTATGGTTATCTCCAGTTCAAGTTGAAGTTATTCCTGTATCTGACAAATTTAAAGATTATGCAGAAAAAATTGCAGACAAACTTCACGCTGAAGGACTTAGAGTTCATCTTGATGGTCGTGCAGAAAAAGTTGGCTACAAAATTAGAGAAGCACAAGTTAAGAAGATTAACTACATGCTAGTAATTGGAGAAAAAGAAGAAACATCAGGAAAACTTTCTGTTAGAAAGAGAAATGGTGAAGAAGTAGCTGATGTTGATGTAGATGAATTTATCGCACAACTTAAAGAAGAAATCAAAAATAAGACAATAACTGACTAGTTTTAAAATTTTCAGTTGAAAATCTTATTAAATAAAGATAAAATCTAAGCAGGTGAAAGCCTGCTTATTTTTTATGAGTATTTGTCTAAAAATAGCAAATAATTTCTTTACAAAGAAAAAGCTATGTGATAAAATACATTGATGTAACCGCACAGAGTAGGTTTTAAACATAGTGCCTATAATGGCGAGTCTTGTAATGAGGAGGTGCTACAATGTACGCAATTATTGAAACAGGCGGAAAACAATATATTGTTGAAGCTGGTGACAAAATTAAAGTTGAAAAATTAGATGTTAAAGAAGGCGACAAGGTAACTTTTGATAAAGTTCTTTTTGTATCTGGTGACGATGCTAAGGTTGGTGCTCCATTTGTTGATGGTGCAAAAGTTGAAGCTAAGGTATTAGCACAAGGTAAAGCAAAAAAAGTTGTTGTTTATAAATACAAATCTAAGAAAAACGAAAGAAAGAAAAACGGACACCGTCAACCATACACTTTAGTTGAGATTTCAGGTATTAACTAATGACTAGTATTGACCTTTATAAAAAAGGTGATTATTACTATGGATTTAAGTCTTGTGGTCATGCAGAGGGCGAATTTGATAAAATTGTCTGCTCAAGCATTTCTACTCTCACACAAACTTTTTATTTTACACTGATAAATAAACTTGGAGTAAGTGAAAGTGAAATTAAAGACAAGCAGGGCGACGGATTGTTGAAAATAGAAATTTTAAATAGTGATATTTTTAAAAGAAAAGATATTCAAACTTGTTTTGAATTTATGATAATGGGGATAGAGCTTATTAATGAAGCTTACCCAAAATATTTGACACTAAAGATTGTGGAGGTGTAAAATGATTAAATTTGATTTATTGCTTTTTTCTTCAAAAAAGGGAGCAGGTTCTTCTAAGAACGGTCGTGATTCAAACTCAAAAAGACTTGGAGTTAAAAGAGGCGACGGTCAATTTGTTTTAGCAGGAAACATTCTTGTTAGACAAAGAGGAACAAAAATCCATCCAGGCGAAAATGTTATGAAGGGTTCAGATGACACTTTATTTGCTACAGCTGATGGAATTGTGAGATTCACAACTAAGGGCAAAGGCGGAAAGAAATTCGCCAATGTTTTCGAAGAAGAAAAAGTTGAATTAGCATAAAGATAAAGCAAGGGAAACCTTGCTTTTATTTTTTGTTTTATTTCTTTGTAAAATCTAAAATTTCACCAAGATTTTACATATTTGACATAAGGTTCAAGTTTTCACTACAATTCTGTGTTAGTTCTATGATATAATTTTAGAAAATGCGAGGTAAAAATGTTTATAGATATAGCAAAAATAAAATTAAAAGCCGGAAAAGGTGGAGATGGCGCTGTCGCTTGGAGACGAGAAAAGTTTGAACCAGCTGGTGGACCTGCTGGAGGCGACGGTGGAAGAGGCGGAAGCGTAATTGTAATGACGGACTCTGGACTTCACACCTTGATGGATTTTAGATATAAAAGAGAATACAAAGCCGAAAATGGACAAAACGGCATGAACAAATTAAAATTTGGAAAAGATGGCGAGGATATAATCCTAAAAGTTCCCGTTGGGACTTTAATTAGAGATGCAAAGACTGAGGGCGTAATCTATGATTTAAAGGAAAACAATATGTCTGTCACTGTATGTAAGGGCGGCAAGGGTGGTCTTGGTAACGCAAGATTTAAAACTTCAACTAGACAAGCACCTGCCTTTGCACAAGCAGGAAATCCTGGCGAAGAAAGAGAAGTAATCTTAGAATTAAAACTTCTTGCTGATGTTGGACTTGTAGGATTTCCAAATGTTGGCAAGTCAACCCTTCTTTCCATAGTAACATCTGCCAATCCAAAGATTGCAAATTATCACTTCACTACACTTTCTCCAAACCTTGGAGTTGTAAAAGTAGATGAAGGCGAATCCTTTGTAATTGCAGATATACCAGGTTTAATAGAAGGTGCATCTGAAGGAATTGGTCTTGGCGACGAATTTTTAAAACATGTAGAGAGAACAGGAATTTTAATTCATGTTCTTGATATTTCTGGTTCTGAAGATAGAGATCCAGTTGAAGATTTTTATAAAATCAATGAAGAACTTGTAAGATACAATGAAAAATTAGGCGAAAAGAAGCAAATTATCTTTGCAAACAAAATGGATATGCCAGGCGCTGAAGAAAATCTAAAAAAATTAGAAGAAGAACTTGGCGATAAATATGAAATTATTGCAGGTTCTTGTGCAACTACAAAAAATTTGGACAAATTAATGAAGCTAACATATAATAAGCTAAAAGAAGTAGATTACAGTGACTACAAGACCTATGATGAAGAGCATGTTGAAGAAGTTACAAGAGAAGAAGGCATAAAAGTATTTAAAGATAATGACGAATACTTTGTTGAAGGGCCATATATCGACAAACTTCTACGCTCCACTAATTTTGACGATTATGATTCACTTAAATATTTCCAAGAAAACCTTAGAAAAAATAAGGTTGTTGAAAAACTGGAAAAACTTGGGGCAGAAGATGGATGCTCTGTATTTATCGGTGGCTACGAATTTGAATTTTTTGAATAAAAAATAGATAGGAGAAAGAATGTTAACAGGAAAAGAAAGATCATATTTAAAGAGTCTTGCTCATAATATGGATCCACTTATCCAACTTGGAAAAGATGGAATCAATGATGGCTTTTTAAAGCAAATAGATAAACTTTTAGAAGATCATGAAATTGTAAAAATTAAAGTTTTGCAAAATGCACCAGTAGAAGTTGACGAAATTGTAGATGAAATTTTAAGTGCAACTGGCGCAGAATTTGTGCAAAAAATTGGCAAAAAACTTACAATTTATAGAGAATCTAAGGAAAATAAAAAAATAGAATTGTAATGAAAAAATATGGAATTTTTGGGGGGACCTTTAATCCAATTCACTATGGTCATCTCATGATTTGTGAATATTTAAAGGAAGAATTAGGTCTCGATAAAATTATTTTTATACCAACGGGCAATCCTCCTCACAAGGATTTAGATGTATCAGCAAGGGCTAGGTATGAGATGGTAAAGCTTGCAATTTCATCAAACCCTACTTTTGAAATTACAGATATAGAGACAAATAGAATAAAATTATCCTACACAGTTGATACAGTAAGAGACCTTAAAAAAATTTATAAAGATGAAAAATTATTTTTCTTAATAGGTCTAGACACCCTTTTTCAACTTAAAACTTGGAAAAAAATAGAAGAACTTTCAGGCGAAATTGAATTTGTAGTGGCACTGAGACCAAAATATATTGATATCGAAGAAATAAATAGAGAGTTAAAATTTTTGCGTGAAAATTATGGCACTAAAGTTGAAATTATCCACACTCCCCTCTATGAAATTTCTTCAACAGAACTTAGAGATAGAATTAAAGAAGAAAAATCTGTTAGATATTTAATTCCTGAAGAAGTTGTGAATTATATTAAGGAAAGCGGGTTTTACAAAGATGACCTATGATTTAAAAAAGTATGAGAAAGAAATTCGCGAGAGAATTGGCGAAAAGAGATTTCTTCACACCATAAGGGTAAAAGATACAGCCATAAAGTTGGCAAAGATTCACGATGTTGATGAGGAAAAGGCAGAAGTTGCTGGCTTCTTACACGACTGTGCAAAAATAAGAGATAAAGAAGAGCTCATTAAAACAGCTAAGGAAAATAAACTCCTCCTAACAAAGGACATGCTGAAAGCTCCGCAAATTATACACTCTTACCTTGGAGCTCTCTTTGCAAGAGAATTTTATGGAATAGATGATGAGGATATTTTAAATGCCATTACTTATCACACAACTGGCAGAGCCAATATGTCTGATCTTGAAAAAATAATTTTCTTGGCAGACTATATTGAACCTATGAGAAATTTTGACGGCGTAGAAAAGGCAAGGGAACTTGCAAATAAAGACTTAGACGCTGCCATGTATTTCGCACTAAATAACACTCTAAAATTTTTAGTTGAGCGTGACTCTTATATTGTCCTAGAGACAATTATTGCTAGAAATTTTTATAAGGAGATGGATACTTGAAAACTTTTTTTAAAGCTTTTATCACAACAATTGTAGTGGTTTTATTATTGGCACTAGCTGCTGTAGCAGGATACTTTTATTTCTTAGGAAATGAAGATGAGGGTAAGACTGATGAGGCTGGAGAAAATCTTCAATTTTTAATGCTTGGAGTTGACTCTCTAGATTCAAAAAAAGCAGATAATGCAAGGTCAGATACAATTATGATAGTAAATGTAGATGGCAAGAGCAAGAAGGTAAATATAATTTCAATTCCAAGAGATACTTACACAAAAATCAAGGGTTATAAGAAGACAAAAATCAATCACTCCTTTAAATATGGAGGAAGCGAACTTACTCTTGACACAGTAAATAATCTTCTTGGCACAGATATAAAATATTATGTTACAGTAGATTATAGATTTGTAGAAGATGTAGTAAATAAAATTGGCGGAGTAACAGTTGATGTTCCACTTGATATGAAATATGAAGATCCAACAGCAGATCCACCTCTAAAAATTGATATAAAAGAGGGCAGACAAACTTTAAAGGGATATGATGCAATTGGATTTTTGAGATTTAGAAAGGGCTATAAAGACGCAGACCTTGGAAGAGTAAAAGCACAGCAACAATTTATGTCGGCACTTTTATCCAAGATGAAGGAGCCAAAGACCCTTATAAAAGCTCCCCTTCTTCTAGGTTCTTATATAAATTACTCAGAAAATAATATTCCAGTAAAAAAATTAGTTAAAGTTGCAGCAAATATGCGAGGAATAAATACAGAAGACATTACAACAAATACACTTCCAGGCAGCCCAAAATATATGGGTGGAGTTTCTTATTTCGTGCCAAATGAGAAAAAAATAAAAGTAATGCTTTTAGAATATAATTTTAAATAGGAGGCAACATGACAGTAGAAGAAAAGTTAGATATTATTTTAAAATCTTGTGAATCAAAAAAAGGAATCGATACAAAAGTCTTAGATATAGGAGGCATGACTTCTATAGCAGATTATTTTGTAATCGTAAGTGGTAACTCATCAGCACAAGTAGATGCCCTTGCTAGAGAAATAGACGAAAAATTATCAGATGAAGGTGAAGAGCCAATTAACACTGAAGGCAAAAATTCTAGCAGATGGATAATTTTAGATTTTGGTGATATAATAGTACATGTATTCCACAAGGATGAGAGAGAATATTATAACCTCGAAAGATTGTGGGAAGATAACGAAAACAATAAAAATAATGAAAAAATTGAGGAGGAAGATTAATGGTTAAAACACTACACACTGATAAAGCACCTGCAGCAGTAGGTCCTTATTCACAAGCTACAGAAGTTAATGGATTTATTTTCACATCAGGACAACTTCCATTAGTTCCAGAAACAGGAGAACTTATTTCTGACGATATTAAAAAGGCAACTGCAAGAAGTCTTGACAACATTAAGGCAATTTTAGAAGAAGCAGGTTCAAGCATGGATAAAGTTGTTAAAGTAAATATTTTCTTAGATGATGTAAATGATTTTGCAGCAGTAAATGAAGTTTACGCAGAATATTTTAGTGAACATAAACCAGCAAGATCTTGCGTTGAAGTAGCTAATCTTCCAAAGAATGGACTTCTTGAAATCGAAGCTATTGCAGTAAAATAAATTTTTAAATAAAAGGACCCTAAGGGGTCTTTTTTAATGAAATATTTTAAAACTAAGTGGGGAAAAATGAGAGAAATAAATGTAAATGAAATTGATAAAATAAAAGATCCTTACATTATAGATGTAAGAGAAGAAAGTGAATTATTAGAAGCAGGAACAATAAATGGTGCAGTCCACATTCCCATGATGACAGTGCCTAATAATTTAAATAAAATTCCAAAAGATAGAGAAGTTTATATATTATGTAGAAGTGGTAGAAGATCTTATGAAGTTGCAGCTTATCTTAGTGAACTAGGCTATGATGTAATAAATCTTGAGGGTGGAATTTTAGAATATAAGGGAAAGCTTTATAAATAATTTAAAAATTTTAGATAATATTATTTGTTTTTAAAAAATCAAGCTTTTTTTAAACTTTTGTGTTATAATGTCTAAAGAAAGAACTTGAGGACCGAGTGAATCTCGGTCTATTTTTTTGTTCAAAAAAGATTAGGAGAATATATTGAGATTTAACGAATTAAATTTATCTAGGGAAGTTTTACAGTCAATTGAAGAAATGGGTTTTGAAAATCCATCGGAAGTACAAGAAAATACTATTCCAAAAATTTTAGAGGGTCATGACCTTCTTGCACAAGCACAAACTGGTACGGGAAAAACTGCTTCCTTTGGGATTCCAATGATTGAGAAAATTGAAGATAATAATTATGAAAGTTTGCAAGCTCTTGTTCTTGTTCCAACGAGAGAGTTGGCAAGACAAGTTTCTGAAGAACTTAAAAAACTTTCAAAACATAAAAAATTTATAAAAGTTGTTGCCATTTACGGTGGTGCAGACATGAGAAAACAACTTAGAGAATTAAAAAATGGTGCCAGCATTGTCGTGGGAACACCAGGCAGGATAATGGACCACATGAAGAGAAAAACTATTAAGATTGATGATTTAAAATTCTTGACACTAGATGAAGCTGACGAGATGTTTGACATGGGTTTTAGAGATGACATGAAAACTATTATCGAAAAGACAAATAGTGACAGACAAACTTTATTTTTCTCAGCAACTTTTGACAACAACATTAAGGAATTTTCAAAGAGATATCAAGATAATCCAAAGAAAGTTATCATTGAAAAGAAAGAACTTACTGCAGAAAAAATTAAGCAATACTATTTGGAATTAAATAGAAATATGAAAACTGAAATTTTAAATAGACTTTTATTAATCAAGAAGCCAAAAAAATCTATTATTTTCTGCAACACTAAGAGAATGGTTGAGAGCTTGGAAGTTGAAATTGCACAAAAGGGCTACAAGGTTGATTCACTTCACGGCGACATGCGTCAGTCTTCAAGAGACAATGTCATGAAAAAGTTTAGAAATAACACCATAGACATTTTAATTGCAACAGATGTTGCTGCTCGTGGTCTTGATGTTTCTGACATCGACATTGTTTTTAATTACGATTTGCCACAACAAGCTGAGTATTATGTCCACAGAATTGGTCGTACTGCAAGAGCTGGAAAAAAGGGAGTTTCCTTTACTTTTGTAACTAATAAAGATTATCCAAAGTTTAGAGAAATCGAAAAATATGCGAATATTAAAATGGAAAGATTAGATCTTCCAACTAAATACGATGTTGAAAAAGAAAGTATGGAAAATTTATTTAATAAGGTTAGTGCTAGTATTTTAAAGGCTGAGGATAACACCGACTACACTGAAGTTTTAAATAAGCTTTTGTCACAGGGCTACAGTCTTTATGACATTTCTGCATCACTTTTAAGGATGGTAAATGAGTCTTCAAAAAATAGAAAAATCACTGAGCTTGATAAAGTTGACTTTGGCAAAAAGTTTGAAATGAATGTATCTAATAGGAAAGATTCCAAAAAAGGAAATGCTAATGGCAAAAAAAATAAAGAAATCAAAAAAATCAAGGGACCAAAGATTTTCATCAACAAGGGAAAAAGAGATGATCTTGACTCCCGTGAAATAATTAGACTTGTAGATAAGTACACAAATGTATCTCCAAAGGAAATTGGAAAAATTAACATTATGCCAAGCTTTACTTTTGTAGAAATTCCAAAAAATATGATTAAAGAAGCTATAAGAGATCTTGATGGCAAAAAAATAAAAGGAAAATCTTTAAAGGCAGAGTATTCAGAAAAATAAAATTTAATATTTTTAAATCCCCAAAATGAATTTACTTTCACTTGGGGATTTTTATTTGCAAAATTTTTCTTTTAAACTCTGTTATAATGTAGTAAGGAGGTTTTTTATGGAAAATAAATTTTTAATTATAGATGGAAGTTCACTTTTTTTCAGAGCTTTTTACGCTCTCCCTCTTTTGAAAACCAAGAGAGGTCTTTACACAAATGCGATTTACGGCTTTGTCATGATGGTGGAAAATGCCATAGAGAAAATAAACCCAACCCATGTGGCAGTTTGCTTTGACATGAAGGGCAAAACTTTTAGGTCCGACATTTATAAGGACTACAAGGGCACAAGGCAAAAAACTCCCAATGAACTTGAACAACAATGGCCTCTTGTCCGCGACATTTTAAACTTGATGAATATAAAAATTTTGGAATCACCAGTTTATGAAGCAGACGACATTGCTGGCACGCTTTCAAAACTTGCAAGCGAAAAAAATTTTGAAAATTACCTCTTAACCGGCGACAAGGATTATTTTCAACTTGTAAATGAAAATACTAAAGTCCTTTTAACTCGCAAGGGCATAACTGAAATGGATATAATAACAGTTGATAGCCTTAAAAAAGATTATGGAATAGAACCCCTAGAGTTTATTGATTTAAAGGCACTTATGGGGGACCAATCTGATAACATACCAGGAATTTATGGCATTGGGGAAAAAACTGGACTTAAATTAATTAAAGAATATAAAAACATTGAAAATCTTTACGATAATATTGAAAGTGTTACAGCAAAAAAGTTAAAGGAAAAATTAATTGATGGCAAAATGTCTGCCTTTATGAGTAAAAAATTGGGGACAATTGTAAAGGATGTGCCAATAGAAGAATCTTTAGATGACTTCAAAAAAGCTTCTTACGATTATGAAAGCCTTTCAAAAATGTATAGGGAATTTGAATTTAATTCCATGCTTTCAAGGCTTCCAAAGGAATATCAAAAGGAAGAAGTGGAAGAAATTTCTGAAGATAATTTTAAATTTAAGGAAATAAAAAAGCTAGATGATTTTAAAGAAAATGCGAAAAAAGAAAAGTCTTTTGCCTTTAAATTTATTTCTGACGGCAAAATTTATGAAGGCGTGAAGCCAATTTATCTTGGTCTAAAAGTTCCTGGTGAAGATGTGAATTTCATTTCATGGGAAAATATTGATTCTTATATGTTAAAGGAAATTATGGAAGATGAAAATATAGAAAAACTTGGCTACGACCTAAAGGAAGACATAATAATCTTAATGGATCTTGGCATTGACATAAAAAATTATTCCCACGATGTAGTTATTGCTGAATATATTTTAAATTCCACAAAAAGCGACTACGATATAAATAAAATTTCCATGGACTACTTTAAAAATGGCTATATGGATGAGGAAGATCTCTGCGGCAAGGGCGCAAAGAAAAAAACTTATGAAGAACTTAATAAAGAAGACCTATTTAAGTATTTTGCCTTTATGCTAAATACAATTTACAAATTGGAAGAGGTTCAAAGTGAAAAAATTGAAAAGGAAGAGATGATTTCTCTTTATAAGGACATGGAGCTACCACTAGTCGAAGTCCTTGCCTCTATGGAATATGTGGGCATAAACACTGATGAGGCTGTTTTAGATGAAATTGACGAAAAAATTACTTTAAAACTAAAGGATTTGGAAGAAGAAATTTACAGAGAAGCTGATGAGGAATTTAACATCAATTCGCCAAAACAATTAGGCGTGATTTTATTTGAAAAAATGGATTTCCCAGTTATTAAAAAGACAAAAACTGGCTACTCAACTTCTGCTGATGTCCTAGAAAAACTTCGCGGCAAGGGCGAAATTATTGACAATATTTTAGATTACAGAAAATTTTCTAAATTAAAATCAACTTACATTGACGGGCTAAAAGCTGTTATAAATAAAAAAACTAAGCGTATTCACTCAAGATTTATGCAAACAGTGACTGCCACAGGAAGAATTTCCTCTAATGATCCAAACCTTCAAAATATACCAATAAAAACTGAAGAGGGAAGGTTAATTAGAAAGGCATTTTTGGCATCAAAAAATTCACTTTTAGTGGATGCCGACTATTCACAAATTGAACTTAGAGTTTTGGCTGCTCTTTCAGAGGATAAAGAAATGCTTGATGCCTTTAAAAATGGCTTAGATATTCACAGAAAAACTGCCTCAGAAGTTTTTCACGTGCCTTATGATGATGTTACAAGCCTTCAAAGGTCTGAGGCTAAGGCTGTAAATTTTGGAATTGTCTATGGAATTTCTGATTACGGACTTTCACAAAATTTAAATATACCAAGAAAGGCTGCCAAGGAATACATCGACAATTATTTAGGTCATTTTATTGGCATAAAAAATTATATGTCTGAAGAAATTGAAGATGGTAAGAAAAAAGGCTATGTTGAGACAATTTTTAAGAGAAGAAGATATATCCCTGAACTTAGTGCAAAGAACTTCAACATAAGAAGTTTTGGCGAGAGAATTGCCCTAAATACACCTATCCAAGGTTCAGCAGCAGATATTATAAAAATTGCCATGGTAAAAGTTTATAGTGAACTTAAAAAAAGAAAGTTAAAATCAAAACTTATAATTCAAATTCACGACGAACTTGTAGTTGACGCTGCAGAGGACGAAGTTGAAGAAGTTAAAAAAATTATGAAAGACTTAATGGAAAATTCTGTTGACTTAAATGTAAAACTTTCTGTTGATATGAATACTGGAGAAAATCTCTATGAATCAAAATAAAGTAATCGGGCTCACAGGCTCCATTGCAACGGGAAAATCTCAGGTCTCAAATTATTTAAAAAATAAGGACATAAAAGTTATTGATGCAGATTTAATTGCAAGAGATGTGGCAAATTATAAAACTGTAAAAAATAAAATCAAAAGAGAATTTGGCGAGGATCTTTATAAAAATGACAAGCTTGACAGAAAAAAACTGGCAGAAATTATTTTTGCGAGAAAAATCCATCGCCAAAAACTAAATTCAATTATGCATCCTGAAATTTATAAAAAAATAAAAAAAGAAAGTGAAAGTGCAGATGGTCTTGTCTTTATAGATATTCCTCTTCTCTTTGAAAATGAGGATTTAAATAAAAAATATGGTCTTGATTTTGACGAGATTTGGCTTGTCTATGTAGATAGAGAAACACAGATAAAAAGGCTAATGAATAGAGACGGCATTTCAAGAGAATATGCAGAAGAAAAAATAAATTCTCAAATTTCTGTCGAAGAAAAGAGAAAAAAAGCAGATGTCATAATCGACAACTCTGGGACTTTAGAAGAAACTTTCGCCCAAGTAGAAGAAAATTTAAAAAATAAAGAGATGTGTTAGCTTATCTAGCACATTTTTTTGTGTGAAAAAATTTACAAAATATAAAAAGAACTTTACAATTTATTAATTCTTTGTTAAGATATAACTTGTCCTAGGGGTATAGTTCAGTTGGTAGAACATTGGTCTCCAAAACCAAGTGTCGTGGGTTCGAGTCCTGCTACCCCTGCCAATTACTGATTGCATTTGCAGTCAGTTTTTTTTATGCCATAAAAAAACCTTGATTACTTATTACAGCAATCAAGGATTTTTTTGAATCTAGAATATTAAATTTTAATTTTTTGCTCTTCTATAGCCAGCAGCTTGCGCTTCTTGTTCTGTATCAAAGAAAACCACATTTTTTTGAGAGACCTTGTTGTAATCTCTGCCTCCAGGGACGTGATAAATTTTGCTTTTTCTATTGCCTTTTATTTTGCCTTGGCTCGTATCTGGTGTGTAATTTTGGTAATTATTAGTTCCATGTGGGTTTGTAACAAAGGTGTTTACGGTATTAACTTCTTTAACTTCGTCTTGCTTATCTGTAGCAACTGGTGCAGGTGCTTGTTGAGCTTCGTAACCACTTCCAATGGCAACTGTTCTAGCTACATTGTCCCAATTAACTTCTTGATTAAAGGCTTCTGCAATAACTCTAATAGGAACAAAAGTACGATCATTTATAATTTTTGGTGCAACATCTAGGTCTTGTTTGATTTCATCTTTTGTATAAAAATTTTGACCAATTACAAATATAAAATGATCATCACCTTGCGAAACTGTGATTTGCTTTAAGTCATTATCCCAATCAACTTCAAGACCTAAGTTCTCAGATATAACTCTAATAGGAACTAAAGTCCTCCCGTTTTCAATTACCGGAGCGACATCAGTAGTTACATAACTGCCATTAATCCAAAGTTTTACTTCGCTACTTGCAAATAAATTAAAGGGAATAAATGCAAATAACAAAAATGCGACTAAGAATAATTTCTTTGTTTTTTTCATATTATCTTCCTCCTTATTAATATTAACTCTAAAATTTTAGAAAATATGACTATTTTAAACTAGATGTGTGAATCCTTATACCATAAATATTTATTACTAAAAAAATAAGACTTATTGTACTAAAGAAAGGGCTATTTATTATTTGTGAAAGCAAGATTAAAAATATCGACAAGGGTAGATTCACAAACTTAAAAAGCTTTAAAGGTCTTTTTGACTTTCCTTCAGGCAAATTATTTGTCACTTCATAGTAAGATTTATAAGGGTATAAATCTTTTTTGTTTACTTTTTTATAAAGTCTGTAGCAATTTTTTTGATTTTTTTCAGTTAAATTTCCATGGAAAAATAAATTGCCATCTAAATCATAGATATAAATAACTTTATTATCTATTTCGATATGAGAAATTTTATCGAGAGATATTTTATAGCCATTAAAAAATTCATCAGACATTTTCATAATGGAATCCTTATATAATTTTAAGTATTCTTTTTTCTCGTTAGTTACAAGCTCCTTCCAATTTAATCCATAATCATTTTCATCTGAATTATTTTTTACATAATTTTTATGACTGCTTTTCTTAGGCAAATAAATTAAGTCTTTAAGTCCAAAGGTAGTCTTGTGATAAATTTTATTATAAATTGATTTTTTTGGATTTCTTATAAAGCCCATGCCTCTTTTGCCGTAAAATGGATTTACTGATCTCTTAATTGCTCTCTTATATTGTGAAGTTGTTCTTGCTTTAAAAGATTTTTTAATGCTTGGTTTTCTCATGCCAACTTTCATAATAAACTCCCTTGACTTCGATTTATTACTATAAATTATACTTAAATTATAAAACAAATCCTATTTAATTCAATAAAGCTTTCTTGAACTTTTTTTGAAAATTTTATTTTTTAACTCTACCCCTTGATAAAATGGGAATTTATTTGAATTTATTAAAAAATTTTTATAACTATGATATAATTATATATTATGAATTGGAGGTCAACATGAAAGAAAAATTACTTGGAATCAAAGATGAATCCATGAAACTTTTAAATGAAGTTAATACAATTAAAGAAATAGATGAATTAAAGGTTAAATACTTAGGCAAAAAGGGCGAACTTACTCAAATCCTAAAGGGTATGAAGGATCTTTCTAACGAAGAAAGACCTGTTATGGGCGCTCTTGCCAACGAAGTTCGTGAAGCTATTGAAAATTCAATTGAAGAAAAGAAAAATGAAATCAATAATAAGATTTTGGAAAAGAAACTTCACGAGGAAAGAATTGATGTCACTTTAAAGACTGACGATCTAATCTTGGGACATAGACATCCTCTAAAGAAAACTCTTGAGGATCTTGAAGATTTATTTACACACATGGGCTTTACTGTTTATGATGGTCCAGAAATCGAAACTGTGGAAAATAATTTTGATCTTTTAAATGCTCCAAAGGATCACCCTTCAAGAGATATGTCTGATACTTTTTATTTTGACAAAAATACAATTCTTAGATCACAAACGTCTCCTGTTCAAATTAGAGCAATGAAGGAACATGGCGCTCCAATTCGCATGATATGTTCTGGCAGAGTTTTCAGATCTGATGAAGTTGATGCTACTCACTCACCAATGTTCCACCAACTTGAAGGTCTTGTTGTTGATGAAAAAATTTCTGTGGCAAATTTAATTGATACTTTAAACTATTTTGTTAAGTCCTTCTTTGGCGAAGATATGAAAACAAGATTTAGACCTCACTATTTCCCATTTACTGAGCCAAGTCTTGAAGTAGATACTACTTGCCCATCTTGTGGCGGCAAGGGCTGCCCTGCTTGTTCATACACTGGCTGGTCAATGGAACTTTTGGGATGTGGAATGGTTCATCCTAATGTTCTTAGAAACTGTGGAATCGACCCTGAAAAATATTCTGGCTTTGCCTTTGGTATGGGTATCGACAGAATTGCAATGGTTAGATATAAAATCACTGATATAAGAATGATGTTTGAAAACAACAAGAAGTTCTTGGAACAATTTTAAGGAGATAGAGATGTTATTACCGATTAAATGGCTTAAAGATTATGTTGATTTCGATTTTGATGTAAAAAAACTTGCAGATGGACTTTCTAATTCAGGTTCTCATGTTGAATCTGTTATTATTCCATCAGATGGTTTAGATAAAATTGTAGTAGGAAAAATTGAAAAAATTGAAAAGCATCCTGATGCAGATAAGCTTGTTATTTGCTCTGTAAATGTGGGAGATGAAGTTTTACAAATTGTAACTGGTGCTAAAAATGTTTTTGAAGGCGCTATAGTTCCCGTTGCTCTTCACGGTTCAACTGTTGCTGGTGGAGTAAAAATCAAAAAGGGAAAACTTCGTGGAGTTGAATCCAATGGTATGCTTTGTTCTCTTGAAGAACTTGGATTTGAAAATTCTGTAATTCCTAAGGAAGCGAGAAATGGAATTTTTATCTTCCCAGAAGGTACTGAAATTGGAAAATCTGCTTTGGAAACTCTCTTCATGGATAGCGACATTTTGGAACTTGAAATCACACCAAATAGACCAGACTGTCTTAGTATCATGGGCATGGCTGTAGAAACTGCTGCATCCTTTGATTTAAAAACTAAGCACAATGATATTAAAATAGAAAATGAAGTAGATGATTTTTCTGATTACTTTGATGACATAGTTATCGAAACAGAAAACTGCAAGAGATATTATTCAAAAATTCTTAAAAATATAAAGATTGGACCATCTCCACTTTGGCTACAAGCTTATCTTATGCAAGCGGGAGTAAGACCTATTTCAAATATAGTTGATTTAACAAACTTTGTAATGCTTGAATACGGCGAGCCCCTTCATGCCTTTGATTTAGACAGCCTAACAAACAAGAAAATTGTAGTTAGAATGGCAAAAGATGGCGAAGAAACTGTAACACTTGATGGCGAAACTAGAAAACTTACAAGTGATGATATTTTAATCACTGATGGAAGTGACATCATTGGTCTTGCAGGAATAATGGGCGGACTTGATTCTGAAATTACAGAAAAAACTGTAAATGTACTTTTAGAAGGTGCAAACTTCAACAAGGAAAACATAAGAAAAACTTCAAGAAGACTTAACCTTAGAAGTGAAGCTTCCTCAAGATTTGAAAAGGGAATAGACCCAAATCTTGCAAAAACTGCTGTGGATAGAGTTTGCCAACTTGCAGAAATGCTTGGCATTGCTGAAGTTGTCGGCGGAAGTAAAGATGTTGGAGATTTTGACAAGGCACCAAAGGAAATAAAATTAAGACTAGAAAAAGTAAATGATTTAATTGGCGTTGAATTTACAATAGATGAAGTTGCCAATATTTTAAATAGACTTGAAATTAAAACTGATGTCAAAGAAGACTATCTACTTGCAAAAATCCCAAGCGAGAGACTTGACCTTGGCATTGAAGAAGATTTAATAGAAGAAGTTGCAAGAATTTATGGCTACGACCATATAGAACCTAAGAAATTAAGGGGAACCTTAACTGTAGGAAGAAAGCCAAGATTTAGAAATGTTGAAGACAGAATAAAAAATCTTTTGATTGGTCTTGGTTATTCTGAATTTATGACTTATTCCTTTGTAAGTCCATCTTCTTATGAAAAATCATCTTATGAAGAAGATGAAAAAAATATTATAAAAATTTTAAATCCACTGGGAGAAGATTATTCAATAATGAGGACAACTATTGTGCCTTCAATGATTGATGCCCTTGCCAAAAACTATGTTAGAGGAAACGAAAATGTAGGCGGATTTGAAATTGGAAATACCTTCTTCCCAAATGAAGGGGAACTTCCTTCAGAAAAATTAAAACTAACAATGGGATTTTATGATTTAGGAGATTTTTATTATCTAAAGGAATCCATTGAAAAAATCTTGTGGTATCTTGGAATTAATGACCTTGAAGTTAGAAGAAAAGAAGTTAGCTTCTTGCACCCAGGTAGATCTGCTGAATTTATTTTAAAGGGAGAAAGTCTTGGTGTATTTGGGGAAGTTCATCCAAAGGTACTAGAAAATTATGGCTTAAAGAAAAAAGCCTATGTGGCAGAACTTGACTTTGACAAAATTGTTGAAAACACTATTGGCAATTACACTTACAAAGATCTTCCAAAATTCCCAACTATGAAGAGGGACTTTGCCTTTGTAATGGATAGAGATGTGGATTCAGTTGAACTTGAAAAAATATCTAAAAAATATGGCAAGGACCTTTTAGAATCCTTTAAGGTATTTGATATTTATGAAGGCGAAAATATTGAAGAAGGAAAGAAATCTGTAGCTTTCTCACTTGTATTTAGAGCAGGCGATAGAACTCTTGAAGATGCTGAAGTTACAGAAATTTGTGAAAAAATAGTTGCTGAGATTGAAAGTGAAATTAAAGCTAAATTAAGATCCTAAGGAGGCTATTATGTCCGATATTAAGAGAATCGAAGTCATTATCGATGGAATGAAGTTTTTAGTATGCGGTGATGATGACGAAAAGTATATTAAGGACCTTGCAAAAAATCTTGATAAGAGAATCAAGGACACTGCAAAAAGTAATTACAAATTAAATCAGGTTCAGACTCTTGTGCTCTGTGCCCTAAATGTTTTAGATGATTTTGAAAAGATGAAGTCTGACAAAAATGACTTAGTTAATGCCAGTGGCGATAAGAAAGAAATCATTGAAAAAATGGAAGAAATAAAAGATTTAAAGAAACAACTTTCAATTTTTGAAGAGGAAAATAAGAAAGTAAACACAAATTACAGGGAGCTTCAACAAAAAACTCTTGATGTAGAGGACAGAAATAGGAAAGTAAATAGGGATCTTCTTGATAAAAATAAAGAAATCACTGATTTAAAAGAAGAAATTCAAAAACTTGAAGGAAATATTTCCACACTAGAAGAAAAAAACAACGCCGCATCGAGAAGAATAATTGATTTGACAAGAGAACTGGAAAATCTTTATGAAGAAAAGTAAATATGAACTCCTAGCACCTGCTGGTGATATGGCTGCCCTAAAGGCTGCTGTATCGGCAGGTGCTAATGCTGTTTATTTGGGCTATGACGAATTTTCTGCAAGGGCAAAGGCAAAAAATTTTAACAAAGAAGAATTAAGAGAGGCAATTAATTATGCCCATCTTAGGGATGTAAAAATTTATGTTACTTTTAATATTTTAATTGCTGATTTTGAAATAAAAAGAGCCATGGAAAGTGTGAAGATGCTTTATGACATAGGTGTTGATGCTCTTATTTTACAAGATCTTGGCATTGCAAGAGAAATCAGAAAGAATTTCCCAGATTTTGAAGTTCATGCATCAACTCAAATGGCAGTAAATAATTTTTACGGTGCAAAATTTTTAAAGGAAATGGGTTTTTCTAGAGTTGTACTTGCTCGTGAAACTCCACTTTTTGAGTTGGAAAAAATTAAAGAACTCGACATAGATGTGGAAACTTTTATTCACGGAGCCCTTTGCGTTTCATATTCTGGAGAGTGTCTCATGTCTTCTATGATTGGTGGGAAATCCGGCAATCGTGGCGAATGTGCTCAAGCTTGCAGAAAGTCCTATGAAATTTTAGATTTTGATAAAAATAAAATTGGAAAGAGACTTTATTACATTTCTCCTAAAGACTTAAACACCCTAGATGATGTTGCCAAAATAATAAATTCTGGTGGCTATTCCTTAAAAATTGAGGGGAGAATGAAAAACCCGGAATATGTCTACACAGTTGTGTCATCCTATAAAAAATCCTTGGAAGGCAAACTAACTTTAGAGGATAAAAATGATACAGAGCAAGTTTTTAACAGAGGCTTTACCAAGGGGCTTTTTAATGGAGACTTTGGAAATGACTTCATCTCATCTGATAGACCTGACAACAGAGGCGTTGAAGTTGGAAAAGTAATTGATGCCAGAAAAAATTACGCAAAAGTTATTTTTGATGAAGATGTATTTGAGGGCGATGGGCTTGAATTTATTTCTAATAGTGGAAGATTTGGCATGAGGTCAAATTCTTTCTATGAGGCAAATATTCCTCATGAGATAAATTTATTTAAGGCTCCAATTTTAAATTCTAAAATAAATAGAACTTTTTCAAAAAAACTTTATGAAAAAGTTGATGAAAAAATTGAAAATTTTGACTACAAAAGAGAATTAGATATAGATTTAAAGATAAAAATTGGCGAAAGACCTCTTATTAAGGTAAAATCTGGGGACTTATCTACAAATTTTGAACTTGATAGAGTGGTTGAAGTGGCAAAAAAATCTGGATTAGATAGAGATAGAGTCATTGAAAATATTTCTAAGACGGGCGACAGTATTTTCCGTGTAAAAAATATTGACCTTGATTTAGACGACAATGCCTTTCTCCCAATTTCTGCAATTAACGAACTTAGAAGAGAAGCCACAAAAATTTTAGAAGATAAAATTTTAGACGGTTCAATTGATAGACTTGAAATAGAAAACAAACTAGAAAATAAAAATTTTGAGAAGCAAAATAAAGATAAAAAAAGTAAAATTAAAGTTTTCTTCAATAAATTTAAGGACTTGGAAAATTCTTCTTTAAAAGACATTGATGAAATCATAATTCGTGCCAAGGATTTAGAGAAATTTAATAAAAAATTTAAAAATAGAGAAGTTTCAATTTATCTTGACAAGTTTTATTCCTATAAGGAACTAGAAAATTTAAGAGAATATATTTTAAAAAATCAAAATGTGAGAGGAATTTGGATAAATAATCTTTCAGAATATTATATTTTTAAGGATGGTGGTCTTGAAATAAATGGCGACATTGGTCTAAATGTCTTTAATAGACTTACATCAGACTTTTTTAGAGACTTGGGCTTAAAGTCAATAACACTTTCGCCAGAATTAAATAGCAGTCAAATTCAAAAAATCGCAAATAAAAATGATACCGAATTGAATTTAATTTCCTATGGAAGACTGCCAGTTATGACAATGAAGCATTGTCCTTTCTCTATTATAAAAAATTGTAAAGATGAGAAAACTTGTTCGACATGCAGATACAAGAATTATCTATTAAGAGATGAGAAAAATGTAGATTTTGAAGTTCTAAGGCAAAATACTTTTACGGAAATTTTTAATTCTTATCCAATTTTACTTGACGGATATGTAAATAGGCTTTTGGATAACAAGGTAAATCTTCTCATCTTGGCAGATGAATTTACAGATGAAATTATAAAATTATATAAAAATTACAAGGAAGAGGACTTTAAAAATATAAAGAAGAAATTAGAAGACAAGTATCAACAGGTAACTAAGGGACATATAAATAGGGGGATTGTCAGTGGATAATTCTTTTAAGAGAGCAGCAAAAACTTTGGAGTTTGACAAAGTTTTAGCTGAACTTAAAAATCTTGCCAGTGCAAGTATTACAAATGAATATATTGAAGGCCTTAATATTTCCACAGATTTTCAGGAGATTAAAGAGAGATTAAACGAAACTAACGAGGCCCTAAAATTAGTTTTGGCAAAGGGAGAACCACAACTTTTTGGAATAGTTGACATAAAAAATATTATAAAAAGAGTTGAAATTGGTGGTGGACTTTCTGCTGGATCCCTTTTAAAAGTTTCTGACTTTTTGAGAGTTTCTAGAGGTCTAAAAACTTATTTAAAAAAGGATTCAAGTAGCGATGAGGAAATAAAATTAAATTACATTGACAAGTTAATTGAGAATCTTTACACAGATAAAAGTCTTGAAGATGAAATTAATTCAAAAATTATTTCTGAAGAAGAAATTGCTGACGACGCATCTCGCGAACTTTTAAGAATAAGAAGGGGAATTGCAGCAAAAAAAGATTCCATAAAAAATAAATTAAATGGAATTTTATCTTCTCATGCAGACTTTTTGCAAGATGCCCTAGTTACACTTCGTGATGGCAGATATGTTGTGCCAGTAAAAATAGAAAACAAGTCCAAGGTTAGGGGCCTTGTTCACGACATCTCTGGATCTGGTCAAACTGCCTACATTGAACCCATGGCAGTGGTTGATGCAAATAATGAACTTAAAGAACTGTACTTAAAAGAAAATAACGAAATCGAAAAAATACTTAGAGAACTTTCAGAATTGGTTGCAGAATCTGCTGAAGATATTAAGTCAAATCAAGAAAAATTAATTGAGCTGGATTTTATTTTTGCCAAGGCAAAACTTGCCATAAATTATGGCGCAAATATGCCAAAGCTAAATAATGAGGGAAGGATTAATTTGAAAAATTGCTACCATCCATTTTTAGATAGAAAAATTGCAGTTCCCATTGACATAAATCTTGGAATAGACTTTACTTCACTAATTATCACTGGACCAAACACTGGTGGTAAGACTGTAAGTTTAAAAACTGTTGGACTATTATGCCTTATGACCCAATATGGACTACTTATTCCAGCAGAAGAATCTTCAGAAATTGCAGTTTTCGAAAAAGTTTTTGCAGACATAGGCGATGAGCAATCAATTGAGCAGTCTCTTTCAACTTTTTCATCCCACATGGTAAATATTGTCTACATTTTAAAAAATGTTACAAAAAATTCTCTAGTTCTTTTTGATGAACTTGGTGCAGGTACTGATCCAACAGAAGGGGCCGCACTGGCAAGGGCAATAATGGAATTTATGTTAGAAAAAAACATTAGATGTATTTCCACAACTCACTACAATCAATTGAAGGTTTATGCCCTAACAACAGATAAAGTTGCCAATGCAAGTATGGAATTTGATGTTGACACTCTTTCTCCAACTTATAGACTTCTAATTGGAGTTCCAGGAAAATCCAATGCCTTTGAAATTTCAAGACGCTTAGGTCTTCCAGATGAAATTATTGATGAGTCAAAAAAACTTTTGTCTTCAGAAAATATAGAATTTGAAGATGTATTAAAGTCCATTGATAGAGACAGAACTAAAATAAGAGAATATAAGGAAGAACTTGAGAGAGAAAAAATTGATTTAGAAAAGGAAAATAAAAGGCTTCAAGCTAAGATAAAAAATATAGAAGACCAGAAAGAAAAAATCCTAGAAAAATCTCGTGATGAGGCAAAAAGACTTTTGTTAAATACAAGAGAAAATGTTGATATAATTTTATCTGAAATAAATGAAGTTAGAGATAATATTAGCTCTGAAAATTCAAAGAGAATACAAGAGGCACAGGATCTCTTGCGTCAAAGTATAAAAAATTCAAGAAATAATTCTGAACTTGAAATCAAAAAAGCTTCCAACCCAATTAGAGAAATAAAAGTTGGCGACAAGGTTAGGACCTCTCTTGGTAATATTGCCACAGTTGTTGAACTGCCTGATAATAAGGGCAATGTTCTTGTTCAGTCGGGCATTATGAAAATGAAAATGCCAAAGGAAAGCTTAACTAGAATTGATGTGCAAGAGGACACAACTAAGCACAACACTAGAAATATTTTGAAAAATAAGGCAACTAATGTTAAGAGTGAAATTGACATTAGAGGGAAAAATTTTGAAGATGCCAGAGATATTGTTGATAAATATTTAGATGATGCCTATCTTTCTGGACTAAAATCAGTTAGAATAATTCATGGAAAGGGCACAGGTGTCCTTAGACAAAAACTTAGAGAACATTTTAGAAATATTAAAATAGTAAAATCTTATAAAGATGCAGAGTACAATCAAGGTGGCGACGGAGTTACTGTCGTAACCTTAAAGTAAGGAGTCAAGATGATAAATTTTAGAGAAGAAATAATAAAAATACTTGATGAGAAAATCGAAAGTTTAAAGGCAGAAGAAATTGATAAAATGGTAGAAGTGCCACCAAATTATGAACTTGGCGACTTTGCCTTCCCAGTTTTTAGCTTGGCAAAAATCTACAGAAAAAATCCTGCCATGATTGCAGAAGAACTTGCAGGAGAAATTAAGTCAAAATATTTTGAAAAAGTTGAAAATAAAAATGCCTACTTAAACTTTTACATCAACAAAAGTCTTTTGACAGAAGAAATTTTAAAGGAAACTGTAAACAAAAAAGAAGATTTTGGCAAGTCAGAAATAGGCAAGGGAAAAAATATTGTCCTAGATTATTCTTCTACAAATATTGCTAAGCCTTTCCACATTGGTCACATTAGGTCAACTGTTATTGGAGATTCCCTAAAAAGAATTTTTAATTTCTTGGGCTATAAGACAGTGGCAGTAAATCATTTGGGAGATTACGGAACTCAATTTGGAATGTTAATTTACGCCTACAAGACTTGGGGCAACAAAGAAGAAATTGAAAATGACCCAATCCCTGAACTTTTAAAACTTTATGTAAAGGTAAATGAAGTTGCAGAAGAAAATGCAGAAGTAAAAGAAGAATGTCGCTATTGGTTTAAGGAACTTGAAAATGGAAATGAAGAAGCTGTAAAAATTTGGAAGTGGTTTAGAGAAGTTTCTCTAAAGGAATTTAACAGAGTTTACGACATGCTTGACATTCACTTTGACTCCTATAACGGAGAATCCTTCTACTCTGATATGTTACCTGGAATAATAAAGGAAATTAGAGATAAAAACTTGTTGGAAAAATCAGAAGGTGCAGAAATTATAAATCTTGATAAGTATGATCTTCCACCAGCAATTGTTGTAAAATCTGATGGTACTTCAATTTATTTGACAAGAGATATAGCTGCAGCAAAATATAGGGAAGAAAATTACAATCCTGACCAAATTATTTATGTTGTTGCAACACAGCAATCTCTCCACTTTAAACAACTTCGTGCTGTTTTAAAGGAAATGGGAGAAGACTTTTGGGACAAGATTAATCATGTTGCTTTCGGCATGGTTTCTCTTGAAGACGGCACACTTTCCACAAGAAGGGGTAAAGTTGTCTATCTTGAAGATGTTCTAAATAAGGCAATTGATAAGGTGCGCGAAATTCTTGACGATAGAGAAAAAGAACAAGGTCAAAAAATTGAAAATAAAGAAGAACTTGCACAGGCAGTTGGCATTGGCGCCATAAAATTCCAAGAATTATTCAACGGAAGAATCAAGGACTACACTTTTAATTGGGACAAAACTCTTTCCTTTGAAGGAGAAACTGGACCTTATGTTCAATATGTTCACGCAAGAATTTGCTCCCTATTAAAGAAGGGCGACTTTGACATAAATAATGAAATTGACCCAAGCCTTCTTACAGAAGAAAGCGAAATTAATATTATAAGAAGTCTTTACAACTTCACCGATGTTGTTATTGATGCTTGTGAAAAGTGCGAGCCATACTTTATAACAAGATATACAGTTGAACTTGCAAAGAACTTCAACAAATTCTACAATCAAACACAAATTTTAGTTGATGATGAAAAATTAAAAAATACAAGACTTATGCTTTGCTACGCAGTTAAAAATGTTATAGCAAGTGGGCTTGACTTACTTGGAATTAAAGCACCAGAAAAGATGTGATGATATGAATTTTTTTGAAGACTTACAATTAGTTTATAAAAAGGCAGGACAGGACACCCTTTTAAAAATAAAGAAGGCGCCACAATTTTTAATTTTTCCTTTTATATATGGAATAATTTACACTTTGGGATTTTTCCTTATTGGAAACTTCCTTGGAATGTTTCTTGGTGGTTTAATGGGATTTGTAACTCCACTTTTGACCTCTCTAATTCTTTCAAGCTACTTTTCTGTTTTAAGTGATCTTATCTACTACAACAGAATTAGCTTTAGGAATTTTTCAAAAACTTTTATGGAATACTTTGCATCAATTTATTCAGTGTTTTTTATCCTCATGATAATTTCCTTTTTGATGCCAGCCCTAGGTGGAGTCATGGGGACAACAACTCTTGTGGGAGCAGTAATCGCTCTTGCCCTTAATCCAATTGCTGAATCAATTTATATAAGGGGAGAGTATTACACATCAGCTTACACTCATTCTCTTAGCTTTATGAAGGAAAATTTTCTCCTTTGGACCCTACCATTTTTGATTTATCTAGGCATACTTCATCTCTTAGGATTTGATTTTACCTTTATGATTTCATCAAATTCAATTGTAGACCTTCCTCTTGGAGAAAACATAATGACGGGATTATCTTATTTGAATCCAATAGACCCTTACAATATAAAAGTTTTAATAGCCAGCATAATCACTGCTGTCTATGCAATCTTTAGGGGCAACCTCTATAGGATTTTAGTTGGTTCAACTAGAAGAAAGAGAGCCTACATGGGCGAACTTTAAAAATAAAAATTTATTGATGAAAAGACCTGACTAGTTCAGGTCTTTTTTTATGGAAAAATTTTTCCTAGCAATAAAAATAAAATAAATTTAAAATTTAATTGATAGAAATTTTTCTATTTGATAGGATTTAAGGTAAAGATATAAAAATATATTTATAAAAAAATAGGAGGAAAAATGAAAATAATATCCTGGAATATAGATTCTTTAAATGCAGCCTTAACTAGCGACTCCAATAGGGCACTAATGTCAAGAGCTGTACTTGAAACAATAAAAAATGAAAATCCCGATATAATTGCAATCCAAGAGACTAAGCTACCTCACAATGGACCTAGCAAGAAGCACAAGGAAATCTTGGCAGAAGAATTTGGCGACTATGAATATGTTTGGGTTTCATCAGAAGAACCAGCTCGCAAGGGCTATGCAGGAAACATGACTTTATATAAGAAGGGTCTTATGCCTCTTGTGACTTTTCCAAAAATTGGAGCTCCAGACACCATGGACTTTGAAGGAAGGATTTTAACTCTTGAATTTGAAGATTTTTTCTTCACTCAAGTTTACACACCAAATGCTGGTGGCGAATTAAAAAGACTTCCCCTAAGACAAATTTGGGACGAAAAGTATGCAGACTACTTGGAAGAACTTGACAAGAAAAAACCTGTCATAGCCACTGGAGACTTTAATGTGGCTCACAAGGAAATTGATCTTGCTCACCCAGAAAACAATCACATGTCAGCAGGTTTTACTGATGAAGAAAGAGAAGGCTTTACAAATTTACTAAATAGAGGTTTCATCGACAGCTTTAGACATATAAATGGCAATATTGAAGGAGCCTACACTTGGTGGGCGCAAAGAGTCAAGACATCAAAGATAAATAATTCAGGCTGGAGAATTGACTACTTTTTAGTCAGTGACAGAATAAAAGATTTTGTCAAGGATTCAAAAATGGTGGACTCTGGAGAAAGACAAGACCATGCACCAATATTATTAGATATTGACCTAGAGAAATAAAATGAAATCCGATTTTTTAGAAAATAATGGAATAATAAACCTTATAAGTGGAATAGAATATTCTCTTTCCTATGCAAAAGAGGGAGAAAAAGTTAAGGACTATGTAGATGATATAATAAAAAGACTTAAAATAAATCCACATGAAATTTATTCCTGTAAACAAACTCACACAGATAAAATTGCCTACTGTCATGGAAAAAATGGAGATAAATTTATTTACGGCAGAAACTTTAAGGACACTGACGGACTAATTACTGACAAGAAAAACCTTGCTCTTCTCATAAAATTTGCCGATTGCACTCCTCTTGTTCTTTATGACAAAAAAAGAGAAGTTCTTTCAATAATTCATTCAGGTTGGAGAGGAGCAAATAAAAAAATTCCAGAAAAAGCCCTAGAAAAAATGAAAAGAGAATTTAAATCAGATCCTAAAGATATAATCGCCTATATTGGACCAAGTATAGATATAGAAAATTATGAAGTTGGCGAAGAAGTCTATGAGGAATTTAAAGATTTTAATAACAGAGATAAATTTTTTAAAAAAATCGGTGGCACTTGGCATCTATCTATGGTTGATGTAAATAAAGAAATCTTATTAGATGCAGGAATAGAAGAGAAAAACATAGATAAATCCTCTCAGTCAACCTATGTGAATTTAAATCTTCATTCAGCAAGAAGAGAAGGCAAGGCTTACGGTCTAAATTCCATGCTAGTTATGATGAGATAAAATTGAAAAACTATATTTTATCTGTTATTATTTATAATAATGTCAGAAGACAAGTAGAAAAAGAGGAGATTTAATGGAAAATCTTTTTAAAGAAGAAATAAATAAAAAATTAAAAAATATAGTTTTTATAGAGCTTAAAGAAGAATACCAACTGGAAGATATTAAACTTCCCGTTGGTTTCTCTTTGCCCATAAAATTAGACTATATCATAGAAGGAATTAAAGAAAAAGAATTAGAAGAAGAGATAAATTTAGAAAAAATTGTAGATGCAATGATTTATCTTTTGGGCATAGACTCAAAGTTTAAATACGCAGAGGAATATAAAAAAGTTTTAAAAGCTTTAAAAATAGATATGAAAAATTATGCCATGCACAAAGCCTTTATAAATCAAGAAAAAGATCCCTTGGATTCCTATATATATTTAAAGGGATATGAAGAAATAAGTAATCAAGATGCTGATATTATTTTTAAAGAGGCAAATATATTGGAGTCTCTCTACAACAAAATAGAAATAGAAAATAATTATGAAAAAGCTGAAAAACTATTAAACATAATTATAAAAAAATACAATGAAGTCTTAAACCTAGATGAAAGATACAGCCTTTCTTACTATAGACTTGCCTACATCAACTTGTCCCTAGAAAAATATATTAAGGCAAATATGTACTTTGAAAAATTCATAAACTTATCTGATAGTGAAGAATTAAAAGACGAAGTGCGAAAAGAAATGGAAATAATAAAAGATAGCGTAAATTTTGACTCAGCAAAGACTTATCTATCCTACGGAGAATATAACAAGGCATTAAACCTATTAAAAGGCATATCTGAAAACTTTAATAAAGATGAAAAATATTATTATGTAGTAGCCATAACCTATTACAACTTGGGAGATTTAGAAAGTGCAGAAGAATTTGCAAAAGAATCAGTTGACAAAAAAGTATTAGAAGAAAATGTAAATTTACTGTCAACACTTTATGCAGGAAAAAACAAATTTGATGATGCCATAGAAGTATTAAAAATGGGTTTATCTGAAATAGAGAATTCCTATCCACTAAATTATAATTTAGGTATCATTTATCTAAACAAAAATATGAAAGAAAAGGGAATAGAATACCTAGAAAAAGCCCTTGCAATCAATCCAAACAAAGAGTTGGAAAAATTTATAAAAAATTTGAAATAAGTATTGACATGAATTAAAAAGCATTGTATACTATACAAGTTGTCTCGTGAGGCAACACTTCTTAAAAAGTCAGTAAATTAAAATAAAAAAATGTAAAATTTACTTGACAAAGATTTTTTAAGAAGTTATAATAAATAAGCTACTTAAAAAAGTAGCAAGAAACATGATAATTAAATAGTGTGAAGATAAAAAGATTCGTAATGAATCACAGATTCGTAAAAGAATCACAAAGCAAACCAGATATTCGTTTAGTTTTGAGAAAACTAATGAGTCATACAAATTTTTAATTGAGAGTTTGATCCTGGCTCAGGACGAA